>NZ_JBHFIZ010000037.1:495443-534783 GCF_057334535.1 Achromobacter colocynthidis
CCCCCCCCCCCCCCCCCCCCCGGTTCCGTGGGTAGCGACGACGGACAGCTACCGTGTGCCGCTACCCCGTGCAGCGAACACACGCGGCTACTTCACCGCCTGGATCTTTTCCCAATCCGACTTCTGGTAGCCGTATTGCTCGAACGGCACCTTCTCCAACACGGTCTTGCGGAAGTCTTCAACATTGACCTCGGCCACGTTCAGCCCGCGCTGCTTGAACACATCCACCATTTTCTTTTCGCTCGCGGCGACCTCGGCCGAGGCCTTCTCCGCCGCCTGCTGCGCGACTTCGGCGAAGACCTTCTTGTCGGCATCGGACAGGCTCTTCCAGAGCTTGCCCGAGATGACCGTATTCAGGTGGTCGACGATGTGGCCCGTCAGGATGATGTTCTTCTGCACCTCGTAGAACTTCTTGGCTTCAATGGTGGTCAGCGGGTTCTCTTGCGCTTCCACCGTGCCGTTCTGCAAGGCCAGGTAGACCTCGGCAAACGCAATCGGCGCGGTGTTGGCGCCACAGGCGCGCGGCATGGCCAGGTAGGCAGCCACGTCCGGTACCCGGATCTTCAAGCCCTTCATCTCGGTGCACTTGGTGAAGGCGCGGTTGGATGTGGTCTGGCGCGTGCCGTAGTACGTGGTGGCAACGATGTGGTTGCCGCTTTTCTGGTCGTAGCCTTGCGTCAGCTCTTTGTAGACGTCGCTCTTGGTGTAGGCGATCAGGTGCTCGGGGCTGCGGAAGGTGTAGGGGTAGTACGTGACGCCGATGCGCGGGAAGCTCTTGGCGGCGAAGCTGGACCCGGAAATGATCATGTCTACCGTGCCCAGGGTCAGCCCCTGGTTGATGTCGTTTTCCTTGCCCAACTGAGAGGCGGGATAGACATCGATGTGATAGCGGCCGTTGGTGCGTTTTTCGATTTCCTGCGCCGCCCACACCGACGAGGTATGGAAGGGTTCGGATGTCTCGTACACGTGCGCCCATTTCAACTTGGTTTGCGCCAGCGCGCTGCCACTGACGGCCAGCGCGACGGCGGCAAACAGCACTTTGATAGCGTTGCCTTTATTCATGTTGTCTCCTCTCTTTGAGGTGGCGGGCGCGGCGTATGTTGTTTTGGGCCGGCCCGCTTTATGTTTCACATCGGAATTTCACATACAGGTTGCACCTTCGTACTGCGACTACGGATCCCCGGTGGCGTCAGGACGCCGCCGGTTCTTTGCTATCGATGCGCATCGTTTCGGCCGCGCCCGGCCAGCTGGCGGTCAAGCGGTCGAACGAGCAGGAAAGATGGTGATGCATGGCGGCGCGCGCGGCGGCCTCGTCGCCTGCTGCAATGGCGCTGATGACGCGGCGGTGCTCGGTGATGGCGGCGGCCCAGCTATCGGGGTTTTCGAAGTAGTCGCCCAGCTTCACGGACAAGGGGTTGTGGCGTTCGTCGAACAACTCGCCCACCACGCGGACCAGCACGGCGTTGCTGGCCATTTCGGCCACGCGCAAATGGAACAGCCGGTCGCCGCGTATGGGCACGCTGGCCGCGCGGGCTTCGTCTTCCATGGCGCCCACCGCCTCCAGCAACCCATCGACCAGCGCGGGGGTTGGGTTGCGGGCCGCCTGCGCGGCAAGTTCGCCTTCAATCGTCCAGCGCGCGCGGATGGTTTCCAAGGGGCTTTCCGCCATCAGGCTGGCGCGCGGCGCGCCCGACAGGCTTTGCACATACACGCCCGACCCCATGCGCACTTCCACCCAGCCTTCCACTTCCAGCGCAATCAAGGCTTCCCTCACCGACGGGCGCGACACGCCCAGCTTCAGCGCCAGGTCGCGTTCCGGCGGCAAACGCGCGCCCACGGGGAATTCGCCGGCCTCGATCAGCAAACGCAGCTGGTCGGCGATCTGGCGGTACAAGCGGCGCGGCTCGATGGTCTGGATCGGCATGGTGGCGGTTGGGGTTGCGTAGGGCTACGGGTGCCCAGGTGTTGCAATATCAGAAAGGTAAAGTGGCCTTACCAATTGACCAGAATCCTGCGCCTGCCCGCGATGCGTCACAATTAGGGTTTGCCCATAGCCCAACATCACGCCATGCGGGCAACCGAACTCTGTTAAAAAGCGGCCACCCTTCCGCCTTACTACGCACTCATGACCCACGACCCGCAACACTCGCCCTTCAAAAGCTCCGGCGGCTTGCGCCGCATCCTGAATGCGCTGCGCTATTCGTGGCAAGGCCTGCAAGCGGCCGTCAAATATGAAGCCGCGTTCCGTCAGGAACTGGCGCTGGCCGTGCTGATGATTCCGGCGGCGTTCTTTCTGGGGCGCACCACGGTCGAGGTGTTTTTCCTGGTGGGCACGGTGGTGATGGTGTTGGCGGCCGAGCTGCTGAATTCCGCCATCGAAGCGCTGGCCGACGCCTTGTCGGTGGAGCGCCACCCACTGTTGGGGCGCGCCAAGGACCTGGGCAGCGCGGCTGTGATGCTGCTGCTGATCTTCGCCGGGGTCGTCTGGGTGGGCGTGGCCATCAGCCGATTCGTCATGCATTGACACGGGCTGCATCCCACGGGGGATGCAGCCGTATTTATACTGGGAGCCATGATGCCTAATTCGACGTCAGCACGCTCTGAACGCATCGTCATCGTTGGCGGTGGCGCGGGCGGCCTGGAACTGGCCGCCAAACTGGGCCGCATCCACGGCCGCCAGCACATCACGCTGGTCGATAGCCGGCCCTTCCACATCTGGAAGCCGTCGCTGCACGAAGCGGCCGCCGGCACGCTGGACATCCACCAGGAAGGCTTGTCCTACCTGATGCTGGCCCACATGAACGGCTTTTCGTTCGCGCAAGGCAGGCTGCTGAGCGTGGACCGCGAACGCCGCCAGATCGTGGTGGACGCCGTCAATGATGCGCAGAATCAGGAAGTGCTGCCGCGCCGTGAGTTCGGCTACGACACGCTGGTGCTGGCCCTGGGCAGCACGTCCAACTTTTTCAACACGCCCGGCGCGGCCGAACACGCCGTCACGCTGGACACCACCGAAAACGCCGAACAATTCCGCCTGACCATGCTGAAAGCCATGGCGCTGGTGGACTTGGCCAAGGTGCGCAACCCGTCGGCCCGGCTGGACCTGGTGATCGTGGGCGGCGGCGCCACCGGCGTTGAACTGGCCGTGGAACTGACCGAAGCCAGCCACGTGGTCAGCGCCTACGGCTTGCCGAACTTCCGCGCCGAACGCGACTTGGCCATCACGCTGGTGGAAGGCGCGCCGCGTATCCTGTCGGCGCTGCCCGAAAAAATATCCGAAGCCGCCACCAACCGGCTGACCGAGCTGGGCATTGGCGTGGAAACGTCATGCCGCGTGTCGGAAGTGACGGGCGATAGCGTCAAGACCGCCGACGGCCGGGAATTCCCCGCCCAGTTGTGCATGTGGGCCGCCGGCATCAAGGGCCCCGCCCTGCTGGCCGACCTGGGCCTGCCGCTGAACAAGCTGGGCCAGTTGGAAGTCAACGAGCGTTTGGAAACCCCCGATCCGCACATTCTGGCCCTGGGCGATTGCTGCGCGGCGCCCTGGCGCGACGGGCGCACCGTGCCCGCGCGCGCCCAGGCGGCGCACCAGCAGGCCGACTACCTGGCCAAGAAGCTCACCGCGCGCCTGCGCCGCACCGCCGAACCCACCGCGCCCTACGTCTACCAGGACCATGGCTCGCTGGTGTCGCTGGGCCAGGACGCCGGGGTGGGCAGCCTGATGGGCAAGCTGGCCGGACGGGGACTGTTCGTAAGCGGTACACTGGCGCGCTTGATGTACATGAGCCTGCACCTGATGCACCACAAAGCGGTGCTGGGCATCTCGCGCACCGCCTCCCTTGCCCTGGCCCGCCTGCTGATGCGGCGCACGCGCCCCCGGGTCAAACTGCACTGAACTCCCCATGAATTTCCTGCAAAAACTCGAACACGCCTGGACCTCCAGCAACTCGCTTCTGCAAGTGGGCCTGGACCCCGACCCCCAACGCTTTCCGCGCGAATTGCAGGACAAGCCGGACGCCATCTTCCAGTTCTGCCGCGACATCGTCGACGCCACCGCGCCCTACGCTTGCAGCTTCAAGCCGCAGATTGCGTACTTCGCCGCGCACCGCGCCGAAGACCAGTTGGAAGCGCTGTGCCAGCACATCCGCGACAAGCACCCGGACCTGCCCATCGTGCTGGACGCCAAGCGCGGCGACATCGGCTCCACCGCCGAGAACTACGCGCGCGAAGCCTACGAACGCTACCAGGCGCACGCGCTGACGGTCAGCCCCTACATGGGCCTGGATTCGGTCGAGCCCTACCTGGCGTGGCGTGACCGTGGCGTGATCGTGCTGTGCCGCACCTCCAACCCGGGCGGTTCGGATCTGCAATTTTTGAAGATGGATAACGGCGAGCCGCTGTACCTGCACGTGGCCGGGCTGGTGGCCGACAAGTGGAACGCCAACGGCCAGTGCGGCCTGGTGGTGGGCGCCACGTTCCCGAACGAACTCGCGGCGGTGCGCCAACGCATTGGCGATGCCCTGCCCCTGCTGGTGCCGGGCATCGGCGCGCAAGGCGGCGACATTACCGCCACCGTGAACGCCGGCGCCAACGCCGCGCGCAGCGGCATGATGATCAACTCGTCGCGCGCCATCATCTACGCCAGCGGCGGCGACGACTGGCGCGAAGCCGCTGGCCAGGCCGCGATGGGCCTGCGGGATGCCATCAACGCGGTGCGTTGATTCTCTGGGTCAACGCGGCGTATTGAATCAGGCCGGCTC
Source organism: Achromobacter colocynthidis (assembly GCF_057334535.1). Taxonomy (NCBI): domain Bacteria; kingdom Pseudomonadati; phylum Pseudomonadota; class Betaproteobacteria; order Burkholderiales; family Alcaligenaceae; genus Achromobacter; species Achromobacter colocynthidis. Next base: position 500,201 of record NZ_JBHFIZ010000037.1, read on the forward strand.
GCCCAGCAATTCCAGCAAGCCGCGCAGCGCGAATTCCACGGCGGCCTGACGCACCTGCGTGCGGTCGCCGTTGAACACATGGGTGGCGGCGCGGCTGCTGATGCCGTCATCCACGCGCATTGCAAAACCAAAACACACCATGCCCACCGGCTTGCCCGGCGTGGCCCCTCCCGGCCCGGCGATGCCGGTGGTGGATACCGCCATGTGCGCGGTGGGCGCCGCCAGCAACACGCCGTTGGCCATTTCCAGCGCCACGGGTTCACTGACCGCGCCGAAGTGATGCAGGGCGTCGGGCGATACGTCCAGTTCGGTCACCTTGGCGTCGTTGCTGTAGGTGACGAAGCCGCGTTCGAACCAGTCGCTGGACCCCGCCACCGACGTCATCGCTCCGGCCAAGAGGCCGCCGGTGCACGATTCGGCCGTACCCAACATCCAGCCCTTGCGCCGCATCGCATCGCCCAGCCGTTCGGCCAAGGCGACCAGCGTGGCTTCCGCCAACTGCGCCGCCGAAAGATTCGAACGGGTGACTGCTTGTTGTTCGTGTTCGTTCATCCCAAGACTCCTGTACGCACTACCAAGGCCATAACCAGCAAGGCGTAGCCGGCCGCGACGATATCGTCCCACATGACGCCAAAGCCACCCTTGACGTGGGCGTCGAAGAACTTGATGGGCGGCGGCTTGACGATGTCGAACATGCGGAACAGCGCGAACGCCAGCAACTGCGACAACCAGCCGGCCGGCGTCAGCCAAAGCACCAGCCAGAACGCCACCATCTCGTCCCAGACCATTCCGACATGATCGGATTGCCCAAGTTCGCGGCCCACGCGGTGGCAGGCCCAGCAGCCGTACACAAAGGCCAGCGCCAGGAACACGCCGATGGCCAGGTTCGACGCGGCCGGCGCGGCCGCCACCCAGATACCCCAAGCAAGTAGCGTGCCCCAGGTGCCCGATGCCGGCCGGATCAGGCCGCTGCCCAGGCCGAAAGCGATCAGGCGGCCGGGGTCGCGGCACACCCAAGAAAGCGCGGGATACACGGCGCGCGAACGTTCGCGAATGGAGCGAGATGGCTTGGAGGAAGAGGACATGGATCCTGGGCCGATGGGGGAATGGGGATAAGGAAAAGGGGAAAGGGCAGCGGGAAGTGGCGAAGCGGGGACCGGCTGCTCAGGCGGAGGGGAAATGATCGAAGCCGCCCGGCAGGGCGGTCAGCGGCCGGCCCTGCCCGTCCAGCACTTGCAGCCCCGGTTGCGCCAGCGTCTGGCCCACGCGAGTGACCTGAGCGCTGGCCGCGCGGGCGGCGGCCTGGACGGCATCACGTTGCGCGGCCGGGGCGGTGAAACACAGTTGATAGACGTCGCCACCGCCCAGCACTGCCCGGCGGCGCGGCGCGTCGTCCAGCCCCGACAAGGCGGCGGCCACCGGCATGCGGTCGACTTCCAGGCGGGCGCCCAACCGGCTGGCGGCCAAAATGTGGCCCAGGTCTTGCAGCAGGCCGTCGGACAAATCAACGGCGGCGTGCGCGATGCCGCGCAGCGCCATCCCCAACGCCACCTGCGGCTGCGGCCATTCCAGCGCGGCGCGCGTGGCGGCCAGCAAGGCGTCGTTGGCGGGGTACTGGCCGTCCAGCAGGCGGTAGGCGACATCGGCCGCGCCCAACTCGCCGGATACCCAGATGTCGTCGCCTGCTTGTGCCGCGTCGCGCCGCAGTGCCTGGCCGGCAGGCACGGCGCCAAAGACCGTGACGCTGATCGCCAGGTCATGCGCGCTGCGCGTGGTGTCGCCGCCAATCAGCGGGCAGCCATGGGCCGCCGCCAGCGCGTGGAAGCCTTCGGCGAAGGCGGCCAGCCAGGGTTCGTCAAGGCGCGGCAGGGCCAGGCCCAGCACGCAGCCAATGGGGCGCGCGCCCATGGCGGCCAGGTCGGACAGGTTCACGGCCAGCGACTTGTGGCCCAAGGCGCGGGGGTCTACGTCGGGAAAGAAATGGCGGCCTTCCAGCAGCAGGTCGGTGCTGGTGGCGACCTGCTCGCCGGCGGGCACGGGAAACAACGCGCAGTCGTCGCCCACGCCCAGCAAGCCGGCGGGCGCGGCCCGGGTGAAATAGCGCGCGATCAATTCAAATTCGGACGCCACGGCAACTCCGAGAGGCCGGCACACGGGCCGGCGGGAATACGAATACAAATACCAAATACGAAGGGGTCAGGTGCAGACCACGCCTGGCGCACCGGGAAAGTGCGCGCAGGGCGGCATGCGCCTGACCCCTACACAGGTTGTTGGCCCGAGCCTGCGGCCCGGACCAGCAACCCAGTTCAGCGTCGCTGCTGCGCCGCGGCCTGGACCTCGTTCGCACGCACATCGGCGGCCAGCTTGTCGAGCACGCCGTTGACGAACTTGAAGCCGTCGGTGCCGCCAAACGACTTGGCGAGCTCAACGGCTTCGTTGATGGCAACCTTGTACGGCACTTCAACATGATGAATCAGTTCGAAGCTGCCGATCAGCAGGATGCCATGCTCAACGGGCGACAACTCGGCCAGCGGGCGGTCGACGTAAGGCGTGAAACGCTCGCGCAGCGCGGGCGCTTCGCGCAGGACACCATGCAGCAAGGTCTTGAACCATTGCGCGTCGGCCTCGGAGAAATCCTCGGTGTCGCGCAGATGGGCGTCGATCTCGCCGGCGTCCTGCGTGCCTTCGCCGCCGCGCAACAGCCACGCATAAACGCCTTGCAGCGCGAATTCGCGTGCACGGCGGCGGGCGCTGCGCGCGTTGGCGCGGGCTTGCGCCGCGCTATCAGCGCTTGTCGTCGTCTTCTTCGTCGTCAAAATCTTCGTCCTCGTCGTCTTCGTCTTCGTCTTCTTCCTCGGGTTCCAGCGCCGCCACCAGGTTGGCCATTTCAACGGCCACCTGGGCGCAATCGCGGCCCTTGCCGGCGGCGCGGGCTTGCGCCTGCTCGTCGGTGTCGACGGTCAACACGCCGTTTGCGACGGGGATGCCGGTTTCCAGGGAGATACGGGTGATTGCAGTGGCCGTTTCATTGCTGACCACTTCAAAGTGATAGGTCTCGCCACGAATGACGGCGCCAAGCGCGATCAGTGCGTCGAATTCAAACGTTTCGGCCATGTGGGACAGGGCCACGCCCAGTTCCAGGGCGCCCGGGACGGTGGTGACCATCACGTCGCGTTCGTCCACGCCCAGCTCGGCCAATTCCTTCAGGCACGCTTCGAGTTCGGCCTGACCGATTTCTTCGTTGAAGCGGGCGCGTACGATGCCGATGTGCAGCCCTTCGCCGTTCAGGTCGGGGGTAAGGATGTAAGGGTTCATGTGTCGGCCTTCAGTGTGTTGCGGGAGTATTCTGCGGGTCGCAATCGTAACCCGTAATGGTCAGGGAAAAGCCCGCCATGCTGGGCATCTTGCGCGGCCGGGCCAGGAGCCTCATCTGACCCACATTCAGGTCGCGCAGAATCTGGGCGCCGATGCCATAAGTGCGCAAGCCGAAACGGTCGGTGCTGGCGGCGGCGTCGGCCTGGGCCTTCGGGTCGCTCCAGCCGGCAATCTGGCCAAACAGGTGTTCGGTGGAAGACTGGCAATTCATCAAGACAAGTACGCCGGCGGGCGCGGCGGCAATGGCCTCCAGGGCCTTCGCCACGCCCCAGCTATGCGGGCTGGCGCCGGTATCCAGCACGTCCAGCACGGAAGCCGGTTCATGCACGCGCACCAGCGTTTCGACGTCGGGGGAAACGTTACCATGCACCAGCGCCAAGTGGGCGGAACCGGTGGCGGCGTCTTCGTAGGCCACGGCCTCGAAGGTGCCCCAGGCCGTCTTCATGGGCCGCTTGCCCACGCGCTTGACGATGGACTCGTGTTCGCTGCGGTACTGGATCAGGTCAGCGATGGTGCCGATCTTCAGGTTGTGCTGGCGGGCGAATTCCACCAGGTCCGGCAAGCGGGCCATGGTGCCGTCGGGCTTCAGGATTTCGCAGATGACGGCGGCGGGCGTCAGGCCGGCCATGGCGGTCAGGTCGCAGCCGGCTTCGGTGTGGCCGGCGCGCACCAGCACGCCACCAGGCACCGCGCGCACCGGGAAGATGTGGCCGGGCTGGACCAGATCGGCCGGCTTGGCGTCGCGCGCCACCGCCCCCTGGATGGTGCGGGCGCGGTCGGCGGCCGAAATACCGGTTTCGACGCCTTCAGCGGCTTCGATCGACTGCGTGAAGTTGGTGCCGTAGCGCGTGCCGTTGCGGGCCGCCATCATGGGCAGCTCCAACTGGCGGCATCGTTCTTCGGTCAAGGTCAGGCACACCAGGCCGCGGCCGTGGGTCACCATGAAGTTGATGGCTTCGGGCGTGACGAATTCGGCGGCCATGACAAGGTCGCCCTCGTTTTCACGGTCTTCTTCGTCAACCAGGATGACGATACGGCCGGCGCGCAGCTCGGCGATGATCTCGGCTACCGAAGCGATACCGAAGGATTCCGGCTCGGAGCCGGGCAAAGAGGACAACTGGACGGACATGGCGGGCACGCAAACCAGGCGGGAAAGCCCGGATTTTAGCGCCCCTGGGCCCAGAACCCCTATTGGTCTGCAAGAAGCCCGTTCGGCGGGGGGCATACGGTTAAACTTTCGCCCGGAGATCCCCCTTAAAACTCGAAGGAAAAACCTCATGCAAGCCCTTGCGGCCATGCCTTTGACCGTGGCGGCGGCGGTTCGCGTCGTCCTGACCGACATCGACGACACGCTGACCACCGAAGGCCGTTTGCCAGCCGACGCCTATGCTGCGCTGGAGCGCCTGGAGGCAGCCGGCATCCAGGTGGTGCCCATTACCGGCCGCCCGGCCGGCTGGTGTGACCATATCGCCCGCATGTGGCCGGTGCGCGCCGTGGTGGGGGAAAACGGCGCGTTCTACTACGCCTATGACCGCCAGGCCCGCCGCATGACGACCCATTACTGGACGGACGCCGCCTCGCGCCAGGCCAGCCGCAAGCGCCTGGATGCCATTCGCGACCGCGTCCTGGCCGAGGTGCCCGGGTGTGCCGTCGCCAGCGACCAGGACTACCGCGTGGCCGATCTGGCCATCGACTTCTGCGAAGACGTGCCCGCCCTGCCGGATTCGGCCGTCAGCAAGATCGTCCAGATTTTCCACGACGCCGGCGCGCAGGCCAAGGTCAGTTCCATCCACGTCAACGGCTGGTTTGGCGACTACGACAAGCTGACCATGACGCGCACCATGTTCCAGCGCGAATTCGGCCAGGACGTGGCCGACGCGCTGGACAGCACGCTCTTCATCGGCGATTCGCCCAACGACGAGCCGATGTTCGCGTACTTTCCAATTTCGGTCGGCGTGGCGAACATCCAGGCGCAATTGCACCGTTTGACGGACCGCCCCGCATTCGTGGCGGCCTTTCACGGCGGCGCGGGCTTTGTTGAAATGGCCAATCGGCTGCTGGCGGCGCGCCAAGCATCGCAGCCGCTGCAGCCCACCCCGGCCCAACCGGCGTAAGGTCAGACACACCGTGGCCACCTCCAAGACCCCCGCTGCCTCCGCCAATGACGGCCGCCGCAGCATCCAATCCATCGAAGTGGGCGTGCCGCTGCTGGCCGCGCTGGTCGACGCCGGCAAGCCCCTGACGCTGCGTGACCTGGCGGCGGGCGCCGGCATGACGTCCGCCAAGGCGCACCCCTACCTGGTCAGCTTCATCCGCGTGGGCCTGGTGCAGCAGGACGCCACCACGGGGCAGTACGAACTGGGCCCCTTCGCCTTGCAGATGGGCTTGGTCAGCCTGCAACGCCTGGACCCGGTACGCATCGCCATGCCCGAGATCGCCAAGCTGCAATCCGACATCGGCCATACCTTGGGCATCGCCGTGCTGGGCTCGCACGGCCCCACCATGATCCACATGACCGAAGCCAGCTACCCGGTACACGTGAACATGCGCAAGGGCACGGTGATGTCCATGCTGCACACCGCCACGGGCCTGGTATTCGCGGCGTGGCTGCCGCCCAAGGTCAGCGAACACTACATCGCGCGCGAAGAGGGCGACACCGCCGTCATCGCCAGCGTGCCGCCGCCGCGCAAGGCGTCGCGCGCCAATATCGAAGCGCAGTTGGCCGACATCCGCGTGCACGGCATGGCGCGCGCGCTGGGCAACCCGCTGCCGGGCGTGGACGCGCTGTCGGTGCCGGTGTTCGACAACACCGGCAGCATCGCGCTGGCGCTGACCAGCCTGGGGCCGACGGGATTGTTCGACGTGTCTTGGGACGGCGCCATCGCTCGGCCGCTGCTGGCCTGCGCGCAGGAGATTTCGCGCAAGCTGGGGTATCGGGGCTAGCGGTCCGGGGTTCGACGGTTCGAAAATAAACGAACATAAAACGAACAATTCGAACAAATCCCGAAAAAAAAGGCAGGGACTTTCCCAGGTGTGCCTGTCCCCTTTGTGTGTTTGAATTCAGGAAATATTCAAATTCATTCCCACGAGGAGACAAACCATGCACGCGATGCGTCTATTGCAAGCGGCCGCCCTGGCCGCATTCGCCGTTGGCGGCTCGGCCGCCAATGCCGCCGACACCTGCTCCAACCGCGGCGATCTGGACCAGATGTACTGCGACGCCAACAAGGACCTGGTGGCGGACACCCCCACTGACGCTTCGAAGCAAAAGACCCCGTCCACCCTGGTGTTCACGTACACGCCCGTGGAAGACCCGGCGGTCTACGAAGACATCTTCAAGCCGTTCACCAAGCACCTGTCCCAATGCACGGGCAAGCGCGTGGTGTTCTACCAAGTGCAAAGCAACGCCGCTGAAATCGAAGCCATGCGCTCGGGCCGTTTGCACGTAGGCGGCTTTTCCACCGGCCCCACCGCATTCGCCGTGAACATCGCCGGCGCTGTGCCCTTTGCCGTGAAAGGCTATGCCGACAGCTTCCAGGGCTACAACCTGATCGTTATCGTCAAGAAAGACAGCCCGTACCAGAAGCTGTCCGACCTGAAGGGCAAGAAGCTCGCGCACACCGCGCCGTCGTCGAACTCGGGCCACATGGCGCCCGTGGCCCTCTTCCCCAAGGAAGGCCTGACGCCGGACAAGGACTACAAGGTGATCTTCTCGGGCAAGCACGACCAGTCGGTCATGGGCGTGAACTCCGGCGACTACGACGCCGCCGCCGTGGCATCCGACGTGTTCAAGCGCATGGTCGAACGCGGCCAGGTCAAGGAAGCCGATTTCCGCGTGATCTACACCAGCGAAAAATTCCCGACCTCGTCGTTCGCCTACGCACATGACCTGGAACCGAAGTTCCGCGACCAGATGCTGAAGTGCTTCTACGACTATCGCTTCCCCGCGGAAATGTCGAAGGCCTTCGACGGCGCCGACCGCTTCTATCCGGTGACCTACCAGAAGGACTGGGCCATCGTCCGCCAAGTGGCTGAATCGGGCGGCGAAAGCTTCAACCGCGCCGCTTACGACCGCGAATCCGCAAAGAGCAAGAAGTAATCCAGCATGACGACGTCGCTACGCATTTCCGGCCTGGTCAAGGAATACCGGGCCGGCCGGCCGGTTCTCAATGGCATCAACCTTGAAATCGCCGGCCAAGGCCTGACCGCCATCATCGGCCCTTCCGGCACCGGCAAAAGCACGCTTCTGCGTTGCGTCAACCGGCTGATCGAACCCACCAAGGGCGAGATCGTGCTGCAGTCCCAGGAAGGCAGCGTGGACCTGGCCCGCGTGCGTGGCGCGTCGCTGCGCCGCGCGCGCCGGCGCATCGGCATGGTGTTCCAGGAATACAACCTCGTTGAACGCCTGACCGTAATGGAAAACCTGCTGACCGGCCGGCTGGGATACACCTCGGCGCTCAAGGCCTGGATGCGCCGCTTTGAAGCCGAAGATATCGAGCACGCCTACAAGCTGCTGGATACCGTCGGCCTGGCGGGCTTTGCGGATCAGCGCGCCGATGCCCTGTCGGGCGGCCAGCGCCAGCGCGTGGGCATCGCCCGCGCACTGATGCAGCGCCCCCAGTTGCTGCTGGCCGACGAGCCCACCTCGTCGCTTGACCCCAAGACCTCGGTGGAAATCATGGAGCTGCTGTCCGACCAGGGCAGCGCCACCGGCATTCCCGTCATCGTCAATATCCACGACGTGGAACTGGCCCGCCGCTACGCCACCCGCATCGTCGGCATGTCCGGCGGGCACGTGGTCTATGACGGCGACGGCCAGGGCCTGGATGCCGCCATGCTCAAGACCATCTACGGAGGCGAGTCTTGGCTGGAATGACACCCCTGCGGGGCAACCGCCCCTTTGCCATGTCCGGGCGCGCCAAGGCGGGCCTGGTGTGGCTGCTGATCTACACCGTCTACGCGGCCGCGCAACTGGATTTCAGTTGGGCGCGCTTTGAAAGCGGCATGGGACACGCGTCGACGTTTCTGGCGCGCATGTTTCCGCCCAATTTCGAAAAGCCCGACACCTTGTGGAAGGGCATCGCCGAAAGCCTGGAAATCGCCGTGCTGGCTTCGGTGCTGGGTATTTTGTTTGCGCTGCCCGTGGGGCTTCTGGGCGCGCGCAACATGATGCCCGCCTGGGTGTCGTGGCCCGCGCGTTCGCTGGTGGCCTTGTGCCGCGCACTGCACCCCGTCATCGTTGCCATCCTGTTCGTCAAGGCCGTGGGCTTTGGCGCGCTGGCGGGCATCCTGGCGCTGACGGTGGCGTCCATCGGCTTCATCGGCAAGCTGTTCACCGAAGCCATCGAAGAGATCTCGTTAAAGCAGGTGGAAGCGGTGCGCGCCAGCGGCGCGTCATTCGCCAACGTGATCATCTTCGGCGTGCTGCCGCAGGTGTTCGCGCGCTTCATCGGCTTTGCCACCTATCAGTTCGACTCCAACCTGCGCAACTCCACCATGGTGGGGATCGTGGGCGCGGGCGGGGTGGGCGGCACGCTGTTCTCGGCCTTCCAGCGCTTTGACTACGACTTCGTCAGCGCCATCTTGCTGACCCTGATCGCCATCATCATGCTGGGTGAGATCATCGCGGGCTTCGTGCGCGCCGTGTTCCTGGACAACCTGGGCTTTGACCGCATCCTGCAAGGCCGCTTTGCCGGCGCGCGCGGCATCGGTTCCGGCAAGCCGCCGGTGGCCCGCAAGGCGGAGGTGGAAGAATGAACGCCCACGCCTCTACCCTGAACCCGGCGGGCACGCCGCGCGTGTGGCAGCGTTACAGCATGGGGCAGCGGCTGCTGCGCTTTGCGCTGTACCTGCTGGTGGTCGCGGCCATTGTCCAGGCCATCCGTGGCGTGGAAGTCATACCGGAATTCCTGTATGACGCCCCCGAGCAGATGGCCGACCTGTTCCGCCGCATGTGGCCGATCGACTGGGCCTACTACCCGGATGGCGTGCACGCGGCGCTGATCGAAACGCTGCACATCGCCACGCTGGGCACCATCCTGTCCGTCTTCATGGCGGTACCGGTGGGCTTGCTGGCGGCCAACAACCTGACGCCCAGCAAAACCATCAACATGCTGGCGCGCTTGATCCTGGTGTCCAGTCGCTCGGTCAATTCGCTGGTGTGGGCGCTGCTGTTCATCGCCATCTTCGGGCCCGGCGCGTTGGCGGGCACGCTGGCGATTGCGTTTCGCTCCATCGGTTTCGTCGGCAAGCTGGTGGGCGAAGCCATTGAAGAAGCGCAGCGCGGCCCCATCGAAGCCGTGACCGCCACCGGCGCCAGCAAGGGCTCGGTGCTGTGGTATGCCTACTGGCCGCAGATCCGCCCGGCGTTCTGGTCCATCGTGCTGCTGCGCTGGGACATCAACGTGCGCGAATCCGCCGTGCTGGGCCTTGTAGGCGCGGGCGGCATCGGCATGGCGCTGGACACGGCGTTGAACCTGTTCCAGTGGGATCGCGTGGCCTTGGTGCTGGCCGCCATCTTCGTGGTCGTTGTGCTGGCCGAAATCATCATCACCCAGGCGCGCAAACGGATTCTGTAGTTGCATCTTATTTACGCTTGTCGGTTTCCCCTGACCAGCGCTCCTTGGCGCCGCCCTTGAAAAGGGGCGGCGTTTTTTCTTTTGCTGCGGTGCCCGCTTGTTTCGCGCAACAAATGGCGTCTATGCTCGATATGACCAAAATATGAACGGTCATCAAATCCCGCCCCTTGCTTGATTAACATCTCGGCTTTTGCCGTCGGACACCCACCGCCATGTCGGAACAGGAATTGAAACTGCACGTGCCCGCCGCTACGCGCCAGGCCGTGCAGAAGGAAGTCAAGCAACGCGAGGCCACGCGCATTCGCCTGCATGCCATGTATTTCGATACACCCGAGCGTGAACTGGCGCGTGCGCGCATTGCCATCCGCTTGCGCCAGGAAGGCAATGATTGGGTGCAGACGCTGAAGATGCCTGGCATCAACGCCATCACCCGCATCGAAATGAACCACCCCCGCCCCGGCCCCGTGCTGGACCTGTCGGTGTATGCAGGCACCGAAGTCGAAGCGGCGCTGAGCGCCATCAAGGGCGAACTGGGCCTGCGCTATGAAACCGACGTGCTGCGTTTGCTGCGCAAGGTGCGCACGCGCTACGGCACGGTTGAACTGGCCTACGACACCGGTATCCTGCGCGCGGGCGCGCTGGAACTGCCCATTTCGGAACTGGAATTTGAACTGGTGTCGGGCCGCCCCGCCGCCATCTTTGCTGTTGCGCGCGGCTGGCAGCAGCGGCACAGCCTGGTGCTGGACCCGCGCAGCAAATCCGAACGTGGCGATGCGCTGGCGCAGTTGGCGGAACGGCTTGCCGAGGAAGACGCGAAGGCGGGCGATGACCTGGAAGCACGCCGCGCCCAAGCCATTGCCCAGTTCTGGGCGCCACGCGGCGCGGCCTCGGTCAAGCTGCGCGAAGACATGACGGCGCCGCAGGCCTTGGGCCGCATCGCCGCCGAATGTTTGGACCAGATCGCGCGCAACGCCGCGGTGCTGGCTGAAGTGGACACCGAAGGCGTCTACCGCGCCGGCAATTCCGAACACGTGCACCAGTTGCGCGTGGGCGTGCGCCGGCTGCGTTCGGCGTGGAAGCTGTTCGAAGGCTGGGTGGCGCCGGTGCCCGACGCCATGCTGCAAGGAGTGCGCACGCACTTCGCCGCCTTTGGCGCCAACCGCGACCAGGACGTGCTGAACGAAACCGTGGCGCCCGCGCTGCTGCGCGCTGGCATGCCCGTCATCCCGATGGAAGCCGCGCCGCCCGAGCAGGACGCGCAGACGATCGCCGGCGGCAAGGCCTTCCAGGCGTGGCTGCTGGACCTGCTGGAATGGAGCCTTGACGTGCCGCCCGCGCTGCCGTCCGACGGGGCGCAAACCATCGCCAACGGCACGCCCAGCGACACCGCGCCCGAACCCGCCATCCGGCTGGAAGGCGGCTTGTCGGTAGCCAGTGTCAAGCCCACCATCATTCCCATGCTGGCGCCCGAGCCGGATCCGCACCGCTTGCGCAAGCAGTTGGCGCGCCGCCTGCACCGCTGGCACAGCAAGGTGGCCGACCAGGGCACGCAGTTCGCCAAGCTGGACATCCCCACCCGCCACGAATTGCGCAAGCGCGGGAAACGGCTGCGCTACAGCCTGGCGTTTGCCGAATCGCTGCTGCCCGCCGCCAAGCTGCGCGGCTATCGCAAGCTGCTGTCCAAGGTGCAGGACGTGCTGGGCGAAATCAACGACCTGGCCGTCGCGAAGGACTACTACGAGTCGTGTACCGCCACACATCCGCAAGCCTGGTTCGCTTTGGGCTGGATCAGCGCCCGCCTGGAGGAATTGGCGGTAGAAGCACAAAAGGCCTTCGACGCCCTGGCGCAAAGCAAACCGTTCTGGCGTTGAAGAAGATCGCCCCGTAGTCACGAAAGACCATGACTTCGTAGGATGGGTGAAGCGCGCGGTGTGGGCGGCAAGATCGCAGGGGCACCATCGCGCGTAACCCATCTTGCGGCGGTCCGATTTATATCCACAGGCAGCTGATGGGTTTCGCGCGTTCGGCGCTTGGGTTCTTCTGAAGTGTCTTCTCGCGCTACACCCATCCTACGATCGCGCCATTGACCATGCCCCGTAGGATGGGTGAAGCGCGCGTTGCCGCCGGCAAGATCACAGAGGCCCCATCGCGCGCAACCCATCTTGCAGCGGTCCGGTCCACCCCCCCCCATTACCCCATTTTCACGACAGGCCGCGTTGCGGTTTGCACCTGGAAACGCATCTCGCATGACGTTTCAAAAAAAGGGCCATAGTCAGCAACGGGTCAGCTTCCGGTCAATTGTTCGACATCCGCGGCGTCAATACTGGTTTGCTGTCGCCCGGCCATCACGCGTTGGGCGCATTCGTGGCCCGCTGCATTCGCCCGACATTCGTCCTGTGTGACGGCACGACGGCCCCTGGCGGGCCGTCAGCCCACCCACAATGACCGAACCATGAAACACCCATCCTGCTTGCTCGCCCATGCAAGACGAGGCCTTGCCGCCTTTTGCGCCTTGTCGCTGGTCTTCGCGCTGTCCGCCTGCGGCGGCGACGACGACAGCGACGCTGACGAACCGGCTCCTGCCCCGCCCACGACGACGCCCACGACACCGCCCGCCGCGTGCGCGGTGCATTGCGCTCCTTGAGTCGTCCAAGCCCCTTGAATCGCTTGAGCCCCTCGAGCCCCCTCAAGCCCCTTGAGCCCCTCGCGCCGTTTAAGCACACTTCACATCGATCACCAGGACAGGCAAGCCAATGACGTTCGACGCATCCAAAAGAAAGTTCTTCAAGACCACCGTGGGCGCTACCGCTGCGGTCAGCGCACTGTCGATGTTTCCGCCCAGCATCCGCCGGGCGCTGGCCATTGAAGCCAGCAACACCACCGGCACCATCCAGGACGTCAAGCACGTCGTCCTGCTGATGCTGGAAAACCGTTCTTTCGACGGCTACTTCGGCACCTTCCCCGGCGTGCGCGGGTTTGGCGACCGCTTCCCCATTCCGCTGGCCAACGGCAAATCAGTCTTCCACCAGACGCGCAGCGACGGCACCGAAGAACTGCCCTACCACCTGGACACCACGCTGGGCAATGCGCAGCGCGCGGGCAGCACGCCGCACTCCTGGCCCAACTGCCAGGCGGCGTGGGACCACGGCCGCATGAACAAGTGGCCCAGCGCCAAGCAGCCGCTGTCCATGGGCTACTACGAAACCGCCGAAGTGCCGTTTCACCGCGCGCTGGCCGACGCCTTCACGCTGTGCGACAACTACCACTGTTCGATGCACGCGGGCACCATCCCGAACCGCCTGTTCTTCTGGACCGGCACCAACGGCCCATCGGGCGACAACGTGTCGGTGGTGATGAACGAATGGAACGATGGCGCCGACGTGGGCCCATCCACCGAAGGCTGGACATGGACCACCTACGCCGACCGGCTGCAAGCGGCCGGCGTCAGTTGGAAGGTCTACCAGAACATTCCCGACAACTTCGGCTGCAACGAAATGATGAGCTTTCGGCACTGGCGCGCCGAGATCGAAAAAATGCCTGCCGACCGCCAGGTCACCAACCAGGGCGGCCCCGCGTACAACCCCGCCATCGACGACCTATACAGCCCGCTGGCCAAGGGCTTTGGCAACACCATGCCCGACGGCGGCTTCCTGCAAAGCCTGCGCGACGACGTCATGAACGGCACGCTGCCGGAAGTGTCGTGGATCATTCCACCGGCCGCCTACAGCGAGCACCCCGGCCCCTCCAGCCCCGCCAAGGGCGCGTGGTACATCCAGGCCGCGCTGGATGCGCTGACGCAATCGCCCGAGGTCTGGAGCAAGACGGTGTTTCTGGTTACCTATGACGAAAACGACGGCTTCTTCGACCACATGCCCACGCCGTCGGCGCCGTCGCGCAACGACGACGGCACTCTGGCCGGCAAGTCCACGCTGACCGATGCGCAGATGGCGTTTGAATACTTCACCTACCCGCCCGCCACGCCCAAGCAATTGACGGCCGATGGCAAGCCTTACGGCCCCGGCATGCGCGTGCCGATGTGGGTGATTTCGCCGTGGAGCCGTGGCGGCTGGGTCAATTCGCAGGTGTTCGACCACACGTCCGCCTTGCGCTTTCTAGAGCAGCGCTTTGGCGTCGTCGAACCCAACATCAGCGCTTTTCGCCGCGCCGTGTGCGGCGACCTGACGTCCACCTTGAATTTCGTGTCGCCCAACAGCGCCACCCTGCCCACCTTGTCGGGCCGAACGACCAAGACCGATGCCGACGGGCTGACTGCCTGGCAGGAAGCGCAGCCCGCCATCGCCATCCCCACGCAGCAGACCCTTGCCCCGCAGGCGCCCGGCACGCGCCCGTCGCGCGCGCTGCCTTATGAACTGCACACGAGCGCGCGCGAACAAGCCCGCGAGAACCGCGTGCAGCTATTGTTTGCGAATGCCAGCAGTGCGCAAACAGCAGCCGTCTTCCACGTGTACGACAAACTGCATCTGGACCGCATCCCACGCCGCTATGTGGTCGAAGCCGGCAAGTCTTTGGATGACGCCTGGGACGTGTCGGCCGACAGCGGCCAGTACGACCTGTGGGTGCTGGGCCCCAACGGCTACCACCGCTCGTTCGCGGGCGACCTGATGCGAGCAGCCGGAGCACAGCCCGAAATCCAGGTTTGCTACGTACCCTGCGACGACCCGCAAGTGCAGGTAAAGCTGCACAACAACGGCAGCCAGGCCCGCACGTTCACCGTGCAAGCAATGGCCTACCGCAACGACGCCCCCTGGACGGCAACCGTGGAGGCAGGCCAGGTCGGTGAACTAAGCTGGCCCATCGCCGACAGCGGCCAGTGGTACGACTTTGCGGTGTCCTGCGACGGCTACGCCGCGTTTCAGCGCCGCTTTGCCGGCCGCATGGAAACCGGCAAGGACGCGGTCAGCGACCCCGCGATGGGCCAGCTAGACGCTTAAAAGCAAAACGGGACGGCGCCTAGGCACCGTCCCGTCTTTACTGCTTCACACTGCGAAAACTCAGTCCGCCAGCAGCGCGCCCGCGAACTCATCCGCCACGAAGGGCTGAAGATCTTCCAGGCTTTCGCCCACGCCAATCCAATACACCGGAATCGGCCGCACGCCCTGGCTACCCGCGGCCACGGCGGCCAGGGTGCCGCCCTTAGCGGTGCCGTCCAGCTTGGTCACGACCAGGCCCGTCAGGTTGATGGCCGCATCAAAGGCGCGAATCTGCGCCAGTGCGTTCTGGCCGGTGTTGCCGTCCACCACCAACAGCACTTCGTGCGGCGCCGATGCATCCGCCTTGCCGATGACGCGGCGGATCTTTTTCAGCTCTTCCATCAGGTGCAACTGCGTCGGCAGGCGGCCGGCGGTATCCACCATGACCACGCCCATGCCGCGCGCGCGTCCGGCGTTGACGGCATCGAACGCCACGGCGGCCGGGTCCCCGCCGTCCTGAGAAATCACGCTGACGTTGTTGCGGCTGCCCCATTCCACAAGCTGTTCGCGGGCCGCGGCACGGAAGGTGTCGCCTGCCGCCAGCAGCACGCTTGCACCCTGGCGCTGGAATGTGTGCGCCAGCTTGCCGATGGACGTGGTCTTGCCCGCGCCGTTAACGCCGGCAATCATCACCACCAGAGGCTTTGCGCTGGTCAGGTTGAAGCCGCGCTCCAGCGGGCGCAGGTGGTCGGCCAGCAACTGGCGCAGCGCCGTCTTCACCTTGGCGGGGTCTTCAATGCGTTCCTTCTTGACCCGCGCACGCAGCGCGGTCAGCAGCTTCTCGGTGGCCTCCAAGCCCGCATCGGCCATAATGAGCGCCGATTCGAGTTCCTCGAACAGGTTTTCGTCGACCTTGACGCCAACGAAAATGCCGCCAATGCTCTGCCCCGTGCGCGACAAGCCCTGCTTCAAGCGCGACAGCCATGACGACTTCTTGGGTGCCTCGGCGGCAGCGGGTTCGGGGGTTGGCGCGGGGGCCGGCGTGGGTGCTGGCGTGGGTGCTGGCGCGGGCGTTGGCGCAGTCACCGGCGTTACGATCGGTGCAGGCGCGGCAGTCGGCGCAACTGAAACCGTAGGCGCAGGCATCGGCTCTGGCGCGCGGACCGGCTCAATGGCCGGCGCGGGTGGCGCGGCGGGTGCCGGTGACACCACCGGCGCGGGCGCCGCAACCGGCGTCGTATGGGGCGGCGCGGCGGTTCGCGTCAAAGTCGGTGCAGCGGTCCGCGTCAGAGTCGGCGCGGCAACCGGCGTCGACACCGTCGGTGCAGCGATCGGTGCAGCAGCCGGCGCCACGGTCGGCGCGGCAGGCGACACCGGCGGTGCAATTGCAGGCGAAACCGGTGCGGCGACAGGATCAACGGCCGGGGCGGGAGCGGGTGCGGACACCGGCGCGACCACCTCGGGACGCGGCGCGGGCGGCGGAATCACCGGCGCGGCGGCGGGCTCCGTGGGCGCGACGGCGGCGTCCACGACCTCCGGCGGCGGCACGGGCTGAGCCGGTGCGGCGGGCGGAGGGGATTTTTTCTTGAAGAAGCGGCTAAACATGGGTAACAAGTATATTCGTATCGTCGGGGGCCAATACAGGCGCACCCCCATCGCCGTTCCCGACGTGGAGACGCTGCGCCCCACGCCCGACCGGGTTCGCGAAACGCTGTTCAACTGGTTGAATCATCTTTGGGCCGGCGAGTTCGCCGACAAGCAGGTGCTGGACCTGTTTGCCGGCAGTGGCGCGCTGGGCTTTGAAGCTGCCTCTCGCGGTGTGGCGCATGTGCAGATGGTCGAGCGGGACAAGACCGCCGCGTCCGCGCTGCGGACACTGCGCGACAAGCTCAAAGCCGACATGATACGCATCCAAGTGGGCGACGCCATGCAGGTTGCCGAGCGCATGGATGCGTCCCGCTTTGACCTCATCCTTTTGGACCCGCCCTTCGGACAGGGTTGGCTGGCGCGGCTCTGGCCCATTCTGCCGGGCATTCTGAACGAGCATGGGCTGGTCTACGTCGAGGCGGAAGCCCCCATCGAAGCCCCCGAAGGATTCCAGATCTTGCGGCAGGACAAGGCAGGCGCGGTCCACTACCACCTGCTGGAATTTGCTGCATTGCGGAAATAGATCAATAATCCGAGCTTCGGAGGATGGTGTACACCACTAATAACGGTACGGAGCTCGCATGATCATCGCTGTATATCCCGGCACTTTCGACCCGCTGACCCGGGGCCACGAAGACTTGGTCCGCCGTGCGGCCACGCTCTTCGACAAGGTCGTGGTGGGCATTGCCCATAGCCGCAACAAGAAGCCTTTCTTCAGCATCGACGAGCGCGTTGAAATCGCGCGCGAAGTGCTGGGCCACTATCCCAACGTGGAAGTGCAAAGCTTTGGCGGCCTGTTGAAGGACTTTGTGCGCGACCAGAACGGGCGCGTCATCGTGCGCGGCCTGCGCGCCGTGTCCGACTTCGAATACGAATTCCAGATGGCCGGCATGAATCGCCATCTGTTGCCCGACGTGGAAACGCTATTCATGACGCCGTCGGACCAATACCAGTTCATTTCGGGCACCATCGTGCGCGAAATCGCCCAGCTGGGCGGCGACGTCAGCAAGTTCGTGTTCCCGTCGGTGGAACGCTGGTTGCAGGAAAAAGCCAAGGAGCGCCGCGAGCAATCCTGGCCGGGCTGATCCGCCTGCGCTGCACCATCCCGAAGGGCGCATCTTGCGCCCTTCTTGCGCTTTGCGGCCCGGCAGTACAATGGCAGCCGCCCTCGGCTTTACACCGCTGCCCACCATGGCCTTGCTCATCACCGAAGAATGCATCAATTGCGACGTTTGCGAGCCTCAGTGCCCGAACGACGCGATCTCCATGGGTGATGACTATTACGTCATCGACCCCGACAAATGCACCGAGTGCGTCGGCCATCACGACGAACCCCAGTGCAAGGTGGTGTGCCCGGTGGAGTGCATTGAACTGCACCCCCAGTGGAACGAAGGCCAGGAACAGCTCATGGCCAAGTATCGCCGCCTGACCGGTGCCGCATGAGCGACGCCACGCAACGCAGCATCCCCCTTCCCTCGAATTCCCACCACGCGCGCCGCGATGTGTCCGCATCGGCCATCGCCGCGGGCGTGGTCGCCGTGCTGGTCAGCTTTGGCGGCACCGCCGTGCTGATGGTGCAGGCGGGCCACGCGGCAGGGCTGGACCCGGCCCGCATCGGTTCGTGGATCGGCTCGCTGAGCCTGGCCTTCGGATTCGGCGGTGCGTTCTACAGCCTGCGCACGGGGCTGCCGATTGTCATGGCGTGGTCCACGCCCGGCGCCGCGCTGCTGGTGACCGCGCTGGTGGGCGTCCCGTTCAACGAAGCCATCGGCGCCTACATGCTGGCCGCCGGCCTGACGCTGGCCTGTGGCCTGTTTGGCTGGATCGACCCCATCCTGCGCCGTATTCCCGGCGAAATCGCCGCCGCCATGCTGGCCGGCGTGCTGCTCAATTTCGGCATGGGCATCTTCAGCAACGTCGCCCTGCAACCGGGCCTGGTGCTGGCCATGTGCGCCACCTATTTGTTGTGCCGGCGCTGGGCGCCGCGTTACGCGGTGCTGCTGGTGATGGTGGTGGCCATTGCCCTGGCGTTCGCGCTGGACATGATCCGGCTGGATTTGCTGGACTGGCGCCTGACGGAATTCGTCTGGACCACGCCCGAATTCAGCATGCAGGCGGTGGTCAGCCTGGGCATTCCGCTCTTCGTGGTGGCCATGGCGTCGCAGAACCTGCCCGGCCTGGCGATCCTGCAAGCGGCCGGCTATCGCCCCCCGGCGTCGCGCATCGTGGCCGCCACGGGCTTGCTGGGCCTGTTGGCCGCGCCCTTTGGCGCACACAGCGTCACCATGGGCGCCATCAGCGCCGCCATCTGCACCGGCCCCGAAGCTCATCCCGACCCTGGCAAGCGCTACATCGCCGCCGCGACCTACGGCTTGGGCTACGTGGCCCTGAGCCTGGTGGCGGGGGCCGTGGCCGTCTTCTTCCAGGCTTTACCCGCCGCCCTGCTGGCTGCGCTGGCGGGCCTGGCGTTGCTGGGCACGATCATGGGCGGCATGTCCGCCGCCATGGTCAACCCGCAACGGCGCGAAGCCGCGCTCATCACCTTGTTGGCAACGGCGTCCGGCTTCAGTTTCTGGGGTATCGGGTCGGCCTTCTGGGGCCTGGTGGCGGGCCTGCTGGCCCACGCGGCATTCGAGTTCAAGCGCCGCGCCTAGGCCCTATAGCGCCAGCGTTGGCACTGGCGAGCCCTGCCGGCGCGGCGATTTGTCACGCCGGCCAGTATGTCAGGCCGGCCAGGCCGTGACCGGCGTGTCCGGGTGCACCTTCATGATGCGGCAGGGCACCTGCACGAAGTTCGAGATCCAGGCCGCGGCCAGTTCGCCTTCGTCGATCACGTCAATCGTCTGATCGCCCACATTCATGCTGTAGCGCACGCTGTCGTCGTCTTCGATGACGTCCAGCGGAATATCCATGCGCAGCATGCCGGGCGCTTTCAGCACCAGATAGCCCAGCCGCAACTCCACCGACACGTCGGCAAGCTTGGGACACAGCTCGCGATTCAGCCATTGGCCGGAATCATTGGCAATGAGCCATTGACGGTGATAAGCCGCCGCATTGGGCTGCGTGGTGGTGCCGCATTGCGCGATGGGCTGGAACGTATCGGTGCTCATTTGCCTAGCAATCCCTTCAAGGCCTGGTCCACGACGGCGCCGTTCTTGCCCTTGCCCGTCACGGCCTCGCGCAGCTTGTTCTCCAGGCTGCGCTTGAGGATGCCGCCAATGGCGTCTTTCCACAGCACGGTGTAGGTGGGCTTGTCGAACGGACCCTGTACATGCACGGGAATGGTCACGTCTTTCAGGTCGATCAATTCCTGGCCTTCCGGGGCGGCGGCCGGGTTGACCACCCGCGCGCGCGCCACCAGATTCAGCTCGCTCTTCACGAAATCGATGCTGGCCGGATCGCCCTGCGTGACGCGCAACAACGGCGACACGATGTTCAGCCGCTTCACCGCCGCCACGCCCTTGGTGAAGGCCAGGTCTGCGTCCATTTCCGAGAATTCGGTCTGCTTGCTGCCGTCGGCCGGCACGGTCTCGTTCTGCGATTCCGGCTTGAACGCCGCCTTCAGCTCGCGCAGCGTCTGCGTCAGGTCGATGCCCTTGACCGCGCCATCACGCAAACGCACTTGCAGGCTGCCGCCCAAGGCGTTCTTCATGGCGTAGACATTGGCGCCGGCGGTCTTCAAGTCCAGCGCCAGGCTGCCCGTGCCGCTAAGCATGTTGCGCTTGACCAGGTCCATCAGCAACGGCTCGATGGCGATACCGGCCAAGGACATCTTGGTGGCCAGTTGATTGCCTTGCGCGGCGTCCACCGACAACGCGCCCGCCAGCTTGCCGCCATACAGGCCGGCCGTGAGGCTGGAGATTTCAAGCTTGCCCTTGTCCAGCTTGACCACGGCCGACACCTCGTCGGCTTTCAGGCCGCGCACCACCAGCTTGCCCACCTTCAGGGTGCCGTTGACGCTAGGCCCCACCAGCGCGGACAGGTCGATGGTGTCATCCACCGGCGCGGCCGGGGCCGCGGGCGTGGCGGGCTTGGATTCGTCTTTCTTGCCGTCAGCGGGCGGCTTGGCCGGGGCCGCCACCACGGGCGGCGCCAGCTTGTCCAGGTCCAGCGTGTCCACCACCAATGCGAACTTCACCATCGGCGTTTCAGACAGCTTGGTGATGTCGGCGCTCAGATCGAACTTGCCGCCTTCCAGCACGGCGTTGATCTTGCTGCTGGCCTGGTCTTTCAGCAGGTCCACGTTCACGCTGCCGATGACTGGAATCTGCAGGCTGCCCTTGGGCAGGCCAGGGTCGGTGATGTTGACATCGCCCCGCAGCGCCGACAGGCCACCGGTGCGCTGCCACAAGTTCAGGGTCAGCGGCGACGCGAAGTTCAGCTTCACGACGCGCTCGCCGTTCTTGGACGTGCTGTCCACCTTGGCTTCCTTGATGTCCAGCTCGGCGGCATTGCCACTGATACCGTTCAAGCCGAAGCTGGCGTCCAGGCCACTGAGGCGCACGCGCCCGGTCAGGGCTTCGCCCGTGGCCGAGGTCGGCGAAATGTTCAACGCGGGCGCGTCCACCGCGACTTCAAAGGGGCCGTCGTCGGACCCGCCCTTGGCGCGCACGGCCAGCTTTTCAATCTGCAACTGGCTCTTGTGGGGGTCGATGGCCAGCTTGGGCATGGCCACGCTGGCTTCCACATTGGTGGCGCGCGCGGCCGGGTCCGTGATGTCGCCCTGGAACACCACTTCCAGGCCGGCGATGTCCAGCGACGACTTCTGTCCGTTGAAGGCCAGGTTGCCGCGCATGGCCAGGCTCTTGGCCTCGGCGCCGGGCAGCTTGCCGTCCAGGCGCAGGTCCAGCTTTTGGGCCGCATAGCGCTTGGCCGACGGGTCCAGCGTCAACAGGGCCTGCCCCGTCAGGTTGGCGTCCACGCGCGGGTTGCCGCCTTCCACGCGGGCCGTCATGCGCACATCGAAAGGCTGGTTGAACGTGACGCGGCCCGTGTTGGCGTTGATCTTCGTCACCGCCACGGCCATGCCCGAGATAGCGTCCTGCAACAACACTTCGCCGTCCTTCAGGTCCAGGCCGGCAATGTCGATCTGCATGTTGTTGCGCGTGGCCGGCAAGGTGCCGCTGGTGATGACCTGGGCCGCGGTCTGGGCCGCGCCAACCAGCGCTTCGGCCGGGTTGGACGGCGTGGCCGTGACGCCCGGCGTGCCCCCCACCAGATTGCTGAAGTTGAACTGGCCGTCCTTGTCGCGCACCACGCGCGCCTTCAGGCCGCTGATGGCCACGTGGTCCACCACGAAGCTGTTGGACAGCAACGGCCAGACGGCAACCGCCAGGCGCGTGCTTTCGATGGAAGCGAAGGTGTCCGGGCTATTGGGCTCGGACAGCGACACGCCCTGCACGGACAAACCGATACGAGGAAAGAGCGATAGCTCGATCTCGCCGTCGATCGTGAGGGTGCGGTGATAGCGTTCCTGAACAAGCTCTTCCAGCTTGTACTTGTACGCGTTGGGGTCGAATGTCAGCAAGAAGATGGCCAGGCCAACGACGGCCACGACAACCAACACTACCAGGCCTATCAAAATGCGCTTGAACCACGTTTTCATTGCTGCCCCGTCGGTACCTCGACTGGAAATTCTTGGATGCCGCCCACCGCGCGACGCGCGAGGATGGTGCTGTAGCGGCGGAAAAACCGCGCGCCGGATGGAACTGTCTGCCTGGAACGGTCTGCCTTCAGGACGAGCCCCCGCTCCTGCCGAAAGCTTGTGGCCGCGGCGTAGGGAGGAAGGGTCTACCAAGGAAGGACTGCTGAAGACGCCAGCATGACCAGCGTGCAGATTTCGCTATCGTAACAAATCAGACCGGCTTCGCGCGGCATTGTCAGACCATGACACCAAAAACGCGCCTGCTTGCAAGCCCAAAGCGCTGCGATGTCGTCCATTCCAGCCCGCAGAGCTGACGATTTTCTGTTTGCGGATTGTAGGACTAGAATAATTGATCCATCAATCGTTGATGCATCCAACAATGCCCGCCCCCACCCCAAGTACCCCACATTCGCCCGGCCAGGTGCTGCCCTTCCGGCAAACGCTGCTGGCCATGCTGGGCATGTGCTTTGTCATGATGATGGTCGCCATCGACCAGACGGTCGTGGGCACCGCGCTGCCCACCATCGTGGCCGAGCTCAAGGGCTTTGAACTGTACGCCTGGGTCGCCACGTCCTATCTGCTGACATCGGTCATCACTGTGCCGATCTTCGGCCGCCTGGGCGACTACTACGGGCGCAAGCCCTTCGTGGTGGCCGCCATCATCCTCTTTACCCTGGCCTCGGCCCTGTGCGGCGCGGCCGACAGCATGCTGTCGCTGGTGCTGGCGCGGGCCCTGCAAGGCATCGGCGGCGGCATGCTGGTGGGCACCGCGTTCGCCTCCATCCCCGACCTTTTCCCGGACCCGCACGTGCGCTTGCGCTGGCAAGTGATGCTGAGTTCGGCCTTCGGCATTGCCAACGCCGTCGGCCCCACCCTGGGCGGCGCGCTGACCGAGCACTATGGCTGGCGGTCCGTGTTCTACGTGAACCTGCCCATCGGCATCCTGGGCCTGTGGTTCGTGGCGCGCTATCTGCCGCACCTGCGCAACCACACGTCCGGCAAGGTGCGCCTGGACTGGCAAGGCGCCCTGCTGGTCGCGCTGGCGCTGGGCAGCCTGCAACTGCTGGTGGAACTGCTGCCCAAGGAAGGAATACGCGGCCCCATCGTGCTGCTGGGCCTGGGTAGCATCGCCTCGTTCGTGCTGCTGATCTGGTGGGAAAAGCGCTGCCCGCATCCGCTCTTGCCGCTGGACATGTTCCGCAACCGCGGCCTGGCCACGCTGTTCACGCTGGCGCTGCTGGTGGGCGTGACCATGTATTCGCTGCTGTTCTATGCGCCCCTGCTGCTGCAAGGCGGCTTTGGCCTGTCGCCGCAGGACGCCGGCATGCTGATCACGCCCATGGTTGTGTTCATTACCGTGGGCAGCATCATCAACGGCCGCATCATCACCCGTATCCGCAACCCCAACCGCATGCTCTATGCAGGCTTTCTGCTGATGGCGCTGTCGTGCCTGGGCATCGTCACCACCCACAACACCACGTCGCATATCTTGATTGCCGCCTACATGATGATGGCCGGGCTGGGCATGGGTTTCATCATGCCCAACCTGACCGTTTTCGCGCAGCAAACCGCGGGCCGCACGCACCTGGGTATCGCCACGGCGCTGCTGCAATCGCTGCGCATGATCGGCGGCATGCTGGGCACGGCGGTCGTCGGCACCATGGTCAGCCATAGCTACTTCAGCGGCGTCGAGTCCACGCTGAACGGCGCGTCGGCGCAATGGCTGCCCGAACTGAATGACCCGCAGATGCTGGTCAACCCGGCGGCGCAGACCCAGTTCCTGGCACAATTGGCGCATCAAGGCCAGGACGGTACGTCGCTGATCGAGATTGCGCGAGTCGCGCTGGTGGGCGCCATCCATGAAGGCCAGCTCATCGCGCTGGCCGTCGCCATCTTCGCGCTATGGTGCGTGCGGCGCGTGCCGCTGGTGCAATTGGCCCGCCCAAGCAAGGCGGAGCCCGCCGGCGTCGGAGAATAGCTTTTGCCCAGACAACAACAAGGCCTGCAAGTCATCCAGCACATGGGGCAGACGTACCGCGTCATGCAAAGCGCATTCAGCAGCAAGGTGGGCCACGCCCTGCCCCGCTGGCGCATCCTGCTGGCGCTGCATGAAAACGGGCAGTGTTCGCAGAAGCACCTAGCTGAGCGTTGCCGGCTGGATCCCGCATCATTGACCCGGCAATTGCAAGCGATGGAGAAAATGGGCTGGATAGCGCGTGCCGTGGATGCTCAGGACAACCGGCTGACGAATGCCACGCTGACGGCGGCCGGACAGGCCGTGGTGAATGAAGCGCTGCCTAAACGGGCGGCGTTTTTTGAAGAGGCGTTGAAGGGGTTGTCAGCGGCGGACGTGGATACGCTGAACCGGGTGCTGAGCGTGCTGGAGGCGAATTTTCTAAGGGCGGCGGGGGATAAGGCGGGGGGATGATGTGGCGAGTTCCCGGCCGACAAATGCAAAGCCAGCGCCTAGTTCAAGCAGAAAGTCGGTAACGTGCTGCACAAGCGCGTTTTCGATCTCGCGTTCCTGTGCCTCTTCGCCCAGGCCGAGGAAGTCAAAGCGGTAGGGATCTTTCAGCGACTCAATGGCCAGATCGGACTGCGGTGCAGGCAGACGCTGTTCAAAGTTGGTAACAGCGTTGCCCCTGCGTTCCAACAAGCGGGTTTCGATGTGGATGTTCAGCACGTTGCGCGACCAGCCATGTTCAATGGCGGCGCGGGCATAAGCCCGACGCTCCGCTGGCTGTTTAAGCCGATCCAGTAGCACTAAGTTATGCCCCCAGGGCAATTGTGCAGCAGCCTGCTGCACAATCTCGGCATCCGGCCAAGCCTCGGCAAACGCCCGCATGTACTTAAGGTTGCGTGGCGAAAAGCCTTTCATATCCGGGAAGGCGGCACGCAGGTCATGCGCCAGCCGGTCGATCACCTTGGCACCCCAACCCTGCTCGGCTTGTCGTGCAAGAATGTCGCGACCGATCTGCCAATACAGCCAGACCAGTTCCCGATTAACCGCCAGCGTCGCACGCTGCTGCGCACTGTGGATGCGCCCTTTCAGGTCGATCAGCCAGTCAGCGTAGCCTTGAGGAGCTGAAGTGAGGGAGGCGGGTTTGGCGGCGGCCATCAGCTTTCCATCCATGACTACGGAAAAAACACCCCGCGGTTGAACACGACTACCCCCAACCCACCCCTGAATCCTTCAGACCTCGATAAACAATAGGAACGCTCGCGAGGTCCGGGGAAACTCAGACGTTAAACAAGAAATTCATCACGTCCCCATCCTGCACGATGTATTCCTTGCCTTCGGCGCGCATCTTGCCGGCTTCCTTGGCGCCTTGCTCGCCCTTGTACGTGATGAAGTCTTCGTACGCGATCGTTTGCGCGCGGATGAAGCCGCGTTCGAAGTCGGTGTGGATCACGCCGGCGGCTTGCGGGGCGGTGGCGCCGATGGGCACCGTCCAGGCGCGCACTTCCTTCACGCCTGCGGTGAAGTAGGTTTGCAGGCCCAGCAGCTTGAAGGCGGCGCGGATCAGGCGGTTCAGGCCCGGCTCTTCCATGCCCATGTCGGACAGGAAGGCCTGGCGGTCAGCGTCTTCCAGGTCGACGATTTCGGATTCGATGGCGGCGCAGATGGCGACGACCGGCGCGTTGCGCGCGGCGGCGAATTCGGTCAGGCGGTCAAGCAGCGGGTTGTTGGTGAAGCCGTCGTCGGCCACGTTGCCCACGTACATCGCGCGCTTGGCGGTGATGAAGCACAGTTGGGCGATGTCGGCGTGTTCTTCCGGGCTGAGGTCCAGCGCGCGGATGGGCTTGGCTTCGTTCAACTGGGCCACGCACTTTTCCAGCACGGCCACGATGCGCTGCGATTCCTTGTCGCCGGAACGCGCGGTCTTCTGATGACGCTGCAGCGCTTTTTCAGCGGTTTGCATGTCGGCCAGCGCCAGTTCGGTTTCGATGACTTCGATGTCGGCGATGGGGTCGATCTTGCCGGCCACGTGAATCACGTTGGGGTCTTCGAAGCAGCGCACGACGTTGACGATGGCGTCGGTTTCGCGGATGTGCGACAGGAACTGGTTGCCCAGGCCTTCGCCCTTGCTTGCGCCGGCGACCAGGCCCGCGATGTCCACGAATTCGACGGTGGCGGACAGGATGCGCTCGGGCTTGACGATTTCAGCCAGCTTTTGCAGACGCGGATCCGGCACTTCGACCACACCGACGTTGGGTTCGATGGTGCAGAACGGATAGTTCTCGGCGGCGATGCCGGCGCGGGTCAGAGCATTGAAGAGAGTCGATTTGCCAACGTTGGGCAGGCCGACGATGCCGCATTGCAGAGCCATGGGAATCCTGTGTAAGTACGGTATTGATCGTTAACGTTCTAGTTTACCCCGGGTGCGCCCCGGGGCAGTTTCGTCAGGGCCGTCGATACGGCCCCGCTATTTGACGATAGACGGCGCCCAACGCATGACGGCCCAGATCATCAAAATGGGGCCGGCGTTGAACGTGGCGTGCAGCAGGATGGCCGCGCCGATGCCGCGTCGCACGCGCATCCAGCCCAGCACCAGCCCCGTCAGCCATTGCGGCAGCACCAGCAG
The DNA here is from genome assembly GCF_057334535.1 of Achromobacter colocynthidis. NCBI lineage: Bacteria > Pseudomonadati > Pseudomonadota > Betaproteobacteria > Burkholderiales > Alcaligenaceae > Achromobacter > Achromobacter colocynthidis. The sequence goes on from NZ_JBHFIZ010000037.1 coordinate 526,962, forward strand.
CGGCATCAACCAGTACGGTGTCTTGCTATAGACGAAGTTGGTCAGATGGACCGCGGCAAACGTCAGCGCGACCAGATGGAACACCAGGCCGAAATGCTTCAGGTAGTAGCGCCGCCACGTCGTGTCCCAGCCCGTCAGCATCCCCTCGCGCGGACGCACGCCCCAGCAGGCCAGCAACATAAAAGCCGCCAGCAGCAGCCCCGTCCACAGTTGCGGGCCATACAAGACCACGGGCATCAACGCAGGCACCAGCCACAGCACCTGCAACGGCCGGCGCAGGCCATAGCGGAACAGCATTTCTTCAACCAGCGGCGCCCAGATAATCGCCGTGAGCCACGGCAGGTTGGCCGGGTCGATACGGTGAGTTGCGCCGCCCAGGCCGGCGGCCATCACGGCCAGCGGACCCAGCGCAAAAAGATTCAGCGCCCACAGCAGCCCTGCCCAGGCCAAGAGGCGCCCAGGGCGGATGCCCGGCCACCAGTCGGCCAGAAACCCATTACCCGCCACACGCCCCGGCACGCGCGACAGCGGACGCGGGTGACGGATATAGCGCCAGAAGTCCGCGACTTCTGATCGAAAGCGGGTTTCGCCGACGGGGGTGGACTGCGCGGGGTGGTTCATCCCGCAACGTTGCCGCTATGCAGTTGGCGCGTAGCCAATGGGAAATCACCCGCCAGCATCGCCGGCACCACGGCGCGGCAGCGGTCGATGACGGCGTCGATTTCTTTTTGTTCATCGCGGCGCGGCGGATGCAGCACGAAGTCCGCCACCTGCTGGGCCAGGCCCAGCGTGCGCGGGTGGCCGATGCCGATGCGCAGCCGCCAGAAATTCGGACTGCCCAGCACAGCCTGAATATCCTTCAAGCCGTTGTGCCCCGCATGGCCACCGCCCTGCTTGAGCTTGACCTGTCCGGGCAGTAGATCGAGTTCGTCATGCAGCACCAGCACCTGTTCGGGCGCCAGCTTGTAGAAGCGCGCCAAGGCACCGACGGCCTGGCCGGATTTATTCATATAGGTGATGGGCTTGAGCAGCAGCACGTTGTCCGCGCCCAACCGCGACTTGGCGACCATGCCGAAAAAAGATTTCTCAAGCGCGAAAGAAGTGCGCAGATCGTCCGCCAGATGGTCGGCCAGCCAGAAGCCGGCGTTGTGCCGGGTCGTTTCGTAGTCAGGACCGGGGTTACCCAATCCCACAATAAGGCGTATGGGAATAGACATGATGGAGGGTGTTTAAACCAAAAAACCCTGCGCATGCAAATGCACACGCAGGGTTTCGGGCACAAGCCGAGGAAAGCCCGAAGGCTTTCCAAGAAGGCTTAGGCAGCCGGAGCAGCTTCTTCGGCTTCGTCGGCAGCGGCAGCGCCGCCCTTGACGATGGCGGCAGCCAGCAGCGGGTTGTCTTCACCGCCGTGGGGCACGTAGGTGACGCCCATGGGCAGCTTGATGTCGGCCAGGTGGATCGAAGCGCCGGCCAGGATGTTGGTCAGGTCGACTTCGATGAACTGGGGCAGAGCCTTGGGCAGGCAGGTGATTTCCAGTTCGGTCGTCACGTGGCTGATGATGGCGCCGGCCAGCTTCACAGCGGGCGAGATTTCGGCGTTGACAAAGTGCAGCGGCACCTTGGTACGCAGAGCCTGGTTGGCGTCCACGCGCTGGAAGTCCACGTGCAGGACTTGCGGCTTGTAGGCGTGCCATTGAACCGAACGCAACAACACTTGCTCATCCTTCGAGCCTTCGAGCTGCATTTGCAGGATCGATGCGTGGAATTCTTCCTTACGCAGGGCGTGATAGATCTCGTTGTGGTCGAGTTCGATGTTCAGGGGGGCAGCCGTACCACCATAGACAATGGCGGGAACGCGGCCCGCGCGGCGCAGGCGGCGGCTCGCACTCGAACCCTGGACGCTACGCGCAGTGGCGATGAATTTCATGGAAAACTCCAAAAACAAAATAAGGTGAAGAGGCTTCACCAGTTAACGGCACGGCGCGCAACATGCGCGCCGTGTTGATTGCGCCTTGCCGCGACCAGCAAGGTGCAAAAACTAAGAGTGGGCTGTGGCAGGCCGACGCGAAGTGCGTCAGTCAACAAACAGCGAGCTGACCGATTCCGCGTTCGAGATACGCAGGATGGTCTCGCCCAACAGCGCGGCGCACGACAACTGGCGGATCTTGCCGCTGGCCTGGCCTTGCTCGGAGAGCGGGATGGTGTCGGTGACGACCAGTTCGTCCAGTTCCGACGCTTCAATGCGGTCAATGGCGCCGCCCGACAGCACGGGGTGCGTGCAATAAGCGTAAACGGCGCCGGCGCCGCGGTCTTTCAGGGCCTGGGCCGCCTTGCACAGCGTGCCGGCGGTGTCGACCATGTCGTCCATGATGATGCAGGTACGGCCGTCGACTTCACCGATGATGTTCATCACTTCCGACACGTTGGCGCGCGGACGACGCTTGTCGATGATGGCCAGGTCGGCTTCCAATTGCTTGGCCAGCGCGCGGGCACGGACCACGCCGCCGATGTCCGGGGACACCACGACCAGGTTCGAGAAATTGCGGCGCCAGATGTCGCCCAGCAAGATCGGACCGGCGTAGATGTTGTCCACGGGAATGTCGAAGAAACCCTGGATCTGGTCGGCGTGCAGGTCCATCGTCAGTACGCGGTCAACGCCAGCCACTTGCAGCATGTTGGCCACGACCTTGGCCGAGATGGCGACACGCGCCGAGCGCGGGCGGCGGTCTTGGCGGGCGTAGCCGAAGTACGGAATCGCGGCGGTGATGCGGCCGGCCGACGCGCGGCGCAGGGCATCAACCATGACCATGATTTCCATCAGGTTGTCATTGGTGGGCGCACAGGTGGGTTGCAGGACGAAGACGTCCTTGCCACGCACGTTCTCGTTGATTTCGACCATCACCTCGCCGTCTGAGAAGCGACCGACGGTCATCTTGCCCAGGGACATATCGAGGTGGTTGACTACGTCCACGGCCAGCCGAGTGTTGGCCGTGCCCGTGAAGATCATGAAGCTATCGTTTGCCATGATGGATGATGCGATGGTCGTTGTAAGACACTAACGAGTGATGCGGGGTGAAAACACCAGCGGATCCGGAAAATAAAAAAGCTGCTGAACCCGGGCCAGTGTCTTACAGGCGTGTTCAACAGCTTTTTTATGTATTCGGTTGGCTGGGGAGGAAGGATTCGAACCTTCGCATGCCGGAATCAAAATCCGGTGCCTTAACCAGCTTGGCGACTCCCCAACTATCTTGCAATCCAATTCCGCAACGGATGTTCAGTTAAACCAGTACAAGCCTGCACTAACCGAAACCGTGGATGCGATGTGCTATTTGTTTTAACAGCGCCGCGCATTATAGCGGATATTTCTGCTTTCGCCAAAACGGCTTCGGAAAGTTCAGAGAATTCGGCGAATAAACACGCGCCTGATCCCGACATGCGTACAGGGTAACCCTGTTCTGCAAGCCACCGCGATGCCCTGGAAACTTCAGGATAAAGACGGTGAACCACCGGCTCCAAGTCGTTTTTCCCGAAGGAAAAAGTTGGCGAAGCAAGAAAGTCCGCTATTGTGATGTAAGAAGAATCCCTTGTCAAATCGGGTGCGGAAAATATTCCAACAGTCGGCACGCTGGTGTCCGGCTGCGCCACCAGATAAGCGCGATCAGGCAGCGTCACGGCGGTGAGCGCTTCGCCCACGCCTTCCGCGAAGGCCGATTGCCCGAACACGAAGACCGGCACATCGGCACCCAAGGGCAAGGCCAGGTCCATCAGCTCGCGGCGCGTCAGCCCCGTGTTCCATAGCTTGTTCAGCGCGATCAGCACCGTGGCCGCATCGCTGGAACCACCGCCCAGCCCACCGCCCTGCGGAATACGTTTTTCAAGGCCGATCTGCACGCCCTGGCGTGTGCCGGTGGCGTGCTGCAAGGCGCGCGCGGCGCGCAAGGTCAGGTCATCGGCTTCGGACACGCCGGCAAGCTCGGTGGCACGGCTGATGACGCCATCGGCGCGCGCGTCGAAATGCAGCGTGTCGCACAGGTCGATGAAGCGGAAGACCGTTTGCAGCAAGTGGTAGCCGTCGGCGCGGCGGCCCACCACATGCAGGAACAGATTCAGCTTGGCGGGAGCGGGTACGTCGTACAGGGTCACAGAGGGCAGCCGATGCGTGCGGGACAAGCCCACATTCTATCCACGCACCGGACCTTGCGCCGTGTAGTAAGGCACGTCCGCGCGCGCAAGCGGCGTGCGGCCGCGAAGGTGGTCGGCGATTTTCTCGGCCATCATGATGACCGGCGCGTTCAGGTTGCCCGTGACAATGTCCGGCATGATCGATGCATCAATCACGCGCAAGCCCTCCAGCCCGTGCACGCGGCCGTAGCCGTCCACCACCGCCATCGGGTCGGACGCCGCGCCCATCTTGTTTGAGCACGATGGGTGATATGCGGTTTCGGCTTGCGCGCGCACGAAGGCATCCAGGTCCGCATCGCTTTTGAGGGAGGCGCCGGGAGATATCTCGCGACCGGCGTACTGCGCCAGCGCGGGTTGCGCGAACAGCTCGCGCGTAATGCGCAGCGCCGCGCGGAATTCGCGCCAGTCCTGCGCGTCGGACATGTAGTTGAACAGGATGCTGGGATGGTCGCGCGGCGAACGCGAACGAATGCGGACCCGCCCACGGCTGGGCGATCGCATCGACCCCACGTGCATCTGAAAGCCATGCACCTTGATGGGGTTGGACCCGTTGTAGTTGATTGCGATCGGCAGGAAGTGATATTGCAGGTTCGGCCATTTGAAATCGTCATGGCTGCGTATGAAGCCACCCGCTTCAAATTGATTGCTGGCGCCAATGCCCGTGCCCATGAACAACCACTGCGCGCCGATCGCAGCCTGATTGCGCAGCTTCAGCGATGGGGCCAGCGACACGGGCTGCTTGCATTCATACTGCACGTACAACTCAAGGTGATCTTGCAGGTTCTCGCCCACGCCGGGCAGGTCATGCTGCACGGCGATGCCCATGCCGCGCAGCATGCTGCCCGCCCCCACGCCCGAACGCTGCAAGATCTGCGGCGATGCGATGGCGCCCGCGCACAACAGCACTTCACGCAGCGCGTAGCTGCGGTGCTGCTGGCCATGCTGTTCCCAGGCCACGCTTTCGGCGCGCTTGCCGGAAAACAGAATCACATCGGTCCACGCGCGCGTGACGATCGTCAGGTTGGCGCGTCCGCGCGCCTGGTCCAGATAGCCGCGCGCGGTGCTGGCACGCCGGCCGCGCGGGGTCACGGTGCGGTCCATCGGCCCAAAGCCTTCCTGGCGATAGCCGTTCATATCCGGCGTTTGCGCGTACCCCGCCTGCTCGCCCGCTGCCACCATGGCCGCAAACAGCGGGTTGTTGCCGGCCTTGGGGGTGGTGACGCTGACCGGCCCCGCACCACCGTGATAGTCACAGGCGCCGACGTCGCGGCTTTCGGCCTTCTTGAAGTACGGCAGGCAAGACAGATAGTCCCAATGCGCCAGGCCGTCTATGCGCGCCCAGTGGTCGTAGTCCAGCGCGTTGCCGCGCACGTAGCACATGCCGTTGATCAGCGACGACCCGCCCAGCCCCTTGCCGCGCCCGCAATCCAGGCGGCGGCCATTCAGATGCGGCTCCGGGTCTGTCTTGTAGCCCCAGTTGTAGCGCCTGCCCTGCAAGGGCATGGCCAGCGCGGCCGGCATCTGCGTGCGGAAATCCAGCCGGTGATCCTGACCCCCGGCTTCCAGCAGCAGCACGGTCGTGCCTGGGTCTTCGGTCAGTCGCGCGGCCAGCGTATTGCCCGCCGATCCCGCGCCGATGATGATGTAGTCGTACTCGCGCTTGATGGACATTGTCTTCCCCCGAACACGTGCAGAAATCGGGTGCCCGCCGGTGTGGCGGGCGCCCGTCGCCGAATGGTCAGTACGATCAAAACACCGACTCGAACGGGCCGAGTTCTACCTGCACGGATTTTGTCTGCGTGTATTGGGCCAGCGCGTCCATGCCGTTTTCGCGGCCAAGGCCCGATTGCTTGTAGCCGCCCACCGGCATCTGCGCGGGCGATTCGCCCCAGGTGTTGACCCAGCAAATGCCAGCCTGCAAGCGATGCGCAACGCGATGCGCGGCGGCCAGATCGCGGCTGACCACGCCCGCCGCCAGACCGTAGCGGCTGTCGTTGGCGCGTTGGACGACTTCGTCTTCGGTATCGAACGCCAGGATGCTCATGACGGGGCCGAAGATTTCCTCTTGCACGATCTCCATGCGGTCTTCGCAATCCGAGAACACGGTGGGCGCCACGTAGGCACCCTTGGCCAAGGCGCCTTCCATCAAGCGGACGCCGCCCGCCAGCAGCTTGGCGCCTTCGCGCTTGCCGATTTCAATCCAGCTCAGCACGTGGTCCATGTGGGCCGCGCTGACCAGCGGGCCGAAGTTCGTGCGGAGATCGAAAGGGTCGCCGATGCGGATGCGCGCCACCCGTTCCAGCACAGCGGCTTCAAACGCCGCCTTGTGCGACCGATGCACGAACACGCGCGTGCCGTTGGTGCATACCTGGCCCGAGCTGAAGAAGTTGGCCATGACCGCGATATCGGCGGCGCGCTCCAGGCAGGCATCGGGCAGCACGATCAACGCCGACTTGCCGCCGAGTTCCAGCGTGACGCTCTTGAGCGTAGCGGCGGCCACGCCCATGACTTGCTTGCCGGTGTCCACGCCGCCGGTGAACGACACTTTCGCCACGCCAGGGTGGCCCGTCAGCCAGTCACCGATTTCGCGGCCGCTGCCCAGTACCACGTTGAACACGCCGTTGGGCACGCCCGCCTGCGTGTAGATCTCGGCCAGCCGCAAGGCCGTCAACGGCGTGATCTCGGCGGGTTTGAACACCATGGCGTTGCCGGTGGCCAAGGCCGCGGCGGACTTCCACATGGCAATCTGGATGGGATAGTTCCACGCGCCGATGCCCGCGATCACGCCCAGCGGTTCGCGGCGCGTGTAGAAAAAGCTGGATTCGCGCAGAGGCACCTGAATGCCCTCCACCGCCGCCGCCAGGCCCGCGTAATACTCGATGACGTCCACGCCGGTGGCGATGTCGACGATGCGGGTTTCGGACAGCGGCTTGCCGGTATCCAGCGTTTCCAGCTCCGCCAATTCGTCATTGCGCTCGCGCAGCATCTGCGCCGCCTTCAGCAGCACGCGCCCGCGCTGCGCGGGGGTGCGCGCCGCCCATACTTTCTGCCCTTCCTGCGCGCTGGCCACCGCGCGGTCTATGTCCTGCCGGGCGGCCACCTGCACTTCCGCCAGCACCGCGCCGTTGGCGGGGTTTACCGTGGTGATGGTCTTGCTGCTGATGGCGTTGGTGCGCCGGCCGTGGATGTAGAGTTGCTGGATGGGCAAGGGCATGGGAATCCGTCCTGTTGTCAAAGTGAGGGCGGGCCCAAGGCCGGCTCGCCCTTGAATTGGCTGCGATCAAGCAGCAGGTCCACATAGTCGTAAGCAATGTCGCGCGCCTTGTCGCCGACAAAGTCCGCGCCCTGCAGGCTGCCCCGCAGCCACAGGCCGTCGATCAGGGCGGCAAGGCCGCGCGCGGCATCGCGCGCCTGCGCAAGCGGCATCACGCGCAGGAATTGGCTGCACAGGTTGGAATACAGGCGGCGGTCGTTGGCGCGTTGCAGTCTGCGCAGGCGGGGTTGATGCATGCTGGCCGCCCAGAACGTGAGCCATGCGCGCATGGCGCTGCGTGATACCTGGGTGGGCACGAAGTTGCCGTCAATGATGGCGCGCAGTTGCGCGCGCGGCGTGGCCTTGGCCTCCCGCCGCGCACGCGAC
>NZ_JBHFIZ010000037.1:534835-584237 GCF_057334535.1 Achromobacter colocynthidis
CCCCGCGGCGTGGCCTTGGCCTCCCGCCGCGCACGCGACACCGAATCGCGAAGGTTGCGCAGCAATTCCCGCATGGTGGCTTCCAGCAGGCCGTCCTTGTCGCCGAAGTAATGGCTAATGATGCCGGTGGACAACTTCGCGGCGCGGGCAATGTGGGCGATGGAGCTTTCCGCCAGGCCGACCTGGTCGATGGATTCAAGCGTGGCTTGTATGAGTTGATTGCAGCGGATGGGCTGCATTCCGACTTTTGGCATGGTGCGCGCGGTTCCTGGGCTGGCGAGGGCGGGGAGCGAAAGGGGCGAAAGAACCGCCCCTGGGGTTGCCCCCGCCGAGTGCGGTCGAGTCTAATTTATATTGATTGATCATTCAATATAAAAACAGTAAGGTGCCGCAGACACCAGCAGGCAAGCAGCGGAAGGCAAATACAGAAGCACCACGGCAGTATCACCACACGGGGAGACAGCGGTGCAGCAAGATCGGAAAACCACGGCGCTGGCATCGGGGGCCGCGCCGCCCTGGCGCGCCTGGCTGGCGCACACCAACCCCATCGTTTTCCTCTGTGCGTCCGGCGCCGTGCTGCTTATCGGCGCCCTGCTCATCGTGCGGCCCGGCGCGTCGCAAGCCTGGCTTGAAGCCGCCCAGTTATTGGTGGCGGCGCATTTCGGCTGGTATTACATGCTGGCCATGGCGGTCAGCGTGGGCTTTGCGCTGTGGTTGGCACTATCGCGCCATGGCGCGCTGCGCCTGGGCGATGACGACGAGTCGCCGGAATTCACTTACCTGTCCTGGGTATCGATGCTGTTCTCATCCGGCATCGGCATTGCGCTGGTGTACTACGGCGTCTACGAGCCGCTGGACCACTTCCTGATGCCGCCCACCGGCGCGGGCGGCACCCAGGAAGCCGCGCGCAATGCCTTGACCCTGACCTTTCTGCACTGGGGCATCCACGGCTGGACGCTATACGCCCTGACCGCCACCGCACTCGCCTACTTCGCGTATCGCCACAAGCAGCCCCTGGCGCTGCGCTCGCCCTTGCAGGGGCTATCCGGCAAGCCGCTGCCCAAAGGCGTGGGCCACGCGGTCGACGGTTTTGGCGTGCTGGCCACCATCGTGTCCATGGTGACCAACCTGGGGCTGGGCGCGTTGCTGCTGCATGCGGGGCTGACGTATCTGTGGGGCGGGCCGAACACGGCCGCTGTCCAGGTGCCCCTCGTGATCATCATGATGGTGGTGGCCACGGGCGCGGCGGCGCTGGGCATCAAGCGCGGCATCGCCATCCTGTCCAACGTCAATACCGGCCTGATGTGCCTGTTGCTGCTGTTCGTTTTCCTGGCCGGCCCCACCCGCCTGCTGCTGGACGGCCTAGTGCAGAACCTGGGCGATTACCTGAACGCATTCCTGGGAAAAAGCTTCGACCTGTACCTGTACGACCGCAAAGCCGTGCGCTGGACCAGTTCGTGGACCATCTTCTATTGGGCGTGGTGGATAGGCTGGGCGCCCTTCGTCGGCATGTTCATCGCCCGCATTTCGCGTGGCCGCCGGATCCGCGAACTGATCTTCGGCGTGATGCTGGTGCCCTTGGGCTTCACGCTGGCCTGGCTGTCCATCTTTGGCAATACCGCCATCAACCTGGTGCTGAACGACGGCGCGGCCGGCCTGGGCCGGATGGCCATGGCGGACCCGCCAATGGCGTTCTACACGTTGATGGAATACCTGCCGATGACCCAGCTTGTGGCCGGCGTGGGCGTGGTGATGTCATTCATGCTGTTCCTGACCCCGGTCGATTCCGGCACGCTGATGATCGCCAACCTGTCGGCCCGCAACGCGGACGCGGGCCACGACGCGCCCATCTGGTTGCGAGTCTTCTGGGCGGCGCTGACAACGATGTTGGGGGTCGGGCTGTTGCTGGCAGGCAATTTCAATGCAATGCAGACCGCGGTGGTGCTGTGCGGCCTGCCTTTTTCCGTGATCTTGCTGTGCTACATGGTCAGCTTGTACAAGGCGCTGGTTCGAGACAACCCCGAACCCAGCCGCCTGCCCGCCACGCGTTGATGTTCAGGGTTGGTTGACCACCAGACGCACCATGATGCGGCGGCCCGGCTCTTGGCGCTGAAGCACAAGCATCTGCGGGCCCAGGGTGTCATAGCGCGACAGGTTTGCCCGCCAGCCGCCTTGCTCGAACGTCGTGGGCCGGCCAAGCTCATCGCGGGCGACGTCCGATGCTTCCGGTTCAGCCGGCAGCCTGCCGCGCAGCCAGTCACGCAAGCCAGACACGGGCATGCTGCTGCCCAACGCTTCTTCGGCCAGGGCGTCGGGGTTGTCCGCCTGCAGGCGGGTGCCGTCGGCCTTGGTCAAGCTGGCCGCGCCGGGGCGCCCTTCCACGCGCGCTTCGGTTGAGCCCAGCGGGTTGGTCAGGTCCAGCACATAGCGCTGGCCGTCGTCCGACCAGGAAAAGCCGCCCTGCACGGCATTCTGCTTGCCGCCTTCCTCGTTGACCGTAATGGCAAAACGGCCGATGCGTGAAAATGCGTCGGCGCTGGCGCCTTCAATGGGTTTGGGCGTGGTGGTGCAGGCGGCAAGCGCCGCCGCCAGCATTGTCACCAACGCCAGGCGCAGCCAGCCGGAGGAACCGGCCAAGCTTCGCATCGCAAACATCGTCACAGGTTGACTCCCAAGCGCTTGACCACGTCCTGCACGGTCTTGTTCTTGGGGTCTTTCATCAGCGCGGCGCGCAGCAGTTCCGTTGCCTGATCGCGCTTGCCCTGGCTCCACAGCACTTCGGCCAGGTGAGCGGCGATGTCGGCTTCCGGACGCACGCTGTAGGCGCGGCGCAGGTATTCCGCCGCGGACTCGGATTCGCCCATGCGGTACTTGACCCAACCCATGCTGTCCAGAATGAACGGATCGTTGGGCGACAGTTCAAGCGCCTGGGTGATCAGGTCCAGCGCTTCGGGCAGGCGCTTGTTGTGGTCAGCCAGCGTATAGCCCAACGCGTTGTAGGCGTGGGCATGGTCAGGGTCCAGCGCGATGACCTGGCGCAGCTTGCGTTCCAGCTCGTCCAGCCGGTTCTGGCGCTCGTACAGCATCGCCAGTTCGTACTTGATTTCAACGGTGTCGGGCAGGGCTTCGTCGGCGGCTTCCAGCGTGCTGATCGCCTGGGGCACGCGGTTGGCGTCGCGCAGGATCTGCGCCTTCGTCAACACGCCCAGCGTGCGTTCCTCTTCGTCTTGCGGGCCGGCCGCGTCAATCATGGCCAGCGCGTCGTCGACGCGGCCACTCTTGGCGCGCAGCGCCGCCTGGCGCATGCGCACGGAATAGCGCAGCGTCGGGTCGTCGATGCGACCCAGTTCGTTGATGGCTTCGTCGTAATTGCCCTGGTCTTCGGCAATGCGCGACAGCAGCACATGCGCATCGGCGGCGGCCGCGCCGGCGTCGGTCGCGCCCGGCACCGTGGCGCGCTGGCGCTGGTGCTGCACGTCCAGATATTGCTGAAGCAGGTTTTTGGCCTGCGGCAGTTGGCCGGCCTTGTAGGCCAGTTGCGCCTGCATGAAGAGCAGATCGAAGTCTTCCGGCGACCGGCGCGACATGGCTTGCAGTTCGGCCAACGCCCCGTTGTAGTCGCCGCTGTCGGCCAACTGGCCGGCCAGCATCAGACGAACCTTGCGGGCGCCGGGATTGCGGTTGATATAGGCACGGGCGTCGGCCTGGGCGCGCTGCGGGTCCACCCTGAACCCGTATTCCAGCACGCGCTGGGCGGCCGGTTCGGATTTGGGATCGGCGGCGAGCGCCGCGCGGGATTCTTGCGCGGCGCGTTCGTAATCGCCCGCGGCGGACGCCACGTCGGCCAAGGCCAGATGAGCGGCGGGCAGCTTGCGCACGCTGTCGCTCAAGGATTCGTCAAGAATGCGCAGCGCCAGGCGGCGGTCGTTCAGGCGGCTGAGCACGGCCAGCGCCTGGCCGATGGCGGCCGGCTTGTCGCGCGAAGCGTCGATGCGGTTGCGCAGCGCCTGGGCCAGGCCCTTGGTCTGCCCATTGGCGGCGGCAAGCGCCAGCTCGGTGGAACTGGCTTCGACATCGTTGGGAGACAGGCGCGCCCAGACTCGGGCCGCTTCCAGCGCGCCGGGCAGGTTGCCGCCCGCCAACTGGAATTCCAATCCGCGCCGCGCCAGGCGCGGGTCGCCGGTGTCGCGGGCCAAGCCCACCATGGTGGTCGCCGCTGTGCCGTACATGCCACGCTGGGCGGCGATCTCTGACGCGAGGACGCGATAGAAGATGTCGCCGGTCAGCGAAACGTAGGGCAGTTGGCCCGGCCGCAGACGGATCACTTCGGTTTCAGGCTGACGGTTCTGCGGGGCCATGCGTGGCCCGGTTGCATCTCGCGTCCGGCTGTCGGCCGCCTGGGCCGGCAGCGAAAAACCTGTTGCCAGCGCAAGCGCCAACACGGCGATCCCGATATTCATTTGTTTAAAAGACGACTTCACGCGGCCCGTCCGGTTGATGGCACAATCTTCGTACACGCAATTGATGATCTTACACTGGCTCATGCCGGAACTGCCTGAAGTCGAAACTACGCGCCGAGGAATCGACGCCGTCATCACCGGCCGGACGCTCAAGCGCCTGGTCATCCACGAACCCCGCATGCGCTGGCCGATTCCCTCGGACCTGCCGGCGCTGATCGGTGGCCGCGCCGTATTGGAATGCGCCCGCCGGGGCAAATATCTGCTGCTGCGGTTCGAGCACGGCACGCAGATTGTGCATCTAGGTATGTCGGGCTCATTGCGCAGCGTGGCGCCGGGGGAATTCCTGCGCAAGCACGATCATGTCGAATGGATTTTCGACGACGCCGTGCTGCGCCTGCATGACCCCAGGCGCTTCGGGGCGGTGCTGTGGCATGCCGATGCTGACGGCCCCATCGATGCTCACCCCTTGCTGGCCAAGCTGGGCATAGAACCCTTCGATCCGCGCTTTGACGGCGCCTGGCTGCATCGCCACTTCAAAAACCACGGCGCCGCCATCAAGCAGGTGCTGCTGGCGGGCATGGCGGTGGTGGGCGTGGGCAATATCTACGCATCCGAAAGCCTGTTCCGCGCGCGCATCAACCCCAAGACCCCCGCCAATAAACTGTCGCCGACGCGTTGCGAACGGCTGGCCGACATGGTGCGCGCCACCCTGGCCGACGCGCTGACTTCCGGCGGCAGCACGCTGCGGGACTATGTCGGCGCCACGGGCGAACCCGGGGCGTACTTCGAGATCCATGCCGCCGTCTATGAGCGCGAAGGCCTGCCGTGCCGGGTTTGCGAGACCCCCATCCGGCGCTTCGTCCAAGGGCAGCGTGCCACTTATTACTGCCCGAAATGCCAGCGGAACTAGGCGCAACATCCTGAAATTACTGGGGAAATCCCTGTAAAAGCGGCACCATTTGTTTATAGCGAACGTGTTGCACAAACACTAACGCCACGCTATATTCCTTCCACACACCTATTCCTATAACAGTGGAAGGAGCCTCCATGAGCAAGCAATTCGCCTCGCACGCCGATATGGACGACAAGGTCGTCTCGTTCGAAAAACTGTCCGACAACGCCTATGCCTACACGGCCGAAGGCGACCCCAACACGGGCGTGATCATCGGTGACGAGGCCGTCATGGTGATCGACACCCAAGCCACCCCGGTCATGGCGCAAGACGTCATCCGCCGCATCCGCGAAGTGACGGACAAGCCCATCAAGTACATCCTGCTGTCGCACTACCACGCCGTGCGCGTGTTTGGTGCTTCCGCCTACAACGCCCAGGAAATCCTGGCCAGCCGCGACACCTACGACCTGATCGTCGAGCGCGGCGAGCAGGACAAGGCCAGCGAAATCGGCCGCTTCCCCCGCCTGTTCCGCAACGCCGAATCGATTCCGCCGGGCCTGGTCTGGCCGACGATGACGTTCAAGGGCGAAATGACCGTCAACCTGGGCAACCTGGAAGTCAAGCTGCTGCAAGTGGGCCGTGGCCACACCAAGGGCGACACCATCGCCTGGCTACCCGAGCAGAAAATCCTGTTCGCGGGCGACCTGGTCGAATACCAGTCCACCCCGTACTGCGGCGACGCCTACTTCCGCGACTGGCCCAGCACGCTGGACGCGCTGTCGGGCTTTGAAGCCGAAAAGATGGTGCCCGGACGTGGCCCCGCCTTGAAAGACGCCACCGAAGTGCGCCAAGGCCTGGCCGGTACCCGCGCTTTCCTGACCGATCTGTACGGCGCCGTGAACCGCGGCGTGGCCGAAGGCAAGGACCTGAAGACGATCTACCGCGAGGTCTACGACTTCATGAAGCCGCGCTACAGCGACTGGGTCATCTTCGACCACTGCATGCCGTTTGACGTGTCGCGCGCCTTTGACGAGGCCTCGGGCCACACGCATCCGCGCATCTGGACCGACAAGCGCGATCTGGAAATGTGGGCGCAGCTGGAAGGCTGACCCCGCTGGGCCGCTGGGGCTACTGCCCTGCGGCCAAGTGACTGAATATGCAAGAACCGAACCGCGCGTCGCCAGACGGCGCGCGGCTTCGCACATAAAAACAAAATGACCCACACAGGAGACAGCCGTGGGAGACATCGACTTTCAGGCGATGGAGTTCGCCTATGAAAAACACGCCGACCAAAGCGCCCAGGGCGCGGCGCGGCATCAGGTCGTGGTGGTGGGCGCCGGCCCGGTCGGCCTGACCACCGCGCTGGACCTTGCCCGCCAAGGCGTGCGCGTGGTGGTGCTGGACGACGATTACCGCTTGTCCACCGGTTCACGCGCCATCTGCTTTTCCAAGCGCACACTGGAAATCTGGGACCGCCTGGGCGTCGGCCAACGCATGATCGACAAAGGCGTGTCGTGGAACGTGGGCAAGGTGTTCTTCCGTGAACAGGAAGTGTGGCGCTTTGACCTGCTGCCCGAACCCGGCCACCGCCGCCCCGCCTTCATCAACCTGCAGCAGTACTACGCCGAGGGCTATCTGTACGAGCAGGCGCGCCAGGAACCCAATATCGACCTGCGCTGGAAAAACAAGGTCGCGGGCGTGGCGCAGACCGATGCCGGCGTAGACCTCACCATCGAAACACCCGAAGGCCCCTACACGCTGCACGCCGACTGGCTCGTTGCCTGCGACGGCGCGCGCTCGCCGGTGCGCAAGCTGATCGGCCAGGAAAGCCATGGCCGCATATTCCGCGACCGCTTCCTGATTGCCGACGTGAAGATGAAGGCCGACTTCCCGACCGAGCGCTGGTTCTGGTTCGATCCGCCCTTTCATCCCAACCAGTCCGTGCTGCTGCATCGGCAGCCGGACAACGTCTGGCGCATCGACTTCCAGCTTGGCTGGAACGCCGACCCCGTCGAAGCCGTCAAGCCTGAAAATGTGCTGCCGCGCATCCGCGCGCTGCTGGGCCCCGACGCGCAGTTCGATCTGGAATGGGTCAGCGTCTACACCTTTGCGTGCGAGCGCATGGACAAGTTCCGCCACGGCCGCGTGGTGTTCGCGGGCGACTCCGCACACCGCGTATCGCCGTTTGGTGCGCGTGGCGCCAACAGCGGCGTGCAAGACGCCGAGAACCTGGCCTGGAAACTGAAGCTGGTGCTTGCGGGCCTGGCGCCCGAGACGCTGATCGACAGCTACAGCGCCGAGCGCGAGTACGCGGCCGACGAGAACATCCTGAATTCATCGCGGGCCACGGACTTCATCACGCCCAAGAGCGATATCAGCCGGAGCTTTCGCAACGCCGTATTGAACCTGGCCAAGACGCATGCGTTTGCACGGTCGCTGGTCAACAGCGGCCGCTTGTCGCTGCCGGCCACCTACATCGGGTCGCCGTTGAACACACCGGATGCCGACGCCTTTACCGGCCGCATGGCGCCCGGCGCGGTCGCGCTGGATGCGCCGGTGTCGGTGAATGGCGAAGACGACTGGTGGATGGCGCAACTGGACGGCAGCTTCGTGCTGGCCGTGTTCTGCGGCAACACCCTGCCCGACCGTGACACGCAGTCGGCCTTGCAGGCGCTGCGCATGGCCCCGGTGCCGGTCAAGGCGGTGCTGGTGGTCGATCCGCAATGCGATGTGGCGGGATTGTCGGCGGATCTGCCGGTGGTGGCCGACCGCGAAGGCT
Source organism: Achromobacter colocynthidis (assembly GCF_057334535.1). Taxonomy (NCBI): domain Bacteria; kingdom Pseudomonadati; phylum Pseudomonadota; class Betaproteobacteria; order Burkholderiales; family Alcaligenaceae; genus Achromobacter; species Achromobacter colocynthidis. The sequence continues at coordinate 542,967 of NZ_JBHFIZ010000037.1, forward strand.
GCCTGGCCAAGCGCTACGACGCGCAGCCCGGCACCACCTACCTGATTCGCCCCGACCAGCACATCGCCGCGCGCTGGCGCGCCTTCAATGCCGACGCGGTTGCCGCCGCGGTCAAGCGGGCCACGGGCCACGCCTGATTCCAGAGGTCATCCCATCATGCTGATAACCGACACCAACCTGAGTTCGCCCGACGATTTCTACGAGGCGCTGATCGAAACCCATCGCGACCTGACGAACGAGCAAAGCCACGAGCTGAACGCCGCGCTGATCCTGCTGCTGGCCAACCATCTGGGCGACATGGCCCTGTTGCGCGAAGCATTGCAGCAAGCCCGAGAGTCAGTGGTGGGATGTAGGATGGGTGAAGCGCGATAAAAAATAAAGAAAAACGAAAACATCGAACGCGCGCAACCCATCAAGCAACGGTGAATTCCGGGAAGATTCAGCCATAACGCAAACGCTGCATGATGGGTTACGCGCGTTCCACATCGGGTTTCTTTTTACCGGTCCTTCGCGCTTCACCCATCCTACGACCACCAACATTTATCCCGCGACCATCAAGCATTCACCCCCCCACCCCAAACGTATTCACAATCAACCCGCGCAGCCATTGATTGCCGCTGTCCCGATCAACCCGGCGTTGCCAATACAGGTTCGTCTGTAGCGCGGGCACCCTCACCGGTGGCGTCATGAAACGCAAGCCGAACGGCGGGGCGGCGCTGGCGGCCAGCTTTTCCGGCACAGTGGCCAGCAGATCCGTTGCGCTCACGATATACGGCACGGCCGAAAAGTGCGGCACGCTGAAATGTTCCGCCAGCACCACCCCCGCGCGCTCCATTGACTGATTCACCTGCCCGTAGGGCGCGGCGCGCGACACGATCAAATGGCGCTCCGCGCGAAACGCCTTGATGCCCATGCCGGCATGCGCCGTGGGATGCGCCTGCCGGAACAAGGTTGCGTAGCCCTGGCGAAACAGCATGCGCTGCATCGTGCCCGCGCCCATCTCGTCGAACGCGCCGATCGCCAGGTCGACCCGGCCCGACTCCATCTCGCGCGGCAAGTCCGGCCCCTGCACCCGCACTGAATCAATCCGCACATGTGGCGCCACCTGCACGCACACTTCCATCAAGCGCGGCATGAAGTGGATTTCACCCACGTCCGTCATCGCCACGCGAAAGCGTCGGTTGCTGGTCGTGGCGTCGAACACGTCCTGGTCTTGCAACGCCTGCGTCAGCACGGTCAGCGCTTCGCTGACGGGGCCGGCCAGCCGCTGTGCCCGGGGCGTGGGCAGCATGCCCTGCCCCGTCCGCACGAATAGCTCATCGCCAAAGGCTTCGCGCAGACGACGCAGCGCGTTGCTGACGGCGGGTTGCGTCAGGTCCATGCGGCGCGCCACGGCCGACAGGTTGCGGTCTTCCAGCAAGTGCTGGAACAAGATCAGCAGATTCAAATCGACGTCGCGCAGTTCGGCCATTGCCGCCTCCTACTATTCACAAAATTTATAGTCTGTATTTTTGCATTCCCGTAGCCGTAGTAGTGTTTTTTTCCGACAATGACGCATCGCCGCTGTTTTTACAGACGGCCCCATACCGACCGCGCGGCCACGCACCGCGCCGCCACCCAGGAGGATTCCATGGAACTGCAATATCTGACCGGTTTCGGCAACGACTGTGCCACCGAGGCACTGCCCGGCGCCCTGCCCGTGGGCCGCAATTCGCCCCAGCAATGTCCGTATGGCCTGTATGCCGAACAGCTTTCCGGCACCGCCTTCACCGCCCCGCGTAACGAAAACCGCCGTTCGTGGCTGTACCGCATCCGCCCGGGCGCGCAGCACAAGCCGTTTGAAGCGTTTGACGGCGCTGCGGGCTGGGAAAGCACGTTCGGCCACGGCCCGGTCACGCCGAACCAACTGCGTTGGAACCCGCTGCCGATTCCCGCCGCCCCTACCGACTTCCTGGAAGGCGTGAAGACCTGGGGCGGCAATGGCGGCCCCGACGAACAGGGCGGCGTCGCCATCCACCTGTACGCCGCCAACCGCTCGATGCAGGGTCGCTACTTCTACAACGCTGACGGTGAACTGCTGCTGGTGCCGCAACAAGGCCGGCTGCGCCTGGCCACCGAACTGGGCTTGATTGATCTCGAGCCCTTGGAAATTGCCGTGATTCCGCGCGGCGTGCGCTTTCGCGTCGAACTGCTGGACGGCGAAGCGCGCGGCTACATGCTGGAGAACTTCGGCGCGGCGCTGCGCCTGCCCGAACTGGGTCCCATCGGATCAAACTGCCTGGCCAACGCCCGCGACTTCAAGACGCCGGTGGCCTGGTACGAAGACGTCGACGGCGACTTTGAATTGATCGCGAAGTTCACCGGCGGCTTCTGGCGCGCGTCCATCGACCATTCGCCGCTGGACGTCGTGGCCTGGCACGGCACGCACGCGCCCTACAAGTACGACCTGCGCCACTTCAACACCATCGGCTCGATCAGCTTCGACCATCCGGACCCGTCGATCTTCACCGTGCTGACCGCGCCTTCGGACACCCCGGGCACGGCCAACATGGACTTCGCGATTTTCCCGCCGCGCATCCTGGCCATGGAAGACACCTTCCGTCCGCCCTGGTTCCACCGCAACGTCGCCAGCGAATTCATGGGCCTGATCCAGGGCGTGTACGACGCCAAGGCCGATGGCTTCGCGCCCGGCGGCGCCAGCCTGCACAATTGCATGAGCGGCCACGGCCCCGACGCCGAGACGTTCGAAAAGGCCTCGCACGCCGACACGCACAGCGCCCACTACATCCGCGATACGATGGCGTTCATGTTTGAAACGCGCCGGGTGATCCGTCCGACCGCGCAGGCGCTGGCTTCCAAAGACCTGCAAGGCGATTACTACCGGTGCTGGCAGGGCATCGTGAAGCACTTCGATCCCAACAAGGCGTGACGGCGGTTCCTCGCTGACCCACGTTCACGGCGATGCGCGCAAACGCATCGCCGTTTGGCGTTCGACATTTGGCGTTCAATGTTTAGCGCACACAATTTGGCATTCCTGCGGCTAGCCGCCCCCAACACACACATTAACGAGACACGCAGCCATGACCACCTCGATAAACGAAACCCACGACCCGTCCTTGAAAAGCTGGATTGCCAGCGCCAACACCGGCACGTCGGACTTCCCGGTGCAAAACCTGCCCTACGGCGCTTTCCGCCGCAAAGGCTCGAACGAATCGTTTCGCCCCGGCGTGGCCATTGGTGACCAGATCCTGGACCTGGCCGCACTGGCGGCGGCTAAGCCGTTTGAAGGCCAGGCCGCCGAAGCCTTGGCCGCTTGCGCCAGCGACAGCCTGAATGCGTTGATGGCCTTGGGCCAGGCCCACTGGAGCGCCCTGCGCCTGGCCTTGTCGCGCGCGCTGCGCGAAGGCGCCGCGTTGCGCAACGTGGTCGAGCCGCTGCTGGTTGCGCAAGCCGACGCTGAGCACACCACGCCCGCGCGTATCGGCGACTACACCGACTTCTACATCTCGGTGCACCACGCCACCGCCATTGGCAAACAGTTCCGCCCGGACAACCCCCTGCTGCCGAACTACAAGTGGGTGCCCATCGGCTACCACGGCCGTGCGTCCAGCATCGGCGTGGACCAGAAGTTTCCGCGCCCCGTGGGCCAGACCCGTCCCGCCAACGAAGGCGACGCGCCGCAGTTCGGCCCGTGCGCCCGCTTGGATTACGAATTGGAACTGGGCATCTTCGTGGGCACCGGCAACGCCCAGGGCGATCGCATCAACCTGGCCGACGCCGACGGCCACGTGTTTGGCCTGTGCATCCTGAACGACTGGTCGGCACGCGACATCCAGGCCTGGGAATACCAGCCGCTGGGACCTTTCCTGTCGAAGAACTTTGCGTCGACGATCTCGCCGTGGATCGTGACCATGGAAGCGCTGGAGCCGTTCCGCACGCAGTACAACCGCGGCCCGTCCGAACCGCAGCCGATGCCGTACCTGGCGTCCGACGCGAACCGCGCCAAGGGCGCCTACGACGTGCAACTGGAAGTGCTGATGACCACCGCGCAGTCGCGCGATGCCAAGCAGCCGCCGGTGACCCTGTCGCGCAGCAACTTCCGCGACGCTTACTGGAACGTGGCGCAACTGATTGCGCACCACACGGTGAACGGCTGCAACCTGCAACCGGGCGACATGCTGGGCACGGGCACGCTGTCCGGCCCGCAGCCCTCGGAAGCGGGCTCCTTGCTGGAATTGAGCAATGGCGGCAAAACCCCGATTGATCTGCCCTGGGGCGAAAAGCGCACGTTCCTGCAAGATGGCGACCAGATCATCATGCGCGCCGCATGCGAGAAAGCGGGCTACCCGAAAATCGGTTTCGGCGAATCCTCCGGCGTAGTGCTACCCACCAAACTGTAGGATGGGTGAAGCGCGGCAAATCGTTGGAGGATGGGTGAAGCGCGCTAAATCGTAGGATGGGTGGAGCGCGGCAAGCCTGGGAGAAGAACCCCGGCATTCGCCGCGCGCAACCCATCATGACTGCGTAAAGGATAGATTTTTCGCTTGCCGGGGTGATGGGTTACGTGCGATCGGAAATGGAGTTCTTGGGTATAAGGTTCTCGCACTTCACCCATCCTACGTGACCACGACTTCATCACGGCGCTAGAAACCCATCACGGCAACCGATACTTTTCTTCCCGATACGCCCAGCTTGCCCACAGCGCATGCGCCAGCGCTTCTTCCGTCAACGCCGGGTCTGCCGGCTGCACGGGTGCATACGTTTCATTTTTCCCGACCGGCGCTGCTTCATATCGGAATTCGCGGGGTTCCTTCGCGGGTTCCAGCACCAGCAGCTTGTCGCCTTGCAAATACCCGAAGTTGTCCGCGTACTGCATCATCGCGCGGTTCGGGTCGCGTTGCGTCAGGTCGGCGCCCAGCATCGGGTTCACGTTATCCAGGCCGATCAGCGACAGCAGCGTCGGCGCCATGTCGATCTGGCTCACCAAGCGCTCGTCCTGTCGCGGGGTAATGCCAGCCCCCAGGAACAGCGCGGGGATCTGGAAGTGGCGCACCGGTACGGGTATGGACCCATACACACGCGAATCGTGATCCGCGATCACCAGGAACACGGTGTTGTTCCAGTAAGGCGCCTGCTTTGCCTTGTCGAAAAACTGCCCCAACGCCCAATCGGCGTAGCGCACCGTGTTGTCCACGGTGGCGGGGTCGCCCACCGGCTTGATGCGGCCTTCCGGGTATTCCCACGGCGAATGGTTCGACACGGAAAACGCCAGCGTGAAGACCGGCTTGTCGCCGTCGGCGCGCAGCAGGCGGTCAACCTGATTGAACATGTCTTCGTCGGACGCGCCCCATGAGCCTTCGAACACCGGGTTCACGAACTTGGGCCGGTCGATCACTTCGTCAAAGCCGTTGCCCAGGAAGAACGCGCGCATATTGTCGAAGTGCGACTCGCCGCCATACACGAAGCGCGAGTGGTAGCCATGCTTGCCCAGCACCTGCGCCAGGGTGAAAAAGCCGGTCTGCGAGCGCGGCAGCTTGACCACCGCGTCGGCCACGCTGGGCAGGAACCCCGCCGTCACCGCTTCAATACCGCGCACCGAGCGCGTGCCGGTGGCATAAGCGCGGTGGAACATCCAGCCGTCCTTCGACAAGCGGTCGATGTTCGGCGTGAGGTCGCGTCCACCCAAGCTGCCCACGTACTGCGCGCCCAGGCTTTCCTGCAGGATGATCACCACGTTCAACGGCTTGTCGCGCCGCACGGTGGCCTTCTGTTCGTGCAGGCTGGGGTAGCGCGCATCCAGCGGCGCGCCGGTCAGGCCCGCCTTTTCGCGGACGATGGCGTTCATGCGGTCCACCGGCATCTTCGGATACATCGCCGCTGACGAGCGCTCATCGCGCATGCGATAGGCCGCATCGAACACGCTGTACAGCGAGTTCAGCGCCAGCGCATTGACCATGGAGTCAGAACTGAAGGCCACCTTGGCCGGATTGATGGGGCGATGTTCCAGCGTGCCGCGCGCGCCCAGCACCACCAGCGCCAAGATCACGAAAGACGCAATCGGCCGTTTCCACCAGGCCATGAACTCATCACGCGACCGCGTCGGAAACAGTTTGAACGCCAGCCAGGCCGCCACCACCAGCACCACGAACGCGGCCAGCAGCACGCCCTTGTAGCCCTGCCACAGCATCGATCCCACTTCCTTGGGATTGAGCAGATAGATGAAGTACAGCCGGTTCGGCCGCGTGTCGTATTCGGCGATGAATTGCGGCGTGGACACTTCCAGCAGCACATACAGCATCCACCACATGCGGAACCACCACGCCGTGATGCGCGCGGCCAAGGGCCGATGCCCGAACCAGGGCGAGAACACCGCCGGCAGCGCGATCACCATGGACAAGAGGCAGACGTCGATGCGCAGCCCGCCCAGCAGCAGCGGCCACAAGCCGCCGGCCGCTTGCACGCGGTCCCACATCCAGAAAGCCAGCCCCAGCCGCGACAGCGTCAGCAGCACCAGGACGGCGAGGATGAATCGTAGTGTCAGGCGACGCATGCGGCGGCCCTCCGCAAGCGGTGAAGCGCGATTGCCGCTACTGATAAAAGAATGCCGCTGTCCATGCCAAGCAAAACCATGCCGCCTCGTCGTTCGAAAATGAAACCGGGCAAAGATTAACGCGGTTTCTCATTCGACGCGGCGCGATCGCAGTGACTCAAACGTTGTACGACATCGTATTTCAATAACACGCAAGCCAAGACGGCCGGTCGGGTTATTGCGCGCGGCGCAGCCGTTCGCGGCTGTTGCTCAGGTGCGTGCGCATGGCAGCGCGCGCGGCTTCGGCGTCCTGGCGCATGATCGCGTTGTAGATGTCTTCGTGTTCCAGATTCACGCGCGCCAGATAGGCCGCGCGATCTTCGTGCGCGAACTTGGCGGAATTGATGCGGGTACGCGGAATGATCGCCGACCCCAGGTGCGACATCAGGTCCGCGAAATAGCGGTTGTCGGTGGACTGCGCCACCAACAGATGAAACTGGAAGTCGGGCGTGATGGTGTCGCCGCCCACGTCCAATGCGCTTTTGAACAGGTCCAGCGCGCGTCGCATTTCCTGCAACTGCACCTCGCTGCGCCGAATGGCGGCCAAGCCCGCGGCCTCGCTTTCCAGGCAGATACGCAGCTCAAGCAGCACCAGCACGTCGCGCACCGTGGCGATGTCGGCGGGGTCCACGCGGAAGTCGACACTGCCGCTGGGTTCCAGCGCATAGGTGCCCACGCCGTGATGCGTTTCGACCAGGCCCGATGCCTGCAAGCGCGACAGCGCCTCGCGCACGACGGTTCGGCTGACGCCAAACTGACGCATGATCTCGGACTCGGTGGGTAGCTTGTCGCCAGGGCGGATTTCGCCGCTGCGGATGCGTTCGGAGATGCTCTCGACCAAGCCTTGAGCCAAGTTCCGGGGACGACGCTGCGGCAAGACGGGAGTAGCGACTGGAGCGTTCATCAGGGTTAATCCGAAAATGAGTACAAAAGCTTGACGCTGAAATTTGGGGCTAATTATACTTTGCGCACGTTGTACGACAACGTACCAGATACGTTCCCACTCCGCACCTTTCACCGAGCGTTGCGACATGAGCAGAACCGTCAACCCGCCGCCAGCGCCCCCCCGCTGCCAGCGTCTACTACTGACCGGCGCCGCCGGCGGCCTGGGACAAGTGCTGCGTCCCCGACTCAAAGCCCACGCCAACGTACTGCGTGTTTCCGACGTGGCGCCCTTGGCGCCCGCGGATGCAGGCGAAGAAGCCGTGCCATGCGATCTGGCCGACGCCGCCGCCGTGTCATCGCTGGTGCAGGGCGTGGACGCCATCGTGCACCTGGGCGGCGTGTCGGTCGAACGCCCATTCGAAGACATCCTGCCCGCCAACATACAGGGCGTCTACAACCTCTACGAGGCCGCCCGTGTGCATGGTGTGCGGCGCGTGGTGTTCGCCAGCTCCAACCACGTCATCGGCTTTTACGAACAGGGCCAGCAATTGGATGCCGACGTGCCATTGCGCCCCGACGGCTACTACGGCCTGTCCAAAGCCTACGGCGAACACCTGTCGCGCTTTTACTTCGACCGCTATGGCATCGAAACCGTGTGCCTGCGCATCGGCTCGTCGTTTCCGGAAGCGAAGGATCGCCGCATGCTGGTCACCTGGCTCAGCTATGACGATCTGACCGACCTGGTCACGCGCGCGCTGTTCACCCCCGACGTCGGGCACCTGATCGTCTATGGCGCGTCCGCCAACCGCGATAGCTGGTGGCGCGACGACGCCGCGAAGGTGCTGGGCTTTGTGCCCAAGGATTCTTCAGAGCGCTTTCGCGCGCAAGTGGAAGCGCAGCCGCCGCTGCCCGCCGATGACCCCGCCGCTCGTTACCAGGGTGGCGCGTTCGTCAAGGCAGGGCCCTTTCCCTTTCCCGCCAACACCTCCAAGTAGGCGCCGCCATGCCCACAACCGTCGAACGCGTTGGAGACATGTTGTGCGGCGTCGGAGAAAGCCCGGTATGGCGCGCCAGCGACCAGACGTTCACCTGGACCGACATCCCGAATAAAACGCTGTGGCGCTGGTCGCCCGCCAGTGGCGAATTCGCGCTCTGGTCACTGCCCCAAATGGCCGGCTGCATCGCCATGCGCGGCGCGGGCTGGTTGCTGGCGATGGAGGACGGCGTGTACGCATGCGACGCGCTGCTGCCTGACACGCCGTGCCAGCCTCGCCTGCTGGCCGGCGTCACGCACGCGGCTGCCGACATGCGCTTCAACGACGGCCGCTGCGACCGCCAAGGCCGCTTCCTGGCGGGCACCATGGTGAAGGACATGGGCCGGGCACAGGCGGCCGGCCGCCTGTATCGCTTTGATGCCGACGGCCTGGCGGTGCTGCTGGACGATCTGATCGTGCCCAACGGCCTGGCCTTCAGCCCGGATGGCAAGACGATGTACCTGTCCGATTCCCACCCGTCGCGCGCCATGGTCTGGGCGTTTGATTACGACGTGGACAGCGGCACACCGCACAATCGCCGCCCCTTCATCCCTGCCCTGCCCGCCGGCCGCCCCGATGGCGCTGCCGTTGACGCCGACGGCGGCTACTGGATCTGCGGCAACGACGCGGGCCGCGTCTATCGCTACACCCCCGATGGGCGGCTGGACCAGACCTACGTCGTTCCCGCCCGCAAGGTCGCCATGTGCGCCTTCGGCGGCGCGGGCATGGACACGCTTTTCATCACGTCGATACGCCCCGCCGACGCCGCCCCCGGCGCCTTGGACGGCGCGTTGTTTGTCCTGCGTCCCGGCGCGCGGGGCCTGGAGGAAACCGCCAGCGCCGGTTAGCACCCGACCGGGGTGGCATTGCCGCGCCCCACGCAACGTAGGTCTGTACACGAAGAGCTTCGAGGCCGTCCTGGCCCATAACGAAACGCCGTACTCCAACCGGAGGTAGACATGCTGCGCCCCACCCTGACCCGCGCCATTTTGGCGGCGGTTGCCTTGCTGACGCTGGTCCCCCTTGCCAACGCGGCCGAGCTGCGATCCGCCGACATCCATCCCGACGACTATCCCACCGTGCAAGCCGTGCGCCAGTTCGGCGAACTGGTCAAGCAACGCACCAACGGCCGCATCACCGTCAAGGTCTACGCCGGTGGCTCGCTGGGCAACGAAGACGATTCGATCGAACAGGTAAAACTGGGCGCCCTGGCCATGGCGCGCGTGTCCAGCGCCGCCATGCACAACATCTGCCAGACCACGCGGGTGCCGTCGCTGCCGTTCCTGTTCCGCTCGAAAGAACATCTGCACAAGGTGCTGGATAGCGAGATCGGCGACCAGATCCTGCGCTCTTGCGAGGCTGCCGGCTTTGTTGGCCTGGCCTGGTACGACAGCGGTTCCCGGTCCATGTACACGCGCAACAAGCCCGTCAAAGCGCTGGCCGACGCCAAGGGCATGAAGATTCGCGTGCAGCAGTCGGACCTGTCCGTCGCCATGGGCGAGGCCATGGGCGGCAACGCCACGCCCATGCCCATGGGCGAGGTCTATACGTCGTTGAAGACCGGGCTGGTGGACGCGGCCGAAAACAACTTCCCCAGCTACGAAAGCGCGCATCACTACGAAGTTGCCAAGTTCTACTCCATGACCGAGCACACCATGACGCCGGAGATCCTGATTTTCTCCAAGCGCCAATGGGACAAGCTTGCCCCCGAGGATCAAAAGATCCTGCGCGAGGCCGCACGCGAATCAGTGCCGTTCATGCGCAAGCTGTGGGACGAGCGTGAACAGAAGTCGCGCGCCGTGGTCGAGAAGGCGGGCTCGGAGATCGTGGCGGTGGACAAGGCGTCGTTCCAGGGCGCGATGAAGCCGGTGTACGACCGCTTCGTGACCACGCCCGAAATGAAAGACCTGGTCGCGAAGATCCAGGCTGTTCAGTGAGGGCGCCATGTTGGCCACATCCACGAATGACACCCACGTAAAGGGAGAAGGCCGGGCGCAAGCCCTGGCCGGCCCGCTGGACGCCTACACGCGCGGCTGCGCCATGCTGGCGCGGGCCTGCATGTGGACCAGCGTGTTCGGGCTGGTCTGCCTGATCATCGCGGTCAGCTTGCAGATCTTCGGCCGCCACGTGCTCAACAGCACGCCAACCTGGGCCGAAAGCCTGTCGTTGCTGCTGGTGCTGTACGTCACCATGCTGGGCGCGGCCGTGGGCGTGCGCGACGCGGGGCATATCGGCTTCGAGTCCCTGCTGGACGCGCTGCCGGCGCGCGGACAACGGCACCTGCGCATCGTCATCCACCTGCTGGTGCTGCTGTTCGGCGTGTTGATGGCCTGGAACTGCGGCGTGCTGGCGGAATCGGTGCACGCCTACAAGATTCCCAACCTGGGTATCTCGAACGCCTGGAAGTACATCCCCGCAACCCTGTCGGGCACCTTGATCGCGCTCTTTTCGCTGGAGCACATCATCGCCATCCTGCGCAACCATAGGGTGGTACCAGCATGGCGCTGACACTGCTTTCGTTTACGTTCATGGGCTTCCTGGTGATCGGCGTGCCGGTGGCCTTTGCCATCGGCTTGTCGTCCCTCACCGCGATCATGGTCGAGGACCTGCCGCTGGCGGTGGCGTTCCAGCAGATGACCTCGGGCATGAATGCGTTTTCGTTCCTGGCCATTCCCTTCTTCATCTTCACGGGCGAACTGATGCTGTATGGCGGCATCGCCGAGCGCATCGTGAATTTCGCGAAGTCGCTGGTGGGCCACGTGCGCGGCGGGTTGGGCATGTCCAACGTGGTGGCCTGCACGCTGTTCGGCGGTGTGTCCGGTTCGCCGGTGGCGGACGTGTCGGCCATGGGCTCGGTGATGATTCCGATGATGAAGCGCGAGGGCTATCACGCGGACTACGCCGTGAACGTCACCACGCACGCAGCGCTGGTGGGCGCGCTGATGCCGACCAGCCACAACATCATCATCTACACCTTGGCGGCGGGCGGCAAAGTGTCCATTGCCGCGTTGATCGCGGCCGGCGTGGTGCCGGCGCTGATCCTGACGCTGTGCAACCTGGCCGCCGCGTATTTCGTGGCGCGCAGCCGAGGCTATCCGGCGGGCACCTTCCCCGGTTGGCGCATCGTGGCGCGTTCGCTGGCGGCGGCCGCGCCGGGCCTGTTCGTGGTGGTGCTGATCATCACCGGGATTCTCAGCGGCGTGTTCACGGCAACGGAATCGGCGGCGGTGGCCGTGCTGTATGCACTGGCGCTGACGATATTCGTCTACCGCTCGCTGACCTGGGACCAGTTCGTGCGCGCCGCCAGCAAGGCGGTCAAGACGACGGGCGTGGTGTTGCTGCTGATCGGCATTTCGGCCACCTTCGGCTATCTGATCAGCTTCTACGGCGTGGCCGAGAAAACGGGCCAACTGATGGCCTCGATCTCGACCAGCCCGTGGGCCATCTTCCTGATGGTGAACATCATCCTGTTCGTGCTGGGCACCTTTCTGGACATGGCCGCCACCATCCTCATCTGCACGCCGATCTTCCTGCCGATCTGCATGCAGTATGGAATGGGCCCGGTGCAGTTCGGCATCGTGATTCTGCTGAACTGCGCGCTGGGATTGAACACGCCACCCGTGGGCACCACCCAGTTCGTGGGGTGCGCCATCGGCGGGGTATCGGTGGGGACGGTGATGCGCACGATATGGCCGTTCTACGGGGCGCTGCTGGCCGCGCTGGCGCTGGTGACTTACGTGCCGGCGTTTTCTCTGTGGCTGCCTGGCGTGCTGCTTAACTGAGCGGACGTCGACGGGGATGGGCCGTTCGCACCGGCCCGCCCCACGATGACCGGAATAAAACACAGTGCTGCAAGAAACCACAGCAACGTGGCAGACCACAGCGTCTGGCTCAGGAAATGCGCGCCTTGCAGGATGCGCACCACCGAAAACAGGACCCCAGCCGACATACCCACCGCCAGACCCCACCAGCGCCACGACGGCCGGTTCAGCGCCCAGCCGGCAAAGTAAAGCGTCAGCATCGAATAGCCCGCGCCCGCGTGCCCGCTCGGCAAGGCTCCCCCGGCTTGTGCGCGCACCCAGGTCCACCAGTGCTTCGGGTAGGGTGTATAGCCCCCCAGCGTGGCCAGGTCGTAAGGGCGCGGCAAGGTCGTGTAGTGCTTGATCTGATTCACCAACAACTGCCCGACAAGGCAGGTCGCTGCCAACGCCAATGCCGGCCCACGCCACCTGCGCCATGACGGCACACGGAAACTGGCCGCCACCACGCCCGCCGCGCCCAAGGCCACGCCGATGGGCAGCACCAGCACGAGGCGATGGCCCAGCAATTCCAGCAAGCGGTTCGCGCGCAAGGGAAAGTCGTCCAGCGCCGGGTTGAACAGCGCCTGCGCGATGCGCAGGTCCAGACCCGACGCATTGGCCCACCATGAGACGGCAGCCAACGCCACGGTCACGCCAATGAGTTGGCTGCATGAATACCAGGCAAGCGTGGGCGCGCGCGCCGCGGGCAACAAAGGGGATGGCATGGGAAACGTCGACGACGAGCGGTTCGGGAGCAAGCGCAGAGATTAGCCGGCCGAAGGTCGAAAATTCGTCAAATCCGCGTCGCCGCGTTTGGCTCCGCCGCGACGGAATAGGCGTCAAAGCGCAACAGGAACCGCGTCCCCCGCGACGCGGGTTCTTGAGAAGACTCCACCGTCAGCAGCCAGCCCTGCATGTCGCAAACGCGCTTGGCGATCGCCAGGCCCAGGCCGCGCGCCGCCTCGTGCTGTTCGGCAGCGCCCGAATCGCGCATGCGGCCGCTGTAGTAACGGCGGAACAGAAACGGCAGGTCGTCCGCCGCAATGCCCTTGCCGTCGTCGCGCAACTCAAGCACGCCGGGCGCGTGAAACTTCACGGTAAGCGTGGCCGGGGCGGCGTGCTCGACCGCATTGCGCACCAGGTTGCGCAGCACGGTCAAGAGCGCGTAGCGGTCCAGGGTCAGTACATGGCCCGGGCCGATCTGATTGTCGAAGCGCAGATCCGCCTGCCCGGCCTGGGCTTCATAGCCACGCCAGGCATCATCCATGCAGACGCCGATATCCACCGGCGCGGGGGGCAACAACTGGTCGCGCGCCATCGCGCGCGCGCTCTCCAGGCAAACGATCACATCGTCCACGTTGTCCACCACGCGCGTCAGGCGCTGGTGCTGGTCGGGCGTCAAGGATTGAGTCAGCAGCATCAATTCGCTGTCGGAACGGATGGCGGCCAGCGGTGTGCGGATTTCGTGGCTGAGGTTGCCCGCAAACTCGCGTTCACGCGCGATGGACCGATCCACCTGGTTCTGCACACGGTTGAAGGCTTCGATCAGGCGGCCGGCCTCGTCGTCGCGGATGACGGCCAGGTCAGGCGCCCCCGGAGCCCAGGTTGCCAGCCGGTCGGTCAAGTCCAGCAAGGGCCCCACCGCCACCGCCGCCACGCGCCGCGACAAGGCGTAGGCGCCCAACACGCAGATGGCGCCCACGCCCAGCACGATCAGGCCAAAGTCGTGGACCCGCTCTTCGTTATCGGTGGCGTCGTACAGCAAATACACCTTGCCGCGGCCCGTATCGGCCACCATGACGTGCCAGGTGTACGCGCCCGGCTCGATCAGGTGCAGGCCGTTGTCCAGCCCCAGGACCTCGTCGGGAATGCCGGCGGGACGTTGCCCGTCCACACTCATCCACGCGCGCATCGAGCCGCCCAGTTCGCGCACGCCCTGACGCGGCATGAACTCGTCGCTGGCGCGCGCGTGTTGCACCAGCCGATCCATTTCGGTGTTGAGGATGTCGTTGACCAGGTCATCTTCCATCTGGTCAAACGTCAGGTAAGCCAGCAGGGCCAGCGCGGTCACGAACAGCGCCACCGTTCCGGTCAGCGCCCACACGACCCGCTGGGTCAGGGTGCCACCCGCCGCGCGCGTCATGCGGCGGCCCCGTTAAGCGTCAGGCGCCAGCCGGTGCCGTGCAGGGTTTCAATGCCATCGAAACCGGCGTCGGCCAAGGCGCGGCGCAGCAGATGCACCTGGCTGCGCAGTGCGTCGGACGACGGCGGCTCGTTGCCCCACAGCAGCGATTCCAGTTCTTCGCGGGCCACGACTCGGCCCGGATCGCGCATCAGCGCGTCCATGATCAGGCTTGCCTTGCGCGTCAAGTGCACGGGCTGGCCGTTGACCAACACGCCACGGCTGCGCGTGTCGTATTGCAGCGGTCCGAACACACGCACCGCATCCACCGTTGCCCCCTTCGCGCGCTGAATCAGCGCCAGCAGCCGGGCCTCGACTTCGAGCAGGGCAAAGGGCTTGGTCAGGTAGTCGTCGGCACCATGCGAGAAGCCCGTGAGCTTGTCCTCCAGGCTGTCGCGCGCGGTCAGCATCAGCACCGGCACATCCGCACGCATGTCGTTGCGCAGCGCATGCAGCACGGCATTGCCATCCATGCCCGGCAAGCCGATGTCCAGGATCAAGGCATCGAAGCGCTGCGCCTTGACGCTCTCCAGCGCGGCGTGGCCGGTGTAAGCGACGTCGGGCAGGAACCCGCGAACTTCCAGGAAGGAATACAGGTTGCCGGCAATGATGTGATCGTCTTCGACAATCAGCACCCGGTAATTCGCACCCGCCGCGGGGCTGACTGCCATGGTTGACGCTCCGTGTGGATTGAACGCAAGTGCGACGCCAGCGCGCGCTACGCTTGCAGCACCTTGCCTGGGTTCATCAGCCCTTGAGGGTCCAGCGCGCGCTTGATCCGGCGCATCAGCGCCAATTCAACCGGGCTTTTGTAGCGCGGCAACTCGTCTCGCTTGAGCTGCCCCACCCCGTGCTCGGCACTGATGGAACCCTGGTGAGCATGCACGCTGTCATGCACCACGCCGTAGATCTCGCCTTGCAGCGCCAGCAGTTCGGCTTCGGTCTGGCCGGGCGCGTTGGCCACGTTGTAATGCAGGTTGCCATCGCCCAGGTGGCCGAAGATGACATGGCGCACGCCCGGAAAGCGCGCCTGCAACAAGGCATTGGTCTTGTGCACGAAGCCGGCGATGGACGAAATGGGAATGGACACGTCGTGCTTGACCGACTTGCCCAGCTCGGCTTCGGCCAGCGGAATGCTCTCGCGCAGATGCCACAGCGCCTTGCTCTGCGACACATTGGCGGCAATGGCGGCGTCATGGATCAGGCCAGCGTCGATGGCCTCGCCCAGCACGGCTTCGAAGCGGTCACGCGCGTGCGCCTCGCTTTCGCTATCGGACAGTTCCAGCAGCGCGAACCAGGGGGATTCGGCGGAGTCGCCCTCGAAAGGCAGGCGCTGTTGCGGGAACAGGCGCACCACCCCTTGCAGGCAGGCGTTGCTCATGAGTTCGAAGCCCGTCAGCGCCGCGCCGAAGCCGGCCCGTGCGCGCGACAGCACTTCCACGGCCTGGTCGATGGTGTCCAGCGTCAGCAACGCGGTGCAGGAAGCGACCGGACGGGGAAACAGTTTCAGGGTGGCGGCGGTGATGATGCCCAGCGTGCCTTCGCTGCCGATGTACAGGTCGCGCAGGTCGTAGCCGGTGTTGTCCTTGCGCAGGCCGCGCAGCCCGTCCCAGATCTCGCCTTCGGCCGTCACCACTTCCAGGCCCAGCGTCAGGTCGCGCGTGTTGCCGTAGCGCAGCACCTGCGTGCCGCCGGCATTGGTAGCCAGGTTGCCGCCAATGGTGCAACTGCCTTCGGCGGCCAGGCTCAAGGGGAACAGGCGGTTGGCGCCCGCGGCGGCTTCTTGCACCGCTTGCAGGATGCAGCCCGCTTCCACGGTGATGGTGTCGTTGTCGGTGTCCAGGTTGCGCACCGCGGTCAGGCGGGCCGTGGACAGCACCACGGCGCGGCCGGTGTCGTCGGGCGTGGCGCCACCGCACAGACCCGTGTTGCCGCCTTGCGGCACCACCGGCACGCCATGGTGCAGGCAGAGCTTCACGGCGTCGGCCACTTCCTGCGTGGAACCCGGCCGTATCACCGCCAGCGCCGCCCCACGGTAACGGCGGCGCCAGTCCAGCACATAAGACGCGGCGTCCTCGCCGGTCAGCACATGGGAAAAGCCCAGGAGGGACTGTAGATCGCTCAGCAATGTCATAGCCGCCGCACAGAAATGGCCTGGGACGCGCCCAGGCTGGGGATAGGGATGTGCGGGCTATTGTAGGGGCGGAATCGCGCGGGCTGAAAGCGCCGCGCTAGCCGACGGCCTGGTCGAGCCGGGTGCCGGTCAGGCCCGAGCAATACGCCCGGGAGGCGATGCGGTTCATCAGGAAAGCGCGGTCGATTCCAGCCGGGCCGGGCATTTCGGACAGCGCGCGGTAGGCACGGCGCAGAGCCTCGCCGCGCGTGGCGCCGTACACCAGCAACCGGGTGCAAGGCAGGCGGCGATCGACGCAGCCGTCGATACGCATTTCCAGGGCGTGCGCGCCCAGGGCGTCGGGGCTGGCCGCGATGGCGCCGGCATGCGGCTGCACGTCGGCGCTGATCACGCGGAATACGCCGCTGCGGTCGTCCAGGGAGAAGGCCACGGCCCCGGTACCTTGCCAGCCACGGTCGCGGGCGACCTCGGTGGCGACGCCACGCAAGGCGGCCTCGATGGAAGCCGGCAGATGCGGAGCGGGACATTCGGCGATCAGCACACGGGCCTCGCGCCAGACGCAGCGTTCCCACGCGCGGCCCGCGACCATTTCGCCCGTCTCGGATACGAACACATGGATATCAAGCCGGCGTTCCTGGCCAGCGCCCGGCCCGGCGTAGTCCGTGGGAGGACCGCGCCGGCTGGTGGCGCGCCCCGATGACATCACAGTGGAAACTTTGGCACCCATGGCCCCTCCTGTCATTCTGCTTGCAGCGCAAGCGTATCACCTTCGGATGACGAGCAAATTGTGTGCCATGCGCGCGCCCCCCGGAGCGGCCCCGTCCCCCCTTTCGATGCGCACCGGATCAAGGCGACATGCCACGTGCTACGCACCAATCCAGGGCGGGCGCCACCCCTAAGACGTCCTACTGCTCCCGTCGGATGAGGGCCATGCGCTAATGGGGGATAATTCACTTTTGATGCTTAACCCGGGCGGGTTTTGATATGCGGGTTTACCATTAGCCCCATCAAAACTGGCGCTGCAACTCCCTACTCAAGGAATCGTCGTGGGTAACAACAACACGCAATTTCCCGCTTCTGTCTTCAAGGCTTATGACATTCGCGGCACGGTGCCGGACCTGATCGACGCGACATTTGCGCGCGCCTTGGGCGTGGCACTGGCCGCCCGCGCGCGTGACGAAGGCGTGCAGACCCTGGTGGTGGGCCGTGACGGCCGCCTAAGCAGCGAAATGCTGTCCGACGCCTTGCAGGAAGGCATGCAGGAAGGCGGGGTAGACACGCTGGATGTGGGCATGGTGCCGACGCCGCTGGTGTACTTTGCCGCGAACATCATGCAGACCGGGTCCGGCGTGGCCATCACCGGCAGCCACAACCCGCCCAAGTACAACGGCTTCAAGATGATGATGGGCGGCCGCGCCCTGTATGGCGAAGACGTGCTGGCCTTGGGCGCCGCCATGAACGGCACGAGCCCGGCCCCGGCCGAACGCCCCGGCGTGCGCCGCCAACTGGACCTGGTCGCCGCCTATATCGCGCGCGTGGCTTCCGGCGTGAAGCTGGCCCGCCCCATGAAAATCGCGATCGACTGCGGCAACGGCGTGGCCGGCGCGGTGGCCCCGCAACTGTTCCGCGCGCTGGGCTGCGAAGTCACCGAACTGTTTTGCGAAGTGGACGGCACCTTCCCCAACCATCACCCCGACCCCGCCGAACCCAAGAACCTGCAAGACCTCATCAAGTGCGTGGCCGAGACCGACTGCGAACTGGGCCTGGCGTTCGACGGCGACGGCGACCGACTGGGCGTGGTCACGAAATCGGGCCAGATCATCTGGCCGGACCGCCAACTGGTGCTGTTCGCGCGCGATGTGCTGGACCGCAACCCCGGCGCCACCATCATCTACGACGTCAAGTGCAGCCGCCACGTGGGCCTGTCCGTGCAAGCCGCGGGCGGTGTGCCGCTGATGTGGAAAACCGGCCATTCGCTGGTCAAGGCCAAGCTGGCCGAAACCGGCGCGCCCCTGGCCGGCGAAATGAGCGGCCACATTTTCTTCAAGGAACGCTGGTACGGCTTTGACGATGGCCTGTACACCGGCGCGCGTTTGCTGGAAATCGTGTCGCGCGAAGCCGATGCCTGCGCGCCCCTGGAAGCCTTGCCGCAAGACGTTTCCACGCCCGAACTGAAACTGGAAATGGAAGAAGGCCAGCCGTTCACGCTGGTGAAGGCCTTGCAGGAACAGGGACAATTCGCCGACGCCAAGCGTGTCATCACCATCGACGGTGTGCGCGCCGAATACGCCGACGGCTTTGGCTTGGCCCGCCCGTCGAACACCACGCCCGTCGTGGTGCTGCGCTTTGAAGCCGAGAACGCCGAAGCCCTGCAACGCATCCAGGCCGACTTCCGCCGCGAATTGGGCAAGCTTGCGCCAGAAGCCAAACTGCCGTTCTGACCCGCTCATGTCGCTACCGAACAGCCCAGCCTGGCAAGCATTCACCACAGCGGCCAAAGCCGCGCCCCTGCGCGGCGAACAACTCAGGGTGATCACCGCCCCGGGCCTGCGCCTGGATCTAAGCACCCAGGCGCACTCGCCCGCCCTGCACGCGGCGTCTGAAGCGCTGCTGGCCCAGCAGCAGTTCGACGCCGCCCGCGCCACGCTGTTCGACGGCGGCCACGCCAACTGGACGGAAGGACGCGCCGCCTGGCACACCGCCTTGCGCGCGGCCGAGCCGCCCGCCGCGGTAGCCAACGCCGTGCAGGCCGAACGAGACCGCTTGCGCGAATTCGTGCGCGAGGCCGACCGCGCCGACCGCTACGGTTACGTCCTGCACCTGGGCATTGGCGGCAGCGATTGGGGGCCGCGCCTGGTGAACCGAGCGCTGCGCCATGGCGGCGCGCGGCGCGAGGTGCGCTTTGCGTCGAACGTGGATTCGCATTCCGTTGCCGACGCCATGAGCCGGCTGGATCCGCACGACACGCTGGTCATCGTCGCGTCCAAATCGTTCACCACGACCGAGCCGCTGGCCAATGCGGAAGTGGCCATGAACTGGCTGCGCGACGCCGGCGTGGCCGACCCCATCAAGCAGGTGGTGGCGATCACCGCCAACGTGGAAGCCGCGCTTAACCTGGGCATCTTGCCCGACCACATCTTCCAGATCTGGGACTGGGTTGGCGGCCGTTATTCGCTATGGTCCGCCATTGGCCTGCCCATCGCGCTGGCCTTGGGCAACGATGCATTCGATCAGTTGCTGGCGGGCGCCGCGGCCATGGACGAACATTTCCGCACCGCCCCAAACGCAGAGAACGCGCCGCTGCAACTGGCGCTGGCCGGCGTGGTCAACCGCAGCGTGCTGGGCTATGACTCGCTGGTGATTGCGCCTTACGACTCGCGGCTGGTTCACCTGGTGCCCTGGGCGCAGCAGTTGGAAATGGAATCACTGGGCAAAGTCGCCACTGAAGACGGCAGCCCCGTCGGCGTGCCGACCGGCCCCTCCGTCTGGGGCATGGCCGGCACCGACTGTCAGCACACGTTCTTTCAGTGGATGCACCAGGACGCCATGGGCGCGCCGGTGGACTTCATTCTTTGCGAGCAGCCCGACCACGCCTATGCGCGCCACCATGAGCTGCTGATTGCCAACTGCCTGGCGCAGCGTTCGGCGCTGCTGCGGGGCAAGTCCTTCGACGAGGCGCTGGCCGAAACCTCGGCCACGGAAAGCGATCCAGCGCGCGCGCGGCTGCTTGCGCAGCATCGGGTGCATCCGGGTGGCCGTCCGTCGTCGCTGATCGTGCTGCCGCGCCTGGAGGCCTATACCTTGGGCGCGCTGCTGGCCTTGTACGAACACAAAGTGTTCGCGCAAGGCGTTATCTGGGGCATCAACCCGTTTGACCAATGGGGCGTGGAATTCGGCAAGGCGCTGGCCAAGAACATCATGCGTGAGCTGGATGCGCCGCAGACCAGCCAGCAAGACCCGTCCACCCGTTTCTGGATCGACGCGATCGCGCGCGGGCGCTAGGCGGGCTCAATCAATCCTGAATCCAAACCCGCCGACCCCGCCGAATTCGCCGTATCAGCCGTATCAGCCGTATCTGCCGATCAAGCACCTAGGGCGTCGTAGAGTTCCACATGGACGCGGGCAACGCGCTTGATGTCGAATTCACTCTCGGCCAGCGCACGCCCCGCCGCGCCCATGCGTTGACGCAAGGCGGCGTCCTCGGCCAGGCGCGCAATGGCGTCCGCCAGCGACTGCGCGTCGCGCACTGGCACCAGCAGCCCGGTCTGGCCGGGTTCGATGGCGTCGCGGCAGCCCGGCACGTCGGTCGTTACCACGGCGCGCCCGCATGCCGCGGCCTCGATCAAGGATTTCGGCAAACCCTCGCGATACGAAGGCAGCACGGCGATATGGCTGGCCGCGTATAGCTCGGCAATGTCTGACCGTTCGCCCAAGGCCTGCACGGCGCCGTCGCGCTGCCAGGCGTCCACCTCTTGCTGCGTGGCCGACGCGGGGTTGCCCGCATCCAGCCCACCCACCAGTTGCATGGTCACCGGCACGCCGCGCGCGCGCAGCATGGCCGCCGCCTCAACGAATTCGCGCACGCCCTTGTCGCGCAACAGGCGCGCCACCATGGTCACCACGACGGGCGGCGCAGGCGGTTCGGGCGACGCGCGATAAGCATCCAGGTCCACCCCCGCGCCGCGAATCATGACGACCTGTTCATCGCGCACCGCACCCAGTGACTTGAGCAGGTCGCGGTCATTGGCGTTCTGGAAAATCACGCGGCTGTTCGGATGACCCAGCGCCACGCGGTACAGGCGCGCCACCACGGCGCGCACCAGCCGCATCTTCAGGGAATTGGACAGGAACACGAAGCCCAGGCCGGAAATCGCCGCCACCATGCCATGCACGCGGGCAATGCGCGCGGCAATGCCGCCGTACAGCACGGGCTTGATGGTGACCAGGTGCACCACGTCCGGACGCACGCGGCGAAACAGGCGTACCAGCGCCAGCAGCGTGCCCAATTCCTGCAAAGGATGCTTGCCGCTGCGCGTCATCGGAATGGCGTGATGGGTCATGCCCAGCGCCTGGATGTCGGCCACGGCGGGGCCATCCATCGTGGCCACATGCACGTCATAGCCCGCTTGCTGCGCGGCCAGCGCCACCGGCACGCGATGCGACATGAAGAACGTGGGGTTGTTGACGACGAACATCAGGCGACGGCTCATGCCTGGTCTCCGGCAATGCGGCGCCATACGGTGAGGTAATGCTGCACCATGCGCGCCAGATCAAAGTTTTCCAACACGCGCGCGCGGCCCGCCTCGCCCGCGCGTCCGTGGCCGCGCGCAGCCACGTCGCACAAGGCGGTCTCGATGCCGCGCGCCAGCGCCTCGGCTTGCTCGGGGGGCACGACGACGCCGGTGTCGGCAACGATGTAGGCGGCGTCGCCCACGTTCGTCACCACGCAGTAAACACCGCAGGCCATGGCCTCGGCCACCACGTTGGGAAAGCCCTCGGCGCAGCTGGACAGCACGTGCACGTCCAGGCCGTTCATCACGGCGGGCACGTCGTCGCTGGGGCCGGCAAGGATGAGGCGGTCGCGCAGGTTCAGCTTGTCGATCAGGGCGCCAAGCTCGGCGTTGTCGGCCGTCATGCCGCGCCCGACCAGCACGCAGCGCAAGCCGCCGTCGCGGCCATCGCGCACCAGCGCGGCCACGGCGCGCAGCAGGTTGGCGTGGTCTTTCAGCGGATCCCAACGCGCCACGCTGCCGATCACGGGCGCGTCTTCCGACAGCCCCCACTGCGCGCGCATGCGCGTGCGGGCTTGTGCGTCGGGCGCATAGCGCGACAGGTCGTAGCCGTTTGGAATCACCACCATGCGGTCGCGCCGGTAGCCGCGTTCGGCGTGCCGTTCGGCCGCATTCTGGGCGGCGCAGACAATGGCGCGCGGCACGCTGCCCGACAGCCATGCGCAAGCGCGCAAGACCAGGCGCGCCGACCGGCTGCTGCGTTCAAGATGCGCGCCCGAATTGCGGATGCCCCAGGCGACCGCGCGCACGCCGGCCATCCGCGCGGCCAGGCCGCCGATCAGGTCCGCGTGATACATCCAGGTCTGCACGACGTCTGGGCGCTGGGTGGCAATCAGCCGGCGTAACGCCAAAAAGCCGCTTGCGCTTACACGCCCGCGTTTCATGCCCAAGGCATGCACGGGTACGCCGGCGGCGCGCAGGCGCTCGCCATAGATACCTTCGTCAGTCAGCGACACAACCGTGTGCGACACGCCCGTTTCCGGGTACGTCGCCAAGCGCATCAACACGGATTCCGCGCCGCCCTGCCCCAGGCCGGTGATGACATGCAGCACGCGCAAGGCGGGGGTGCTCATCGCCCCTCCCGCACTGCGTCGAACAGTTCATCCCATTCGGACAGCACCGTATCCAGGGCGTAGCGCTGGCGCACGGCCGTAGCGGCGCGCGCGCCCAGTTGCCGACGCAGCATCAGGTCGCTCATGACGCGCTGCAGGGCGTCTTGCAAGGCACTGGCGTCGCCGGCGGGCACCAGCAAGGCGTCCTGGCCGTCGCGCGTCATTTCGCGAGGGCCGCTGGGGCAGTCGAAAGCCACGCAAGGCAGGCCCAGCGACATGGCTTCCAGCAAGACATTCGGAAAGCCTTCCACCAGCGAGCTCAGCACAAAAGCCTGGCCGCGCGCGAGTTCTTCCCACGGCGCTTCGGTGCGGCCCGGCAGGCTCACGCGCGATTGCAGGCCCAGCTTTTCAATCTGTGCCTCCAGCGGCGCGCGCTCGGGGCCTTCGCCCCAGATACGCAGGTTCCAGTCGGGGTGCGACGGCGCCAATTGCGCGAACACATTGATCAACAGATCGAACTGCTTGTCGGGCACCAGACGGCCCATCGCCAACAATTCACGCGGGCCATCGTCTTCCCGTTGAACCACGCGCGGCGCGTCGAGCAAGGGCGCGGGCAAGGGGTTGGGAATGACGGCCAGGCGCTTGATGCCCGGCACCTGACGCGAGAACGGGCCGGCGGTGTCTTCGGCTTGCACCGTCACCATGTCGGCGCGCGGATACAGCAAGCGGCGCAGCTTGCGCCACACCGTGCCGGTGGTGGTTTCGGCCACGGGGTTGGTGCGTTCGCAAACGATGAGCGGCACGCCCAGGCCCCGCGTGGCAAGGATGGCGGCCACGTTGACGTTGGTCAGGAAAGACACGACCACATCGGGCTTGGTGTCGCGGATGTGCTTGCGCAAAGCCATCAGGCGCTTGAACGCGGCCATGCCGCCCGATGCTCTGGTGCCGGCGATATCGGCCAGCCAGGCGAGGGTGACCTTGTCCGACACGGGATAAAAGCAGGTGCCCTTCGACGAATAGGTAGGCGTCAGCGTGACGGTGTCGCCGCGTTCGGCCCAGGCATTCACCAGCGTTGCGGCGACGCGTTCGGCGCCGCCCGCGTGCATGGAACTGACCAACATCAATATTTTCATGCGTTAACGACTCCCAATCGTTCCCCCTTGATCCGGTGCGGCACGATAGCGGTCCAGCCAGGCCTGCATCATCAGCACGCCCCACAGGTGACTGTCCCAGTTGCGATGGCCCGAGGTGTGTTCGCGCCATTTGCGCAGGATGGGCTCGGGTTCGAACCAGCCTTCCTGGCGCAGCCGGGCGGGGTCGAGCAGCGCATCGGCCCATTCGCGCAACGGCCCGCGCAGCCAGGCGGCCAGCGGTACGGCGAAGCCGCGCTTGGGGCGGTCCACCAGCGCCTGCGGCACATGGCGATGCAGCACCTGGCGCAGCAGCCATTTACCGGTGTTGCCGCGCACCTTGTACTGATGCGGCAGGCTCCAGGCGAATTCATAAACGCGATGGTCGATCAGCGGCACGCGCGTCTCCAGGCTCACCGCCATGGCGGCACGATCCACCTTGACCAGGATGTCATCGGGCAGATAGGTAATCGTGTCCAGCTTCATCATGGCTTCGAAGGTCGAGCCCTGCATGTCGCGCGCAAATTCCGACACGGGTTCCACGCCGCCCTTGACCACCTGCGTGGGGTCGGCCCAGTACGACACGAAGTGGCGATAGAAGTCGCCGCGTGTATCGGCGCGCAGCAGCTCGCCCAGCTTGCCGACCTTGCCGCGCCAGGCGCCGCGCCCGGGCAGGTGGGTGGTTGCGGAAAGCATCGCGCCAGCGGGCATGCGCAGCATCGCGGGCACGCGCTCGCACTGCTGCCACCAGTTATTCACGCGGAAGTAGCGCGAATAGCCGCCAAAGAGTTCATCGCCGCCGTCGCCCGACAGGGCTACGGTGACGTGCTGACGCGCCATCTTGGTGACGAGCGACGTGGGAATCTGCGACGAATCGGCGAACGGTTCGTCGTACATGTCGGCCAGCGACGGCACCACCGCCAGCGCGTCGTCCGCGGTGACGTAGAGCTCGGTGTGGTCGGTGCCCAGATGCGTGGCGACGGCCTTGGCGTGCTGCGCCTCGTCGTAGCCTTTCTCGTGGAAACCGATGGCGAAGGTGCGTACCGGCTTGGCGCTTTGCGCCTGCATCAACGCCACGATGGTGGACGAGTCAATCCCGCCCGACAGGAAGGCGCCCAGGCTGACGTCCGACAGCATCTGGCCGCCCACTGCCTTGGACAGCACGCTTTCCAGCGCCTGGGCAGCCTCGGCGTCGGACCCGAACGACAGCGGCGACCGGGCCGCGCTGTCGGCCGCTTCGCGCGCGGACCAATACACGCGCGGTTCCGGCATGCGGCGGCTGCGGGTGTCGTCGGCGGTGAACTCCACCCAGGTGCCCGGAGGCAGCTTGGCAATGCCCTGGTAGATGGATTGCGGCGCCGGAATATAGTTGTGGCGCATGAACGAGGCCAGCGCGTTGCGGTTCAGGTCGCGGCCGAATCCGGGGATGGGCATGAGGCCCTTCAACTCGGATGCAAACACCAGCTCGGCGCCCGAATAGCCGTAGTACAGCGGCTTTTCGCCCATGCGGTCGCGCGCCAGCATCAGCTTGCGCGACGCGCGATCCCACAGGGCAATGGCGAACATGCCGACCGCGGCCTGCAAGGTGGCCTCGATGCCCAGCGCGGTGAAGCCGGCCAGCAGCGTTTCGGTATCGGAATGGCCGCGCCAGGACGGCGCCAGGCCTGATTTCTCAAGCTGCTGGCGGATGTCCAGGTGGTTGTAGATCTCGCCGTTGAACACCATCACATAACGGCCGCAAGCGGACGTCATGGGTTGATGGCCAGCTTCGGTCAGGTCCAGGATGGCCAGGCGCACGTGCCCCAGCGCCACTTCGGCTTCCGGGTCTTCCCAGAAGCCGTTGCTGTCCGGCCCGCGATGGCGGATGCGACGGCAGCTTTCGGCCAGCACGCGCTCCTTGTTCCCGATGGGGCCCCAAATTCCGACTATTCCACACATGATGAGGTTCTCGTGGTCACCGTAGCAACGGCGCGCGCCGCGCGGACCCTAGTGGCCCGGCTTGCGCACGCCGTCAAAAAGTTCTTGCCATTGCTGCAACACGCGCGCGGCGGAAAAGCGGTCGCGCACATCGGTTGCCGCTTGCGCCATCCGCTGGCGCCTTGCGTCGTTTTCCATCACATCGGACAGCGCCTTGCACAAGGCCGGTACATCGCCATTGGGCCGCACCAGCACGCCGTCGATGCCGTCGCGCACGATCTCGCGCGGTCCGGTATCGCAATCGAACGAGACGGCGGCCAAGCCGCTGGCCATGGATTCAAGCAAGGTATTGGACAGCCCCTCAAAGCGCGAGGTCAGCACATACAAGTCGGCGCTGTCGTACCAGTCGCCCACATTGCCGGCGCGGCCGGGCATCAAGATACGCGAGGCCAGGCCGGCCTGGTCGACTTGTGCGTGCAGCGCGCCGCGTTCATGGCCTTCGCCCAGAATAACCAGATCCCAATCCGGATGCGATGGGGCCAGCGCGGCAAACGCCTGGATCAGCAGGTCAAACCCCTTGTCCGCGTGCAACCGGCCAACCGCCAGCAGGCGCTTGCGGCCATCGGACGTGGGCGGCGCCAACAAGGGCTCGGCGCGCGGCAAGGGCCAATGCACCGGGTTGGGGATGACAGCCAGGCGCGAGCCCGGCACGTGCTGTTCGATCCAGTCGGCCGTACCACGGGTCAGCGCGACGACTCGCGCGGCGCGCGGGTAGGTGATGCGGCGCAAGCGCTGCCACAGACCGGACAGCGTCTGCGACGGCGGATGCGTGTGCTCCGTGGCGATGACCCGGCACGGTATGCCCGCGCACGCCAGCACCGACAGCACCGACGCCGTGGTCATCATGCCCAGCACGATGTCGGGGCGGAATTCCTTGACCACGCGGCGCAGCGCCCGCACGCGCTGCACGTTGCTCCAGATGCCGCGCAAGCCGCCACCCTCGCCCGCCGTATGCAGGACTTCGCGGCGCACCTTGGGATGCAGCGCGTAGACGTCGCCGTCCGCGCTGGCCTGGGTCACCACCATGACCTCGCGGCCCATGCCGGCCCAGTGCGCGCTCAGGTCCGCGGCAACGCGCTCAGCGCCGCCGCCATGCAGCGAATGAATAAACAGCAGCACGCGCAATGCGCGGCCGGAGTCGGCGTCGGACATTCAATCGGCCTCTTTGGGTTCGGCCTTGCGCAGGGCCACCACCAGGTAGCACGCGAAGGACAGCACATACATGAGGCTGGTTGCCAGCATGATGCCGGCCGCGCCCATCTTGGGCGCCAGCACGGTGTTCAACACCGCTTTCAGCGCAAAGTTGGCCACGGCGATGGCGGCCATGATGCGGTAGCGGTTCTGGCTGGCCAGCAATTGCACCAGGATCAGCACGCCAAAATAGAAAGGCAGTTGCAACAGGCCCCAGCGCAGCACATGCGCGACGACTTCGGTGTTTTCAGCCGTGAAGGCGCCGCGCTCGAACAGCACGGCCACGCCCCACGGGGCCAGCACCCAGCCGATGGCGACGACCACGGCGCCCGCGCCCACCATCAGCACGGACCACTTCAGCGCCATGCTGCGCGCGCGGGCCGTATCGCCGCGCGCTTGCACATCGGCCAGCACGGGCAGCGCTGCGCGCCCGACCGACACCGCGCCGATGCCCAGCAGCAACGACAACAAACGGCTGGCATAACCCAGCGTGGCGTTGGCGTTGGCGCCCAGGTTGGCAGCGGCGTACTGGTCCAGCGGGCCGACAAAGCTCATCGCCACCTGGCCGATCAGCATGACGCCGGCCGCGCCCATCAGTTCGGGCCAGTGCGGCGACCGCAGCGTCAACCGTGGCGAGCCCCAGAACCCGCCATCGGCACGCGCGGCCAGCCAGGCAAGCCACACGGTCTGGATGGCATAGCCCACCAGCGTGCCCCACAGCAGCGGGCCCACGCCGTCGGCGCTGACGGCCAGCATGACCCAGGCCAATGTCGCCACGGCGGGCACGCTGTCCAGCAAGGTATTGACGTGGCGTTCATGCGCGCGCAGTCGCGCGGCGCTGATGCCGGCGATGAGCAGCAACGCCGACACCGGGGCGAAGGCGATGAGCAGGTCGCCCGTCATGCCGCGCACGCGCTCGGGCAAGCCCTTGCCCAAGGCGTCCACAACATACGGCCAGGCGAACCAGGTTGCGATGGCCAGCGCGATACCGGCCGCGGCCACCCAGCCTTGCAGTTCTTTGATGAATTGGTCGCGTTCGGCGTCGTCCGCGCGGCGCAGGCGCACCAGCACGGGAATCAAGACCACCGACAGCACGCCCACGATGGTGACCGGCAGCCAGGTGGCCATGGTCATCGTGAACTGGTAGGCATCCACGGCGTCGCTGACGCCGTAGCGGTACGCCACCGCCATCTCTTTGATGGCGCCGGCCGCCTTGCCCAGCAGCAGAAACACCGCCACCCGGAACGCGCCCTTGAAGATGCGCTGGTGGTCCGGGTGGATGTTGCCGAGTTTGCGGACGAGTGCTTTCAAATCAACGCAGGAATTGCGTGTACCAGGGCATGGCCACTTCCAGGCCTTGCAGCACGGTGTGCGAAGGCGCGTAGCCCAGCAGTCGACCCGCCTTGCTGACGTCAGCCTGGGAATGGCGCACGTCGCCGGCGCGGAAATCCGCGTAGACGGCTTGCTTGCCATAGTTCACGTTTTGGTTGCCCAGGGCCTTGACCAAAAAGCCGAACAGGTCGTTCAAGGTGCTGCGGCCGCTGACGGCCACGTTGTAGACCTGGTT
This sequence comes from Achromobacter colocynthidis, assembly GCF_057334535.1. Taxonomy (NCBI): domain Bacteria; kingdom Pseudomonadati; phylum Pseudomonadota; class Betaproteobacteria; order Burkholderiales; family Alcaligenaceae; genus Achromobacter; species Achromobacter colocynthidis. Next base: position 571,799 of record NZ_JBHFIZ010000037.1, read on the forward strand.
GCGGGCTTCGGGCGGCGCCATGGCGGCCAGCAGGTTGGCCTGAACCGCGTTGTCCACAAAGCAGAAGGCGCGGCTCGTTTCGCCGTCGCCGTTGATGGTGACGTCTTCGCCCTTGATCATGGCGGCGGTCCACTTCGGGATCACGGCGGCGTAGGCGCCGTCCGGGTCCTGGCGCTTGCCGAACACGTTGAAGTAACGCAGGCCCACGGTTTCAAAGCCGTAGGAACGCGCGAACACGTCGGCGTACAGCTCGTTCACGTACTTGGTGACGGCGTAGGGCGACAGCGGCTTGCCGATGTTTTCTTCAACCTTGGGCAAGGCCGGGTGGTCGCCGTAGGTCGAGCTGGACGCGGCGTAGACAAAGGACTTCACGCCGGCGTCGCGCGCGGCGACCAGCATGTTCAGAAAGCCGCCGATGTTCACCTCGTTGGTGGTGATCGGGTCTTTCAGCGAACGCGGCACGGAACCCAGGGCGGCCTGGTGCAGGACGAAGTCCACGCCCTCGGCCGCGCGTTGGCAAGCGGCCAAGTCACGGATATCGCCTTCCACGAAGGTGAAGCGCGCCCATTGCTCGGCCGTGACCGAGTTGCGCACTTCATCCAGATTGCGTTGGTGGCCGGTGGCGAAGTTGTCCAGGCCGATGACGGTCTGGTCCAACTTCAACAAGGTTTCCAGCAGGTTCGAGCCGATAAAGCCGGCGCAGCCCGTTACCAGCCATTTACGCGGCGCGGCGGCCAGTTCCTGCTTGATGGTTTCATAGCGAGTCGTCATGGCGAAATCCTTACAGGCGCAGGTCGGATTCGGCGGGCGACAGCACGTACTTCAGGTCATACAGCACGTGTTGCGACTTGCCCAGCTTGCGGATGCCTTCGGCGCCCATGGCCTTGAATTGATTGTGCGCCACCGCCAGGATCACGGCGTCGTACTTGCCTTCTTCGAGCTTGGCCACCGGGGTCAGGCCGTATTCGTGCACGGCTTCGTCGGGATCGACCCACGGGTCGTAGACGTCCACATCGACGTTGTAGTCGCGCAGCTCGCTGACGATGTCAACGATGCGGGTGTTGCGCAGGTCGGGGCAGTTTTCCTTGAAGGCCAGGCCCATGACCAGCACGCGCGCGCCTTGCACATGGATACGCTGCTTGGTCATGCACTTGACCAATTGCGACACCACGTAGCCGCCCATCGAATCGTTCAGGCGACGACCGGCAAGGATGATCTCGGGGTGGTAGCCGATGGACTGCGCCTTGTGCGTCAGGTAGTACGGGTCCACACCGATGCAGTGGCCGCCGACCAGACCCGGGCGGAACGGCAGGAAGTTCCACTTGGTGCCCGCGGCTTGCAGCACGGCTTCGGTATCGATGCCCATCTTATTGAAGATCAGGGCCAGTTCGTTGATCAGCGCAATGTTCACATCGCGCTGCGTGTTCTCGATCACCTTGGCGGCTTCGGCCACGCGGATGCTGGACGCCTTGTGCGTGCCGGCAGTGATGATTTCCTTGTACAGCTGGTCGACCAGTTCGGCGACTTCGGGCGTGGAGCCAGAGGTGACCTTCTTGATCGTGCTGACGCGGTGTTCCTTGTCGCCCGGGTTGATACGCTCGGGGCTGTAGCCCGCGTAGAAATCCACGTTGAACTTCAGGCCCGACACGCGTTCCAGCACCGGCACGCAATCTTCTTCGGTGGCGCCGGGATACACGGTGGATTCATAGATGACGATGTCGCCGCGCTTGAGCACCGCGCCGATCGTTTCGCTGGCCTTGACCAGCGGGGTCAGGTCCGGCTGCTTGTATTCGTCGATGGGCGTGGGAACGGTCACGATGAACACGTTCGCCTGGCCAAGTTCGGCGCGGTCGGCGGTGTAGCTCAGCTGAGCGGCTTCGGCCAGCTCTTCATCGCTGACTTCCAGCGTGTGGTCGTGGCCCGCTTTCAAGGCGTCAATACGGCGCGTATTGATATCAAACCCGATGACCGAACGCTTCTTGCCGAACTCCACCGCCAAGGGCAGACCGACGTAGCCCAGGCCCACGACAGCGAGTTTCACATCCTGAATTCGCAACATAACTCTCCCTTCACCGTAAGACGTTTACGGCATTCTAAATATGGTCGGGTGATTGATGATTCACGAGCCCCCGGCGGCAGTCGCCGGGGCACTCAACACTTAATCCGAGGTCTTCAACACGGACGGCAACAGCAGCCACCCCGGGCGACGCCAGGACACCAGGCGGGCGTACAGCCAGACGTAGACGCTGGCGAACACCACCAGGCTGGCGCCCAAGGCCCACGCGTTGTCCCACCAGATGGTGGCCGGCACCAGGCCGATCAGCGCCAGCACCCACATGTAGGGCGACGCCATCGCGTTGCACAGCGCCGGCACCGCATGGCGGCGGCCACGGCTGAAGGTCACGCGGACCAGCCGACGGAACACCAGTTGGTGCAGGTGCAGCGCGTCCGGCTGGTCAACCGGCACGCCACGCTTGAAGCGGCGGCGCCAGATTGAAAAGCCGGTTTCAAAAACGGGGTAGAACAGCACGGCCAGCGCATAGAAAGGCGACACCGACGGATTGCGCACCACCAGCAACACGGCCAGCTCGGCCAGCATGAAGCCCAGGAAGTACGCCCCGCCGTCGCCCAGGAAGACGCGGCCGAACGGGAAGTTCCAGACCAGAAAGCCCAGGGTGGCGGACGCCAGGGCGGCCGCGATCATGAAGATGGGCACGTCGCCCACTTGCAGCGCCACCAGGCTGATCGACACCGCCATCAGCGTGGCGACCATGCCGGCCAGGCCGTTCATGCCGTCCACGATATTCAGCGCATGGGTACAGCCGCCAACGGCAAACATGGTGAACAGCAGCGATACGGGCCAGTACGACAGCACGTAATCCACCGGGGCCATGCCGACACGGCTGACGCCGCCCAACAGCCACCAGGCAATCGCCGCCGACAGGAAAGCCGCCCGCAAGCGCTTGCGGGCGCCGATGTCTTTGGTGATGTCTTCGAGCAGGCCGGCCACGAAGACCGGCAATGCGGCAACGAACAACGCCGGCCAAAGCCAGGTCAGCGTCATGTTGGCGGGGCCCAGCACCAGCAGGCCCAGCAGGGTGCCGGCCAGTACGGCCAGGCCGCCAACGCGGGGCGTGGCTCGGGAATGGTTCGCTTGCGGTTTGTTGAGGTCGCTGTCGCCGGTGAAGCGGCCATGCCAGCGCTCCGACCACACGATGAGTCCCCCCACCATGAACGCGACCACGCAGATATACAGCCAGGTCACTCGATCACCTTTCTTGGTCTATGGAGACAGGCCCGCCATTATCGGGGGCAGGTGTAACGCCCATATATGGGAGGGATAAGGAAGTGCAATTCACGGGCACGAAACGTAACTCCCGGGTCAGGGGCGTTCTTCCGCGCGGAAGTCCAGGATTCATGCAGGCGATTGTAGATCTTTCCGCCTGGGCGCATACGAAATATCCCAGGGAAAACGCGGAGGCCTCCATAGGGTGGAGGCGTTGTCCTTCCCAGGCGCCCGACGGGTCCATCACTTAAAAAAGGGACGGATTAAATGCACGCAAAAAAAAGCCCGAGATCGTGAGATCTCGGGCTAAATCCACCAAAGGAGGAGGGTGGAGGAGACAACCGTGGCATGTTGGGAGCTGACCTTCTGCTCGCTTTGCTGTCGGGGTTTTGCACCGCGCCGACTGCGTTTCAACATCCGATGTGTGAATATTAACGAGGTTTTTTGTGCGATGCAAGAATTTTTTTGATGTCTGTAAAAGGTCAATTTCTGCGTTGCGTTTTCGCTGCAAATCTAGCGCCCACCCCTTGGAAACCCGCGCTAACAAATGACTTGGCCGAAAAAAGGGTTTTTGCCGAACGGGTAAACCCCTTGGGGATTTACCCTCGTCGGTGTCGGGTAATCCCGCCTGGATTCATGCACCAGCTTGGTGCGTCTCGCACCACGATGCGGCCACATTGGTGCATCGCAACATTGCCGCAAAACGCGACCAAACCGTCCTGCTTCAGATCCAGTACGCCGTCGTCGTCATCACTTTGGACATCGCCCGCATGGCCGTCTTTACAGGGCCAGGCAGTGGTACGCCCCCTGCCCGCTCGGCGCTGGCCCGGTGTTCCGCTTCGTCGTCTTTCATCTTCCGGACGACCTCACGCGAGCGTTCGTCCTGCACCGGCAAGGTGCGTAAATGCTCTTCCAGATGGGCCTCGACCTGCTTTTCGGTTTCGGCCATGAAACCCAGGTTGCGCGGCACGCCGGCGGCGCTGGCCAGCACGCCCAGGGCGAACGAGCCGGCGTACCAGACGGGGTTCAGCAGGCTGGGTCGGCTGTTCAATTCCGTCAGGCGCTCGTTGCACCAGACCAGATGATCCACTTCCTCGGCCGCGGCATTCAGCAGCAGCGCGCGCGGGGCGGGCTCACGGCACACCGAGGCTTGGCCGCGATACAGCGCCTGGGCGCAGATTTCGCCCACGTGGTTAACGCGCATCAACCCGGCGGCGTGGCGCTTTTCCTCTGCCGACAGCGTGTCGGGCGCTTCCGGCGTCTTGGCGGGATACGGCCGTCCGGCCGTGGCGCTGTTGGACAAGACACGCAAGGCGCGGTCCGCTTCGGCCAGCAGGGCATCCAGGGGGCCGACGCGACGGCGCAAGGAAACAGTTCCAGATTGGGACATGGCGATGGGCATGGGCGACTCCTCTGCAAGACTGAGCACACACCCCTGATGCGGGGCGGGGCTCTCATGCCTGGAATTGTACGCAACGGGTATCATCGGCCATTGACTGCGCGCAATGTGGAAGGACACTCAAAATGGAATGCACGATAGACTGGGGCGGCCCCAACGGCATGCTCTTTACCGCCAGCACTGGCAGCGGCCATGTGGCCGTGATGGATGGCGCCGTTGACGGCGGCGGACACAACCTGGCGCCCCGCCCGATGGAAATGCTGCTGGCCGGCACCGGCGGCTGCACGGCCTACGACGTGGTACTGATCTTGAAGCGTGGACGCCACGCCGTCACCGGTTGCAGCGTCAAGCTGCAAGCGGATCGCGCCGAAACCGACCCCAAGGTCTTCACCCGCATCCATTTCGCCTTCACCGTCACGGGCCGCAACCTGCCCCAGGCGGCGGTGGAACGCGCCGTGCAGTTGTCGCACGAAAAGTACTGCTCGGCCTCGGCCATGCTTGAGAAAACCGCGGCGATGACCTTTTCGGTCGAAATCGTCGACACCCAGGACGCGCCGGCCGCAGCCTGAGGACCGCCATGAAACAATATCTAGACCTCGTCCAATCCATCCTGGACACCGGCTCGTGGCAGGAAAACCGGACGGGCATCCGCACAATCAGCATGCCGGGCGCCTCGTTGCGATTCGACCTGCAAAAAGGCTTTCCCGCCGTCACCACCAAGAAACTGGCCTTCAAATCCGCCATCGGCGAAATGGTCGGATTCCTGCGTGCCTCGCGCAGCGCGGCCGAATTCCGTGAACTGGGCTGCAAGGTCTGGGACCAGAACGCCAATGAAAACAGCCAGTGGCTGGCCAACCCGTACCGGGAAGGCCCGGACGACCTGGGCCCCGTGTACGGCGTGCAATGGCGCCAATGGCCTGCGTACAAGCTGCTGGACGCCAGCCGACCGGCCCAGGTTGAAGATGCCTTGGCGCGCGGTTACGCCAAGGTCGCGGACCTGGAAGAAGGCGGCGTGCCGAAGGTACTGCTATATAAAGCGGTGGACCAGTTGCGCCAGTGCCTGGACACCATCCACGAGCGCCCGGGCGACCGCCGCATCCTGTTCCATGGCTGGAACTGGGCCCAGATCGAAGAAATGGCGCTGCCGCCCTGCCACCTGCTGTACCAGTTCCTGCCCAACGCGACGACGCGCGAGATTTCGCTGTGCCTGTATATCCGCTCAAACGACGTGGGCCTGGGCACGCCGTTCAATCTGACGGAAGGCGCCGCGCTGCTGCATCTGGTGGGTCGCCTGACCGGCTACACGCCGCGCTGGTTCACCTACTTCATCGGCGACGCGCACATCTACGAAAATCACCTGCCGATGCTGCGCGAACAGCTTACCCGCGAGCCCTACGAATCGCCCAAGCTGGTGCTGTCCGACCGCATCCCTGATTTCGCCGTCACCGGGCGCTATGAACCGGAGTGGCTGGAAAAGGTGGAACCGACCGACTTCTCCCTGTCCGGCTACACCCATCACGCGCCGCTCACCGCCCCCATGGCCGTGTAAGATCGCGCTCGGCTTGCCGGTCCTTCGGCGGCCCGGCCATACCGGGCTCGCGAGCCATAAGTGAAGATTGGTGAGCTTCTGGAAGCGCGATTTCGGTATAACCCATCCCTTAGCCCAGGACGCGCGTCCAGACCCCCGCGCGCGCCCAGGCTTCCGACCGGCTCATGCCGCGCCGCGCCTGCCACTTGCCGCGCTACCGCGTGGCGCGCCCGGCGGCATCGACCGCAGGCAATGCTTGCCACATCCCCCTTCCCGACAAGAGAGTACGTAGATCGCCAGCGTCGACAGCAGCAATCGTCTTGCGACCCAATTGCAACTGTTGACTACTAATTGATTTGATTTGAGGCCGGCGCGTCGGCAGTAAGCGCTTAGGACAGGACCGCACAAATGCTCGTTGGAACTTATAACCCTTCGCTCGTCCTCGTATCTCTAGGGGTCGCCATCCTGGCGTCATATACGGCGTTGGGCATGGCCAACCGTGTGCGGGCCTCGAACGGGCTGCCGGCGGCGCGCTATTGGCTGGCGGGCGGCGCGTTCGCCATGGGCGTCGGGATCTGGTCGATGCACTTTGTGGGCATGCTGGCCTTCAATCTGCCCATCCCGATGGGCTACGACCTGCCGCTGACGATACTGTCGCTGGCCATCGCCATCGGCTGCTCGGCCTTTGCGCTATGGATCGTGTGCAAGGACGAACTGCCTTGGCGCCGCTTGCTCAGCGGCGCGCTGCTGATGGGAGCCGGGATCGCCGCGATGCACTATCTGGGCATGGCCGCCATGCGGATGGCGCCCGGTATCGTCTACGACGCGAAGTGGTTCGCGCTGTCCATCGTGATTGCGGTCGTGGCCTCGGGCGCCGCGCTATGGATTACCTACCGGCTGCGCCACGACGGACCGCGCGTGGCCTTGTCGCGGCCGCTGGCGTCGGTGGTCATGGGTATCGCCATCGTCGGCATGCATTATTCGGGCATGGAAGCCGCCGGCTTCCCCGCCGGCAGCATCTGCATGGCGGCCGATGGCGGGATCTCGGCGGGCTGGCTGGCCATCGCCGTGACGGCCGTGACCCTGAGCGTGCTGGCGATTGCGCTGGTGGTGGCGGTGCTGGACAACCGGCTGGAGGCGCGCACGTCGGCGCTGGCTTCATCCCTAGCCGAAGCCAATGAAGAACTGGTGCAGTTGGCCCTGCACGACACGCTGACCAAGCTGCCCAACCGTATCCTGCTGGAAGACCGCATGGAGCAGGCCATCGAGAGCGCGAGCCGGCGCAAGGGCTATTTCGCCGTGCTGTTCTTTGACCTGGACGGTTTCAAGGCGGTGAACGACGCCTACGGCCACCACACGGGCGATGCCTTGCTGATCGACCTGGCCCAGCGCATCCGCCAAGCCCTGCGCACGCAGGACACGGTCGCGCGCCTGGGCGGTGACGAATTCATCGTGCTAAGCGAAGTCATCGAGCCCACCGACGCCGCCAACGTGGCCGACCGGCTGATCGAAGCCATCGCGCGCCCGGTCATGGTCTATGGCCACGAAGTGCTGGTGACCTCCAGCGTGGGCATCGCCATCTACCCGAACGACGGCGAAGACACCCACACGCTGTTGACCAACGCCGACGCCGCCATGTACCACGCCAAGCGCCTGGGCGGCACCGGCTACAGCTTCTTCGAGCCGTCCATGAACGCGGACGCGCATGAGCAGATCGAGCTGCTGCACGACCTGCGCCAGGCGCAGGAGCGCGACCAGTTCGTGCTGCACTATCAGCCCAAATATGAAGCCCCCGCCGGGCCGATCATCGGCGCCGAGGCGCTGCTGCGCTGGAACCATCCCACGCGCGGTCTGGTCGGGCCGGACCAGTTCATTCCCACTGCTGAAAAGACGGGCTTGATCCTGTCGATCGGCGAATGGGTGATCAACGAGGCGTGCCGGCAGATGCGGGAATGGATCAACGCCGGCCAGTCGCACTGGACCATCGCCGTCAATATCTCAGCCTTGCAGTTTGCCCACGCCAGCCTGGTGGAAACGGTGCGCGGCGCGCTGGCGCGGCACGATGTGCCCCCTTCCTGCCTGACGCTGGAAGTCACCGAGTCCACCGCCATGCGCGACGCCGAGGCCAGCCTGGCCGTGCTCAAGCGCCTGTCGGGCCTGGGCGTCACGATTTCGATCGACGATTTCGGCACCGGCTATTCCAGCCTGCTGTATCTGAAGCGCCTGCCGGCGACGGAATTGAAGATCGACCGCGGCTTTGTGAATCAACTGGAAAACGACAACGAGGATGCGGCGATCGTGGCGGCCATCGTCGCGTTGGCGCAGCAGTTGAACCTGCGCATCGTCGCCGAGGGCGTGGAAACCGCCGCGCAGCAGAAGTTCCTGACGGGGCTGGGCTGTGATTCGCTGCAAGGATTTTTGCTGGGCCGGCCGATGCCCGCGACCGAATTCCTGGAACACGCGGCAAACTGAGGCGGCGTCGGTGGTGCCGGCGGGGCCGGTGCCTGATGGTGAGTGCGGCGCCGGCGGGGCCGGTGCCTAGCGGTGAGGGTGGTGCCGGCGGAGCCGGTGCTGGGTGGACGCCTCCTTGCGGACGCCCCGACGGACAACCGAATTTGCTACGCTTACGCCGTCGCGCGGGCCGACTTCCGGCCCCGCCCCAACCGTAGCCAACCCGCATGCCCGCCAGCCTTACCCTGATCGTCGCCTACTCCACCAATCGCGTCATCGGACGCGATAACACCCTGCCCTGGAAACTGCCGGGCGACCTGGCGCATTTCAAGCGCAGCACGCTGGGCCACCCCATCATCATGGGCCGCAAGACCTGGGATTCCCTGGGCCGCCCGCTGCCGGGCCGCAGCAATATCGTGATCAGCCGTAACCCGGATTTCAGTGCAGCCGGCGCCACCGTGGTGCCGACGCTGGAAGCCGCTATCGCCGCGTGCGGCGATGTGCAGGAAGCCTTCGTGATCGGCGGCGCGCAGATCTACGCGCAAGCGCTGCCGATGGCGCAACGGGTGCTGGCGACGGAAGTGCACGCCGATGTGGAAGGCGACGCGTTCTTTCCGTTGTTGCCGTCGTTTCAGTGGAAGGAAACGGCGCGTGACGCGCAGCCGGCGGAGAACGGCTATGAATACGATTTTGTGGTTTATGAGCGGTGAGGGGTGCGGGGGGCCGGGCTGATGGGTTGCGCGCGGGCAGCGATGGGATTTTTCTGACCGCTGTGCCGCGCTTCACCCATCCTACCGATTTAGGCCGCGCCCGCATTCCGCATGAACCGCCACAACGCCGGCGCCTCGGAATACGCCACGTTGAAACGTACCCAGGGCGTGTCCGCCTCGTCCACGTCGAAATACGACCCCGGCGCCAGCCAGATGCCGTCCTTCAACGCCAGCTCGGCCAAGCCATTGGCGCCACGCTCGCGCCACGTTCCGGCCACCTTCGCCCATAGAAACAAACCACCTTGCGGCCGGCCATGGATCTCGAAACCGTGTTGCCGCATCTGCTCGGCCACCACCCCATGCGCCTCGGCCAGCCGTTCGCGGGTGCGGGCGATGTGCGCGCGATAGCGGCCTTCGCGGATCACCTGGTGCACGATGCGCTCCATGATCTCCGGCGACGTCAGTCCCACCGCCATCTTGGTGCGCGCAATATCCCGGACCAGGTCGCGGTGCGCCACCACATACCCCACGCGCACCGACGGGCTGATCACCTTGGAATACCCGCCCAGGTAAACCACCCGCTGCGCACCATCCAGCGCTGCCAGCATCGGCGTCACGCCCGGCGCCAGTTCGCGCGAGATATCGTCTTCAATCACCCACAAGCCATGCCGCTCGGCCGCTTGCAAGATACGGAACGCATTGGCCATGCCGATGCTGGCGCCCGACGGGTTCTGCAACACGGTATTGATGAACAGCGCGCGCGGCCGATGCAGCGCCGCCACGCGCTCCAGCGCTTCGCAGTCCAGCCCGTCCACCGTGCGCGGTACCGACACCACCCGCAGCCCCGCCAGCCGCAGCAGCTGCAACAGGTTGGCGTAGGCGGGCTGCTCGACCACCACCGTGTCGCCCGGCCGCAGCAAGGTGCGGATGACCATGTCCAGGCCATGCGTGACCCCTTGGGTCAGCAGCACCTGTGACGCCTCCACCTCCATCCCTTGTGCACTCAAACTGGCCGCGATGGTTTCGCGCAGCGGCGCATAACCGTAGGGGTGCCCGTAATTGGCGATGCGCATCGCCGGCACCCGGCCCATGTGGCGCAGAGCCACATGCAACCCCTCTTCATTCAGCCATTCCCCTGGCAACCAGCCGCAGCCCGATTTGATGGGGATGGAGTGGTCGGCAAAGATGTCGGACAGCAGCCAGCCCGCATTCAGGCGCGGCGGTTCCCATGACAGCGGTTCGCCACGGCGCGCAGGTGCGTCCGGCGAGGCCACCCGATAGCCCGCACCCGGCCTCGCGGCCAGCCAACCCAGCGACACCAGCCGGCTATAGGCGCTGGCCACGGTGAAGGTGCTGACGCCGTACTGGCGCGCGAACTCGCGCACCGAGGGTAGGGACATACCCGGACGCAGGGTTTGTTCTTCAATGGCGCGCAGGATGGCCGCCACCAGTTGTTCCACCAGAGTGGGCGCCAGTCCGCGAGCGCGGTTGGGCTGGAAATCAATCACGACGATAACTGTACAGTTGAGCCACTCGTGACTATACAGTTAGCGGCCTTTGCGCAGATCGTATATTTTCATTCCCCCTGGGACGGACCAGAATCAACTGAATCCCGGCGGCAGCGCCTTTTCCCTTGCTGCGCAGCCGTTTCGTTCTCCCTGGAGCCGCCATGAACGCCCCCGCCAATTTGCCCGACTTGTCCCATCTCTGGATGCCCTTCACTGCCAACAAGCAGTTCAAGGCCCACCCGCGCATGCTGGCAACGGCCAAAGGCATGTACTACACCTCGGCCGATGGCCGTCAGATCCTGGACGGCACCGCCGGCCTGTGGTGCGTCAACGCCGGCCACGGCCGCGAGGAAATCGTCGAGGCCATCTCCCGCCAGGCCGGCATCATGGACTACGCGCCGGGCTTCCAACTGGGCCACCCGCTGGCCTTCGAAGCCGCCACCGCAGTCGCCAGCCTGATGCCCCAAGGGCTGGACCGCGTCTTCTTCACGAACTCGGGTTCCGAATCCGTCGACACGTCCCTGAAAATTGCACTGGCTTATCACCGCGCGCGCGGCGACGGCCAGCGCACCCGCCTGATCGGCCGTGAACGCGGCTATCACGGCGTGGGCTTTGGCGGCATTTCGGTCGGTGGCATCTCGACCAACCGCAAGACCTTCTCGGGCGCGCTGCTGCCCTCGGTTGACCATCTGCCGCACACCCACAACCTGGAGCAGAACGCCTACTCCAAGGGCCAACCCGCGTGGGGCGCCAACCTGGCCGAAGAGCTGGAACGCATCGTGGCGCTGCACGACGCCTCCACCATCGCCGCCGTGATCGTCGAGCCCATGGCCGGCTCCACCGGCGTGCTGATTCCGCCCAAGGGCTACCTGGAAAAGCTGCGCGAAATTACCTCCAAGCACGGCATCCTGCTGATTTTTGACGAAGTCATCACCGCCTACGGCCGCCTGGGCGCCGCCACCGCGTCCGAATTCTTCGGCGTCACGCCGGACATCATCGCCATGGCCAAGGGCGTCAGCAACGCCGCCGTGCCGGCCGGCGCGGTTGCGGTCAAGCGCGAAGTCCACGACGCCATCGTCAACGGCCCGGCGGGCGGCATTGAATTCTTCCACGGCTACACCTATTCGGCGCACCCGCTGGCCGCCGCCGCCATCCTGGCCACGCTGGACATCTACCGCCGCGAAGACCTGTTCGGCCGCGCCCGCAAGTTGTCGGGCGCGTTCCAGGAAGCCGCGCACAGCCTGAAGGGCGCGCCGCACGTCATCGACGTGCGCAACCTGGGCCTGGTTGCCGGCATTGAACTGTCGCCGCGCGCGGGCGCACCGGGCGCACGCGCCGGCGAGGTCTTCCAGAAGTGCTTCGACAGCGGCCTGATGGTGCGCTATACCGGCGATATCATCGCCGTGTCGCCCCCGCTGATCATCGACGAAGCCCAGATCGGCCAGATCTTCGAACAGATCGGGAAGATCCTGAAGGAAGTCGCGTAAATCCGATGATGACGCTGCCCTTGCGGCCGCGCCGCAACCCATGACACCTCTTGCGGGGGGGGCTGTGCCG
>NZ_JBHFIZ010000037.1:584261-655157 GCF_057334535.1 Achromobacter colocynthidis
GCACAGGGCCCCCCGCAAGAGGTTTTTGAAGAATCACCGCCCAGAGCCTTTCGCACCATGAAGAAGATCTCCCATTTCATCAACGGCCAGCATTTCGATGGCCGCAGCAGCCGCTACGCCGACGGCTTCAATCCGGCCACGGGCGAAATCTGCTCGTCCATTCCGCTGGCCTCGACCGAAGACGTGGCGCTGGCCGTCGCGGCCGCCAAGGCGGCGTTCCCGGCCTGGTCGGAAACCCCCGCGCTCAAGCGCGCCCGCATCCTGTTCAACTTCAAGGCGCTGCTGGACCAGCACCAGGACGAACTGGCCGAGCTCATCACCCGCGAACACGGCAAGGTGTTCTCGGATGCCAAAGGCGAAGTCATGCGCGGCATCGAGATCGTGGAATTCGCCTGCGGCATTCCGCAACTGCTCAAGGGCCAGTATTCCGACCAGATCGGCGGCGGCATCGACAACTGGAGCATGCGCCAGGCCCTGGGCGTGGTGGCCGGCGTAACGCCGTTCAACTTCCCGATGATGGTGCCGTGCTGGATGTTCCCGGTGGCCATTGCGTGCGGCAACACCTTCGTGCTCAAGCCGTCTGAACGCGACCCGTCGGCGTCCATGCGCCTTGCCGAACTGCTGACCGAAGCCGGCCTGCCCCCCGGCGTCTTCAACGTGGTCCATGGCGACAAGCTGGCCGTGGACGCGCTCATCGGGCACCCGGACGTCGAAGCCCTGTCGTTCGTGGGCTCGACCCCCATCGCCGAATACATTTATTCCGAAGGCACCAAGCGCGGCAAGCGCGTGCAGGCGCTGGGCGGGGCCAAGAATCACTTGGTTGTCATGCCCGATGCCGACCTGGACCAGGTTACCGATGCCTTGATGGGCGCGGCCTATGGCTCGGCCGGCGAACGCTGCATGGCGATCTCGGTGGCCGTGGCGGTGGGCGACGTGGCCGACAAGGTTGTCGAACGCCTGGCCCCGCGCGTGAAGGCGCTGATCGTCAAGGACGGCATGAACGCCGACGCCGAGATGGGCCCGCTGGTTACCGCGCAGCATCGCAACAAGGTCATGGGCTACATCGAAGACGGCATCGCGGCGGGTGCGGACCTGGTCGTCGATGGCCGTGGCCTGACCGTGCCCGGCAACGAAAAGGGCTACTTCCTGGGCGGCACGCTGTTCGACAACGTCAAGCCCGCGATGAACATCTATCGCGAAGAAATCTTCGGACCGGTGCTGTGCATCGTGCGCGTGCCCGACTTCGCCAGCGCGGTTGAACTGATCAACGCGCACGAGTTCGGCAACGGCGTGGCGTGCTTCACGTCGGACGGCGGCGTAGCGCGTGCCTTCGCGCGCCAGATCAAGGTCGGCATGGTGGGCATTAACGTGCCCATTCCCGTGCCCATGGCATGGCATTCGTTCGGCGGCTGGAAGCGTTCGCTGTTTGGCGACCACCACGCCTACGGCGAAGAAGGCATCCGCTTCTACTCGCGCTACAAGAGCGTGATGCAGCGCTGGCCCGACAGCATCGCCAAGGGCGCGGAATTCACCATGCCCGTGGCGAAGTAAGCCACGCGCGCGCCTTTACGTTTTCATCGCACTGTATTCAAGAAGGATGCATTACCCGGCTTTTGCATAGGGCGCGGCTTCGGCCGCGCCCGGCCAGTACCACGACACAGCAACATCAAACAACACAAGGGGATGCCTGATGCGCATCGGTATAGGCGGCTTTCAGCACGAAACCAATACGTTCGCGCCTTCGCGCGCAACGTGGGAAGATTTTGCCGAGAAAGGCGGCGGTTGGCCAAAACTGGTCAGCGGCCCCGCGATGTTCCAAGCCGTGGCAGGCGCCAACATTCCCGTGGCGGGCTTCATCGAAGCCATGAGCCAGCACACGCTTGTGCCCACCACCTGGGCCGCGGCCAGCCCGTCGGGCCCGGTCACCAAAGACGCTTTTGAACGCATCAGCGCGTTGATCTTGCAAGGCTTGTCCGACGCCCTGCCGCTGGACGGCGTCTACCTGGACCTGCATGGCGCCATGGTCACCGAACACCTGGACGACGGCGAAGGCGAACTGCTCAAACGCGTGCGTGATCTGGTCGGCCCCGATGTGCCCGTGGTCGCCAGCCTGGACCTGCACGCCAACGTCACGCGCGCCATGGTGCGCCACGCCGACGCGCTGGTCTGCTATCGCACGTATCCCCACATCGACATGGCCGAAACCGGGCAACGCGCCGCCGCGCTGCTGTCCCTGCGGCTGGCCGGCATGCCGCGCCCGTACGCATCCCTGCGCGCCCTGCCCTACCTGATTTCACTGTGCTGGCAGTCCACCGACATCGAACCCTCGCGCAGCCTGTACGCGCAAGTGGGCGAGATTGAATCGCGCGGCGCTACCAGCTTGTCATTCGCCACCGGCTTTCCCGCAGCTGACTTCCCCGAATGCGCGCCCACCGTGTGGGCCTACGGCGCGACGCAAGCCGAAGCCGACGCGGCCGCCGCTGAAATGGCGCGCGCCGTGCTGAACGCTGAACGCGACTTCGGCGGCAAGCTCTACACGCCCGATGAAGCCGTGGAAGAAGCCATGCGGATCGCGCGCGACGCCAACAAGCCCGTCGTCATCGCCGACGCACAAGACAACCCCGGCGCGGGCGGCAGTTCGGACACCACGGGCATGCTGCGCGCCTTGATCCGCCACGATGCGCGCGACGCCGCCATCGGCCTGATCGTGGACCCCGCCGCCGCGCTCGCCGCGCACCGCGCGGGCGTTGGAAACAAGGTACGGATTGCACTAGGTGGACACTCGGGTATTCCCGACGACGAGCCGCTGGACAGCGAATTCATCGTCGAGAAAACGTCAGATGGACGCTTCGATACGCACGGCGCTTTCTACCGCGGATTCCACATGGACCTGGGCCCCAGCGCCTGCCTGCGCATCGGCGGCGTACGCATCATCGTCGCGTCGAACAAGGTGCAGATGGCGGACCAGGAGATGTTCCGGTTCGCCGGCGTGGAACCCACGCGCGCCGCGATTCTGGTGGTGAAGAGCTCTGCGCATTTCCGCGCGGATTTCACGGCCATCGCGCAAACGATCCTGGTCTGCGCCGCCCCCGGCTCCATGCTGATGGATGCGGCAAAACAACCATGGACACGGTTGCGTCCCGGCATCAGAATGGCGCCTTGCGGGCCGGTGTTTTCCGGCCGGGCCGCAACCGCCTGACCCTCGTACGCCGCCATCGAGCGGCGCGTTAACGACGTAGCGGCCGACCGTGCCGCTCACACCGCTTCAAGGGGAATCTCCATGCTCAAGTTTGTCCGAGCGGCCGCGCTGGCCGGTGCAACGTTGATGATGGCTCACGGCGCGTACGCCGAAACCGTCATCAAGTCCGTCATGCACTCGCCGTTGCGCCTGACCGACCCGCACGCCACCACCGCGTACATCACGACGTGGCACGGCTACATGATCTACGACACCTTGCTGGCCACCGACGCCAACAACAAGATCCAGCCGCAAATGCTTGAGAAGTGGGAAGTCTCGCCCGACGGCAAGACCTACACGATGACCTTGCGCGACGGCCAGAAGTGGCATGACGGCAAGCCCGTCACGTCCGAAGATTGCGTGGCCTCGATCAAGCGCTGGGCCGCCGGTGACGGCATGGGCCGCACGCTGCTCAAGTTCACCGACAAGATTGAAGTCATCGACGACAAGAGCTTTCGCATCGTCATGAAAGAACCCACGGACCTGGCGCTGCGCGCCCTGTCCAAGCCCACCGGCACCGCGCCGTTCATGATGCCCAAGCGCATCGCCGAACAGGCCATCGGCAAACCCATCACCGACATGACCGGTTCGGGTCCGTTCAAGGTCATCGAATTCAAGCCGGGCGTGAAGACGGTGTACGCCAAGAACGCCGACTACGTGCCGCGCAAGGAACCCGCCAGCGGCCTGGCCGGCGGCAAGGTCGTGAACGTGGACAAGGTCGAATGGGACGTCATGCCCGACGCGCTGACGACCGCCAATGCGCTGCTGGGCGGCGAGATCGACTTCGTCGAACAGTTCCCGTATGACCTGCTGCCCATGATCGAAGGCAACCCCGACCTGAAGGAAGAATCGCTCAGCCCGGTCGGCTACTTCACGATGTACCGCTTCAACTTCAAGTACCCGCCCTTCGACAACAAGAAGATCCGCCAGGCCGCCATGTACGCCATCGGCCAGGAAGATGTGATGAAGGCGCTGGTGGGCAATCCCAAGTACTGGCAGACCTGCGCATCGCTGTGGGGTTGCGGCACGCCGATGGAGTCCGATATCGGCAAGGACATCGTGGTGCCGTCGAACATCGAAAAAGCCAAGGCGCTGCTGAAGGAAGCGGGCTACGACAACACGCCCATCCTGGTCATGCACGCGACCGACGTGGGCACGCTGTCGGCACAACCGGTGGTGATGGCACAGGCGCTGCGCAAGGCCGGCTTCAACGTCAACCTGGCCGCGATGGACTGGCAGAGCGTGGCCACGCGCCGCGCCTCGAAGGCCGCGCCGGCTGAAGGCGGCTGGAACATCCACAACACCAACTGGTACGCCACCGACGTGATGGACCCGGTACGTTCCGCGCCCGCCGCCGCCAACGGCGACAACGCCTGGTTCGGCTGGCCCGACATGCCGAAGGTGGAAGAACTGCGCACCAAGTTCGCCCTGACGTCCGACCCTGCCGAGCAGAAGAAGATCGCCGACGAACTGCAGCGCATCGGCATCGACGAAGGCCTGTACGTGCCGCTGGGCCAGATGTCCGTGCCCACCGTCTACTCGACCAAGCTCTCCGGCCTGGTGCATGCACCGGTCTTTGCGTTCTGGAACGTCAAGAAAGCTCCTTAAAGGGGCAAGCAGTTCAGGGGGAAATACATGCTGGCATTTGTCTCACGCCGGCTCCTCGCGACCATCCCCGTTTTGGTGATGGTCGCGGTGGTGGTCTTCGCGATATTGCGTTTCAGCCCGGGCGATCCGGCCATCATCATGGCGGGCGACGGCGCCACGCCTGAACGTATCGTCCAGATACGGCAGACGATGGGCCTGGACCAACCGGTCATCAAACAGTTCTTCATCTGGGGCGGCAAGCTCCTGCAAGGCGATCTGGGCACCTCGCTCATGTCGGGCGTGCCGGTCACCAAACTGATCGCGCAGCGCCTGGAACCGTCCATGAGCCTGGCGGTACTGACGTTGATCTTCACGTTGCTGGTGGCCATTCCGCTGGGCATCCTGGCGGCGTGGCGGCAAGGCAAGTTGCTGGACCGCGCCGTGATGGGCTTTTCGGTGCTGGGTTTTTCAGTGCCGGTGTTCGTCACGGGTTACCTGCTGATCTGGCTGTTCGCCATCAAGCTGGGCTGGTTCAACGTGCAGGGCTATGCGCCGCTGGCCAAGGGCTTCTGGCCCTATCTGCACCGGCTCATCCTGCCGTCACTGGCCCTGTCCACGGTGTATGTCGCGTTGATCGCGCGCATCACGCGCACCAGCGTGATCGAGGTCATGGGTGAAGACTTCATCCGCACCGCGCGTTCCAAGGGCCTGGGTGAAACCGGCGTGCTGCTCGGCCATGCGCTGCGCAACGCGGCCGTGCCCATCGCCACGGTGGTGGGCCTGGGCATCGCGCTCTTGATCAGCGGCGTGGTCGTGACCGAATCGGTGTTCAACATTCCCGGCCTGGGCCGCTTGGTGGTCGAAGCCGTGCTGGCGCGCGACTACCCCGTCATCCAGGGCCTGACGTTGTTCTTCGCGTTCGTCTACGTGTTCATCAATCTGGTTGTCGATTGCGCCTACACGGTGTTCGACCCGCGAATCAGGTACTAGGGCAGAGCCATGCAAACGCCAACCGATGCCGCCGCGCAAGCGGCCGCCGACCTTCCCGGAGGCGGCACTCCTCACGTCACCGCCTGGCGGCAAGTCCGCCAGGGCCTCAAAAGCTGGCCGGTCATGCTGGCGCTGGTGGTGCTGGTCGCCATCGTCGCCATCGCCGTGTTCGCCCCGCTGCTGGGCACGGTGGACCCCACATTCATTGACCCGGGCTCGCGCCTGAAGCAGCCCTTTACCAACTTCCTGCTCGGCACCGACGCCTTTGGTCGCGACGTCTGGTCGCGCGTAGCCTACGGCGCGCGCATCTCGCTGATCGCGGGCCTGGGCGCCGCGGTGGTCAGCGTCGTCCTCGGCCTGATCATCGGCGTCATCGCCGGCTGGTTCCGGTCGCTGGACGGGTTCATCATGCGCACCATGGACGCCATCATGGCCATCCCCGGCATCCTGCTGGCGATTGCCCTGGTGTCCGTCACCGGCGCCAGCATCATGACCGTGCTGATCGCCATCACGATCCCGGAAATTCCTCGGGTGGTGCGGCTGGTGCGCGGCCAGATCCTGACCGTGCGCGGCGAACCCTATGTGGAAGCCGCGCTGGCGCTGGGCACGCCCTTGCCCCTGCTCTTGTGGCGTCACATGGTGCCCAGCACCATCGCGCCGCTGACGGTGCAAGGCACCTACGTGTTCGCCTCCGCCATGCTGACCGAGGCCATCCTCAGCTTCCTGGGCGCGGGCATCCCGCCCGAGATCGCCTCGTGGGGCAACATCATGTCCGAAGGCCGCATGTACTTCCGCATGCTGCCCGGCCTGATTCTCTTTCCCGGCCTGTTCCTGTCGCTGACCGTGCTTAGCGTGAACATCCTGGGTGACGCCCTGCGCGACGCGCTGGACCCGAAAATGGTGCGCAGGATCTGATGCCGATGACCTACTCTCCTATCCCCCCCGCGGGCGACACCTCGTCCGCCATCCTGGCCATTCGCAACCTGTCGGTGGAAGTGGCCGGCGCGGGCAACCGCGTCGTGCGCAACCTTAGCCTGGACGTGCATGCTGGTGAAACGGTGTGCGTGGTTGGCGAATCCGGCTCCGGCAAATCGGTCACGTCGCTAGCCGTGATGGGCCTCTTGCCGCCCGGCGTCCTGTCGATCAGCGCGGGTTCCATCCGCGTGGAAGGCGAAGATGTTGCCACCGCGTCGCAACGGCGGCTGCGCGAAATGCCCGCGACCCGCATGGCCATGGTGTTCCAGGAACCCATGACCGCGCTGAACCCCGTGCACACCGTGGGCAAGCAGGTGGACGAAGTGCTGCGCCTGCACCGCAAGGGCATGAGCGCCGCCGAACGCCGCGCCAAGGTGCTGGACATGTTCCAGTCGGTGCACCTGCCGGATGTCGAACGCATCTTCGAGGCTTACCCGCATCAGCTTTCGGGCGGCCAGCGCCAGCGCATCGTGATCGCGATGGCGCTGATCCTGGAACCCAAGCTGCTGATCGCCGATGAACCCACCACCGCGCTGGACGTGACCACGCAAAAGCAGATCCTGGCGCTGATCAAGGAACTGCAGGTCAAGCACAAGACCGCGGTGCTGTTCATCACGCACGACTTTGGCGTGGTGGCCGAGATTTCGGATCGCATCGTGGTGATGAACCGCGGCGACCTGATCGAAAGCGGCACGCGCAATGAAATCCTGGCCGAACCCAAGCAGTCGTATACGCGCCGCCTGGTGTCGTCCGTGCCCAGCCTGGTGCCCAACCGCCGCGAGGCGCCCGACGGCCAGCCCGTACTGCACGTCAAGGGCCTGGGCCGCACCTATGCCGGGAAAAGCTCGCTGTTTTCCCGCACGGCCGCGCAGAACGTGATTGCCGCGTCCGACGTGAACCTGACGCTGCGCAAGGGAGAAATCCTGGGCATCGTGGGGGAATCCGGTTCGGGCAAATCCACGGTGGCGCGGTGCATCGTGCGCCTGATCGAGCCCACCGCCGGCCACATGATGATGGGCGGCGAAGACCTCAGCACGCTGTCCGGCTCGGCCTTGCGCCCGGTGCGCCGCCGCATCCAGATTGTGTTCCAGGACCCCTACCGTTCGCTGAACCCGCGC
Organism: Achromobacter colocynthidis; assembly: GCF_057334535.1. Taxonomy (NCBI): domain Bacteria; kingdom Pseudomonadati; phylum Pseudomonadota; class Betaproteobacteria; order Burkholderiales; family Alcaligenaceae; genus Achromobacter; species Achromobacter colocynthidis. The sequence goes on from NZ_JBHFIZ010000037.1 coordinate 592,170, forward strand.
CGCACGGTGGGTGAATCCATCATCGAAGGCCTGCTCAACTTCGGCATGCCGCGCGACCAGGCCGTGAAGCGCGCGGGCGAAACGCTGACCGTGGTGGGCATGAGCCCCGACGCCATGCGCCGCTACCCGCATCAGTTTTCTGGTGGCCAACGCCAGCGCATCTGCATTGCGCGCGCGCTGGTGATGGACCCGGAAATCCTGGTGGCCGATGAAGCCGTGTCGGCGCTGGACGTGTCCGTGCAGGCGCAGGTGCTGGAACTGCTGGAACAGGTGCGCCAACGCACGGGCGTGGGCGTGCTGTTCATCACGCACGACTTGCGCGTGGCCGCGCAGATTTGCGACACGATCATGGTCATGCAGCGCGGCAAGGTCGTTGAGACCGGCTCGGCCGAAACCGTGCTGACCGACCCTCGGCATGAATACACGCGCACCTTGATCGACGCGGCCCCGGGGCGCGACTGGGACTTCCGCAACTTCCAGCCCGTTGCCACCACGCTGGCGCAAGCCGCGGCGTCTTGATGTGCTGATGCGCTGATCACCCGAACTGCCTTCCTTCGCAACACTGGAACCGAGATGTCACAACCGCATGAATTGTCCGCTCAGGAACTGCTGCAGGCGTATCGCGACAAGACCCTGTCGCCCGTCGAAGCCACGCGCTCCGTGCTGGAACACATCGAGCGCTGGGAACCCCACCTGAAGGCCACCTATGCGCTGGACCCCGAAGGCGCACTGGCGATGGCTCGCGCCTCTGAGGCCCGCTGGATGAAGGGCGAGCCGCAGTCGGCCGGCGGCTACTCGCTGGACGGCGTACCCGCCACCATCAAGGAAAACATCGCCACGCGCGGCACGCCCGTGCCCTTGGGCACCGCCGCCACCGAGCTGACCCCGGCGGCAGCCGACGCGCCGCCCGCCGCCCGCATGCGCGAGGCGGGCGCGGTGCTGCTGGGCAAGACCACCATGCCCGACTTCGGCATGCTGTCCTCGGGCCTGTCCAGCTTTCATGAACTGACCCGCAACCCCTGGGACCTGAGCAAGAACCCGGGCGGCTCCAGCGCCGGCGCGGGCGCGGCCGCAGCGGCCGGCTATGGCCCCTTGCACATCGGCACCGACATCGGCGGTTCGGTGCGCCTGCCGGCCGCCTGGTGCGGCATTGCCACGCTGAAACCCAGCCTGGGCCGCATCCCCATCGACCCGCCCTTCATGGGCCGCTGCGCCGGCCCCATGACGCGCACCATCACCGACACCGCGTTGATGATGGGCGTGCTGTCGCAGCCCGACGCGCGCGACCACATGAGCTTGCCCTTCCAGGACTTTGACTGGCTGAACCTGGCGCAAGACGTTAAAGGCCTGCGCATCGGCCTGCTGATGGACGCCGGCTGCGGCCTGCCGCTGGATCCGGAAGTACGCGACGCCGTGCAAGCCGCCGCGCAAGCCTTCGAAGCGGCGGGCGCCATCGTCACGCCGATGCTGCCGTGGATGACGCCCGACATGCTCGAGGGTGTGGACCGCTTCTGGCGCACGCGCTCGTCCATAGACCTGGCCGCGCTGCCGGAAGCCCGCCGCGCGAAGATACTGCCGTTCATCCGCGCCTGGGCGGAAAGCGGTGGCGGCCAAAGCGGCGAGGCCGTGTTCAAGAGCTACTACGAAACGCTGAACGTGCGCGCCAAGACCGTGGCCGCCTGCGCCCCCTTCGATTACGTGCTGTCGCCCGTGGCGCCGGTGGTGGCGTACAACGCCGAATGGCCGTCGCCCACCAATGAAGTCGCCACGACCATGCACCACATCGGCTTCACGCTGCCCTTCAACATGAGCGAACAGCCCGCCGCATCGGTTAACTGCGGCTACACGCGGGCGGGCCTGCCGATCGGTTTGCAGATTGCCGGCGCGCGCTTTGACGACCTGGGCGTGCTGCGCGTGGCACGCGCCTGGGAACAGATGCGCCCCGCGCAGCATCCTTGGCCGCAGCCCCCCAAGACGAACTGAGCTTCCCCTACCCTTTCCACAGGAATTCCCATGCGTTGGCTCTTGGCAATGATCAAGCACGAGACGAATACCTATTCGCCCGTGCCGACCCCGCTGGAACGATTTTTCCGCGGCAGTCCTGAAATCCTGGCTGGCGACCGCGCCATCAAGGCCTACGAGAACACCGACAGCGGACTGGGCGGGTATATCGAAGTAGCCCGTCGCGTGGGCGCGGAAATCGTTGTGCCCGTGGCGGCCGAGTCCTGGCCCAGCGGCCCCACCAGCGCCGACACCCACGAACGCCTGTGCAAGCTGGTGCTGGACCACGTCAAGCTGGGTGGCTTTGACGCCATCTTGCTGGACCTGCACGGCGCCATGGTGGCCGAAGGCGTGGAAGACGCGGAAGGCGACCTGCTGCGCCGCCTGCGTGAAATCGACCCGACCACGCCCGTGGCCGTCACGTTGGACATGCACGCCAACATCTACGACGACATCGTCAAGAACGCCACCGTCATCAGCGGCTTTCACACCTATCCGCACGTGGACATCCGTGAAGCCGGCGTACGCGCGGCCAACGTCATCGTCCGCACGCTCAAGGGTGAAATCAAACCCGTCATGAGCTGGGCCAACAAGCCCATGCTGCCGCACATCATGTGCCAGGGCACGCACGCCGCGCCCAACAAGCCGTTGCAGGAACGCTGCAAGGAACTGGAAGCGGGCGGCGTGCTGGCGGCGTCGGTCTTCGTGGGCTTTCCGCATGCGGACATCCGCGAAGCCGGCTTGAGCGCCGTGGTCTGTACGGACGGCAACCTGCAAGACGCTGAGAAGCACCGCGACGAACTGCTGGAACGCGCCTGGGCAGGCCGCGCCGACTGGGTCTTCCACCCTGAGCCCCTGGAACCCACCATCGCGCGCGCCAAACAGATCGAGCAAGGCCCCGTCGTGTTGCTGGACCACTTCGACAACACCGGCTCGGGCGGCACCATGGACACCACCACGGTGCTGGCCGAAGTGCTGCGCCAGGAACTCGACAACGTGGTGTTCTACGCCATTTGCGACCCCGACGCCGCACAGCAGGCCGCCGCCGCGGGCGTGGGCAATACCATCACGATCAAGCTGGGCGGCAAGCTGGCCATGCCCGCCATCAAGCAACCCAGCGAACCGCTGGAGGTGACGGGCCGCGTCAAACTGGTATTTGACGGCGTCTACCTGAGCCGGGGCCCCATGTACCGGGGCGTGCGCAACGACACGGGCCTGACCGTCGTCATCGACACCGGCCGGGTCGAGATCGTGGTGGTGTCGCGCCCCCAGGAACCCTTCGATATCAACTGCCTGCTGTCGGCCGGCATCGACCCGCTGCAAAAGCGCTATGTGGTGCTGAAAAGCCGGGTGCACTGGCGCGCGGGCTTTTCAGATATGGCGACGGAAGTCATCGAATGTACCGGCGTGGGCGTCACCACGTCCGATTACAGCCAGCTGGAATTCAAGAACGTGCGCCGCCCGATCTACCCGTTGGACCCGCTGTAAGGCACGTTATAAATCGCTGAATCCGCGCTAAAACCGCAGGATTGTCGACAAAAAGGCCAGCGCTGATCGCTGGCCTTTCATTTTGAAACCTCCCGTAACTGCGCGCACGGTCATGTGTCCCTTCGCGTCGGTATACTCCGGCGCGGGCCCTTACAGGCCCATGAATGCGTATATGCCGGCAGCCGCGCGTGGGCGACCACGCAGCGATGGCTTGGTGCCTAGCCTGCCGGGTATGACTCGACAATCAACGAAGAAGCAAAACGATGAAAAAGAGCGTAGCGATCACCCTCGGCGTGGTCATAGTGGGAGCGGGAAGCTGGATAGGCGCCACTTGGTACACCGGCAAACGCATAGAGGAAAGCTCGCAACGCCATCTGGCCGAAGCCAACGAAAAGCTGGCCAAGCTGACGCCGTTGTTCGGTCTGCGCATTGATCAGATCAAGTACGAACGCAGCCTGTTCTCGACCCAGGCGCGCTACGGCCTGTCGCTCGTGAAGAACGACAAGACCCTGGACGACATGCCCGCCGGCATGATTGAGTTCGACGCGGTCATTGAACACGGCCCCTTCCCCAAGACCGCGCTGTCGCGCGGCGCCTTCGCGCCCAAGCTGGCTTTCGTGCACGCCGAAATCGCCAAGACGGACAACCTGAAGGAAGTGTTCGCCCTGACCAAGGACGTCTCGCCCCTGATCAGCGACGCCATGATCAGCTACAGCGGCACCACCAGCTCCACGTCCAAGATTGCGCCGGTGTCGACGACCCTGGAAGGCAATTCGATCGACTTCAGCGGCATGCTGATCACCGGCACGTTCGACCGTTCGCTGGAAGCCGTCACCGCGCACGGCGTGATGGACAAGCTGGCCATCGACGGCTCGAAGAGCAATGACCCCGTCGTCATGGCCATCACCGGCATGACCATGGACGTCAACAGCCGCATGGGCAAGTTCGGCGTGTCCATGGGTGACTCCGATCTGAAGATCAAGCGCATCGACGTCACCCGCAAGGGCGACGACATCAAGCTGTCGCTGGACAACTTCGGCTACGGCGTGAAGCTGGCCGAAGACGACAAGAACATCAACGTGCAAGCCGCCTATCAAACGGGCGACATCACCGTGAACGACGTGGCGCTGGGTAACGGCCAGGCCGTGATCAAGCTGGCCAAGCTGGACGGCCAGGCCGTCAAGCAACTGTCCGACACCTACAACCAGCTGCTGCGCCAAATCATGGCGCAAACCGAAGACGAAGGCCTGAAGGACGAGCAGATCCAGACGATGTTGGACGCCGGCGGCAAGCTGCTGGCGGGCAACCCGTCGTTCAGCATCGACCCCATCAGCTGGAAGACGCCCAAGGGCGAAAGCAAGCTGAACTTCACGCTGGACCTGGCCAACCCGGCCGACATCAAGAACCTGACGCCGCAAGAGATCGCCGTCCAGGCCATCAAGCGCATCGACGCCACGCTGATCATCTCCAAGCCGATGGTGCAGGATCTGGCCGCGCAATACGCGATCAAGAAAGAAGGCCTGACGCCTGAAAAGGCGGCCGAAGAAGCCGACGAAAGCGTGCGCCAGATGGCAGGCATGGCCGAAATGCTGAACGTGGGCAAGAACGACGGCGACAACATCGTCGGCAAGTTCACCTTCGCTGACGGCATGGGTAACTTGAACGGCAAGGAAATTCCCGCCGACGAGCTGTTCAGCGGCCTGCTGGGCGCCACCGGCATGGGCGGCATGGACGATGATGACGAAGCCATGCCGGATATGGGCCAGGAAGAACCGGCCGCGGACGCAACGCCCGCCGTCGGCGTGATGCAGGATTTCGACCTGGACATCATCAGCAGCCTGCTGGACGACATGGGCATCACCGCCAACAAGCATGATGGCAATGAAGGCCCCGTGCTGCTGCTGGATGCCGGCAACACCGGCGCCAGCGAGCTGCGCCTGGAGTTCCTGTGCAACGACTTCACCGAAAAGTGCCTTGACCTGGTCATGACGGCCACGTACAAGACCAAGAAGCCGATGCCGCTGAAGGCCATCAATAGCTGGAACCAGGAATACCGCTGGACGCGCGCCTATCTGGACGACAAGAACCAGGCCGTGCTGCAGATGGACATGAACGCGGAAGGCGGCATCGGCAAGGACAACCTGCAGATCCTGCTGAACACCTTCATCAGCATCGCCGAAGACTTCAACACGGCAGTGCAGGCAGCGCCGGCCAAGTAAGGCTGATACCCGATCGGGCAAACGCCCAGCAAAAAGCCTCCATCTTGCGATGGAGGCTTTTTTATCGCCATTGCGTTACGCGTAAGCTTCGATCGGCAGGCAGGCGCAGACCAGGTTGCGGTCGCCGTAGGCGTTGTCCACACGGGCCACCGGCGGCCAGTACTTGGCCTCGCGCAGTGACGCCACCGGGTAGGCGGCCTGCTGGCGCGGGTAGTCGTGCAGCCATTCTTCGGCCAGCAGCATCTGCGCGGTGTGCGGCGCGTTCTTCAGCACGTTGTCGTCGCGGTCACGTTCACCACGTTCGACCTGGGCGATCTCCTCGCGAATCGAAATCATGGCGTCGATGAAGCGGTCAAGCTCGGCCACGCCCTCGGATTCCGTGGGCTCGACCATCAGCGTGCCCGCCACCGGGAAGCTCATGGTGGGCGCGTGGAAGCCGTAGTCCATCAAGCGCTTGGCGATGTCTTCGGCGCTGATGCCGCTGGTTTCCTTCAACGGACGCACGTCCAGGATGCACTCGTGCGCCACGCGGCCATTGCGGCCCGCGTACAGCACCGGGTAGTGGTCGCGCAGGCGGGTGGCGATGTAGTTGGCGTTCAGGATGGCCACTTCGGTGGCGCGGCGCAGGCCGTCGGCGCCCATCAGCGCGATGTACACGAACGGAATCGGCAGAATGCCGGCCGAGCCGAACGGCGCGGCCGAGACCGGGCCGACCTTGGCGTCGCCAGGCAGCTTGCCCTGCTCGTTCACCACGCCCGGCAGGTACGGCGCCAGATGCGCGCGCACCGCCACGGGACCCACGCCGGGGCCGCCGCCGCCATGCGGAATGCAGAAGGTCTTGTGCAGGTTCAGGTGCGACACGTCGGACCCGAACTTGCCCGGCTGGGCCACGCCCACCATCGCGTTCATGTTGGCGCCGTCCAGGTAGACCTGGCCGCCGGCCTGGTGGACCAGGTCGCAGATTTCGGTGACGGCTTCCTCGAACACGCCGTGCGTGGACGGGTAGGTGATCATCAGCGCGGCGAGCTTGTCGCCCACCTGTTCGATCTTGGCGCGCAGGTCGGAAAGATCGACGTTGCCGTTGGAATCAGACGCCACCACCACCACGTCCATGCCGGCCAGTTGGGCCGACGCGGGGTTGGTGCCGTGGGCCGAGGCCGGGATCAGGCAGACGTTGCGCTGATGCTGGCCGTTGGCCTGGTGGTAGCCGCGAATTGCCAGCAGGCCGGCGTATTCGCCTTGCGCGCCCGAGTTGGGTTGCAGGCTGATGTTGTCGTAGCCGGTGATTTCGCATAGCGCGGCGGACAGGCGGTCGATCAGTTCGTTGTAGCCCTGGCTTTGCGAGGCGGGCGCAAACGGGTGGATCAGCGCGAACTCGGGCCAGGTGATGGGGATCATCTCGGCCGTGGCGTTCAGCTTCATGGTGCACGAACCCAGCGGGATCATCGTGCGGTCCAGCGCCAGGTCCTTGTCGGCCAGCTTGCGCAGGTAGCGCAGCATGTCGGTTTCGGACTGCACGCTGGAGAAGACCGGGTGCTTCAGGATGGCGCTTTCGCGCGCGACCGATGCAGGAATGCCGCTGGCGGCGGCCGCGTCCAGCGCGTCGATGTCGAGTTCGACGTCGTCGCGTTCCAGGCCGGCGGCGAACACGTTGACCAGCGCTTGCAGGTCGGCAACGGTGACGGTTTCGTCCAGCGACACCGCCAGGCGTGCGCCATCGACGCGGCGCAGGTTGATGTGCTCGCACTCGGCGGCGGTCAGGATGGCCGGGGTGGCGGCGCCGGTTTCCAGCAACAGCGTGTCGAAGAAGGTGTCGTTCACGACCTTCACGCCCAGCTTGATCAGTTCACCACGCAGGATGGCGGTGCTGCGCTGCACGCGCTGGGCGATGCGGCGGATGCCTTCCGGACCATGCCACACGGCGTACATGCCGGCCATCACGGCCAGCAGCACTTGCGCCGTGCAGATGTTGGACGTGGCCTTCTCGCGGCGGATGTGCTGTTCGCGCGTTTGCAGCGCCAGGCGCATCGCCGGGTTGCCTTGCGCGTCTTTCGACACGCCGACCAAACGGCCGGCCATGTTGCGCTTGAAGGAATCCTTGCAGGCCATGAAGCCGGCGTGCGGGCCGCCAAAGCCGAACGGCACGCCGAAGCGTTGCGCCGAACCAATGGCGATGTCCGCGCCCCACTCGCCCGGGGCGGCCAACAGGGCCAGCGCCAGCAGGTCGGTGGCGCAAGCGACCACGGCGCCTTGCGCGTGGGCGGCTTCAGCCAGTTTGCGGTAGTCGGACACGGAACCGATGCTGTGCGGGTATTGCAGCAGCACGCCAAAGCACTCGGGCAGGCCTTCGGCCTCGTCACCGACGGCGATTTCCAGCCCCAGGCCTTCGGCGCGCGTACGCACGACTTCAATGGTCTGCGGATGCACGTGGCGCGAAATGAAGAACACCGGGCTTTGCGACTTGGCGCCACGGCGAGCCAGCGTCATGGCTTCGGCGGCGGCGGTGCTTTCGTCCAGCAGCGAGGCGTTGGAGATGTCCAGCCCGGTCAGGTCGGCGACCATGGTCTGGTAGTTCAGCAGGGCTTCAAGACGGCCCTGCGAGATCTCCGGCTGATACGGCGTGTAGGCCGTGTACCAGGCGGGGTTCTCAAGAATGTTGCGCAGCACGACGTTGGGCGTCTGCGTGCCGTAGTACCCCTGGCCGATGTAGTTGCGAAAGACCTTGTTGCGGCCGGCAATCTGCTTCAGCTCGGCCAGCACGTCGGTTTCGCTGCGCGAGGGCGGCAGCGCCAGCGGGGCCTGGCTGCGGATCTTGGCGGGCACGACTTCGTCGATCAGGGCGTCCAGGCTGGCGCTGCCAATCACTTGGAGCATGGCGGCCTGGTCGGCGTCGGACGGGCCGATGTGGCGGGGGATGAAGTCGGTATGGGTGTCTAGGGCGCGCGACATGGAGAGATCTCGGGGTGGTGGTGCATTTCGCGAGCCGGGCGCGCCACGAGGACGGCGCCCCCGGCTCGAACCGGCTTAACCGTTGGCGACGGCTTCGTAGCCGGCGGCGTCCAGCAGCTTGTCGGCGTCGGCGGCGTTCACCGGCTTGATCTTGAAGATCCAGGTGGTGAAGGCCGATTCGTTGATCAGGCTGGGGTTGTTTTCCAGTTCGTCGTTGAAGGCAACGATTTCACCGTCGACCGGGGCGTAGATGTCGGAAGCGGCCTTGACCGACTCGACCACGCCGGCGGTTTCGCCCGCCTTCAGCTTGGCGCCGACATTCACGTCGCCAACGAAAACCAGGTCGCCCAATTGGTCCTGGGCGGTGTCGGTGATGCCGACGACGAACACGTCGCCTTCAGCTTTGACCCATTCGTGGGACGAGGTGTACTTGCGATCGGTGGGCAGGCTCATGGGAAATCCTCTAGGGAATACGGGGTAGATGAATGGTGTTGCGCGCCTCGCGCGAACGCCGCGTGCGTATAGGCAGGCGGCCGGTCGCGCGAAGCTTCGAGTTTACGAGTGTTCGACGGCTTTGCCGTTACGGACGAAGGGCAGCTTGCAGACCAGGGCGGGCACCCATTTGCCGCGGATATCGACTTCGACCGTGTCGCCCGGACGCACACCTTGCGGCAGGCGGGCAAAGCCGATCGACACGCCCAGCGTGGGCGACATGGTGCCGCTGGTGAGTTCGCCCGTGCCGGCCGGCGTGCGCACGGCCATGTGGGCGCGCATCACGCCGCGCTCTTGCAGCTTCAGGCCGACAAAGGCGGCGGGGGTGGCGAATTGTTCCAGCGCGTCGCGGCCGATGAAGCGGCGCTCGGCGTTCTTCAAGGACACGGTCCAGGTCAGGCCGGCCTGGTCGGGCTGGGTCAGCTCGTCCATGTCCTGGCCGTACAGGTTCATGCCGGCTTCCAGGCGCAGCGTGTCACGCGCGCCCAGGCCCGCCGGGCGCACGCCCTGGGCGGCAAGGTCGCGCCACAGTTGCACGACGTCGGCGGCGGGCAGGACGATTTCAAAGCCGTCTTCGCCGGTGTAGCCGGTGCGCGCGACGAGCGTGTCGTCGCCCACGCGGGCGGCGACGAAGGGCGTCAAGGGTTCGGAGACGGCCTGCCAGGCCGGGCGCGCGGCCCAGACCTTGGCGCGGGCGTTGGGGCCTTGCACGGCCACCATGGCCAGGTCGCGGCGCGGGGTGATGGCGACGTCGAAGTTGCCGGCCTGCTTCACGCGCTGCATCCAGGCCACGTCTTTGTCGGCGGTGCCGGCGTTGACCACCACGCGCCATTCGTCGGCGGCGAAGAAATAGATGATCAGGTCGTCGATGACGCCGCCCTGCGGGTTCAGCATGCAGGAATACAGCGCCTTGCCGGGCACGGTCAGCTTGGCGACATCGTTGGCGACCAGGCGTTGCAGGAAGGCGTAGGCGTCGGGGCCAGCGACGTCGACATTCAGCATGTGCGACACGTCGAACATGCCGGCATCCTGGCGCACCGCGTGGTGTTCCTCAAGCTGCGAGCCGTAGGCCAAGGGCATGTCCCAGCCGCCGAAATCGACCATTCGGGCGCCGGAGGCGATGTGTTCGTCGGCCAGCGGGGTGCGTTTGAGGGTTGCGGACATGCGCGAGAACTCCGGGACGGCAATGCTTTGCCAGGGTTACGGAATGCCGGTCGTGACAAGGCTGATTGCGCTTGCACGGCATCGGCTGAATCTTCCGCCCCTCTGTCCTTTTGCCTGAGAGTTGCCCCGCGCGTGGCGGGTTTGCACCTTCGGCGCCTGGGCTGCTCGCTGTGTCCCGAATTTCGGGGCGGCGCCAGGTCTCTCCAGAGTACTGTTTTGCCGCATCCACACGGTGAAAAACCGGGACGGGGCAAGCATGTGCGGTATCGGTTACCTGAGCGATTCTGGGCGAATTGCGCCTTCGGCGGCGGCCCACTGAAACGGCCGCTCTCTCCCGCAAACATGCGTGACAGCGGCGCCAAGCATACAACGAAAACAAGCCTCGGAAAAGCGCGATTTCGGGGCTCGGCCCCTGGGCAAACCACTGCCGGGACCCGCGCCCAGCCTGACGCCAGCGCCGAAACTAACCCAGCGCCGTGTCCAGCAGCATCATCAGCACAAAGCCCAGCATCAGCCCGCACGTGGCGTAGACCTCGTGCCCCTTGCGGTGCGATTCGGGAATGATTTCATGGCTGATGACAAACAGCATGGCGCCCGCCGCGAAGCCCAGGCCCCAGGGCAGCAGCAACGCTGACCAGCCGACGATGGCGGCGCCCAGCACGGCGCCCAGCGGCTCGACCAGCCCCGACAACATCCCCAGCGCCACGGCGAAGGTTCGCGTGTAGCCGGCTGCCAGCAACGCCACCGCCACGACCAACCCTTCGGGAACGTCCTGGATGGCGATGCCGGTAGCCAGCGCGGTGCCGGCCACCGGATCGCCGCCCGCAAAGCCGACCCCGATGGCCAGGCCTTCGGGCAGGTTATGCAAGGTGATGGCGATGACGAACAGCCAGGCCCGGCGAATGCGGCGCGACTCGATGCCTTCGCGGCCCTTGATGAAGTGCTCGTGTGGCAGCGTGCGATCCATGATGAGCAGCACGGCGGCGCCCAACAGAATGGCCGCCCCCACCGTCAGCCCCGCGCCCCAGGGGCCCATGCCCTGGCTTTCGGCCGCCGCGATGCCCGGGGCCACCAGCGAAAACGCGCAGGCCGCCAGCATGACGCCGGCGCCGAAGCCGAACATGCTGTCCTGGACCTTTTGCGGAATGGTGCGGGCGAACAGAATGGGCAAGGTGCCCAGCGCGGTGGCGGCGGCGGCCACCAGGCCGCCCAGCAAGGCGTCGGCCACGTGCGGCGCGCGCACATCCAGATAGGCCCACAACTGGTGCAAAGCCAGGCATGACACCAAGACCGCCAGCGTCCAGACACTGATGCTGGTGGCCGCGGGACGCACGCGATGACGACTGAAGGTGTTCATGGGGCGGCTGCCTCCGTCACAGAGCGGGCTTAGCCCTTCGCAGCCGCATAGCGGCGAGCCACTTCGGACCAATTCACGACATTGTAAAAGGCGCCAATGTATTCAGGGCGACGGTTTTGGTACTTGAGGTAATAGGCGTGTTCCCAGACGTCCAGGCCCAGGATCGGGGTGTTGCCCTGCATCAGCGGGCTGTCCTGGTTGGCGCTGCTTTCCACCACCAGCTTGCCGGCGGGCGTGACCGAGAGCCAGGCCCAGCCGCTGCCGAAGCGGGTCAAGGCGGCTTTGGTGAAGGCCTCGCGGAAGGCGGCCAGGCCGCCCAGTTCGGCGTCGATGGCGGCGGCCAGCGCGCCATCGGGTTCACCGCCGCCTTCGGGCGACATCACGGACCAGAACAAGCTGTGGTTGGCGTGGCCACCGCCATGGTTGCGGACCGCGCCCCGTATGGCTTCCGGCAATTGGTCCAGGCGCGCGACCAGAGCTTCAACGGGTTCTTCCGTGCTGATCCCGGCGCCATCCAGCGCCGCGTTCAGGCTGGTGACGTAGGTTTGATGATGCTTGCTGTAGTGGATCTCCATCGTCATCGCGTCGATGTGAGGCTCCAGGGCGTCATAGGCGTAGGGCAGCGTCGGAAGGGTATAGGGCATGCATGTCTCCGTGGGACTGGTGCCTTTGCATCGAAAGGTGCCAGTCGAAATCGAAAACATAAATGATATGTATTTTTATTTGATAAAACAATGACGGCGTGGATGTTGGGCCATTACCGCAACATTAGCGCGCCATCACCGCGCCATCACTGCTTCATCACAGCGATGACGGCAACACCCAACTACAACACCAACTACAGCGCCTTGCCGCAGGCCACGCCCGAAGCCCAGGCCCATTGGAAGTTGTAGCCGCCCAGCCAGCCCGTCACGTCCACGGCTTCGCCAATGAAATAAAGGCCGGGGGTGGTTTTGGCTTGCATGGATTTCTGGTCCAGGCCGCGTGTATCGACGCCGCCGCGCATCACCTCGGCTTTTTTATAGCCGGCCGTGCCGCTGGGCACCAGCGTCCACTGATGGATGTCTTGCGCCAACGCGCGCAGCGTTTTGTCCGGCGCGTCGGCCAGGCGCATCGCGGCAAGGCCGGGCTTGCCGCCCTGCTCCGCCAGATGCAGCCAGCGGTCGGCCAGCCGCTTGGGCCATAACCCCGCCAGTACGGTATGCAATTGCTGCCGGTTGCCCGACTTGGAAGCCAGCAGTTCTTCGGCCAGGTCGCGGCCCGGCGCCAGATCGATGACGATGGGCTCGCCCGGTTTCCAATAGCTGGAAATCTGCAAGATGCCCGGCCCGGACAAGCCACGATGGGTGAACAGCAGGTCTTCCAGGAATTCGCCACGCGTCTTGCCCTGCCCCGTGTGCAGGCCCACTTCCAGCGCCACGCCCGACAGTTCGGACAGCGCCTGCCATTGCGCCGGGTCGAAGGTCAGCGGCACCAGCGCGGGGCGCGGCTCGACCACCTTCAAGCCGAATTGGCGCGCAATCTTCAAGCCAAAGTCGGTAGCGCCCAATTGCGGGATCGCCATGCCGCCCGTGGCCACCACCAGCTTGGCCGCGCGGATCACGCCCTGGCTGGTGCGCAGTTCGAACCCCTGCTCCCCATGGCTGATCTCGGCCACCGAACAGCCCATGCGCCACTGCACATTGCCCGCGTCGCACTCGGCGCGCAGCATGTCGATGATGGATTCGCTGGAATCGTTGCAGAACAACTGGCCACGATGCTTCTCGTGCCAGGCGATGTGATGGCGCTTCATCAGCGCCAGAAAATCCTGCGGCGTATAGGCCGACAGTGCCGAGCGGCAGAAATGCGGGTTATCGGACAGAAAATTGGCGGGTCCGGTCCCGATGTTGGTGAAGTTGCAGCGGCCGCCGCCCGAAATGCGGATTTTCTCGGCCAGGCGCTCGGCGTGGTCGACCAGCACCACGCGCAAGCCGCGCTGGCCGGCTACCGCTGCACACATCATGCCAGCGGCGCCGGCGCCGAGTACGGCTACATCAAACATCAGGACTCCAGACCCGCCGGGTCTTATTCTTCGATCAGGCAATCAACGTAGTAGCGCTTTTCGCCATCCGGACCCAGTTCATCGGCCAGGCCGTGAATATAGGTTTCGAAGCCGGGGAAGCGCTCGTTGAATTCACGCGCGAATTGCAGGTACTGCACGATGGTGCGGTTGAAGCGTTCGCCCGGAATCAACAGCGGAATGCCCGGGGGATACGGCGTCAGCAGCACGCCCGTGACGCGGCCTTCCAGCTTGTCGATGTCAACACGCTCAACCTCGCGGTGCGCCATGCGGGCGAATGCGTCCGACGGCTTCAGCGCCGGCACCATGTCGCTCAGGTACATCTCGGTGGTCAGGCGGGCGACGTCGCGCGCGCGGTAGGCTTCGTGGATTTCCTGGCACAGATCGCGCAGGCCCATGCGCTCGTAGCGGCGATGCACGCGGCAGAAGTCCGGCAGGATGCGCCACAGCGGCTGGTTGCGGTCGTAGTCGTCCTTGAACTGCTGCAACGCGGTCAACAGCGTGTTCCAGCGGCCCTTGGTGATGCCGATGGTGAACAGGATGAAGAACGAATACAGGCCGGTCTTTTCGACCACCACGCCGTGCTCGGTCAGGTATTTGGACACCAGCGCGGCCGGGATGCCGGTTTCGCCAAAGCTGCCCGACATGTCCAGCCCCGGCGTGATGACCGTGGCCTTGATCGGGTCCAGCATGTTGAAGCCTTCGGCCATTTCGCCGAAGCCGTGCCAGTGGTCGTTGGCTTCCAGGATCCATTCGTCGCGGTTGCCGATGCCTTCGGACACCAGGCGGTTCGGGCCCCAGACCTTGAACCACCAGTCGTTCTTGCCGAATTCCGATTCCACCTTGCGCATGGCGCGGCGGAAGTCCAGCGCTTCGCGGATGCTTTCCTCGACCAGCGCGGTGCCTCCGGGCGGTTCCATCATGGCGGCGGCCACGTCGCACGACGCGATGATCGCGTACTGCGGCGACGTCGACGTGTGCATCAGGTACGCCTCGTTGAAGACGTTGCGGTCCAGTTTGCGGGTCTCGGATTCCTGCACGATGATCTGCGAGGCCTGCGAGATACCGGCCAGCAGCTTGTGCGTGGAGTGCGTGGCGAACACCATCGCGTCCTGGCTGCGCGGGCGGTCCTGGCCGATGGCGTGCATGTCCTGGTAGAACTCGTGGAACGAGGCGTGCGGCAGCCAGGCTTCGTCAAAGTGCAGCGTATCGACATAGCTGCCGAGCTGTTCCTTGATCATTTCCACGTTGTAGATGACGCCGTCGTACGTGCTTTGCGTCAGCGTCAGGATGCGCGGATTCTTGTTCACCGCTTCGCGCGCGAAGGGGTTGGCTTCGATCTTCTTGCGGATGTTGTCCGGGTGGAATTCTTCCAGCGGGATCGGTCCGATGATGCCCAGGTGGTTGCGCGTGGGGCGCAGGAACACCGGGATCGCGCCCGTCATCGTGATGGCGTGCAGGATCGACTTGTGGCAGTTGCGGTCCACCACGACAACGTCACCGGCCGCGACGTTGGCGTGCCACACGACCTTGTTGGACGTGGACGTGCCGTTGGTCACGAAGAAGCAGTGGTCGGCGTGGAAGATGCGGGCGGCGTTCAGTTCGGACTCGGCCACGGGGCCGGTGTGGTCCAGCAGTTGGCCCAGTTCGTCCACGGCGTTGCAGACGTCGGCGCGCAGCATGTTTTCACCGAAGAACTGGTGGAACATGCGGCCCACGGGGCTCTTCAGGAAGGCGACGCCGCCCGAGTGGCCCGGGCAGTGCCAGGAATACGAACCGTCTTGCGCGTACTTGACCAGCTCGCGGAAGAACGGCGGCGGCAGCGAATCCACGTAGCTGCGCGCTTCGCGGATGATGTGGCGCGCCACAAATTCGGGGGTGTCCTCGAACATGTGGATGAAGCCGTGCAGCTCGCGCAGGATGTCGTTCGGAATGTGTTCCGACGTGCGCGTCTCGCCATACAGATAGATGGGGATGTCGGCGTTGCGGAAACGCAGTTCGCCGATGAACATACGCAAGTTCTTGATCGCGCTGGCCACGTCCTCGGGCGAGTCCACGTCGAACTCTTCATCGTCGATCGACAGGATGAAGGCGCTGGCGCGGCTTTGCTGTTGCGCAAACGAACTCAGGTCGCCATAACTGGTTACCCCGATCACCTCGACGCCCTCGGCCTCGATCGCTTCAGATAAGGCACGAATACCCAAACCGGACGCGTTCTCGGAACGGTAGTCCTCGTCGATGATGAAAATGGGGAAGCGAAATTTCATGCAGGCGCTCCTGGGGGCATGGCGGGTTCGGACGCGTAACGCGGCGCGAGTGTACTGCTAGTAAAAATCCGGCTGATGACAGACGGCGCGAGCCCCCGCCGACAGGCGGGAATGGCCGAATTGTAGGGCTGTTTTTCTTTCAGTCCTACGGGAAATCCCCAGATAGGCCGAACGGCCGTTGTCATCGCGCCAAAAGCGGCGGCTTTCGGCGCGGCGGCAGCGGCTACCAAGGGGAAAACCTACCGGATGGTGCAAGCCTCACCGGCCCGCAAGGCCGAGGTGAACTGCTCGAAGTAGGCGGGAATGGACTCGGTGGCCCCGTCCCGGATGCGGCGCTCGACCTTGGCGATGGCGCCAAAGCAGACTTCGGCCCCGGGGGCGCCGCATACGAGCACGACGGGGTCGTCGTCGTCGCAGACTTCATACAGGCCGCCATGCGCGCGGCGACCCACCTCGTAAAGGTAGGCGGCGGCGCCGACGGTCTGCATGGGGGTCAGGGGCAGGCTGCCCAGGTGGGCGGCCTCTAGCGCGTCATCAAGCGCATGGATGCTGGACAGGGAGTAGTCCAGCACGGCGCCGGTGGATTCGGCGACTTCGACAAAGTGTTGCGCGGCGTCCGCCACCCGCTCGACAAATGCACCCTGCACTTCGTCGAGATTGGCGTCCTGGTTTATCTTGAGGAAACCGAACATCGTTGGCTCCTTTGTGAAAACCGCAAGCGGCAATAGCCCGATTATAGGCGGCGGCTTTGCCTATACTGCCCCGCAAGGCCCACCAACGTTACCTATTCCCAACACTTGACGCCCATGCCCCTACCGCTAGTCAGACGCCTGACCACCCCGGATGCCCCGTCTTTACGACGCCTGCGCCTGGATGCGCTGATTGAAACGCCCGAATCGTTCGGATCAAGTTACGAAGAGGAACACACGCTGACACTGGAAGATATCCAGGCGTGGATCGCGCCGCAGAACGATGGCGCGATGTTCGGCGTCTTTGACGACGAGTCGCTGGTGGGCATCGTGGGCGTGGGCCGCCAGCGCAAGTTGAAGATGCGCCACAAGGCGCACATCTGGAGCATGTATGTCGCGCCCGCGCAGCGCGGCCTTGGCTTGGGCCGGCTGCTGATGCAAGCCGCCATTGCGCACGCGCGCACCATGCGCGGCATTCGCCAGGTGCAGTTGAGCGTCACCGCCAACAACGCGGCGGCAGCATCGCTGTACGCCAGCCTGGGGTTCGCGGAATACGGCACCGAGCGCGAATCGCTGTGCGTGAACGGCCAGCTTTATGACGAGACCTTGATGGCGCTGCCGCTCGACGGCAAGTAGCGCGCACGGGCGAGGATCGTTCAAGGTCTTGTCCGGCCTCGCAGCCCCGCCAGGCCCTGTCAGACCCGATCAGGCCCGATCAGACCCAATCAGGCCCGGTCATGCCGCCGAACCGCGCCGCCGCGCGCCATAGGCGCACACCTGATTGCGCCCGCCATCCTTGGCTTTGTACAGCGCCTGGTCGGCCGCCTTGATCACCGCTTCGGGCGCGCGCAAGGCGTCGCCCCGCTCGGCCACACCGATGCTGACGGTGACACGCATCGGTCGCGCATTGCGTCCACCACGCGCGCCGCGCCGACGCTGGCCGAGCTGGTCCGCCTTGGGCCGCGCCGGCTTATCGCGCAAGCGCATCTGGTACGCCTCGATGGCTCGCCTGACCGACTCCAGATGCGGCATGCTTTCGGCCGCCGTCTTGCCGGGGAACACCAGCGTGAATTCTTCGCCGCCGTAGCGATACGCCTGGCCGCCGCCCGGCACGCGCCGCAATTGCGAGGCCACCATGCGCAGCACCTGGTCGCCCACGTCATGCCCGTGGGTATCGTTGAACGCCTTGAAATGGTCCACGTCGGCCATCGCCAGCGTGTACACGCGGCCCATGCGCTGCAAGCGTTCGTTCAGCGCGCGCCGCCCCGGCAGACCGGTCAGCTCGTCGCGAAACGCCATGTGAAAGCCTTCGTGCGCCAGCGAGATGCACAGCGCGGTAAGCGCCGCGGCCGACATCAGGGCCAGTTCAATCGGGTGATGCTCGCCGCGCGGCAAGGCCCACGCCATGCACACAAAGCCCAACCATTGCCCCGCCTGCTGCGGACGCCCGTAGCGCAGCAGCAGCAAGGTCAGCGTCAAGCCGGTGCCCAGCAGCGCCACCAGGGCTTCAATGGGCACGCCCAGGCGCGCCAGCTTGCCTTGCACGGCCAGGGTGCCGAACACTTCCACCATGCCGTCCTTGCCGATCAGTGCAATGCCCGCCACACCGACGGCGATCAGCCCTGCGCGCAAGGCAAGGTCCAGCAGCATGTTGGAACGTTCCGCCCACAGCGCGTTGATGGTGTAAGCCACCGCCCACCACGCCAGCGCGGGCCCCAGCGCCCAGGGCGCTTCGCGCGCCAGCGTTGGCCACAACACGGTGGCGGCCAGCACGCACAGCATCAGCGCCAAGGTTTGCGAACGCTGGTACATCAGGCAGATCGCCGCGCCAATCAACGCCATCACCCAGGGCACGAACGGCACAATCAATGTGAGCGCCGGCGGCCATTCCCGCCACAGCATGAGCGCGACCGCGGCGGCGACTGGCAGCGCGGGATAAAACAACAGGGGCAGCCAGGGAATATGGGGGTAACGCACGGGGGTCGGGCCTTGCTCAGCTTGCAGAGATGACGTCGCCAAATCGGCAAACACATATATCCTTTTTACGGTCGCGGGCGGGGGTTCTTTAGCGCTTGCGCCGCAACACCGCGGACGCACCTTGTGCGTGATATGGTTTTCTTCCGTCTCACACAGGAACGCCTTCATGCAGCTTCTCGTCAATATCGATGTGCCCGATCTGGATCACGCCGTTGACTTCTATCAGCGCGCATTCGGGCTGACGCTGCATCGACGGCTGGGGCCGAAGGCGGCGGAAATGCACGGCGCCAACGCCCCCATCTACCTGCTTGAAAAAGCCGCGGGCACGCGCGCGACCAGCGCCTCGCCGCAATGGCGCGACTATGCGCGCCACTGGACGCCGGTGCATCTGGACGTGGTGGTGCCCGACGTGGACCGCGCGGTCGATCAGGCCGTGGCGGCCGGCGCGCACCTGGAAGACGCCGCCACGACCCACGCCTGGGGCCGCATCGCGCACCTGAGCGACCCCTACGGCCATGGCATCTGCATTCTGCAATTCCTGGGCCGGGGCTATGACGAGCTGGCGGACGACACCGACGTGCGAATCGCACCCGTTGCGGCCGCTGATTTCGACGCGCTGGCGGACATTCGCGTCGAGGCCATGCGCGACAGCCTGGAACGGGTGGGCCGCTTTGACGCCGACCGGGCACGCGCGCGGCTACGCGACAACTTCCGCCCGGATTGCACCTGGTGGATAGAACAGGGCGGACAACGGGTGGGGTTTTATGCACTGCGGCCAGAGGGCCAGGGCCTGCGGCTGGACCACTTGTATCTGGTACCCGCCGCGCAGGGCCAGGGCTTGGGCGGCCGTGTCCTGCAAGGCATTCTGGAAGACGCCGACCGGCGTGGGTTGCCGGTCAGCGTGGGCGCGCTACGCGGTAGCGACGCCAACCGGTTTTATCGCCGGCACGGCTTCGTGCAGACCGGCGAGACCGAATGGGATATTGACTACCTGCGCGAGTGTCCGCGTCAGGAACTACGTCAGTAACGACGCCAGTAAGGGCATCAACAACTGCATCAGCAACCGCTCAACGGCCAGCGCGCGGCGCCCGCGCGCTGAGCCATCAGGTGCGCGGCAAGGTCACGCCGCGCTGGCCCTGGTACTTGCCGCCCCGGTCCGCGTACGAGGTCTCGCAGACTTCGTCGCTTTCCAAAAACAGCATCTGCGCGCAGCCTTCGCCGGCGTAGATCTTGGCGGGCAGCGGCGTGGTGTTCGAGAATTCCAGCGTGACGTGGCCTTCCCATTCGGGTTCCAACGGCGTCACGTTGACGATGATGCCGCAGCGCGCGTAGGTGCTCTTGCCCAGGCAGATGGTCAGCACGCTGCGCGGAATGCGGAAGTATTCCACCGTGCGGGCCAGGGCGAAAGAGTTCGGCGGGATGATGCAAACATCACCCTTGAAGTCCACGAACGAGCCTTCGTCGAAGTTCTTGGGGTCGACGATGGTGGAATTGATGTTCGTGAAGATCTTGAATTCGTCGGCGCAACGCACGTCGTAGCCGTAGCTGCTGGTGCCGTAGCTGACGATGCGCCCGCCATTGGCCGTGCGGACCTGGCCCGGTTCAAAGGGTTCGATCATGCCGGCGTCGGCCTGACGGCGGATCCAGCGGTCGCTTTTGATGCTCATGGTGGCAATGGTGCTAAAGGGGATGAAGTGGGGGCCATTTTACTCAGTTCCCCCAGAACGTCCGGTAGACCAGGGCAATACCGTTCACTGATCCGCCCTTCAGGTCCACCGACAACCCGCGCGCCAGCCGGTAACTGGCCCGGCCCACGGTATCGCTACCCGCCAGCCCCTGCTCGACGCTCAGCGTAATGCCGTTGGCGAACGATTTGCTGGCCACCAGGAACTGGGTGGCCAACTGGCTGTTGCTGTCCCGGTTTACGTTACCCGCCACGGTGCGGTCGGGCAGGATGCTGCCCGAACTGCCAATGTTGCCGGTACGCACGCTGACGTCGTCCAGTCCGAACTGCTTGTAGAACGGCTGCCCGCCCCCCAGCAGCGCGGTGCCCACCGATACCAGCAGCGCCGCGTCGCTGCCGCTTTCGTCGGGCCCCCGGCCCAGCAGCAGCCACGACAGCTTTTCCACGTCGCTGACATCGGGGTAGGACACCAGGTCGATACGCGGACGCTGGGCGGTGCCCACCACCTTGACACCGGCTTCCACCTGTTCGCCCGTCCGCAACGCCTCGATATCCAGTATCGGGTTGTCCAGCCGACCTTGGAACGTCAGCGTGCCACGGGTCAGCCGCAGCTTCTGGCCATAGGCCTCGATGCCGCCGCCCCGCGTGCGCAAGGCGCCCACACCCGTCAGGCGACCGTCATTCAGCAGGATCCGGATGGAACCGAGCAGGCCGGCGTCCAGCCCCATGCCCGTGATGTAGAAGCGCGGCCCCATGTCGAACTTCAGGTTCATGCTGGTTTGCAGCGGCGTGGATACCGTGGCGCCGTCCTCGCCGGCGCGGATGACTCTCACGTCGTCGTCCAGCGACGGCACGCCCTGCAGGATTTCCAGGCTGAACCAGCCGGCGTCGGCTTTCAGGTCGCCCACGATATCGATGCGCGGCATGGCCGCCGTCAGGTTGATGGTGCCGGAGACCATGGCGTAGCGGTCCGAGCGTTGCAGCGCCGGGAAGCGGTACAGCGTCAGCTTGATGTTGCCGCCGCCATCCATGATGTTCCACTGCCCGCTCGCCTCGGCGTAGCCGCCCTTGGCCTCCGGGTTGGTCGTGATCCATTCCTTGGTGCGCCATTCGGCGGGCATCACGCGCAGCGCCGCCGGAAAGCGCAGGCTGTCCAGCACCAGGCGCTGACCATCCAGCCGCGCCGACAGCGTGCCGTCGACCAGGCGCACGCCGTCGTCGATGCGCACCACGCGCAGCTTGTCGCCCCGGATGGTGCCGGTGGCCGCCCATTTTCCGGCCAGCGTGCCTTGGACATCGATATTGGCCTTGACCGCGCCGCCCACTTCCATCGTGTCGCCCACGAACAGGCTGACCCAGGCCAGGTCGGCAATGTCGGCGTCGAGTTTGGCGCGCAGGGGCTGGCGCTCGTCCAGGGCCATGCCGCCGTTGGCGTCCATGCGCAGCACGGCCGTGCCGGTGCCGCTGACGGTACCCATCTTATTGGTGGCCAGGTTGATCTTGGCGTCCAGGCGGCTGGCGTTGGGGGACGTGGGCGTAGCGGTCAGATCCAGCACCAATGCCTTTAACCCGAGCGGAATGGGCGGGTCGCCGGGAATCAGCAGATCGCCTTCACGGCGGGCGATGCGGGCCTTGCCGGCCAACCGGCCGTCGAATTTAAGGTCCCACAGCAAGTCCAGCGCAATGCGGCGCTGGCCCTCGGGCACCATGGCGTTCACGCGCGACGGGCCCTTGCCCAGTTTGCTGGCGGCGTCGGGGTCGATGGCGCCGATCACCTGGCGGGCCATGGCGGCGGTAATGACCAGGTTGTCGGCCTGGCCGGCGGTTTCCCAGCGCTTGCCACCCCCGCGCGAGCCTTGGTGCGACAGGGTCAGCCGTTCCTTGCCCGGCAAGGTCACGCTGAGCACGGTCTGCCCGACCTGCCATTGCCATTGCGGATGCACGGCCGAGGGCAGATAGGCCAAGGACACCGGCCGGTCCGCCGCCACGGTGAAGCCGGCGGTATCCGCCGTCAGCCGCGAAAAGGCGCCGCGCCAGCCGACCAGGGCCGAGTCAGGCTGGCCTGCCGGGCCCTTGCCCCAGCCACCGGTGAAGACAATATTGGCCTTGGCGGGGGCTTGGCCCAGGACGCCCGCGCGCGTTTTGGCGGGCGTATAGCCGGCGCTCAGCTCGCCGCGATGCGCGGCCACGGTGCCGGCGACATTGCCCTTGAGTTCCGCGCCACCGGGGATGCCGGGCCAGAAAGCGTCCAACTGGGGCGCTTGCGCGTCCAGGGTCAGGGTGCCGTCATTGGCGTCCATCTCGCCCGATGCCTGGATGCGGTTGCGGCCCAGTTTCAGGTCCACGTCCAGACCGTGGATACGCAGCCCGGCCAGCGGGTCGGCGGTGGGGGACGGGGAGGTGGTGGCCGCCGCAGCATCGGCTGCCGCAGCATCGGCTGCCGTGGCATCGGCTGCCGTGGCATCGGCTGCCGTGGCATCGGCCACCGCAGCAATATCCACTTGGGCCTTGAGGCTGCCGGTCAAGGGCTGCTTGTTCCAGCGGGTGCCGTCTTCAAAGCGCAGGTCGACGGCGGCGTGGCGCAACTGGCTCAGGTTTTCGATGTCTGCCTGCACGTCGCCGCGCACGGTCAGCACCGCCGGCGGAATGGACTCACCCAGCCAGGGCGCCAAATCAAGTCGCTGCGCGCTGAAGGTGCCCACGATGCGTTCGCGGCCCGCCCCCTGCTGCGCCGGGTTGGATTGCAGGTCCAACTGCGCGGCCAGGGCCGATTTGTCGGGCAGCTGGACGTTGACCCGGGCGCTGCGCAACACCAACGCCGTGCGCGGCGCCAAGTCAGCTACTACGTTCAGCAGCAAGCCGGAACCGTCGCCGTCCAGCTTGGCCTGGACACCCTCCATCGACCCGGCGGCATCGGCGCGCAGCACCACTTGGCAGGCGGGCGGCGGCGGGCCTGCCAACTGGGACGAGCCGGCGGACGGGGCGCCGACCTTGGCGGGTGCCGACGACCCGGTCTTGGCATCGGCCTGGAGCTTGGGATCTGCCGGGCGCTTGGGATCGGACTTGGCGTTGGGATCGGACTTGGCTTTGGAGTCGGGCTTGGCGTTCGCTTCGGATGGCGACTTGGGCGACTTGGCATCGGGCTGCTTGCCGGCCGCCGTCTGGCTTGCCGCCATCACGCCGCTTAATTTGTCTGCTTGGCACAAGGGAGAGTCGGGGCCGGATCCGCGCGCGGTCACGTCCAGGCGCGCGGCGAAGGGCCAGGGGTCCGCCATGCCTTGGAGTTCGGCCTCGCCGGACACCTGCGCCTCGCCCATCTCGTGGCCGACGCGCAGCGAGGCAATGCGCAACTGCGCGCCCTGCTTGCCGGCCGCGAACGTGGCGCTCAGGTCGCCCAGCGTGACCGGCAGAGGCTGACCATCCTGTTCCAGGTGGAAGTCACCTAACGCAACGCGGTCCACCGCGATATCCACGGGCAGCGACGGCAGCGTAAACGGTTCGCCGTCATCCTCGAGGGCAGGCGCGTCGGCCTGGGTCGTCAAGGCCACGCGCACCGAGCCCGCCGATACGTCGCGCACATGCAGCCGCCGGTCGCCCAGCGCGCGCCAATTCACCTGCAGATGCAGCTCGCTGACGTCGATGCGCGTACCGCCGCCAACATCCAGGTCCAGCTTGCCCACGGTTACGCCGCGCAGCAGCGAACCCTGTACGTCCAGCGCCTGGCCGTCCAGTTGTTGCGCGGCCGTCGTCAACAGCAGCCGCGTTCCGTTCTGCGACCCCACCAGCCAGAACAGAAAGCCGGCTGCCAACAACAGCAGCATCGCCAAGCCGGGCAACCACCACACCAGCACCTGGCGCAGGAACTTGCGCAACATCCTCAAAACGCGATCCCCAACGAAAAGTGCAGACGCAGGTCGCGCTCACGCTGGCCGTAAGCCACGTCCAGAGACAGCGGGCCGGCGGGCGTGCGCACCCGCGCGCCCACGCCGTAGCCTAGGGCCAGCGACATGTCGCCGAACGATTCCGCGGCATCACCCGCGTCCAGAAACACACCCATGCCCCAGCGCTCGTCGAAGTAATGGTCGTATTCGATGCTGCCGACAACCAGCGTGGGCGCGCCCACCACCGCGTTGTCGCGCTGCACGCCGATGCTCTGGTACTTGTAGCCGCGAATGGACCGCGCGCCACCCGTGCGAAAGCCGAAGTCGTCAGGCACCTGCACCTTGCTGCTGGACCACACCCGCCCGACCTCGCCGCGCACGGTCAGCACGTCCAGCTTGCCGATGGGCCACCATTTCTGCGCGCGCAGCCGGGCGCGGGTATAGGGTTCGCCGGTGTCCAGCGTGACGCCCACGCCGCCGCCCACGGCGATCAGGTTGCCCTCGCGCGGGTTGTACTTGTTGTCCACGTCGCGGCGCAGCCATTCGGCCGTGGCGGTCAGCGTGGGCAAGGTGTATTCGTCGCCGCCATCGATCTTCACGTGATCTTGCGCCAGCAACAGGCCCCAACGGGTTTCGTATTCCACGCGGCTGTCGCCCGCGCCCTTGCGCTCTTGCAGGCGCGTGGCGCCCAGGGCATAGCGCGTCACTTCCAGACCCTGGATGTCGGAATGGTCGGCCAGGACGCCGATTGAATCCTTGTAGCCGCGCTCGGTCGGCGGCAGCAGGAAGTCGGCGTAGGCGCGCTGGCGCAGCCGGTCCACGCCGAAACCGGTTTCCATGGTGACGGGCTGGCCAAACACCACGTTCTGCCGGTACAGCGATTCCACCCGCACGCCCGCTTCGTCGTCCAAGCCGATCGAGGCCGTGAAGCGCTTGGGCGGCGCTTCGACCACGCGCACCTGCACCGGCAGGGTCACTTCGCCGTCGGAATCATAGGTGGGCGGCGGAGGCGGGACGGCGCCGGATACGGACGGGGCGCCCGCCGGCGTTTCCGCGGCCAGGTCGGTGGAGCCCGGTGCGCGGGCACGATCGACATTCACGTCGGTCGCCTGCGACTGGGCGCTGCCGGGGGTCTCCAGCGACACGAATGCGCCGCGAAAGAAGGCGGTGGATTGCAGGTCCTGCTGCCAGGAGTCCAGCCGGTTCTGGTCATAGGCCGCGCCCACGGAATAGCGCACGTAGCGCTCGACCAGCTTGTTGGGCACGCGCTTCAAGCCTTCGGTATTCAACTCGCCCATGCGAACCTGGGGCCCACTGTCGATCGTGACGTGCAAGGCGGCCGAGGCCGTGTCGGCGGTGATGTCGGCCTGCGAGGCCGTCATGCGCGCCAGCATGAAATCGCGCGTGGAAACGTCGTCCAGCAACGTCGACTTGGCGCGGTTCCAATCGCTATTGATGAACGGCTGGCCGGCCTTGAGCTGCCAGTCGTCGCGCAGCTTCTGCACGCGCTGGGCATATTCTGGCCGCGTGATGCGGCCCGTGAATGTCAGGTCCACGGACGAGACGGTCGTGCGCTTGCCCGCCACGATGCCGATATCCCAGGTTTCTCCGCCGATGTCGGTACCCGCCTCCAGCGTCACCTTGGGTGAAAAATACCCCTGCGTGGCCAGCGCGGCCAGCGTCGCGTCGCGCGCGCGCCGACGCAGCCGGTTGATTTCCCCGCCGTCCTGGTCTTCGGCCAGACGCGCAATGGCGTCAACCGCCTCGGTAATCGCCGTCAGCGCGGCCGGGGGCACGCCCCCTGGGTCCACGATGATTTCCGGGCGCTTGGCCAAGGCCTCGCCCGACACCACGCAGAGTCCTGCCAGAAAGGCGCGTGCTGCCCACCGCATGCGTCACGTCGGCTGCTGGACGACGATGGACGGGAATTTTCCGGCCATGTCGCGCGGAAGCGCCGCGACGCCCGCTGCAAGCTTGCGCGCAATGCCGCGATAAAGCGCGGCGGCTTCGCTACCCGCGTCCGACACCACGGTGGGTTTGCCGGCATCCGTCTGTTCGCGGATGGCCAGCGTCAAGGGCAGGCTGCCCAGCCAGGGCGTCTGGTACTGCTCGGCCATGCGCTGGCCGCCGCCCTCGCCAAAGATATGTTCGGCGTGCCCGCATTGCGAGCAGATGTGGATGGCCATGTTTTCGACCACGCCCAGAATCGGCACGTCCACCTTCTGGAACATGCGCAAGCCCTTGCGGGCGTCCAGCAGCGCCACGTCCTGCGGCGTGGTGACGATCACCGCGCCCACCACCGGCACCTTCTGCGCCAGCGTCAGCGCCACGTCGCCCGTGCCGGGAGGCATGTCGACGATCAGGTAATCCAGGTCGCGCCAGTTGGTCTGGCGCAGCAATTGTTCCAGCGCCTGCGTCACCATGGGGCCGCGCCAGATGGCCGGCGAATCGGCGTCGATCAGGAAACCAATGGAATTGGCCTGCAAGCCATGGCCCGTCAGCGGTTCCATGCTTTTGTTGTCCAGGCTTTCGGGGCGGCCCGAAATGCCCAGCATCGTCGGCACGCTGGGGCCGTAGATGTCGGCGTCCAGCACGCCTACCTTGGCGCCATCGGCCGCCAGGGCCAGCGCCAGGTTGACGGCGGTGGTGCTCTTGCCCACGCCGCCCTTGCCGGAGGCCACGGCAATGATGTTGCGCACGTTGGGCAGCGGCTTCAAGCCCTTCTGCACCGCGTGCGCGGCAACCTTCCAGGTAATGGTGATTTGCGCATCGGGCACGCCGGCGGCGGCCAGGGCGGCGGCGGCAATGGCGGCGACTTCATCGCGCACGCCATCGGCGGGGTAGCCCAATTCCAGCGTGACGGCGGGGCGGGCGCCCGCCAGCTGGATGTCACGATCTTTTACAGAAACGCCCAGGTCCAAACCCGTGTTGGGGTCGCGCGCGGCGCGCAAGGCGGCGCGGATGTTATCTATCGTTATACTCATGTCACTATGGTTCCGTAGGCAGCGCGGCTTCTGCGGGCCGCCATCCCCTAAAGGATAGCGGATACGCGGGAACCTTTCGCTGCGTTTTGCATCCGACCTTCATGACCAACACACTTATCCGCTTCTTCCGTGCCGTCCTATTCGCCGCCCTGGCCTTGATCGGTATGGCGATGGCGCTGGTCTTCATGCTCTCCACGGCGCTTGCCGTGGCGATCCTGTACGTGGTCGCCAAGGTGCGTGGCAAACCTTTCGGCGTCCGCGCCTACTGGAGCCAACGCCAAGGCGCCCGACCGGGTCCATTCCAGTCCGCCACCGCCCCGTTCGCCACGCAGCCGCGTGGTGATGTGATCGACGTCGAAGCACGCGAAATCCGCTAACGGCGGCGCTGCATGACGGCTTGCGCCGCACGCGGCGCAAGCTTGTCGTTGCACGGTACGCCCTCGAGGCCTGTTAGCCGCGCGCTGCCAGCCCCAGCGCCACGCCTTGGCCGCTTCCCCTTCAACCCGCCCGAATCGCAGGCTTGCGATCGGCGGGTTGTGTCGTTAGCGGCCGGCGTCGCGGGCAAGACTTCGCCATTGCCCTAAAATGGCCCGCCAATCCCCTTTTTCCTTCAACCTCTGTCGACAACCATGTCTCGCACCCTTTTTGTCACCACAGCGCTGCCCTACGCCAACGGCTCCTTCCACATCGGCCACATCATGGAATACATCCAGGCTGATATCTGGGTCCGTTCGATGCGAATGGCGGGCCACACGGTGCATTTCGTGGGTGCGGACGACGCGCACGGCGCGCCGATCATGCTGAAGGCCGAAAAAGAAGGCATCTCGCCGCAGGCGCTGGTGGCCCGCTACGCCGCCGAGCGCCCGCAGTACCTGAATGGCTTTCACATCCGTTTCGACCACTGGCATTCCACCGATTCCGCCGAGAACGTCGCGCTGTCGCACGACATCTACCGCGCGCTGCGTGCCCAGGACCTGATCGAAACGCGCTCCATCGAGCAGTTCTACGATCCGGTCAAGGGCATGTTCCTGGCCGACCGCTATATCAAGGGCGAATGCCCCAAGTGCCACGCCAAGGACCAATACGGCGATTCCTGCGAGGTTTGCGGCGCCGTCTACGCGCCCACCGAACTCATCAACCCGTATTCGGCCCTGACCGGCGCCACGCCCGTGCTGAAGTCGTCCGACCACTTTTTCTTCAAGTTGTCGGACCCGCGCTGCGTGGAATTCCTGCAGCAATGGACCACGGGGTCCAACGCCAACGGCGGCAAGCACCTGCAGCCTGAAATGCTGGCCAAGACCCGCGAATGGCTGGGCGCCGAAGACGGCGAGGCCAAGCTGGGTGACTGGGACATTTCACGCGATGCGCCCTACTTCGGCATCGACATCCCGGATGCGCCGGGCAAGTATTTCTACGTGTGGCTGGACGCGCCCGTGGGCTATCTGGCGTCGTTGAAGTCGTATTGCGCGGTCAAGGGGCTGGATTTCGACGCCCTGCTCGACCCCAATGGCAGCACCGAACAAGTCCACTTCATCGGCAAGGACATCGTCTACTTCCACGCGCTGTTCTGGCCCGCGATGCTGAAGTTCGCCGGCCGCAAGACGCCGGATCAGGTGAATGTGCACGGTTTCATCACCGTCAGCGGTGAAAAAATGTCCAAGAGCCGCGGCACCGGTATTTCGCCGCTGCGCTATCTGGAACTGGGCATGAACGCCGAGTGGATGCGCTATTACATCGCCGCCAAGTTGAATGCCCGCGTCGAAGACGTGGACTTCAACCCGGAAGATTTCATCGCCCGCGTCAACAGCGACCTGGTCGGCAAATACGTCAACATCGCCAGCCGCGCCGCCAGCTTCATCACCAAGCACTTTGACGGCGTGCTGGGCTATTCCGGCGACACCACGGCGCTGTCGGCGGAATACGCCGAACAGGCCGAATCCATCCGCGCCGCGTTTGAAGCCCGCGAATACAACCGCGCCATCCGCGAAATCATGGCCTACGCCGACCGCATCAACCAGGCGTTTGACACGGCTCAGCCGTGGGTGCTGGCCAAGGGCCTGGCCACCGCCGACGACGCGCAAAAGGCCGCGCTGCAAGACATCTGCTCGCGGTCGCTGGCGGGCTTCAAGGCCTTGTCCGTGATGCTGGCCCCGGTGCTGCCGTCGCTGGCCGAGCGCGTTGCGCTTGAGCTGTTTGGCGCACAAGCCCCATTCACCTGGGCCGACGCCGCCGTGCTGCCGCAGCGCGTGGCGCCGTTCAAGCACCTGATGCAGCGCGTTGAGCCCCAGATGCTGGAAGACCTGTTCGAGCCGCCCGCCGCTCCCGTGGTGGTGCCCGGCGGCGAACCGGTTGCCGAGACCATTTCCATCGACGATTTCGCCCGCGTCGACCTGCGCATTGCGCAGATCGTCAACTGCGAACACGTCGAAGGCTCGACCAAGCTGCTGCGCCTGACGCTGGACGTGGGCGAAGGCCGTCATCGCAACGTGTTTTCGGGCATCAAGTCGGCCTATAAGCCCGAAGACCTGATCGGCAAGCTGACCGTCATGGTGGCCAACCTGGCCCCGCGCAAGATGAAGTTCGGCGTATCCGAAGGCATGGTGCTGGCCGCCAGCCACGCCGACGAAGCGGTGGATGCCGGCATCTACGTGCTGGAACCCTTCCCCGGCGCCAAACCCGGCATGCGCGTCCGCTGATCGGGATGCGCTAGCAACGCCACTGACCAGCCGGCTCGCGCAACCTCCGCGAGCCGGTTTTTTTCACAAAGCGCGCGCCGCGTCCTCACCCTGCCATGGATTCAGCACACTGACGCCACAGGGAAGGAAGTCGGCCGCGTCGCGGGTGACTACGGTCATGCCGTGGACCAAAGCGGTGGCCGCTATCAGCCCATCAAACAAGGGTTGCGAGTCCGGAATGTGCAATTGCGCGCCGCGTAACGCGACGGCCTCGTCGACAGGCAGCACCCTGCCTTGAAAAGTCGGCAGAACGTGCAAGTCGAGCCAGGACCTGAGGACCGCGCCTTGTCGCGGATCTCGCCGCTCCAGGCGAAGCACGCCGATTTCCAATTCGTGGACCGTGATCACCGACACGTAGAGCTCGTTGATGTCTACGCTGTTGGCCCAATGCAAAACCCGTTCGTAGGCCTTGCCTGAAGGGACCTTGCGCAATTCCGACACCACATTGGTGTCCAGGATGAACCTCACGAGAAGTCCGCGACCCGTGGGAGTCGTTGGCGAATCGGAATCTTGAAGTCGATGTCACCCGCCTCCGGCATCGCCAGCAAATCCGCAATACTGCCTTGTGGGCGCGCGATGGCCGGCCACGCCTCGGCGCATTCAGATGCTGGCGTCGCGGCATTGCGCACGTCTGCGGCGACGCGCGTCCGGCGTGTGATCAGGAATATTGTCATGGAGCCCTCTGGAAAAGTCGTAGCAGAGGGCAAGATACCGCGACCGCATGGCTAATGGTCGCAATACGGGGAACCAATCAGACGAAGTTACCTTCGTACCTGCCGCAGAAAGCGTCAATGACTAGGCGCCAAGCCCGGATCCAGCGAATGGCGTTCGTCGAAGACGAAGCATTTGCCGTCATAGCCCGGGCCGCCCGTTTCCTCGAAGTACTTGAGGATGCCACCGTCCAATTGGTACACGTTCTGGATGCCCGCCTCGTTCATGTAGATGGCGGCTTTTTCGCAGCGGATGCCGCCCGTGCAGAAGCTGACGACGGTCTTGCCTTCGAGTTCGGCGCGGTGCGCCTGGACGGCGGCGGGAAACTGCGTGAAGCGTTCGATGCGCCAGTCGATGGCGTTGTGGAACGTGCCTTCGTCCACTTCGAAGGCATTGCGCGTGTCGAGCATCACCACAGGCCGGCCGGCGTCGTCGGCGCCCTGGGCAAGCCAGCGCGCCAGCGTCTTGGCGTCCACGCCCGGCGCGCGGCCCGATTCGGGGCGGATCGTGGGGTGGTCCATGCGGATGATCTCGCGCTTGATCTTCACCAGCAGCTTGCGGAACGGCACGACTTCGCTGTGGCTGAACTTGACTTCCAGGTCGGCGAAACGGGGGTCGGCGCGCAGCGCTTGCAGGAAGGCGTCGATGCCCTCGGCCGAGCCGGCCAGGAACAGGTTGATGCCCTCTTCGGCCAGCAGGATGGTGCCCTTGAGCGCGCAGTCTCCGGCCACCGTGAGCAGGTGGGCGCGCAGGTCGGGCAGGGAATCCAGCGAAACGAATTTATAAGCGGCGATATTGACGACGGAAGTCATGGCAAAGCGATGGAAAGCGGACGGCGAAGCCCGTAATCATAATCGCTGGGCGGGTCAAGCCGCCCACGGCCCGGCGGGTTTTCGACGGCTGCGGCTTGATCCCGCTCAACGGCGGCCGAAGTCCAGCGTGTCGCCGGAGCTTAATACCCAGGTCATGCGCTGCGGGTTGTTGGTGTTGTCCAGCGACATGGCGGTGATGCGCGTCAGCCCCGCCAGGAAGTCCTGTTCCAGCTTCATCGTCTGCGGGGCGCAGGCCATCATGGTGGCCACGGGGTTCGCCCGCACGATGAGTTGGCCGTTGGCCACCGTATAGGGCGCGTTGTATTGGTTGCAGCCCGCAAAGCCCGACATGCTTGGGGTGCCCTGAACATGGGCAAAGCTGGCTGTCAGCGGCCGGGAATTCGATGAAGGGTGCGGAATGGTTCGCAAGCCGCCGCCCGGCAGGGTCCAGCGGGCCAGGTCCCAATTGGTCTGCACCAGCACGTCCGACGCCGAAGCCGGTTGAAAGCGCGGGTCCTGCCCGTTTGCCGCTCGATACGGCGCGGCGCAGGCGGCCAGGCCAAAGGACAACACGCACGGCGCCAGCCAGCGCAAGGAAGCGGTAAAGGACATGAACGGTCTCCCGGAATCAGCAAGAGCAAGGCAAGCCGCGCCCCGACAAGACGCCGGGCGCGGACAACGCCACATTATCGCCGGGGCCGCAGCATTGGGACGACAGGCTTACGGCGTGGGAGGATCCTGGCGGCGCTCGAATTCCAGCACGTCGCCGCCACGCAGGTTGAACGTCAGGTGCCGTGGGGCGCCGCCACTGTCCAGCGTGAAGGTATCGATGGCGGTCAGGCCGCGCAGGTAGTCCGCTTCAAGCTTGGCGCGTTCGGGCGGCACGCAGGCCATGCGGGTGGTGGCCGGGGCGTCGATGAAGAGCTTGCCGCTTTCCAGCTTGTAAGACCCCATATAGCGGTTGCAGCCGGCAAACCCGTTGACGCGGTACTGCTTGCCTTGGGCCAGGAACGTCAGCCGCACCGGTTCGCCGTTGTCGCCGTGGGGAATGTCGCGCAAGCCGCCGCCGGCCTGCGCCCAGCGAACCAGTTCCCAACTGGTTTGGGCCAACGAGTCCGCGCTGGTGGCGGCATTGGCCGCGGCGGCGCCTTGCGGGCGCGCGCCTCCGGTGGACCCCGCGCAACCCGCCAGTGTCGCGGCCAACAGGCTCAGGCATAGCAGCCGGCAACGCGAAGACAGATGGGTAAGCATGGGTAGGTCTCCTGAAGGTTTCGACCCCCCGACTGTAACCGGGCCAGGCCTGTGTCGTCCTTGTATCTCACCCCTACAGCGGTATCCAAAAGCAGCAAGCTGCGTCAGCGGTCTCACGCCGATGATGCGGGTAGCTGCATCGAATGCCGCATGGTGGCGGCTGCAAGCGGCGCGCAGAATCATTCCAGATCAGGGTGCCGGCAACCCTGGCAGCACAGGAAAGAAAGTCGATTACAGACGCATCAAGCAACGCAGGTGTCCGGTCCGAGGGGGCCGCAAACAACAACTACCGGGGGAGACACGGCGATGGGCTTCTTAAGAACCTTACTGGCACTTTCAGTGGTGCTGGATCATCTGGGCGGCAGTTACACCGACAACCTCGTCGGCGGCCGACTGGCGGTGCAACTGTTTTACGTGATCTCGGGTTTCCTGATCTCGTATGTACTGACTGCCACCGACAACTACCAGGGCGCGACGGGCAAGTTCTACGCGAATCGCTTCCTGCGCCTATTTCCCATCTACCTGGCCGTGGCGGCGCTGACGCTCGCGGCGCATGTGCTGAGCGGCGGGGCCTTCTTCCGCATCTATGACGCCCTGCCTTTTTCCGCCGAGCTGTTCCTGGTGGTGTCCAACTTGTTCATCTTCGGGCAGGACTGGCTGATGTTCTTCGGCATCCAGGATTCGGCCCTGGCCTTCACGGGCAGCTTCGCCAAGAGCGACGTGCCGCTGTATCAAGGGCTGCTGGTGCCGCAGGCCTGGACGCTGGGTGTGGAGATGAGCTTCTATCTGGTGGCGCCTTTCGTGCTGGGTTCGCCACGGCGGCTGTTGGCTTTGCTGGCTGCCTCGCTGGCCCTGCGCGGGGTGTTGATCGCCACCGGCATCGGCTTGAGCGACCCTTGGACCTACCGATTTTTCCCGACCGAGCTGGCGCTGTTCCTGATCGGCTCGCTATCGCATCAGGTGCTGCTGCCGCTGTTCAAGGCGTGGACCCGCCGCGTGAACCGCCTGCCGGAAATCGGCACCGCCGTGCTGTTCGCCTACACGCTGCTGCACTTCTCGATCAGCATCAGCCCCACGGTGCGCGACGGCCTGGCCGTGCTGCTGTTCGCCGCGCTGATGCCGCTGGCGTTCCTGTTCCAATCGCGGCATCGGCTGGACAAGGCGATCGGCGAACTCAGCTACCCGATCTATATCTGCCATTCACTGGTGATCCTGGTGTTCGGTTGGCTGCTTAACGACATCCAAACGCATCAGCCCACGCTGTTCGCGGCACTGGTGGTTGCGGGCAGCATCGGATTTTCAGCGCTGTTGAATGGCCTGGTCGCCGATCCCGTGGAACGCTTGCGCAGCCGTCTGCGCAGCAAGCCGCAAGCCGGCGCGCCGGTACCGGTTCCGGCACCAGCACCGGTTCCCGATCTGCGTCGGCGCCCGCAAAGCGCGGCGCAGCCCATCGGGACTATTCACCGCGTGCCTTGATGTAGGCGGCCAGCACCAGTTCTATCTGCCGCTTTTCTTGCAAGCTCAACCGCGAATAGGTGGCGTACGACACCGATTCGAACGGCCAGCCGGGCTGTGGAGAGACTCCGTCTTCGGCGGCTGCGGCCGGGTCCGCGTAACCGGAATTCAGCATCGGACCTTCTCCGGTGCTGAGCCACATCGGGCTGACCCGCAAGGCGCGGGTCAATTTGATGAGGGCATCGCTGGAGGGATGCAGGCGCTGGCCGCTTTCGTAGTTGCCGATAGCGCTTTGCGAGAGGTTGCTTGCGACCGCCAAGTCCTTTTGAGTCCATCCCTGAAGCATTCTTGCGCTGCGCAGACGATGGCTAAACGTGTCCAATCGATCAACCTGAGACATTAATATGAATTTATTTATTTAATTAAAACATCTCATTACAACCGCCAAATAAACGGATTGCACCCCAATTTGCGGGTTAATCCGTAAATCGCACTATTTGCGCGCTTGCCTGCCGGCTCGACGTTCGCCGCCCGCCCTGTCCGACACTGCCCATTTCTAAAAATCTCCATACCTGGCATTGACTTAACTAACCTGCCCCATCGGTACAACCCACGAGCAAGGCCGGTGCCACTGGACCGCTTGCCAAAAAATCCGGGTCGAGTTTATGGGCGATTTGGTATGGAAAATAGAAAATAATGTATCGGTAATACTTAATATCTCCTGACCCTCAGCGCGCAAGGACCCGAAAACAATCACCGTTTCAAGCGCTTCCCCAGGGGGACAGATCTGCGCGCAGTTACCATCAGAAACTACAGAAACGTATCTTCACAAAAAAACACGCCCGTGTTTAAATGAAACACGGGCGTGACTTCAAGACGGCATTTGGTCCACCGGCCCTGACGGCCAGCATGGGACAAGCAACCGGCCGGATTCCCCGCCCACATTCAAAAAACCACCGCCGCACGGTCTCGTCATGGCGCGCCGTCTTACGCCGCGCCCCTCATTGGAAGCATCAATGAATAACACGCTGGATGTCATTTTCCTTGGCAATGACGATGCCAAGCACACCAGGCTTGTGGACGCCTTATCGCATTTGGGTTTCTGCGTACGCCGCTGTCATGACTTGATCGACGTCTACGACCGCTACTCCCGACGCCCCAGTCCGCTGGTGGTATTGGACGCGCCGCTTTCCGATATCCACAATGCCGCCGTGCGCTTGCGAGCGGTGGACCGGGGCTTGGGCATCGTGGCGATTGCCGCCTTCACCGACTCTGAAAGCCGCATCCGCACGTTGCTTTGCGGCGCGGATGCCTGCCTGCCCCCTGACGTAACCGGTCTGGAATTGGCGGCGGCGCTGCAAGCGTTGGTGCGCCGCGCAGTGGGCCTGGACGGCATGGAACCCACCGCCGACGCGCACGCCGAAGAGCCCACGCAGGAAGCCTGGCGGTTGGCAAACAAGGGTTGGACCTTGATCAGCCCGAATGGCCGCACACTAGGTTTGACGACCGGAGAACGAGATTTCCTGTCGCGGCTGGTGACGGCGCCGGACCGCAAGGTCAGCCGCGACGCCTTCTATGCCGACGGGGCCGACGATGCCGATAGCGGCATCACACGCCGACGCTTCGTGGATGTGATGATCAGCCGTCTGCGTCGCAAGGCGGCTGCCAATCAAATGACCTTGCCGATTCGCGCTGTGCATGGCTGGGGCTATATGTTCGCCGCGGACATCACGCTGGATCTGGACTATCGGACTTCGGGGGAAGACAGCCGGCAAGAGGGGCTGGAAGAATGGCGCCGCGAAACCGAGGATGCGGACGCGGCAAATTGAGATGGCCCGTGAGGCCTTGCCTGTTCATCGTTGAACACTGAACACAGGCGAAAAAAACGCGGCGCTGCCCCCGAGAGGTAAGACGCCGCGCTAAAACAACACGTGAACCCGGAGTCATCAGCCGGCACTGATGCCTTCTACCTGGATCACGCGATTCCAACATTCGTGCCTCATACTGCTCACGCACGGTCCGACCGTGAACCTGCGCCGGGTCTCTAGTCCCCACGCAAGCTGCAACGTGATCAACGCCTGGATCTCGGGCCTGCCCCGACGACTGGCCGACCTTCCATCCATATCAGCGGTTTTCCACTTCGATAGCCGCGTGATGAACGAAGTTTATGACTTGGCCCGGGAATCCAGTAATTCTTTGTTGATAGTCTTCCATACCTATTTGATATAGCAGGGCCTCCGGTCGCATCGTCCTAAAATGCGGACTAAAGGATCAGTCCAATGCCCCTGAACTCGCTTTCGCTGTCACGCCGGCTCAAGAAATTCCGCGCGCTGTTCTCGCCCAACTGGTGCCTGGCCATCTTGGTCGCGCTGGACGGCTATGCCTTCATGCACCCCGTGCTGAAGGAAGTACGCGCACGCGAATATTCGTTTTGGCTTGCGCTGGACAACTGGCACGAAGTGATGCGCGTGGTCGGCCTGCTGGAAATCCCACGGCTGGTGCTGGGCGTGGGGCTGCAAGTGATTGCCATCGGGCTGATCCTGAAAGCGCGGATCGCGTGGGCGTTCTCGCTGGTGCTGCTGATCGGTATCGGCACCTTTGCGATTCTTGGCGAGGCCGGGCGCGCGGGGCTGGGCGTGTACACGCTGGTGCTGCTGATTGCGCTTATCGTCTACTGGCGGCGCTTTGACCGCGCGAGCGTCACGGCGGGTTCGCTGTTTGCATTGGTCAGCGTGCTGTCGCTGCTGATCTACGCAGTCTTCGGCACGCTGTACCTGGGCAACGAATTCAACCCGCCGGTGCAGGATATGGGCACCGCGTTCTACTTCGCCATCGTGTCCATGTCCACGGTGGGTTATGGCGACATCACGCCGCACAGCATCACGGCCAGGCTGTTTACCGCGTCGATTATCATTCTTGGCATTACCGTGTTCGCCACGTCCATCAGCGCGATTGCCGGCCCGGTGATCGGCGGCAATTTGAAACGGCTTGTCAAAGGCAGGTTTTCCACCGCCATGAGAAAAAACCACATCATCATCGCGGGCGCCACGCCGCTGGCGCTCAGCGTCTATGCCGGGCTGCGCCGCCGGGGCGACGAAGTCACCGTGATCGTGCCGCCCGGCACGCCGCACGAATACCCCGCCGCCACGGACCTGATCGAAGGCGATCCGTCCAGCGTGGAAGTCTTGCACAGCGCGGGCGTGACGCGCGCGCGCTACGTGCTGGCGCTGCGCGACGACGACGCCGAAAACGCATTCATCGTGTTGGCGGCCAAGGAAGCCACGGGCGAAGGCGGCGCGAAGACGGTGGCGTTGGTCAACACCAGCAAGCACTTGGAGAAGATCCGGCGGGTGCAGCCGGACCTGGTGTTTTCGGTGCAATTGCTGGGCGCGGAACTGCTGGCGCGCGCCATCAACGGCGAACCCATGGATGGTCAAGCCATTACGGATCTGTTCTTCGCCAAGGTCGAGCCGCAGGCGAAACCCGCCTGACTTTTCCGGCTGCCCTTCTTTGCCGGCTGCCCTTCTTTTCCAGCTGCCCTTCTTTTCCGGCTGCCCTTCTTTGCCGGCTACACATGCCGCAGCCACCGCAAGTACAGCCGCTACGCCGCCTGCGCGCCGGGTGGGGAATGCTGTGCATACCACGGCACGAAATCGGCCGACGGCATGGGCCGCGCAAACAAATATCCCTGGATGAAGGCCACGCCGCGCGTGGTCAGATAACCAAACTGCTCTTGCGTTTCGACCCCTTCGGCCACCACCGCCAAGTTCAGGCGATGCGCCAGCGTAATGATCACGTCGAGCACCGGCGCGTCTTCGCCGGTCGGCAGGATCGCATGCACGAAGCCCTTGTCGATCTTCAGATAATCCACCGGGAATTTCTGCAGGTACGACAGCGAGCAATGGCCGGTGCCGAAATCATCAATGGCCACGCGCACGCCCGCCGCGCGCAGCGCATCGATATTGCGGCGGGCCTGGCCGCTGTCCGAGATCAGGCTGCGCTCGGTGATCTCAAGCACGATCAACGGCCGGCGCGCCGCGACCTTGTTCATGAACGCCTGGATGTCGGGCACCAACGCACTGCTGGACAGATGTTCGGGCGCGATGTTCACGCCCACATGAAAGTCAGGCGGCGTCGCCCAGGACTGCATGTCGCGCTCGATCAAGCGCAGCAGGTGCTGCGTCAAGGGGATGATCATGCCCTCTGCCTCGGCCGCCGCGATGAAGATGTCCGGGCGCACGAAGCCCACGCCGGGGCGGTTCCAACGCATCAGCGCTTCGACGCCTTCGCACTGCCCCGTCAGTTGCCCATACACGGGTTGATAGTGCACCTAGAATTCATCAGCCAGCATGGCGCGGCGCAACTGCTCCTTGAAAGACAGCCGGTTCAATTGCAGGCGATAGGCCGCGAAAGCCAAGCCCGCGCCAATCAACAAGGCCGCGGGCAGATAGCCCAGCAAAAGCTGCCGCCAGGCGTCGATCAGGCTGGCGGTGGGCGCCTTCACATGGATGGTCAGCGCCACGCGCCCATTGTTGCGCGTGACCTCGTCATACACGGGTTCAACGCCCGCATCGGACGCGTGCCAGGAATCGCTGCGGATCGGCGCCCCCTTGCCCACGATCAGTTCCAGGCGATAGTCGCCCAAGGTGGCGACGGCGTTGAGCAAGTCCAGCACGTAGCGGCCATCCACGGCGACGGCGCCGCTGTATCCGGGCGCGCCCGGTTTGCCCAGCAGGATGGCCGGGCGATCCGGCGCCAACGGCGTGCCTGCCACGGAAAACAGCCAGCGGTCGGGCGTGCCGTCAATGGGCCATTGGCGAAAGTCGCCTAACTGGAAATCCACTTCGCCGACGGCCGACGAACAATAGATGTGCCGGTCGTTCGACAAGACCAGGGACCGAAAATACGGGTTTAGCGTGCCCCAGCGGCGCAGTTGGGGCAACACGTCGGCACAGGGCTGCGGCGTCAGGTCCGCCACCTGGTCCAACACGGGCCAGGCCTGCGCCAGGATGTTCTCGACTTGCACGCGCACGATCTGCGCGGCCGCTTCGGCTTCCGTGCGCTGCTGCTTCTTGGCATAGAACCAGGTCTCGACGGCGCACAACACAACCGGAAGCACCAAGGCAAAGGCCACCGGCAGGTATCTCCAGGAAGGCACGCGAACCGTCATTCCTGATGTGGGCAAAACCGCCTCGCTGAAAAGTCCAAGCAGCGCCAATACGGCGTCGCTGAATGACACACCAAGCATGGAGTAACGTCAAGTTACTTTGGCGCCATCTCGGCGCTGTCTCGGCGCTGTCTCGGCGCTGTCTCGGTGCGCGCGCCACGATAACTTGCGCCAGGTCATACATGGCAAAGAGACGCCGGACGCAGACTGGTGTTACGGGTCCGCGCTGGGCTATTGTTGACGAACGCCACGCCCAGCGCGCCGGCTGCCCCCAACCTGACGGCTTGAGGACTGATTCGTTACCCCTTACCCACTTCGACAAGGACGGATGATGAAGAAACCTACTGCCTCCACACCCCAAGGAATCGCCGGCGCCAACGCCGCCTACTGCGAACGGCTGGCGCAGCTTGCGCAAGACAGCCAGCAACGCTGGCTGGAACTTGGCCGGCGCCTGGCCGACGAGAACGCCAACAAATACTTGTCCGCGCTGGCTCCGCTGCAGCAGCCCGGCAGCTGGCAGAACATCGCGCCCGCGTGGGGCGAGATCACCCGCAAGCAATGGCAAAGCCAGTTGGAAGCCAGCCAGGCCATCACGCACGCGGCGCTGCAGGAACAAGCGGCGCTGGCGGCCGGGCTGGGTGAAGCCATGAGCGGCTGGTTCAAAGTTGCCACCGGCGGCGGCATGACACTGGCCTCGTCGCCGATGACGCAAATCTGGTCGGCCATGTCAGACCAGATGGCCGCTGCTTGCTCGGCCATGCGCGACGCCAGCCAAGCAGGAGCCCACCATGACGGTTAAACGCACAGCACTGGTGACGGGCGGCGCGGGTGGCCTGGGCCAGGCCATCGCGCAGGCCTTGCACGACGCCGGCCACGACGTCATCGCGACCTATCACACCAGCGAAAACGCCGCGCGCGCCTGGGCGGAAGAAGAAGCATCGCGCGGCCGCCGCTTCGCGCTGTACCAGGTGGACGTCGGCGACCACGCCTCGTGCCAGGCGCTGATGCAGCGGCTGGAACAGGACGAGCGCAGCATCGACATCCTGGTCAACAACGCGGGCATCACGCGCGATGCCCGGCTGGCCAAGATGAGCCTGGAACAGTGGACCGAGGTCATGCACAGCAACCTGGATTCCCTATTCCATATGACGCAGCCGCTATGCGCCGGCATGGCCGCGCGTGGATGGGGCCGCATCGTGAACATTTCGTCCGTGAACGGCAGCAAGGGCGCGTTCGGCCAGACCAACTACGCCGCGTCGAAGGCCGGCATTCATGGCTTCACCAAGGCGCTGGCGCTGGAACTGGCCAGCAAGGGCGTCACCGTCAACACCGTGTCGCCGGGTTACCTGGACACGCGCATGGTGCAGGCCGTGCCCGAAGACGTCTTGAAGGAAAAGATACTGCCGCAGATCCCGGTCGGGCGGCTCGGCCAGCCCGAAGAGGTTGCCGCGCTGGTGGCGTTCATGTGCAGCGACGCCGCCGGGTTCATGACCGGCAGCAATGTCGCCATGAATGGCGGCCAGCACATGTACTGATCATCTGGTCCGACCTGCTTGAAGCGCCCGCCCACGGCCTCCGTCGGCGGGCGCGGTTGTTTCAGGGGTGGAACAAAGGTGCAACCCACCCTTCCAAACTGCGTTTGAAACAGCAGGTAACGGGTTAACCCCATATTGTTGACGCGGCCCGTGCCTCGTATATTTGCATCCACTTGAGCAGGATTGGATGCAATCTGTAGTTTTAGTATCCAGAAGCCTGCCCTCGTATGCAAGCCGAGGGCACTGCCCCCGGCCTTACCAGCACCGCCGGCCCCCACGCGCATCAGACGCGGGGCCGGCAATCCTTCGAGGGGAACACACCATGAAATTCAACGTCCGCCCGCTGCTGGGCGCCTCCTGCCTGATGTTGTCGCTGGCCGGCGCCGGCGCACAGGCGCAGGAAACCGTGAAGATGGGCGCGGTCCTGTCCTTGACCGGCGCCAACGCCACCGTCGGTGAAGATGTGCGCCGCGCCGTGGATCTGGCCGTGGAAAAGGTCAATGCCGACGGCGGCGTGATGGGCAAGAAGTTCGCCGTGGTCATCGAAGACTCGGGCGGCAACCCCACCACCGCCTTGAACGCCGCGCGCAAGCTGGTCAGCGTGGACAAGGTGCCGGTGGTGATCGGCGAATACTCGTCGGGCATTTCCATTCCGCTGGGCCAGTACCTGGTGAAGGAAGGCGTGACGCACATCAACATCGCCAGCACCAGCGTCAAGATCCGTGACCTGGGCGCCACGTCCTTCAACCTGATCGGCCTGGAAGACAAGGGCAACCGTTTCTCGGCCAAGGACACCTGGGACCAGGGCTACCGCAACGTGGCCATCATTGCGCCCAACAACGCCTACGGCCAGGGCGTGGCGCATGGCTACAAGGAAGAATTCGAAAAGCTGGGCGGCAAGATCGTGACCGAAGTGCTGTACACGGCCGGCCAGTCCACCTACCGCCGTGAGCTGCAACAGATGTCGCGCAGCAAGCCCGACGCCTACATCTACACCGCCTACGGCCAGGAATCGGCCGTGATCAACCGCGAGGCCTTTGAGCTGGGCCTGCGCAAGACGCCCTGGTACGGCATCTTGCTGAGCATGTGCCTGAGCGACACACCGGCCAACATCGCGCAAGGCCAGATCGGCATGGAAGTGGGCTCGGTGCTGGGTCCCAAGGGCCGCGAATACGCCGAAGCCTTCAAGGCCCGCTACAAGGACGGCTTCAAGACGTCTTACACCGGCTACGCCTATGACGCCGTGCTGCTGACCGCCGCCGCCATGAACCAGGCCAAGTCCACCGCGCCCGCCGACATCCAGGCCGCGCTGACCCAGTTGGGCCAGAAGGGCTACGAAGGCGTCACCGGCTTCATCAAGTTCGACAGCGACCGCCAGCGCATCGACCCGCCCTACGCCAAGCTGAAGTCCGATCAAGGCAAGATCGTCGTCCGTTGATAAGGCCTTGGCCGGCGCCGTTGGGGAATGGCGCCGGCCTTTTTTTCGCGCCGCATTCCCCAGCCGGCTTTCCCAGCCGGCTTTCCCCACCGTCTTTCGAGTCAACAAGATGACCCAGATTCTCGTCGACACGCTGCTACGCTGTTCCGACCTGGCGCTGATCGCGCTGGGCTTGAGCATGGTGTATGGGCTGGTCAAATTTCCGAACATCGCCCACGTGCAATACGCCATGGTGGGCGCCTACCTTACCTATGCGCTAAGCGCCGTGGCCCTGCCCTTGCCGCTGGCGCTGCTGGCCGCAAGCCTGCTGACCGGCGCCATGGCGCTGACCTTCCACCTGCTGGTGTTCCGCCGCCTGCTGCGCGCGGGGCCGGCCATCACCATGATCGGCTCGCTGGCGCTGTCCATGCTGCTGATTGCGTTCTGTCAGGGCATCGCCGGGTCGTTCCCGCGGATGTTCAACCTGCCCCTGTCCGAGCCGATCTGGCTGGGGGATGCCAGCGTTACCGTGACGCAAATCGCCGCCGTGTCGACCACCGCCGTGTTGCTGGCGGGCTTTACGCTGCTGTTGTTCTACACCCGCGCCGGCCGCGCCATGCGCGCGCTGTCGTGCAACCCCGCGCTGGCCGATGCCAGTGGGCTGAACGCCTCGCGCATTACCTGCCAGGTGGCGTTTGCCAGCGGCGCGCTGGCCGGCCTGGGCGGCGGCTTGCTGGCCTTGTCCACGGGCGCGCACATCAACCTGGGAACGGACCTGCTGCTGCCCGTGTTCGCCGCCGCCATTCTGGGCGGTCTGGGCAACCCCTTGGGCGCGGTCGCGGGCGCGTTCCTGATTGCGTTGACCGAAACGCTGGTGACCAACCTGAACTTCGGCTGGCTCTACGCCAAGCCCGTGGCGTTCCTGCCCGTGGCCTATATCAGCGCGGCGTCGTTCCTGATCCTGCTGCTGGCCTTGCTGTTCAAGCCCTACGGCCTGTTTGACCGCGAGGTGCGCCGTGTTTGATTTCCTGATCTCTTCGTTGACCTTCGGCGCCATCTTCGCCTTGATGGCCTTGGGCCTGAACTTGCAGGCAGGTTTGGCCGGCTTGCTGAACTTCGGCCACATCGCGTTCGCGGGCATCGGCGCCTACGGCACCGGTATCGCCGTGCACGCGGGCTGGCATCCGGCGCTGGGCGCCGTGGCGGGCGTGGCCGTCGCCATGGCGCTGGGCTGGGGCATTGCGCGGCTGGGCAAGCAATTGGCGGCCGACTACTGGGGCATCGCCACGCTGGCCATTGCCGAGATCATCCGCACCATCGCCACCAACGAACTCTGGCTGACCAATGGCGCGCAGGGCATCAGCGGGATTCCCGCCGTGTTCGGCGGCATGGACGGCAAGAGCGGAGCGCTGGCCTTCCTGGGCCTGGTGCTGGTGTTGGCGGCAGCCGCCGCCGTGCTGCTGCGGCGGCTGGCCTACAGCCGCTTCGGCCGCGCCTTGCGGGTGATGCGCGAAGAACCGAAGCTGGCGGCCTGCATGGGCTATGACCTGATGTCCTTGAAGTCCCGCGCCGTGATGGCGGGCGCGGCGGTCACGGCGCTGGCAGGCTCGCTCTACGCGCACTACATGAGCTTTGTCGGCCCCGACTATCTGCTCGCGTCGGAAACCTTCCTGCTCTGGACCATGTTGATGATCGGCGGCATCGGCAATTTCTCCGGCGTGGTGCTGGGCGTGGTGCTGGTACAGACCGCCTACACGCTGGTGCCGTTCGCCAAGGATGCATTCGGCTTTGGCTCCGACATTGCCGGCGCGCTGCGTCTGGGCTTGATCGGATTCATTCTGCTGGGATGCCTGTTGTGGCGCAGCGAAGGGCTGCTGCCGGAAAAGATGAGGAAAATGCCATGACCACCCCATATGCATTGCAGGTCGATTCGGTGGCCAAGGCGTTTGGCGGCAATCGCGTGCTGGAAAAAGTGGGCTTTGCCATCCGCCCCGGCGAAATCGTGGGCCTGCTGGGCCCGAACGGTTCCGGCAAGAGCACGCTGCTGAACACCATTACCGGTTTCGAATCCATCGACGCCGGCAGCGTTCTATTCGAAGGCCGGCGCATCGACAAGCTCAGCGCGCACCAGATTGTCCGTGCCGGTATCGCGCGCAGCTTCC
Source organism: Achromobacter colocynthidis (assembly GCF_057334535.1). Lineage (NCBI taxonomy): Bacteria > Pseudomonadati > Pseudomonadota > Betaproteobacteria > Burkholderiales > Alcaligenaceae > Achromobacter > Achromobacter colocynthidis. Next base: position 636,626 of record NZ_JBHFIZ010000037.1, read on the forward strand.
AGTTGCCCTCGATGCCGCGCAAGATGTCGGTGGCCGAAGTGGCCATGGCCGCGTCGGTGGAACACCACGGTGTCTGGGAAAGCCTGTTCGGCACGCGGGCGGCGCGGCAGGCGGAAGCCCGCGCGCGGGCGCAGGCCGACGCGCTGCTGGACCAACTGCTGCTGACGCCGGTGCGTGATTTATCCGCCGCCGCGATCTCGGGCGGCCAGAAAAAGCTGCTGGGCATCGTCTGCGCGCTGATGGCGCATCCACGCATGCTGATGCTGGACGAGCCCACCGCGGGCGTCCATCCGAATCTGCGCAGCGACATCGTCGGCGCCTTGCAGCGCCTGAACCAGGCCGGCATGACGATCGTGATCGTCGAGCATGACATGCATTTCATTCGCGAAGTCTGCCACCGCTGCATCGTGCTGGACCGGGGCCACATCGTGGCCGACTGCCGGCCCGACGAGCTGGCCTCCAATGAGCGCGTGCTGGAAGCGTATCTGGGCGGCGCCGCCGCCAAGCCCGCCGCCGGCGCCAATGCCTCGCCCGTGTTGCGCATGGAGGCCGCGTGATGAGAGAAAAAATGATCGAAGTGGACAACGTCGTCGCCGGCTACACGCGCGACGTGGACATCCTGCGCGGCATTTCACTGTATGCCGGCAAGGCGGAAATCGTGACGCTGCTGGGGCCGAACGGCTGCGGCAAATCGACCCTGTTGAAAACCATCGCCGGGTATCTCAAACCGCGCGAGGGCCGCGTCATGCTGGGCGACAAGGACATCTCGCGCTTTCCGGTGCACGAGAAAATTCTGCGCCATGGCCTGGGTTTCGTGCCGCAGACCGAGAACGTCTTCACCGCGCTGTCCGTGCGGGAAAACCTGCTGGTGGGCGGCAATGCGCTGGACAAGGCGCAGTGCGCGGCGCGCGTGCGTACTTTGTGCGAGCACTACCCCGTGCTGCAACGCAAGCTGGATGCCCCCGCCGCGTCCCTGTCGGGCGGCGAACGGCAAATTCTGGCGCTGGCGCGCGCGCTGATGCCGTCGCCCGGCCTGCTGCTGCTGGACGAACCCTCGGCCGGCCTGTCGCCCAAGACGCTGGGCGAAGTGTTCGAGGCCATCCAGCGCATCCGCGCCAAGGAAGACGTGACGATTCTGATGGTGGAGCAAAACGCCATGGAAGCGCTGCGGATATCCGACCGGGCGTATGTGCTGTCGATGGGCACCGTTGCCATCACGGGCGAGGCGCAGGCGCTGATGAACGACGCGCAGGTGCGCGAGCTTTATCTGGGCGGCCGCGCGGCGTAGCCGAGTCCCGTCGGCACGTCTTGAAGGCCCGCCCCGCGCGGGCCGTTCAGCCGTTCAGCCGTCCTGGCGCATGCGGTGCATGGCCACCAGGTTCTTCTTGGTTTCAATGATGTGCGCTTCAACCAGGCTTGCCGCCAAGGCGCCGTCCTGCTGACGGCAGGCTTCCAGGATGCGGTAATGGTCCGACTGCGGGCCTTCCTTGCCGGTGGCCTGCGACATCATCTCGTGCGTGTAGCGGTCGGTATTCAAGCCGTATTCCTCGATCAGCCGACGCAGCCGCGTGTTGTTCGCGGGCGCGCACAAGGCCAGATGGAAGCGGCGGTTCAGTTCGGCCCATTGCGACACGGAATCGGCCTCGTCGTAGGCCTTGAGAATGGCTTCCAAGTTGTCCAGATCGGCCCGCGCCATGTTGGGCACGGCGGCGCGCACGGCATAGCCTTCCAGCGCGATACGGATGTCGAGCAGTTCGCAGATCTGGTCCACGTCCATGCGGATGACAACCGCGCCCCGGTTCAGGTGATACGCCACCAAGCCTTCGGTTTCCAGTTGGCGCAGCGCTTCGCGCACGGGAATGCGGCTGGCCTGGAAGCGCGTGGCCAAGGCGTCCTGCTTGAGCGGGGTGCCCGCGGGCAAGGCGCCCGTCAGGATTTCGTAACGCAACTGGTCGCGGATGCGGTGCGGCAACGCCTGGGCTTTACCGGACGTGCCCTTCGTTTTGGTCATGCTCATAACTATCGGGTATCTCTGGGCGAAGGACGGCGGCCTGCGGCAAGCGTCGATGAAGGTTGTTCCAACAGCGGGCTCCCATCGTAGCCGAATGGACCGCTTGCGGGAACCGTGTCCCGGCCGAGGCCAGAATCCGCCGCCATAGCCTGGGCCTGCCAACCTGATCTGCTTATTCAGGGCCATGCACGCTCCCGGAATATTGCCGGAGCACAGCGCGCCAGCCCGCGTCTTGCCTGGCTTTGGAGGCGCAGTCGGCCAAACTGATCCGCTTTTTTATCTGAATTCTGAATCTGTACTACTTCGCGCGCCGGATCTACCGTTCAAAGCGTAGGACACCGCTTATCAGGAAGACCGCTATGCATGGCGACGCGCTATTGCTTGCCCGAATACAGTTCGGGTTCACCATTTCTTTTCACATCGTCTTTCCCGCCATCACGATAGGCCTGGCCAGCTATCTGGCCGTGCTGGAAGGCTTCTGGCTGCGCACGGGCAAGCCCGTCTATCGCGACCTTTACCACTTCTGGACCAAGATCTTTGCCGTCAACTTCGGCATGGGCGTGGTGTCCGGCCTGGTGATGGCGTACCAGTTCGGCACCAACTGGAGCTTTTTCTCGGACTTCGCCGGCAGCGTCACGGGGCCGCTGCTGGCCTACGAAGTGCTGACCGCCTTTTTCCTGGAAGCCGGCTTCCTGGGCGTGATGCTGTTCGGCTGGACGCGCGTGGGCCCGGGGTTGCACTTTTTCTCGACCATCATGGTGGCGCTGGGCACGCTGGTGTCGGCCACGTGGATCCTGGCGTCCAACAGCTGGATGCAGACGCCCGCCGGCTACGAGATCCTGGACGGGCGCGTCGTACCCACCGACTGGCTCGCCGTGATCTTCAACCCGTCGTTCCCCTACCGCCTGGCGCACATGGGCATCGCCGCGTTCCTGGCGACCGCGTTGATGGTGGGCGCGTCCGGCGCGTGGCACCTGCTGCGCGGTGACCGCAGCCCCGCCGTGAAGAAGATGTTCGCCATGGCGATGGGCATGCTGTTGCTGGTGGCGCCGCTGCAAGCCGTGGTGGGCGACTTTCACGGCTTGAACACGCTGAAGCACCAGCCCGCGAAGATCGCCGCTATTGAAGGCCACTGGGAAAACGAACCGGGCGCGGGCGTGCCGCTGACGCTCTTCGGCATTCCCGACATGGAACGCGAAGAAACGCGCTTTGCGCTGAACGTCCCGCGCCTGGGCAGCCTGATCCTGACGCATAGCTGGGACGGCCAGTTTCCCGGGCTGAAGTCGTATCCGCCCGAAGACCGGCCCAACGCCACCGTGGTGTTCTGGTCGTTTCGCATCATGGCCGGGCTGGGCATGCTGATGATTCTGCTGGCCGGCTGGGCGCTGTGGACGCGCTGGCGCGGTCGGCTGTATGAGTCGCGCGCGCTGCAACGCTTTGCGCTGTGGATGGGGCCGTCGGGCATCGTTGCGATGCTGGCCGGCTGGTACGTGACCGAGATCGGCCGCCAGCCGTGGATCGTCTACGGCGTGATGCGCACGGCCGACGCGGCCACGCCGCATGGCGTCGGCGAACTGACGCTGACGCTGGCCTTGTTCGTGGCTGTGTACCTGCTGGTGTTCGGCGCGGGCGTGTCGTACATGCTGCGCCTGATCCGCATGGGCCCCAGCCCCGCCCCCGGCCACGCGCCGCTGTCGGGCGGCCCAGGTGAACCGCGCCAACCCTCGCGCCCGCTGTCCGCCGCCTCCACGCTGGCGGGCATCGAACCCGCGCCTCGCAAGCCTTCCGGAGTCTGACGCCATGGGCATCGACCTTGCATTGATATGGGCCGTCATCATCCTGTTCGGCGTGATGATGTACGTGGTCATGGATGGCTTTGACCTGGGCATCGGCATCCTGTTTCCGCTGATCCGTGACCGCGATGAACGCGACGTCATGGTCAACACGGTGGCGCCCGTCTGGGACGGCAACGAAACCTGGCTGGTGCTGGGCGGCGCGGGCCTGATGGCGGCGTTTCCGCTGGCGTATTCCGTGATTCTCAGCGCGCTGCACTTGCCGCTGGTGTTCATGCTGCTGGGCCTGGTGTTTCGGGGCGTGGCGTTCGAATTCCGCTTCAAGGCCGATGAACATCATCGCCCCTACTGGGACTTGGCTTTCGTGTTCGGCTCGGTCACGGCGACCTTCTTCCAGGGCGTGACGCTGGGCGCCTACATCGAAGGCATTGCGGTGGTGGGGCGCGCCTACCAAGGCGGCGCGTGGGACTGGATCAGCCCGTTCTCGCTGTTCACCGGCCTGGGGCTGGTGGCGGGCTACGCCTTGCTGGGCTGCACCTGGCTCATCATGAAGACCGAAGGCCGGCTGCACCGCCACATGTGTGCGATCGCGCGGCCGCTGACGTGCGCGCTGCTTGCCGTGATCGCGGTGCTAAGCGTGTGGACGCCCTTGGCGCAACCGCATATCGCGCAGCGCTGGTTCAGCCTGCCCAATATGTTCTGGTTTCTGCCTGTACCAGTACTGGTGGCCGCCGCCGGCTTCGACCTGATCCGGCGCGTGCGCGGCACACCCGCCGCCGGCCCCTTCCTGCTGTCGCTGGCGCTGGTGTTCCTGGCCTACACCGGCTTGGGCATCAGCATCTGGCCCGCCATCATTCCGCCTGACATCTCGATCTGGACGGCGTCCGCGCCCCCGCAAAGCCAGGGTTTCGCCTTGGTCGGCGCGCTGCTGATCATTCCGATTATCCTGGTCTACACCGCCTGGTCGTACTACGTGTTTCGCGGCAAGGTCCGTACCGGCGAGGAGTTTCATTGATGCCTTCCTTGACGACAACCCCTGACGCCGCCCGCGCGACTCCGGCTGCGTGGCGCAGCCGCCTGCTTTGGCTGGCGCTGATCTGGGCCGCCAGCGTCGCGGCGCTGGGCGTCGCGGCCTACGCGCTGCGGCTGCTGATGCGCGCCGTCGGCATGTCGACATGAGCCCGCGCGCCCCTGCTTGCCCCACCCTATTCCCCTTGAATCGGAACCGCCATGAAGCGCTATGAAAGGCTGACGGAAGACATCACCAACTCAATCAGTTCGGGCTTGCTGCAAGTGGGCGACCGCCTGCCTTCGGTACGGCAGACCAGCGCCAGCCGGGGCGTCAGCCCGTCCACGGTGTTCAAGGCCTATTACCTGCTGGAAGCGCGCGGCCTGATCCGTGCGCGCGACCGGTCCGGCTACTACGTGCTGCGCGCGCCGCACGCCGCCCTGCCCGAGCTGGACGGCTTGTCCAGCGCTACCGCCGGCCGCCACCCGGTGGACGTCAGCGACAACGTGCTGCAAGTGCTTAACGCCACGCTGCGCCGCGACATGACGCCTTTTGGATCCGCCTTTCCCAGCCCGTCGCTGCTGCCCTACGCACGGCTGGGCAAGTTCATGGCGTCGGCGGCGCAGCGGCTGGACCCGTGGGGGTCCATCGACGACCTCAGCCCGGGCGATGCGGCGCTGCGCCGCGCCATCGCGTTGCGCTACCTGGCCGATGGCCTGACGGTGCCGGTGGACGACATCATCATCACCAACGGCGCGCTGGACGCGCTGAACCTGAGCCTGGCGGCGGTAACCAAACCCGGCGATGCGGTCATCGTGGAATCCCCCACCTTCTACGCCGCCCTGCAATCGCTGGAACGCAACCAGCTCCACGCCATCGAAGTGGCCACGCATCCGCGCGAAGGCATCGACCTGCAAGCGCTGGAAGACGCCATCGTGCAGCACCGGCCGCGCGCCTGCTGGTTGATGACCACCTTCCAGAATCCGCTGGGCAGCCTGATGCCCGACAGAAAAAAAGAAGCGCTGGTCCGGCTGTTGACCCGGCATGACGTTGCGCTGATTGAAGACGACGTCTACGGCGAGCTGTATTTCGGCGAACACCGGCCGCGCCCGGCCAAGGCCTTCGACAAGGAAGGCATCGTGATGCACTGCTCGTCGTTTTCGAAGACGCTGGCGCCGGGTTACCGCGTGGGCTGGGTGGCGGGCGGACGCTATACGCGGCAGATCATGCGCAACAAGCTCACCACCAGCCTGGCCACCGCCGCGCCCACACAGGCCGCCATTGCCGCCTATCTGGACAAAGGCGGCTACGACCGCCACCTGCGCCAGTTCCGCCAGGCGCTGGCCGTGCAGCAAGGCGAACTGCTGCAAGCCGTGGCGCGCTATTTCCCGAAGGCCACCCCCCCCCCGCGGCCTGCGGGCGGGTACTTTGTGTGGGTGGAATTGCCCGCGCACATCGACACGTTGAAGGTCCACCGCGCCGCGCTGGATCACGGCATCAGCATCGCGCCGGGGCCGCTGTTTTCGTCGTCGGGCGCCTTCCGGAATTTCCTGCGCTTGAACCATGGGCATCCCTGGAACGCCGACATGGAACAGGGGATGGCGACATTGGGCAAGCTGCTGGCGGGTGGTTAGGGGCAGGGGTTTGTGGTCGGCCGGTTTGTGGGTAGCGGGCTTTTAATTCGCGGATTTTTGGTCAGCGACGTTGTCCTTAGCGGCCTGTGGACGCAGCCGCCGCGCGTGCCGCCTCGACCTCGCGCATCAGCGATGCCGCATCCGGCCGCAGGGGCAGCGCCAGCTTGCCCTGGCGGTCGATGGCGCCCCATTGGCCGCCCGTCATGTAGCTGTGCTCACCATCCGGCGTGACCGCCTTGCGGCAACCTTCGCACACCACGGCCAGCCCGCCGCTGTAGCGGTCGACCCATTCATAGTCGGTAGCCAGCACGCGGTTGAGCTGCTTGTCGTAATAGGCCATCCCGCCCGACCACGGGCCGCGCGTCAGGCCGTCTTCGAAGTCATCCGCAAAATTGTCGAAGGTGACGACAGCTACCGATTTTCCATCGGGCCGTACCCAGCGCCACGATCCGTGCGTGAATACCGGCGACAAGCCATCCTCGTTGAAGTCCATGCGCCCAAGCACGTCGGCCGCGAACACGACCGTGTCGCCCGCCACCCGCGCGCATTGATCGGCGGGCTCCAGCATGCCGCCGTCCTGCTTGGCGGCGTACAGGCATTGCTGGTCATGAGAGGAAGATGAACGCGTGGAGGCAGCATCCGTGGGCGCGGTGTTCGTGGGAACAGGATTCGCGTCAACAGGATTCGCGGCAAGGGCGGCTGCCGGCAGGGCCGCCAGCAGCGTAAACAACAAGGTTTTCAGCATGCCGGAAATCCTAGCATGCGCCCCGCCGGCCACCACCCCGCTTCAGTTTGCCGTCGCGCCGGAATCCTTCACCGCCTGTGCCCAGGTCGCGATCTCGGTCTGGATGAACTTGCCGAACGCAGCCGTGTTCACGTTGGAGGCCTGCGCGCCCTCTTCCATCAGGCGTTGCTTCACGGCGGGCGCGGCCAGCGCGCCGCTCAAGGCCTGGTTAAGCGTGGCGACGACGGCGTCCGGCGTCCCTGCGGGCGCCACCACGCCGTGCCACGACACCGCCTGAAAGCCCGGCAGGCCGGACTCGGCCATCGTGGGCACATCGGGCAAGGCCGGCGAGCGTTCGGGCGACGTCACCGCCAGCGCGCGCAAGGTGCCCGCCTTCACATGCGGCAGCACGCCCGGAATGGTGGTGAACATGAAGTCGATCTGACCACCGATCAAATCGGTAATGGCGGGGCTGCCGCCCTTGTACGGCACGTGTGTGAACGTCAGCTTCGCCGAACTCTTGAACATCTCGCCGGCCAGATGACCCGGCGTGCCCGCGCCCGCCGACCCCATGTTGGTCTTGTCGCCCTGCCCACGGATGTAGGCGATCAGCTCCTGCACATTGGCGGCCTTGACGTTGGGGCCGATCACCAACACGTTCGGCACCGTGGCCAACAGCGTGACGGGCGTGAAGTCCTTGACCGCGTCATACGAAATGCGCGAATACAGCGACGGGTTGATGCCATGCGTGCTGGCGGTGGCCAGCAGCAGCGTGTAGCCGTCCGGCGCGGATGTGGCCACCTGCTTGGCCGCGATGGTGCCGTTGGCGCCGCCCTTGTTCTCGATGATGATGCTTTGGCCCAGCGTCTTGCCCGCCTCCGCCGCGACAGTGCGCGCCAGGATGTCCGACGTGCCGCCCGCCGAGTGCGGCACGACCAGCGTGATGGGTTTGCTCGGGAAGGACTGCGCCTGCGCGGCCGGCAGCACCGGTGTGAAACAGGCGGCCAGCGCAACGCGCGCCAGCAATCGGTTATGGCTCATTGAAGTCTCCTCGTTTGTAATCGAATGCGGCGCCCTCCCTGGGGCGCCGTCATGCCCGTGTGGGATGGGGCCGGCTCAGTCCGACCCGAGTTGCAGCTTGTTGGGCTGGCGCTTTTCGATCGACCACTTCAGCAAGGCGGCCGAGCGGTAAATGCCGTGGGCGAACTTGCCGTAGGGCAAGGTCAGGAACAGCGCCATCACCACGCCCAGGTGGATGGCCAGCAGCAGCGCCATCGCACTGCCATCGCGTCCCGCCAAGAGCGCCAGGCCAGTGGCGCTGGTCAGGAACAGCAGCACGATGAAGCCCCGGTCCATCGGCTTTTGTGCGGTGTCGCCTTGTTGCGGATGGCGCTTGATGTTCAACCACAGCAAACCGGCCGGCCCGATCAGCAGGCCGATGCCGCCCACCGTGCCCAGCAGCACCGGCGCGCTGAAGAACGGATACGGCGCTTGCAGGCCCAGCAGATAGTGGTAGAGCGTGGCCACGCAGGTGGCCGCGAAGCACAGCATGAAGCCGTAGAACGTGAAGTGATGAAAGCGCCGCCGCCACAAGGTGAAGGCATCGTCCGCGTTGTTGCAGCCCTTGCCGTGGCCGCCATCCAGATAGCGCAGCCGCAGCGCGTCGTGTGCCGCTTCAGCCACAGCGGCGCCAGACGCCGCCCCCGGGCTGACGTTGCGCCAGAAGCGCGTGACGCCCACCGCCAAGGCCAGCATCGAAAACCCGAACACCACGCCAAACATCAGCGCCAACGTGTTGTGCGGGAACACGGCATAGAAGTTGCCGGCCATGGGCTCATGGAACAGCCCGCCCGCCATCAGCACGGCCAGCACCAGAAACAGTGCCAGGCCGCCGGCGGTAGCCAGCGACAAGGCCAGCCCGTTGCGCTTGTACAGCGTGCCCAGCGCGGCGGGCCAGGCGTAGTCGGTGTAGGTCTGCACCCGCACCTTGGCCATGGCCTGCGGCACGTTCACCGCGAATTCGTGCGGTGGCGCGTACTGGCAGGCGTGCAGACAGGCGCCGCAGTTGTGGCACAGGTTGGCCAGGTAGTTCAGGTCGGCCTTGCCGAATTCCAGCCGGCGCGTCATGGCCGGAAACACCGCGCAAAACCCTTCGCAATAGCGGCAGGCATTGCATATCTGCATGACACGCGCGACTTCGGTTTCGTCGTCGGTCAGCAGGTCGGCCTGCGGCTTGGCGGTCTTGCCGCGCCACTGGACGGGGTGCTCGACCATGGCCGGGCCGGCGGGCGGTTCGGCATGGGCGGTGGAAAACGACTGCGCCTCGCGGGCCAGGGCTTCAAGCTGCTTCATATCGTGCTCTTCGCAAGGGTCTGGGCGCGCGCGGCGGCGGCGGCCCGGGTGCCGGCAATACGGCCAAACGCCGTGCCGATGGACATGCCCACGCCCGCCGTATAGCCCTTGCCCAGCACGTTGCCGGCCATCATTTCGCCGGCCACGAACAGGTTGTCGCTGGGCACGTCGTTAAAGCGCACGGCGGCGGTGTCATCCACCTTCAAGCCCAGATAGGTGAAGGTGATGCCCGGGCGCAGGGCGTAGCCGTAGAACGGCGCGGTATCGATGGGCCGCGCCCAATGTGTCTTGGCAGGCGCGATGCCTTCGGTGTGGCAGTCGTCCAGCGCGGTGTGGTCGAAGGTGCCGACGCGGCACGCGGCGTTGTAGTCGCGCAGGGTCTGTTCGAAGGTGGCGGGGTCCAGCCCCAGCTTGTCGGCCAGTTCGGGCAGCGTGTCGGCCTTCACGCCCGGAAACACCGGCGGCATGAAGCGGCCGATGGCCTTGGCGTCGATGATGGAATAGGCGATCTGCCCGGGCTGCATGGCGGTCAGGCGGCCCCAGATGGCGTAGCGCTTGGGCCAGAAGTCTTCGCCTTCATCGTAGAAGCGCACGGCGTCGCGGTTGACCACCACGCCCAAAGACACGCAATCGATGCGCGTACAGATGCCGCCGTCGTACAGCGGGGCGCGCGCGTCGATCGCCACGCAGTGCGATTGGGAGGGGTCACCGATGCCGTCCGCGCCCGCGTCCAGCATGAACTTCAGCAGCACGCCCATGTTGAAGCGCGTGCCACGGATCAGGAAATTGTCGGCCGGCCATTCGCCGCGTTCGTTCTGGCCCCAGGCTTCACGCAGCCATTCGCGGTTGGACTCGAAGCCGCCCGCGGCCAGCACACAGGCGCGGGCCTCGATGCGTTCATCCCCGATGCGCGCGGCCTTGAAACGGCCGTCTTCCAGTTCCAGCGCATCCACCGGCGCGTTGTAGCGGATCTGCACGCCCAGCGCCTCGGCGCTGCGGTAGTAGGCATTCACCAGCGCCTTGCCGCCACCCATGAAAAAGGCGTTGGTGCGCGCCACGTGCAGCGCGCCCGACAGCGGCGGCTGGAAGTTCACGCCATGGCGGCGCATCCAGTCCCGACAGGTGGAAGATTCGCGGATGACCAGGCGCGCCAGGTGTTCGTTGGTTTGCCCACCGGTCACCTTCAACAGGTCTTGCCAGTATTCCTCTTCGGGATAGGCGTCGGTCAGCACGTCCTGCGGGGCATCGTGCATGCAACGCAGATTGCGCGTGTGCTGCGAATTGCCGCCACGCCATTCACGGGGCGCGGCCTCCAGCAGCAATACGCTTGCGCCGGCCTCGCGCGCCATCAGGGCCGCGCACAGCGCCGCGTTGCCCCCGCCCACCACCAAGACATCCACCATGTCATTGCCCCTTACATCAAGGGGGACGACTCTACCTAGCGGAGACCGCGCGCGATATCAGGCGGGCGTCAACGGGTCTTCACGAATCGTGAAGAGCCACCACCGCCCATTTGTCGTCGCGCGCCAGGGTGCGCGACACATCGGCCAGCACCAGGCGGGCGGCCAGCGCCGCGGGCGACAGTTCATCGTCGGACAGGCTGACCAGCAGATTGGGGCGAAACAGGTGGGCGTCTTCAATGCGCGCCATGTGCAACTGCCCGGGCGCGATGCGCGCCGTAGCCGAACTGGGCTGGATGGTGGCCGCGTTGCCCAGTTGCACCACGTCCATCAACAGCGACAAGCCATCAACTTCCGCCACCACGCGCGGCGTCTGACCCAGTTGCAGGAACGCGTTGTTGACCAGCGCCCGCAGGCCGTGGCGCCCGCTGGGCAGCACCAGCGGCAGGTGTGCGATGTCGGCCAGCCGCGTCGTGTCGCCGTCAGGCAGGCCCGGCATGTCGCGCCGCGCGCACAGGAACAGGGGTTCGTCCAACAGCGGCATGATGCTCCAGCGCCGCGCGGATTCGGCCTGGAACACGATGGCCAGGTCCAGCAGGCGACCGTTGAGCATGTCGGCCAGATGGCCCGACAGCGCCTCGACCAGATGCAGCCGGATGTCGGGGTAGCGCTCGTTCATGGCTTGCAGGAACGGCGCACCCAGAATGGCGGCGGTGGTGGACGACAAGCCCACGCTGACATGGCCGGCCAGCCGTGCCTGCTGCGCGGCCTGCACGGCGTCATCGGCATGGCGCAGCGCCAGTTGGGCCTGCCGAAAAAACGCCAAGCCCGCGTCCGTGGGCACCACGCCGCTGGCGCTGCGTTGCAGCAGCCGGGTGGACAGTTCGCCTTCCAGCCGGCTGATCTGCTGGCTGAGCGCCGACGTGACCATGCCGATGGACGTGGCCGCGCGGCCGATGCTGCCCGCTTCGACCACGCGCACGAAATAACGCAGTTGGCGCAGTTCCATGCCTAGGCGGGAATGGTCAGGCCCCGCACCACGGCCGGACGGGCAACAAACGCTTCCAGCACGCGGGCCACGTTCTTGAACCGCGAGAACTCGACCAGGTCGCTGGCGTCGTAGAAGCCCACCAGGTTACGCACCCACGGCAGGATGGCGATGTCGGCCACGGTGTATTCGTCGCCCATGACCCAGTCGCGGCCTTCCAGGCGCTGGTCCAGTACGGCCAGCAGGCGCTTGGATTCCGCTACATAGCGTTCCAGCGGGCGCTTGTCTTCATAGTCCTTGCCGGCAAATTTATGGAAGAAGCCCAGTTGGCCAAACATGGGGCCAATGCCGCCCATCTGGAACATGACCCATTGCAGCGTCTCGTAGCGCCCGGCCGTGTCCGTGGGGATGAACTGGCCGGTCTTGCTGGCCAGGTAGATCAGGATGGCGCCGGACTCGAACAGCGCCAGCGGCTTGCCGTCCGGGCCATTCGGGTCAAGGATGGCCGGAATCTTGTTGTTCGGGCTCAGCGACAGGAATTCGGGCGAAAACTGGTCCTGCTTGTCGAAAGCGACCCGGTGGGCCTCGTAGGGCAAGCCGATCTCTTCCAGCAGAATCGACACCTTCACGCCATTGGGCGTGGGCAGCGAATACAACTGGATGCGGTCGGGATGCTGGGCGGGCCACTTCTTGGTGATGGCGAACGAGTCTAGGGCGGTCATGCGGGGTTTCTCCAGGGGAGGCGGAAGTCGTGACGGGTTATTGCGCCGATCATCCTAGCGCAAATGCCCGAAACGCCGCTGAAATACCCGCTTGCCGACCCGGCTGAACAGGGCCTGTCGGCCTGGCTCCCAGCGCTGACAGAAAAATAGGGGTTCGTGACACAATTCGGCTCGCCCAAATCCATCCGCAGACGCCGCCCCGCAGCCCCCATGACATTCCCGATGCAGCACCCGTTTACCCCGCTATTGCTGGCCGCCGCCGCGCTGCTGATTCCGCCCGGCGCCCAGGCCGACGTCGCGGCGGCGTCAAGCGCCACCCCGCCCCCCGGCATGGCCCAATACGGCGTGGGCCCGCATGGCCAGAGCCTGACGCTGACCTTGCTGAACAGCCACGACAGCGCGCCCGCGCCCAACACGCCGTATCGCTTGTTCCTGACGGGCAAGCAGGAATCCATCCGCGACACCCCCAGCCAGGACGGCATCCTGCACGGCACCACCGACGCCGAAGGCCGCACCGCCTGGGTGTGGACGGACAAGGCGTTCCAGCCCGAAGATTTCACGCTGATCCGCCGCGTGGGCGACGGCCCCTGGGGCCACTTTTTCCAACTGCATTCCAGCGGCAACGACAAGGAACCCGTGCCGGCCTGGCCCTACATCCTGACCATGCACCAGCGCTGGGGCGAACAATGGGTAGACCTGGGCTACACCACCCGCCAAGGCGCCACGGCCTATTTCAGCCACAACGTGCCGGCAGCCTCCCTTTCCTTGTCCATCGATGCGCCCGTCACCGACAACCGGGCGTGCTTTGACGAGCTGGACGCCATCAACCGCAAGTTCAGCCAGAACGATGCCGCCGGCGCGCAGCAGTTGATCCAGACCATGCAATGCGCCGATACACCGAGCCAACGACTGGATCTGGCTCAGCTGCTGCTGATGGTCGGCCGGCAGGACGACGCGCGCCACTGGTTGATGCGGTCACGCGAATGGCGCTTTCCGGAATCGTTCGCGCCCATCGAAACCCCGCTGTTGCGCGACCGCCTCGGCCTGGAACGGCTGCTGGGCATGCCCGACCTGGCGCTGGCCGACGCGCAGACCCTGCAACGTCGCCAGACCAAGCCCGGCCGCCCCCCTCGGGCAAGCGACACCGATTGGCCCAACGATATTGCCTATTACCTGGCGGACTTTCCCGACTACCTGCCGCAAGCCGAAGAGGAAGCGCGCCGGTCCATCCGCCTGTGGGGGCCCAACCCCTACAACCAGGGCACGCTGGGCTGGATCCTTAGCCTGCGAGGCGACACCAAGGAAGGCCTGCGCCTGATGCGCGCGTCGTACCGCGAGATATCGCGCAACGAAGAAATCGTGGCCGACTTCGGCTTGGCGTTATGGCGCAGCGGCCAGCCGGAACAGGCGGCGCGCCTGTGGGACGAGGCCCAGGCGCAATGCGTATGGGGCCGCCGCCTGTACGCCGCGATGCGCGAGGCGCAGTACGACCACCCCTATTTCCAGCCAGCGGATTCCGACGCGGTGCAGGCGTATCGGCAACGCTGCGACGGGCCTCGGATAAAACGCAAGACCTTGGCTATTGGCGCGGCGTTGCCGCCCGCCCCAGCCGTGTGACGTTGCGTTCTACCTGAGGTCGCGATTTACCCGTCGTCGCGTTTTACTTCTCGTCCTTCATCTTCACGTCGCTGGCCGTGTCGGCCTTCAAGCCGCTGGTGTTGATCTTGCCGGGCGGCGGCGCGTCGATCTCGTCCAGATTGGCGGCGGCGGCAGGCGCGGCCACGTCGTCCAGGTTGACGGCATCAGCCACGGGGGCCGTGGGCGCGGCGGGCTTGGCCTTGGGCGGCGCCTTCGGGCGCGGTTTGGCCGGCACTCGCGGCTTGGTCACTTCAAGCGGGCGCGTGTACAGATTGCCGTCCTGGTAGACCAGCATGTAAGGCTTGCCGACAGCAGGCTTTACCGTTTGGCGGGCCGTCCACTGGCCGTTGGCCACCTGGAACGACAGCGGGCCTTCGCAACTGCGATAGCTGTTCTGCCACTTGGACGATTGCACGCCAGACACGCGGTACACGTGATAGACGTGATTGCAGCCGAGTTCCGGCACATCCAGCGTGATGAGCGTTGCGCCCGGCACTTCGGACACATTCGCCACCATCATGGACGCGCCCTTGACCTCAAGCTCCATGACCTTCTTCTGGCCATACAGCTTGATGTCGTACGAATCGTTGTAGTAACGGCGCAGCGCCGCGCGCTCGCCATTGACGGTGAAAACCTGCTGTTCCTTGGCCAATACTTCGCCGAAATCCAGGCCCATCTTGCCCGAGCCGGTACTGACGCAACCGCTCAACGCCATCAAGGCGGAAAGGGACACTATTGCGCGAAATGCACGGCTGCCATCGGACCCACTTGCCGCCTTTGCCGTAACCCATCCGATGAAAGCTGAAGACACTTCATAACCCCTTGATATTGTTGCGTTTTACCTTGAATAGGAATATTCAAAATATACGTATCATTTAATGTCAAATGATTCGCAATGTTATACTGTAAACCAAAGCGAACAGGGGCAAGGCGAAAAGCATGAAGAAGGTTTGCGTGGTCGCGGCAATTGCCGCTAGCGTCGGCAGCTTGCCGGCGCACGCCGAGGCGTATCGCCTGGCATATTCCAAAGCGGAAAACATCGAGATATTCATCGACCACGCCACCGGTTCGCCGTGGTGCGGACCGCACCTGGATCTACGCGCCGTATACGGCGCCGCCCCCGACGCCGCCGCGCTCGGCCGCTTGCTGCCCAAGATCGGCGTGCTGCTCGGCAAACAGTGCCCCCAAGCCGTTGACCTGCGCTGGACCAGCGTCACCAACGCCGGCGCGCGTGTCGCGGACGGCACCAGCACCAAAGCCGCGGGCTGGGCAATGCAGGTTGCTGCTCCCGCCGCAGCACCGGCTGCTGCACCTGCTGCAACCGCTGCTCCTGCAACACCCGCTACACCCGCAGCAGCCGCAGCGCCAGCTGCCGCCATCGCCGCAGCGCCCGCCGCGACGCAAGCGACGGCGCCGGTCCCCGCTGCTGCTGCGCCGCAATCCGCTCAAGTAGCAACACCTACTCCCACAGCCGCCGCACCGGCCGCCGTCGAGCCGGCCGCCCCCGCCGTGGCGGCAGCACCCGTTGCCCCGCCCCCTGTCGCCGCTCCGGCTACTGCCGCACCTACCGCTGCACCTGCCGCTGCACCTGCTGCCGTACCTGCCGCTGCACCTGCTGTTGTGCCTGCCGCTGCACCTGCCGCTGTTCCTGCCGCGGTGCAGGCCGCAGCCCCAGCTCCCGCCCCAGTTCCCGCCCCCGCCGTGCAGACCGCCTTCGCCGTCAACGGCTGGACGCCGCCCTCGCCTGGCGCCGTCATGGCCGGCACGCAGCGGCTGAAGACCATGCAGGACCAAAACGGCTGCAAGGTCGTATCGACATTCCGCCTGGGCGAAGGCGCCCAATACATCACGCTGAAAACCGATGGCATGTCCTGCGGTCCCGACGGCTACGCCACGGGCAAGGGCCGGCTGCGGCTTGAGCGCTCCGATGGCGCGCGCATCGCGCAAAGCAATGACGTCTGGATGGCGGGCGGCATTCCGTTCACCTCGCCCGTTGCCGCGACCCGCCTGGCGCATGTCGACGACGATGGCTCGCTGTGGTTCCACCTGGACAGCGACCCCGCCAGCCGTTCCCACTACTTGCTGCGTGCCGAACGCATGTCGTATGGCAGCGGCCTGGACGTGTGGCGCTACACCCGCATCGACGTCGTCACCGAAAACGCCGACGTGTTCCGCAACGCCACCGACATCAAGGTAGCCGTGGACGGCGCACTGCGCGTACTCGAGCGCACCGCCATGCCGGACGCCGGCAATGCCCGCATTGTCTTCTCGGACGATTTCGAGCAAGGCGCTGTCGGCGACAAGATCGAGCACCTGCTCTACATGATCACCGCCGACCGCCCGACCGACTGGCGCACCGGCAAGCCCCGGGGCGAGTGGCGCTACAACCTGCAGTACGCCCAGAACTACCTGTTCAAGCGCGACGAAATACTCGCCCGCAAGAAGCGCGAGGAGCGGATGCGCCTGGCGAACCAGGAACGCGACAATCTGCGCCAATATCAAAATCTGGTTGATCAGGCCAAGAGCGACCCCAAGGGCATCCTGGGACGCATGCAGCGCGACGTGCGCTACGACCTGCTGACCGGCGGTGACTACAAGGCCCTGATGGCTGGCCGCAAGGCCGCCGTGCGCATGGTGATCCACGTAGACGACCACCAGGACAACGACGCCGTGGCCGACTGGCCGTACGAGATCCGCCTGACCGGCCAGAAGGCCATGAAGGAAGGCTGGTACCTGGTGCCCGGCGAGCTCACGCTGGACACCAAGCGCCAGGACGACAACGGCCTGCCGCTGACCTTGCTGACGCTGGGCCAAGCCGCGCCCGTCGCTTGCCAGAAGGCGGGCTGCGCCGACCTGAACGACCCCTTGGTCGGCGCCCGCATGATGCTGGGCCTGCCGGACTGGACGCCCGAGAAGGCCCAGGCCGTTATCGACCAAGCGAACCAACCCTAACCGCCAGACGAGCAACCCAATGATCAATCAAAAGAAAGGCCTGATCGCAGGCGGTGTCGTCGTGGTGCTGGCCTGCGCATGGTGGGGCTTGGGCGCCTACGCCTCCGGCAAGGCGGAAGACGAAATCGTGGCGCTGCTGGACAAGACGGGCCAGCGCGACATGGTGCGCTGGCAGAGCATTTCGGCATCGCCCTTCGGGTCCGCCAAACTGAAACAGGTGACGGTCGGCCCGGCGGGCTCGCCCATCGCCCTGATCGACACCGTCAAGATCAGCGGCCTGCGCAACACCAGCGACCGCCGCAGCGGCGACGTCACGATCGAAGGCGCTGCCCTGCCCAACGGCACCAGCGTGCTCAGCCAGACAGACCTGGCCCGCCAGGCCGGCAAGCTGGACCTGCCGCCCGCCAACCTGCGGGTGCGCTGGGACTACCAGCGTGACGACGACAACGCTGAACTGCAATTGACCCTGGAACAACCCGAGGCGCTGAACGCTGAATTGGCATTGAGCCTGGAACGGGTCAACGGCGCGGTGTCCTTGGCGGAAGACCGCGACGCGCTGGTCGGGCTGGCCATGATGGGCATGATGGGCATGGGCCGCATCGACCGCAAGTTGGCGCCCTTGGCGGAACTGCGCATCAAGTCCGGCAGCCTGTCCGTGAAGGACGACGGCTACGTCCAACGCAGCGTGGAACTCTTCAAGCGCTATAACCTCAGCGCCGAACCGGGCGAAGGCAACCCGGACAAGCAGCGCGCCAAGCAGTTCGACAAGCTGGTCAGCGACAGCCAAAAGCGTTGCGAGGACCAAAAGTCCCTAGCCGGTTTCGACGACAACGACGACGCCTGCCAAGCTCTTGCCCGCTTCGCCAGCGGCGACAAGCGGACCATTGCCCTGACCCTGAATCCCCGCAACGGCGTGTCGATCGCCGAATTGCTGTCCAGCGCCAACAACCAAAGCAAAGTCTTCGCCCTGCTCGCGCCCACGCTTGAGAACTGAGCGGCGCCTATAATCTTCCGCACACGCTGCGTACGACGCGCTTGCCAAGGCGCAGCCGCGGGAGACTGACATGACACCCTCATTGATTCGCTTGCTTGCCTTGCTGGCAAGCGCCGTGGTGATTAGCGGCTGCACCTCCGGCCCGGGCGGCCCGCCCCACCCCGGCGCCGTCAATCCCTACAGTGAAGGCGGCTTTCACGACGCGGGTCCGAACTATCCGGATACGGGTCGCTAAGACTTTCCTCAATCCGCCCCGCGCCGCCGCCCTTGGCGGTGCGCGAAACGCATAACAGCTTTGTGGGGGGGGGGGATCCC
>NZ_JBHFIZ010000037.1:655222-674525 GCF_057334535.1 Achromobacter colocynthidis
GCCCCCCCCCCCCCAAGCCGGAAATCCTAGACTACCTGCACACAACAGGAGTCAAGGAGAAGGCTTTGCAGCCGCTGTTATCAAACGTGAAAGTGCTGGACCTGAGCCGCATTCTGGCCGGCCCCTGGGCCAGCCAGATCCTGGCCGATCTGGGTGCGGACGTCATCAAGGTCGAGCGGCCGGGCCTGGGCGACGACACCCGCTCCTGGGGGCCTCCGTTCCTGAAGGACGAACAGGGCCAGGACACCAACGACGGCGCCTACTTCATCGCCACCAACCGTGGCAAACGCTCCATCACGCTGGACCTGCAGACGCCTGAAGGCCAGGCGCTGGTCAAGGACCTGTGCCGTGACGCGGACGTGGTGCTTGAGAACTACAAGGTCGGCACCCTGGCGCGGCTGGGGCTGGACTATGACTCCCTGTCGAAGATCAACCCGCGCCTGGTGTATTGCTCGGTCACGGGCTTTGGGCAGACCGGCCCGCGCGCCGCCGAGCCGGCCTACGATTTCCTGATCCAGGCCATGGGCGGCCTGATGAGCGTAACGGGCGAACGCGACGACAAACCCGGCGGCGGCCCGCAGAAAGTGGGCGTGCCCATCGTGGACCTCACCACCGGCGTGTACGCCGCGCTGGGCATCGTCGCCGCCTTGCTGCGGCGCTCGCAAACGGGCCAGGGCGAATACATTGACGTCGCCATGCTGGACGTGCAGGTTGGCCTCTTGGCGAACCAGGCCATGAACTTCCTGCTGGGCAACCGCGTGCCGCGCCGCACCGGCACCGCGCACCCGAACATCCAGCCGCAGCGCACCTTCGCCTGCGCCGATGGCGACATCGTCATCGTGGTCGGCAACGACGCGCAGTTCGCCACCCTGTGCCGCGTGCTGGGCAAGCCCGAACTGGCGCAAGACCCCCGCTACGTCAGCAACAGCCAGCGCGTGACCAATCAAGCCACGCTGGACCCGATCCTGGACGCCATCATCGTCGCGCAACCGCGCGCGCACTGGTTGGCGGCACTTAAGGATGCCGGCGTGCCGGCAGGGTCCATCAACACCGTTCCCGAAGTGTTCGACGACCCGCAGGTGGCGCACCGCGCCATGCTGCGCCGCCTGCCGCACCCGGCCGCCGGCACGGTGCCGCAAGTGATGAACCCCTTGCGCTTCGCCACGGCGGATCTGCGGGCGGACCGCGCCCCCCCGCTGCTGGGCCAACACACCGCTGACGTGCTGGCGGAACTGGGCCTCAGCACGGAACAGATCCAGGACTTGCGCCAGCGCAAGATCATTTGAACAAGACGGAGACTCTGGACCATGACCCTGCCTGAAAACTTGACCGGCCCCTACACCGCGCTGGACGTCACCGTGGACAACGGCGTGGCCGTCATCCTGCTGGCCAACCCGCCCGTGAACGCCCTGAGCACCGAGATGATGAACGAGTTGTCCTGGGTGCTGGACCGCATTTCTGAAACCCCCGACGTGCGCGCCGTGGTGCTGTCCGGGCAAGGCAAGACGTTCTGCGCGGGCGCGGACTTGAAGAACCGCGCCGCCACCATCAAGGGCCCGGGAGATCTGCCGCAGCATTCACGCCGCACCCGCGAGTGCTTTCATGCGATCCGTGAATGCGCCAAGCCGGTCGTCGGCGCGATCAACGGCGCGGCACTGGGCGCGGGCCTGGCCATCGTGGCCTCTTGCGACATCTTGCTGGCCGCGTCCACGGCGGTCGTGGGCCTGCCGGAAATCAACGTCGGCCTGCTGGGAGGCGGACGCCATGGCATGCGCCTGTTCGGCCATTCGCGCCTGCGCAGGATGATGCTGACGGGCTTGCGCGTGGATGGCGACGAACTCTATCGGCTGGGCATCGTTGAAGCGTCCGTGCCTGTCGAGGCCTTGATGGACCGCGCCCTGGAACTGGCGCATGAACTGGCGTCCAAGAGCCCCCTGGCCAGCGTGCTGGCCAAGCAGACGCTGAACGCCATCGAAGACATGAGCCTGCGCGACGGCTACCGGTACGAACAGGACATGACCGCCGCCATCTCCAAGACCGAAGACGCCCAGGAAGCGCGCCGCGCCTTCCTGGAAAAGCGCGCGCCCGTGTTCCAGGGCAAATAAGGAGTCGTCATGAACGGAGCATTGGAGGGCGTGAAAGTCCTGGATCTGAGCCGTGTGTTCTCCGGCCCCTGGGCGGCGCAGATGTTGGCGGACTTTGGCGCCGACGTCATCAAGGTGGAACGCCCGGGCCGGGGCGACGACGTGCGGCATCAGGGCTACCCAATGCCCGACCGCAAGGGCGAACCCAGCGCGCAGACCTCTTCATTCGTGGCGATGAACCGTGGCAAGAAATCCCTGACGATCGATATCTCGCGGCCTGAAGGGCAAGCCTTGATCCACCGCTTGGCGCAGGGCGCCGACATCGTGATCGAGAACTTCAAGGCGGGTGACCTGCGCCGCTACGGGCTGGACTATGCATCGCTGTCCGCGATCAACCCCCGGCTGGTGTACTGCTCGATCACCGGCTTCGGCCAGACCGGCCCCTATAGCCACCTGCCCGGCTACGACCCCATCTTCCAGTCCATGAGCGGCTTGATGAGCGTCACCGGCGTGCCCGATGGCGAGCCGGGCGCCGGCCCCGTGAAGGCCGGCTATTCGGTGTCGGACCTGACGGCGGGTTTCTACGCCGTGGCGGCCATCCTGGCGGCGTTGCGCCATCGAGACCAGGTGTCTGGCGTGGGCCAGCATATCGACCTGGCGCTGCTGGATGCGCAGATCGCCGCCATTTCACACATCGGCATGAACTACCTTGCCAGCGGAAAACTGCCCGCGCGCATGGGCTCGGCCTCGCAGATCACCGCGCCGTTTCGCGCCTTTGCCTGCCGCGATGGCCACCTGATGGTGGCCGTGGGCAACGACTCGCAGTTTCGCAGCTTCTGCGCGGTCATCGGCCTGCCGGACTTGGCCGATGACCCGCGCTTTGTCAGCAACCCGAAGCGCGCCGCCGCGCAAGCGGACCTGTCGCGCCTGATCGAGCCGGCCATGCTGGCGCGCACCGTGCGCGAATGGAATGACGCGCTGGCGGCCGCCAACGTGCCTTGCGGCCCGATCTACACGATGGATCAGGTATTCGAAGACCCGCAGGTGCGGCACCGCAAGGTACTGGGCAGCGTCTTGCATCCCGAACTGGGCGACATGCCCGTCATCAACAACCCGATTCATTTTTCGGCAACGCCGATCGCACCCGGCCTGCCGCCGCCGATGTTGGGCGAACACACGGCGGCGGTGCTGCGCGGTGAATTGGGCCTGTCCGACGACGAGATCGCGCGCCTGCACGCCGAGGGCATCGTATGAGCAACATGGACCACGCGCTGATCGAAGAGATCCGCGACAGCGCGCGCGACTTTCTTTCGCGCCGCGATCAGCGGCAACGCAAGCGCACGGCAAGCGGGATCGACCGCGACTACTGGCGCGACATAGCCACCGTGGGTTGGCTGGGCATGAGCGTGCCCGAGTCTCTGGGCGGGCTGGGCCTGGGTTGGCACGCGATGGCGGCGGTGATGGAGGAAGCCGGACGCGCGCAGTTGCCCGAGCCGCTGGTTGGGGCCGGCGTGCTTGCCGCCACGCTGCTGGCGCACATCGACGCCATGCCAGGATCGGCGTTGCGCGACACCCTGCTGCAAGACCTGTGCAGCGGTGCGCGCATCATCGGCGTGGCTTGGCAAGAAACCGAAGGCCAGTTGGAAGCCGGCGAAGCCGCGGGCGTCTTCGGCGTCAGCGTCACGGCGCGCGAAGGCACATACGTGCTGAACGGCGAAAAGCGCCACGTCATTCCCGGCGATGGCGTGGACGGCTGGCTGGTAACGGCGGACGGCGAACAGGGCACCGCGCTGTTCTACCTGAAAGCCGGCACGCCCGGCCTGACCCTGCAAGCGCACGCGCGCGCCGACGGCACCCCCGCTTGCCACCTGAGCATCGAAGCCGCCGTGGTGCCCGCGCAAGCCTTGCTTGCCCGCCACGATGTGTTGGACGCCGTTGACGCTGCGCTGGACTACGGCCGGCTGATGCAGTCGGCCGAAATGATCGGCCTGGCGCGGCAAGTGCTGGCCGATACGGTCGCCTATCTGAATACGCGCCATCAGTTCGGCAAGCCGCTGTCATCCTTTCAGGCCTTGCAGCACCGCTTGGTGGACGCCGTCATGCAAGTGGAGCTGGCGGCCAATAGTTTGCAAGATGCACTGAACACGCTGTGCGACACGCCGGCCGCGATGACGCAGCCGCCTGAAACCACTACGCGCAAGATCGTGGCCAGCCGGGTCAAGGCACGCGCGGCGCGCGCCAGCCTGGAAGCGTCACGCCTGGCCATTCAGCTACACGGCGCCATCGGCTACACCGAGGAATGCGACGTCAGCCTGTACTTTCGCAACGCGCTGCATCTGTCCGCCTGGCTGGGCAACGCCACGGCCCATCGGCAACGCTATGGCGCGCTGGCCGAAGACCCGTCGCCACCTTCCGATGACGCGCCTGTGCAGGATGACGCCCAAGCGGAATTTCCCCGCGAGGCAGACTGGAACGCCATGCCGGAAGACGACTTCCGCGCCCTCTTGCGCCGCTTCTTCCGCGCGCGTTATCCCGCTCACTTGCGCCATGTGCCGTGGCGCCTGCATTGGGACGAGATCAAGAACTGGTACTACACCTTGTCGCGCCAAGGGTGGATTGCCCCGTCGTGGCCGCGCGAACACGGGGGCATGGCGCTGTCACCCGCGCGGCAGATTGCCTTCATCGAAGAGGCCGAACGCTACGGCGTGGCGCGCGCGCCCGACCAGGGGCTGGTAATGCTGGGCCCCATCCTTATCCGCTACGGCACCGACGAACAGCGGGCACGCTTCCTGCCGGGCATTCTGTCGGGCGAAGCCGTCTGGGCGCAGGGCTATTCAGAGCCCGACGCCGGGTCGGACCTGGCGGCCTTGCGCTGCGAGGCCGTGATCGATGGCGACGACCTTGTCGTCACCGGGCAGAAGACCTGGTCCACGCTGGCGCAGGACGCCACCCACATGTTCATGCTGGTGCGCACCGACAAGACCGTCAAAAAGCAGGCGGGCATCAGCTTCCTGCTGGTTGACCTGGCCAGCCCCGGCGTCAGCCGACGCCCCATCCGGACGCTGTCCGGCCACGAGGAATTTTGCGAAGTGTTCTTTGACCAGGTGCGTGTGCCGCGCGCCAACCTGGTGGGCGAACTGAATGCCGGTTGGGGCATCGCCAAGGCGCTGTTGGGCTTTGAACGGCTGTTCTCGGGCAGCCCCAAGCATGCCAGCCATGCGCTGCAACAGATCTTCAGCGTGGCGCGGCAACGCGGCCTGCTGACCGACCCCGCGTTCACCGACCGGTTGGCCGAGCTGCGGCTGGACACCGCCGACCTGACGGCCATGTACCGCGTGTTCGCCGACATGGCGCGGGCCGGGCGCCCGCTGCCGCCGGAACTTTCCTTGCTGAAAATCTGGGCCACCGAAACCCATGAACGGCTGGGCGCGCTGCTGATCCAGATTGCCGAGGAATACGGCGGCGTGGAAATGCGGCTGGGTTATGGCCATGGCGGCGTCCACGCGCTGGCGCCCTATGTCAACGCGCTGGCCGCCACCATCTTCAGCGGCACCAACGAGATTCAACGCAACATCTACGCCAAACAGGTCCTGGGTCTGGACGGCGCATAACAACAGCGCGCCTACGCTTGGGCGCCATCAGGAGAGAGACAATGAAAAGAGCACCCGCACTGACGGTGGCTGCGGTATTGCTGGGCGCGGCGCTTGCGCCCATGGCGCAGGCCGCGCAACCCTGGCCCAGCCAGCCCATCCGGCTGATCGTGCCGTATCCGCCTGGCGGCTCGGTGGACAACCTGGCACGGCTGCTGGCGCCGGCGCTGGGCCAACGATTGGGCCAGACCATCGTGATCGAGAACAAGGCGGGCGCCAGCGGCACCATCGGCGTGGACGCCACGGTGCGGGCCACGCCGGACGGCAACACCTTCGGCTTTGGCGTGCCGGGCGCCATCACCGGCCTGCCGCACGTCATGAAGGTGCCTTACGACGTCGGCAGCATCCAGTACGTGTCGTTGGTGGCCCGTATTCCGCAGGTGATCATGGTGAACCCTTCCCTGCCCGACAAGACGCTGGCGGCCTTCGTCAGCAGCGCCAAGCAGCACCCGGGCAAGTACAACTACGGCTCCGCCGGCAACGTCACCACCCCGCATCTGGGCGGCGAACTGCTGAAGCAGCAGACGGGCATCGACATCATGCATGTGCCCTACAAGGGCGCCGCCCCCGCCGTCACGGCCCTGCTGTCCAACGAGGTGCAGATGTTTCCCGGCGATGCGTCGGCGGCCCTGGGCTTCATCAAGGCGGGCAAGCTGCGCGCCCTGGCGGTTGCCAGCCCCGAGCGCTTCGAAGGCCTGCCGGACGTGCCCACCACGCGCGAAGCGGGCTTTCCCGGCGTGATCGTGGAATCCAACTACGGCATCATCGCGCCCACGGGCACGCCCAAGGACATCGTGGACAAGATGGCGGACGCCATCGCCAAATCATTGGCAGACCCGACGTTGCGGCAAAAGATGATCGACCAGGGCGCCATGCCGGCCGCCACCACGCCGGACCAGTACCGCGCGCTAATGGAATCGGAATCCAAGAAATGGGGCGATGTGATCCGGCGCGGCAAGCTGGGGGTGGAATGACCCGAACCCCCGCGCTTTGCCGTACGCTTATGCGTTCCTTCCTGCGACCCTAGCCCTGCCAACATGCCCTCCGCCAAAGCCACCGGCCTGAGCCTGGACCTTACCGCCGACCTGCACAAATGGCGGGCGTTTCTTGCCATTGCAGAGCTGGGCAGCATCACGCGCGCCGCGCTCTATCTGGACCAGGACCAATCGGTGCTCAGCCGCCGCATCAACGCCCTGGAACGCGAGTGCAACGCGCGGCTCTTCAACCGCACGGGGCGTGGCGTGCATTTGTCCGAGGTGGGCGAACGCCTGTTCCCCTTGGTGCAGACCTTGCTGGGCGACGCCGAACGCCTGGAGCTCGAGCTGAACGGCCAGGCCCGCGAGCCGGCCGGCGAGGTCACGCTGGGGCTGCTGCCGTCCACCGCGCATCCCCTCATCCGCCGCCTGTTCTCGCGCTTGCGCAAAAACTTCCCCAAGGTTCACCTGAAGATACTTGAGGGCTCCAGCGGCCAGATCGAAGAGTGGTTGACGGACAGCCGCGTGGACATCGCCATCCTGTACCGATATGGCGACAAATGCCCGCCGGGCGAACAGGCGCTGGCCTATGTGGATTCGTATCTGGTGGGCGCGGCGGGCGATGCGCGTACGCAGTCCGGCGAGGTCACGTTCGACCAGCTCAATGGCCTGCCCTTCATTTTGCCGGGCGCCCCCAATGGCTTGCGCAACGCGCTGGACGGCCTGGCGCGGGCGCGCAAGATCACCATTGCGCCGCTCATCGAAGCGGACTCGCTGCCGCTGATGAAGTCGATTGTGGAACATGAACACATGTACACCGTGCTGCCCCTGCACGCCGTGTGGCAGGAAGTGCAGGAAGGCCGCCTGAGTATTGCGGCGCTGCGCGATCCCAGCATGGGGCGCATCATTTCCATGGCGTTCTCACGGTCCAAGGGGCCGGGACGCACGGTGATGGAAGTGGCGGCGCAGATCGAAACCCTGGTGCGGGAGATCGGCGGCGAAGGGGTCTGGCACGCCAGCCCCTGAGCCTTGCCAACCCCTAGGCAATCAAAAGCCGTATAGCCGCGCCGGGTTGTCCACCCACACCTTCTGGCGCAGGCGGTCATTGCCCAGCCATTCATAGGCAACGTCCACCAAGGCATCGGCCGACGGCGCCGATGCGCCCATGCGCACAAACGGCCAGTCCGAGCCCCACAGCACCTGATCCGGGTTGGCGGCGGTGAACGCGTCGTGGATGAAGCGCGCGTTGTCGTAGTCGGGCGCGGCGCCCACCCGGCATAGCGTCAATTTCATCCAGATGCGGCCATCGGCAAGCAGGCCGCGCAACAGTTGAAACGCGGCGTCTTCGGCACCTCGCGCCGGCACGAGGCTACCCAGGTGATCAATGACAATCGGCAGATCCAAGGCGGCCAGGGCCGGCAGGTGCTGCACATAGGCATCGCATGGCGCCCACAGCTGCGCATGCAGACCGAACTGCTTCATGCGCGGCGCCAGCGCGGCGATCTGGCCAAAGCCCACGCTGCCGGGAAAGAGATTGCCCGCGGGGTCGCGCGCTTCCAGAAAACGCAATCCGCGCACACCGCCATCCACCATGGCCTGCAACTGCGCGTCGCTGACCGACGGGTCGGCCACCGCAATGCCGCGCAAGCGGTCACGGCCTTGCGCCAAGGCATCCAGCAGCGCCGCCGGATTCACGCCATAAGGCGCGGGCTGCACCAGCACCCCGCGCGCCGCACCCAACGTGTCCAGCATTTGCAGGTAACGCGCCACGGGCGCATCCGGCGCCGCGTAGGACGACGGGTGCTGCAAGGGAAAGCGGTCATAGGGGCCGAACACATGGCAGTGCGCATCGCAGGCCAGCGCGGGCAGCGTCTGCTTGGGCGTGACGGGCATGCGCGGCATTTCGGTATTCATGGCTGCCCCTTATTGGGTAGCGGCGCCAAGGTGCTAAGCACGGGCTGGTCCGCTTGCCGTGGGGTATCCAGCGGCGCGGGCGCATCGTCAGGCATCGGGATCTCGTGGGCGTTCAAGGTCATGGACACCATGGTGTAGTAGCCGATCACCGCCGTCAGTTCCACCACGCCCACGGCCTGCCAGCGCGCCACCGCCTCGGCATACAGTGCAGGATCCACCTGGCCGGTTTCCTGTAGCTGCCGTGCGAATTCGTAGACCACCTCGGCGTCGCGCGAGTCGAACGACGGGGTTGCGCGCGACTGGATCGCGTCCAGCACCGCATCCGCGATACCCGCCGCGCGGGCAGCCTGCGCATGGATATGCCATTCGATCTGGCTGTTCCAGCGGCGCGCGGTCACAACAATGGCCAGTTCGCTGACGCGGGGCGGCAGGCTGGTGCCGAAACGCAGCAAGGCGCCCAGCGCCTGCCAGCGCTCAGCAAGTTCAGGGCTGTGCAGCGCCGCGCGCAAAGGGCCGACCAGACGCCCGCGCGGACCCGAGACGATTTTCTCGTACACGCGCTTCTGGTCGTCGGTCATGCTGTCGGGAGAAGGCAGCGGGATACGGCTCATCATCATCCTTGGTTCGGGGAATGCAGAATTCACGGCGTTTCGTCGGGCTGGCTGCGCGCCACCGACGGGCGGGCGCAAAAGCCCTGGTGCCACGCGGCAAGCCGGGGGTGCCCGGCGCGCCAGTCGATATCCGGAAAACGATAGTCCATGTACGACAGGGCGCAGCCGATGGCGATCACGCCCAGGTCGAAATCGCTTGCCGCCAGCGCGGGCGCTTCCGCTTCCAGCGCGGCCAGCACGGCGCGCACCTTCAGCGCGAAAGCGTCCAGCCACGCCACCGTCTGCTTTTCCACAGGTTTGTTGCGTTCTTGCCGGAACAGCAGCAAGGCATCCAGAAAACCATCACCCAGCGCCTGGCGGCGTTCGGCTACCAGACGCCCGGCGGCGTCCGCTGGTAGCAAGCGGCCCCCAGCCAGCCCGTTCAAGTAGGCGCAGATCACCCGCGAGTCATACAAGGCAGTCCCGTCGTCCAGCACCAAGGTGGGCAGCTTGATCAAGGGATTGTCCGCCACCAGGTCCAGATTGGGCTTGTCCATCGCGACCGGCGTGCGAACCAGTTCGACCTGGCCTTCGATGCCGGTTTCATACAGAACGATCATCACCTTGCGCACAAATGGCGATCTGGGCGACCAATGCAACTTCATCGTCTAGCTCCTTGTTTGTTAAGCGCCGCGACGCGCGTCAATGGCCTTGGGGCGGGCGCACGGACGGGTCGTTGGCCGCGTCCGGCGTCAGCATCTGAAACAGGTCGGTCGTGTGCGCGTACCAGCCCGCGCCATGCATGCGCCCCAGCAGTCCCAGCGCGGGGGTATCCACGTGAAAGCGCTCGCGGTTCAACAGCGCGTCGTCGCGCAAGTACATGCCCACCACGCGCGCCAGCACAATCACACGCTGCGGCGCGGCCTCGATCACCTGCCACACCTTGCATTCCAACGCCGCCGGGCTCTGCGCGATGCGCGGTGGCGCCACGATTCGCGACGGCGCGGTGGAGAGCCCCGCGCGCGCCAGCTCATTGACGCTGGCGTCGTAGTCCAGGCTGGTGCGATTCATCTGTTGAGCCAGTTCGGCCGACACCAGATTGATCACGAATTCGCCCGTGTCCAAGATGTTGCGCGACGTGTCCTTCAATTGGCCGCCGCGCGGGCCGATGCCCAACGCCACGATGGGCGGGTCGCTGCTGACCACGTTGAAAAATGAGAAGGGCGCGGCGTTCAGCTCACCGCGCGCCGATTGGCTGACCACCCAGGCGATCGGGCGTGGCACAACCACGCTGGACAGCAGCTTGAAGGCGTCGGCCGACGCCAGTTGGCTGAAATCAAAGTTCATGGCGACATCGTCTGGCGTGAATGGCGGGAGGTCGTGTCATTTTGCCAGCAGCCCCAGCGAGCTCAGCAGCCGCTGCATGTCGGCACGGTCGCGGCGGACGTAGGCATCGGCCTCGGCCGGGGTCAGCGACATCAGTTCGATCGCCTGCTCTTGCATGACGCGGCGGTAATCAGGGTCATCGTTGACGGCGCGCACGGCGCTGCTCAGGCGCTGCACGATCTCGGGCGGCGTGCCGGCAGGCGCGGCCAGGCTGTACCAGGTTGCCGCCTGCGCACCCGGCACGCCCGCTTCGGCCAGCGTGGGCACGTCCGGCAATAGCGCCGAACGCTTGTCGGCCGCGTAGGCCAAGGCAATCAAGCGCCCCTGGCGAATGAACGGCAAGCTGGCCGACAGGTTCAGCATGGCCAGGTCGATCTGCCCGCCCACCACGTCATTGATGGCGGGCGACGCGCCGGCGTAGGGAATGTGATTCAACCGCACATGCGCCGCCTGCTGAAAGAGTTCGGCGCCCAGGTGCGTAGCGCCGCCCACCCCCGCCGACCCGTAGCTGAGCTTCCCGGGTTCGGCCTTGGCGCGCGCCAGCAGCGTCGCCACGTCGCGGATACCGCGCGATGGGTTCACCACCAGCATGATGGGTTGCACCGCCACCACCGAGCAAAAGGCAAAGCCGTCCACGCCGTCATAGGGCGTCTTCTGCATCAAGGGCGTCACCACGTGGCCGGCAGAGGTGCCCAACAGCAAGGTGTAGCCGTCAGCCTTGGCTCGGGCCACAAACCCCGTGCCGATGGATGCGCCGCCGCCCGGCTTGTTTTCCACCACTACTGGCTGGCCCAGACTTTTTTCCAGCGCGCGGCCCAGACTGCGCGCCACGACGTCGGCGGGGCCGCCCGCCGCGTAGGGGTTGATCAGGGTCAAGGGGCGTTCAGGGTACTTGGCCTGGGCCGCGGGCATCGCCACGGCGGCCGTCAAGCTTGCGGCTATCAGCAGGGATCGGATCATGGATGGCATGTCAGTCTTCCCGAGCGCCGGACTGCTTGATCACCTGTGCCCACTTCACCGTGTCCGTCTTGATCTGGGCGGCGAAGGCTTCGGGCGTGCTGTGCGTAGTCTGGATGCCGTAACCCGCCATGCGCTCGACCATCTGCGGCGACTGCATCACCGCGCCAATGTCCTGGTTCAGCTTGTCGATCACCGCGCGGGGCGTTCCCGCCGGCGCCAGCACGCCTGACCACAAGCTGACTTCATACGTCGAGAAGCCCGGTGCTTCCGAAATCGACGGCACATCCGGCAGCACCGGCAAGCGCTTGCGGCTGGTCACGCCCAGCGCGCGCACCTTGCCCTGCTTCACTTGTTCGATGAAATTGGAGGACGTGTCGATCATCATCGAAATCCGCCCCGCCAGAAAATCATTGATGGCGCCCGAGGTGCCCTTATACGGGATATGGCGGATATCCACGCCGGCCGTCGACTTGAACATCTCACCGGCCAGATGGCTGGTGGTGCCGTTGCCCGACGAGCTGAACGTCAGTTCACCCGGCCGCTGCTTGGCCAGCGCCGCCAGTTCCGCCACCGAATTCACATTCAATTCCGGGTTCACCACCAGCAGGTTCGACGTCAGGTTGGTCAGCGTGATCGGCGCGAAGCTCTTTTGCGGGTCATAGCGCAATTTGGCGTACAGCGATGGGTTGATGGTCAGCACACCCATCGTCGAATACAGCAAGGTATAGCCGTCGGGCGCGGCGCTGGCCACGGCCTCCGCGCCGATCGCGCCCCCTGCCCCGCCCCGGTTTTCCACCACGACGGTCTGGCCAAGCTTGTCGCCCAGCCCTTGCGCCAGCGCGCGGGCCATCAGGTCCGTGGCGCCGCCTGCGGGAAACGGCACCACCAGCTTGATGGGATGGTCGGGGTAGGTGCCGGCCACGGCAGGCGCGCTCATTCCCACGACGCACGCCATCATCCCCCCACCCAGCCACAGGCTGACCGACGTCAGCGCGCTTGCGATCTTCATGCTGTCTCCAAACCTTGGGTTTTTGTGTTTGGAGCATGGTATGCGGCGTACCGGGGCGGCGCTATGCGCGGTATCGCATATCTGCTTTGCGCGGCGCTGTACTCGCGCCCCCTCCCCGCCGCCTTCCTTAGCCCGGCTGCGCCAACAAGCGCTGAATCTCAGCCTCCGTCTCCGCATACTTGCCTTCACCAAAATGGCGGTAGACGATCTGGCCTTGCTTGTCGATCAGGTAGAAGGCCGGCCAATACTGGTTGCGGTAGGCGTCCCAAGTGGCATAGCGGTTGTCCTGCGCGACCGGATACGTGATGCCAAAGCGCTCCAGCGCCTTCTGCACGTTGGGCGTGGACCGTTCAAACGGGAACTCCGGCGTATGCACGCCCACCACCTCCAGCCCCTGGTCCTTGTACTTCTGATACCAGCTTGTCACGTAGGGCAAGGTGCGTACGCAGTTGATGCAGGTGTAGGTCCAGAAGTCCACCAGCACCACCTTGCCGCGCAGCGACGCCAGCGTCAGTGGGTCGCTGTTGAGCCAATGCTCGATGCCGGTGAATTCCGGCGCGGGGGTCGGTTTGGAGGCGCCGGCCTGCGCGGTAAGCGGCATCACCGAGGCAGCCAGCGACGTGGCCAACAGCGCACCCAGCGCGATTCTCTTGAACGTAGCGAACATGGTCGTACTCCTTGAATTGAGGTGAGGGACGGTCAGTTGAAAAGGTTGCTGATCCAGGCATAGGCCAGGATGTCGTACTGGAAATAGATGGCGGCGGCGGTCAGGATCAGCAGCACGCCAAAGCCTTGCTGCAAGCGCTGCGTGTAGCGCGACAAGCCCCGCACCCGCGCCGCGATGGCCTGGCCGCCGTAAGCGATCACCAGCATCGGAATGCCCGCGCCGATGGCGAACATCAACAACAAGGTGCTGGATTGCGTCAGGTTCTGCGCCTTGGCGGCCAGCACCAGAATCGACGCCAGCACCGGGCCGGCGCAGGGCGTCCACACCGCCCCCAACGACAGCCCCAGCACAAAGCCGCCCGCATTGCCGCTACCCGAGCCGCCCCCGTTGAAGGCCAATTGCTGCAACGGGCCGCCGATGCGGGCGATCAGGCGGTCGTAGGGTTGCGGCCAGATGCGCACCAGGCCGAACAGCGCCAGCAGCGCGATCGACGTGGACCGCACCGCTTCGTGTACCGATGCATTCAAGGTGGACAACAGGCTTAGCGCGATACCCAGGCCGGCAAACGCCAGCACAAAGCCGGACACGACGAACAGGGGACGCCAGCGGTCCGGGCGTTCCAGCGAGGTGCCCAGCAGCACCGGCAGCAGGGGCAGCACGCAGGGTGAGGCGATGGTCAGCATGCCGGCCAGCAAAGCGATGGGGGTGTTGATCAGGTCCATGGGGCAAGTCCTTTGGAAAGAGGCCCCATTGCACCCGCGCCGCGTATCCGGCTTGTGCCGGTTTTGCGTGTTTTTTCCTGGCTTATGTATCTGCCGCCGGGGCGTACACAGTACGACACACTTGCGGCGGCGGCCGGCGCTATAACCCGTTCATGCCCTGCCCCCGGAGACCCATATGAAGCGCATTCTTGCCGTACTGCTGTTGATGTTCGGCGGTTTCAGCACCGAAGCCGCCAAGCCCTTCCAATGCCAGCTCATTGCCAATACCCGGCCGCGCCGCGACCCGCTGCCCCCGGTTGACCGCTAGCGCCGCCGCCTTGGATAAAATCCGCCTACCCGCGCGTGTGCTTCCGCGCGTTGCCGCCCCCACCCTTTAGGCCACCGCAGATGGATCAGATTGATCACGTGATGATCGTTGACGACGATCGTGAAATACGCGAGCTTGCCGGCAACTTCCTGAAGAAGAACGGCCTGACCGTTACGCTGGCGGCCGACGGCCGGCAGATGCGTTCGTTGCTGGAAAACCTGTCCGTGGACCTGATCGTGCTGGACATCATGATGCCGGGCGACGACGGGCTGGTGCTGTGCCGCGAACTGCGCAGCGGCAAGCACCGCCGCATTCCGATCCTGCTTCTGACCGCGCGCAGCGACGACATGGACCGCGTGCTGGGCCTGGAAATGGGCGCCGACGATTACCTGGTCAAACCCTTTGTGGCGCGCGAACTGCTGGCCCGCATCAAGGCGATTCTGCGGCGCACGCGCATGCTGCCGCCCAATTTCCAGGTGACGGAGCCGGGCCGCGAGATCGCCTTCGGCGACTGGCGGCTGGACACCACCGCGCGCCACTTGCTGGATGAGAGCGGCACGGTGGTGTCGCTAAGCGGCGCGGAATACCGGTTGCTGCGCGTGTTCCTGGACCACCCGCAGCGCGTGCTGAACCGCGATCAACTGCTGAACCTGACGCAAGGCCGTGACGCCGATTTCTTTGGCCGCTCGATCGACCTGCTGGTCAGCCGCCTGCGTCAACGCCTGCGCGAAGATGCGCGCGAGCCCCGCTACATCAAGACCGTGCGCAGCGAGGGCTATGTGTTCGCGGCGGCGGTCGATGTGTCGGAAGCCAACGAGTGAACCGCGCCGCCCGCCCGCGTTCCGCCTGGCCTGGCACCCTGGTCGCCCGGTTGTTCCTGATTTTTCTGATCGGCCTGGTGCTGGCGTATGGCTTGTCGTTCGCCTCGCTGTTCTACGAACGCTACAACACCACCAAGAGCATGATGCTGGGCGACCTGGAACGCGACGTCGCCATAGCCATGGACGTGTTGGACCGCCTGCCCGCCGATGAACGCGCGGCCTGGCTGCCGCGCCTGTCCAGCGGGAACCGCCAGTACCTGCTGGATGAGGGCCAGGCCGATCAACCCTTGCGGCTGGACGTCGCGCGCAATGCCGCCAACGCCATCGAAGCAGCACTGGGCACCGCGCGCCCGCTGACCATACGCGCCATGGCAAACGACCCCCGGCATATCCAGGCGCGCGTCGTGCTGTCCGATGGGCAGCCCGTGGTGCTGGATATCCATCTGTCGTCAATGCGCCCCGAGCCATGGCTGCTGGTGGTGCTGGCGGTGCAGTTGGTGCTGTTGATCGTTTGCGCGTGGCTGGCCGTGCGGCTGGCCGTGCGGCCGCTGACGCGCCTGGCCCATGCCGCCGAAACACTCGACCCGAACGCCAAGAGCCCCTTGCTGGAAGAAGGCGGCCCGGCCGAAGTGGCGCACGCCGCCACCGCGTTCAACGCCATGCAGGCCCGCATCGCCGCCCACGTGGCCGAGCGCATGCAGATACTGGGCGCCATCTCGCACGACCTGCAAACGCCCATCACCCGGATGAAACTACGCACCGAGTTCATGGACGCCTCGGACGACCGCGACAAGTTGGCGCAGGACCTGAACGAAGTGGAAAGGCTGGTGCGCGAAGGCATCGACTACGCGCGCAGTGCGCACGGCAAAGTTGAAACGCCCGCGCGCGTGGATCTGCATGCGTTTCTGGAAAGCCTGGTCTATGACTATCAAGACACGGGCAAGCCCGTCAGCCTGAACGGCGACCACGCCGGGCCGCTGATGACGCGCCCGCATGCGCTGCGGCGGATTCTGGGCAACTTGATCGACAACGCGCTGAAGTTCGCGGGTGCGGCTGAAGTGGACGTGGCGGTGCACGGCGACACGGCGGTATCGGTCTTTGTACTGGACCGTGGCCCCGGCATTCCCGAACACGAACGGGCCGCCGTGCTGCAACCTTTCTATCGCCTGGAAAGCTCGCGCAACCGCGATACGGGTGGCACGGGGCTGGGCCTGGCCATCGCGCAGCAGTTGGCGGAAGTGGTGGGCGGTACGCTGACGTTAAGCGCGCGGGAAGGCGGGGGGCTGGCGGTGGAGCTGCGCTTGAAACCGGGCCAGGGTCGCCAGTCATCCACACCGGCTTGAGCAGGAGCCCTAGCCGTCCAGCAAGGCACCCGATTTCAGCAGCGGCGACAGAATGCCGGCGGAGTAGACGCGCGCAACGTTTTCCAGGAACGCGGTGAAGTCGGTCTTGGCGGCATGGTCGGCGCGGTCGGATATCACGCGCAGCACCGCGAAGGGCACGCCGAATTCATAGCAGACCTGCGCCATCGCCGCGCCTTCCATTTCCACGCACAAAGCAGCGGGCAGGCGCTTGCGCAGTACCTGGGCCTCGTCGTTGTGGCTGACGAACCGGTCACCGGTCGCGGTCAGGCCGTGGTGGACGGTGGGCATCGCCTGCGTGGCAGCCCCTGGGCTCGCGCGGGTAAACGCTTGGGTGAAGGTCACAGCGCTGTCTCGCAACAGCTTGCTCATGCCGGCATCCGCGTCAAAACACACCCGCCCCAACAAGGGGATCTCGTGCTGATCAAACAGCGGACGCGCGTCCATGTCGTGCTGCATCAAGGTGCTGGCCACGACCACGTCGCCCACCTCCACGTCCGCGTGCAACCCGCCCGCCAAACCGGTGAAGACCACGCGCGACACGTTGAATTCCCGGATGACGATCGACGCCGTGGCGGACGCCGCCACCTTGCCGATGCGGCTTAACGCGATCACGCAGGGCGTGCCCCACAACGTGCCCACATGAAAATCGCGCATGGCGATTCGGTGGACGGTAGCGCCGGGTTCCATCGCGGCCAAGAGGTCGGCGATTTCTTCATGCAAAGCGCCCAGGATGGCGAGACGTTTCATGCGCCCTCCCCCACGTACCCCAGCGCCGCGCTAGCCGCCGCCGCTTCTTTTTTCACCGCCGCCACGATCTTGCCGTCTGCCGACACATCGAAGCCGCCCGTCGCGCCCAGCGCCGTCAGCACCGCGCAGGGGCGGCCCGTGTGGTCATACAAAGGCGCCGACACCGCGCTGATGCCGCGCAGGTTCGTGTCTTTCACCGTGGCGCACCCGGCCGCGCGCACCTGGCGCCGCAGCCCGCCGATGGGATCGTCGCGGTCCAGCAAGGCACGCAGATCGTCCGGCGACTCGGCCAGTTCGGCCAGCGCCATCTGCTGAATCGGCGCCTCGTCCAAGGCCCCCAGAAACGCGCGGCCGGTGGCGGACCACAGCATCGACAACACCGAGCCCACGCGCACGTTCACCGTGACGGGCAACGCCGGTTCCTCGAAGCGAACAATGGTCGGCCCCTTGTTGCCCATGACGGCGATAAAGCACGTTACCGCCAGGCTTTCACGCAGGCGGATCAGCACCGGTTCGCTGATGCGCAAGGGGTCGGCCTGGCGCATGGCGGCCACGCCGACCATCAGCGCTTCCAGGCCCAGGTGGTATTGCTGAGTCGCGACTTCCTGGTCCACCAGCCCCTCGGCAATCAGGCTCATCAGATAGCGGTGCACCTTGGCGGGGCTTTCATCCACGTGTGCGGCCAGCGCGGTCAGGCTTGCGCGGCCGCCCATCCGAGCCAGGCCTTTCAGCACCACCATGCCGGTTTCGGCGGCCTGCACCCGCTGGCGGCGTTCGCGCGGGCGGTCAGCGGAGTCCAGTTCGGGGGTCGGGACGGTCGCTGTCGTGGACGCTTTGGGGGACGCGGCAGTGGCCCCTTTTATGGGCGACTTCGTGGACGTCTTGGTCGACGGCTTGGGGGGACTCATAGCGGATGCACTTCCTGCAAATAGGGTGCGCGGACGACGACGCGCCGCGAAATCGGCTCCAAGGTTAACCCCTCTTGAAAAATTACGCATTGCGTATATGATTTACGCAAAAGAAGGGATGCCATCAGGTCATCCCGAAATGGAGACAGCCGATGCGCACCCTGAATCGCCCCCTGAAACGCACTTTCCTGGCCGGCCTGCTGGCCCTGCCCTTGCTGGCCTGTGCCAACGCTTTCGCCCAACAGGCGCCTGCCAACTACCCGTCCAAGCCCGTGCGCTGGGTCGTGCCCTACGCGGCAGGCGGCGGCTCCGACTTTCTGGCGCGCAGCATCGGCCAGGGCCTGTCGGGTCGCATGGGCCAACCAGTTGTGATCGAGAACAAGCCGGGTGGCAACACCGCCATCGCGGCATCCGAAACCGCGCGCTCGCCGGCTGACGGCTACACCATGCTGTCCGCCGACAACGGCACACTGGTGTTCAACCCCGCGCTGTACAAGAAGCTGTCGTATGACCCCGTCAAGGACTTGGCGCCCGTCACGCTGATGGGCCGCTTTCCGATGATTCTGGTGGTTGGCCCGTCCATGAAGGTCAACACCGTGCAGGAATTCCTGGCCGAGGCCAAGTCGCGCAAGGAAGGCCTGGACTACGGTTCCGCCGGCGCGGGCAGCCCGCACCACCTGGCCATGGAACTGCTGAAAGTCGAAAGCGGCCTGACCATGACCCACGTGCCGTATCGCGGCGCATCGCCCGCGCTGGCGGACGTGGCGGGCGGCCAGATCCCCGCCATGATGGTCGACCTGGCAGCCGGCGCCGGCTTCATCAACGGCGGCAAGGTGCGCGCGCTGGCCGTGGCCAACCCGACCCGCCTGCCGCAACTGCCCGACGTGCCCACGTTCGCAGAGATCGGCCTGAAGAACGTCGAAGCGTCCGCGCAAGTGGGCGTGGTGGTGCCGGCCGGCACGCCGCCCGCCGTCATCGACGCGCTGAACAAGCAGGTGGTGGCCACCATCAACGACCCGGCCACGCGCAAGCGCCTGGTCGACTTCGGCATCGAGCCTGTCGGCAACACGCCCGCTGAATATGCCGAGATGTTGAAGGGCGAACGCGCCCGCTGGCAGAAGCTGATCACTGATCTGAAGATTACGCTGGACTAAGCGCTGCCATCACCACCCGCGGGGGGGGGGGGGGGGGGGGGGGGGG
>NZ_JBHFIZ010000037.1:674585-777275 GCF_057334535.1 Achromobacter colocynthidis
GCCGCTCACGCGGCAGGCCGAAGCATCACGAATACACGGAAAGCATCATGAGCCAATCGCCCTCTTCCTCGCGCCCGTCGGGCTGTCCCATCGATCACGCGGCGCTTGCCGCGATGCAAAGCCCCACCGGCTGTCCCGTCAGCGCCCGCGCCGCCGAGTTCGACCCCTTTGGCGATGGCTACCAGCAAGACCCGCCTGAATATGTGCGCTGGGCGCGCGAGCAGGAACCCGTGTTCTACAGCCCCAAGCTGGGCTACTGGGTGGTCACGCGCTACGAAGACATCAAGGCGATTTTTCGCGACAACATCACCTTCAGCCCGTCCATCGCGCTGGAAAAAATCACCCCCACCGGCCCCGAGGCCAACGCCGTGCTGGAGTCGTACGGCTACGCCATGAACCGCACCCTGGTCAACGAAGACGAACCCGCCCACATGCCGCGCCGCCGCGTGCTGATGGACCCGTTCACGCCCGAAGAGTTGAAGCACCACGAACCCATGGTGCGCCGCCTGACCCGCGAATACGTCGACCGCTTCGTCAACGACGGCCGCGCCGATCTCGTCGACCAGATGCTGTGGGAAGTGCCGCTGACCGTGGCGCTGCATTTCCTGGGCGTGCCCGAAGAAGACATGGAGCTGCTGCGCCAATACTCCATCGCGCACACCGTCAACACCTGGGGCCGCCCCAAGCCCGAAGAACAAGTGGCCGTCGCGCATGCTGTCGGCAACTTCTGGCAGTTGGCCGGCAAGATCCTGGACAAGATGCGCCAAGACCCGTCCGGCCCCGGCTGGATGCAATACGGCTTGCGCAAGCAGCAGACGCATCCGGACGTCGTCACCGATTCCTACCTGCATTCCATGATGATGGCCGGCATCGTCGCCGCCCACGAAACCACCGCAAACGCATCGGCCAACGCCATCAAGCTGCTGCTGCAACACCCCGACGCCTGGCGCGAGATCTGCGAAGACCCCGACCTGATTCCCAACGCCGTCGAAGAATGCCTGCGCCATAACGGCTCGGTCGCCGCGTGGCGCCGCCTGGCCACGCGCGATGTCGAGATCGCCGGCGTGCCGATCCCGGCAGGCTCCAAGCTGCTGATCGTCACGTCGTCCGCCAACCACGACGAAGGCCAGTTCAACGACGCCGACCTCTTCGACATCCGCCGCGAAAACGCCAGCGACCAGCTCACCTTCGGCTACGGCTCGCACCAATGCATGGGCAAGAACCTGGCCCGCATGGAAATGCAGATCTTCCTGGAAGAACTCACGCGCCGCCTTCCGCATATGAAGCTGTCGGAACAGGCGTTTACCTATGTGCCCAATACCTCGTTTCGCGGGCCGGAGCACCTGTGGGTGGAGTGGGACCCGAAGCAGAACCCGGAACTGGCGTCGCCGGCATTGCTGAACGACCAGCACCCCGTGCGTATCGGCGAGCCCTCGTCGCACGCCATCACGCGGCCCGTCGTCGTGCAAAGCGCGGTCGAAGCCGCTGACGGCATCTTGCGCCTGCGTTTGGTGTCGCCCGATGGCAAGCCGCTGCCGCGCTGGACGCCGGGCTCGCACATCGACGTGGAATGCGGCGACACAGGCTTGTCGCGCCAATACTCCTTGTGCGGCGATCCTTCGGAAACCGGTGTATTTGAAATTGCCGTGTTGAAGGAAACAGAAGGCCGAGGCGGCTCCGCGTGGATGCACGCGAACGCGGTGGTCGGCGCACGCTTGCGCATCCGTGGGCCGCGCAATCACTTCCGCATGAATGAAGCGGCCGACAAGCTGATCTTGATTGCCGGCGGCATCGGCATCACCCCCATCAGCGCCATGGCGCGGCGCGCCAAGGAACTGGGCCTGGATTACCAACTGCACTACAGCGGCCGCGCGCGCACGTGCATGGCGATGCTGGACGAACTTGTCGCGCTGCACGGCGACCGCCTGCACGTCCACGTCAAAGACGAAGGCACGCGCGCGGATTACGCGGCGCTGTTGTCCCAGCCGGATGCCGGCACGCAGATTTATGCGTGCGGCCCGCAAGGCTTGCTGGATGGCTTGGCCACTTGCTGCGCCGCATGGCCCGAAGATGCGCTGCGCGTGGAACACTTCCATTCCACCTTGGGCACGCTGGACCCGTCCAAGGAACAGCCGTTCGAAGTCGTGCTGAAGGACTCGGGCATCGTCATCAACGTGCCCGCGGATCAGACCCTGCTGACCGCGCTGCGCGGCGCCAATATCGACGTGCAGAGCGACTGCGAAGAAGGCCTCTGCGGATCGTGCGAGGTGCGCGTGCTGGAGGGGCAGATTGACCACCGCGACGTCGTGCTCACGCGCGCGGAACGCGACGCGAACAACAAGATGATGGCGTGCTGCTCGCGCTCGTGCGGCGGTGCGAAGGTGGTGTTGGAGTTGTGACGATCAACTGATCGCTTCCGCTACCAACCGCTTCCACGCGGATACCATCCTTTAGGACTCGGATTGCTACACATTATCTAGTTCGACCATCCCGCCTTCGGGATTCGCCTGCGCCGTCACCCCGGCGCAGGCTTTTTTATGCCCAGTCGGTTAGTAAAAAAGGCGGTGTACATGCCGCCAGCAGGGAAACCACGCAGGCGGCAAACGCGCAACCCGCGTGCTAGCTTGCCTCACGCGGGCGTCATCCCAGCCAGCAACAGATGTATCGGAAGACTCGATCTGTGGGGAGCTGAACATGATGAAGAATCTGGCCATCTTCTTTGACGGCACGTGGAACGAACCCAACGACCGCACCAACGCCTACGAGCTTTACAAAGCCGCGCCCGAAACCAGCACGCAGGAAACCCTGTACATCGAAGGCGTCGGCACGCAAGGCCAAGGCCTGTGGGCCGCCATCGACAAATTCCTGGGCGGCGCATTCGGCGCCGGCCTATCCGCCAATATCCGGCACGGCTACCAATGGCTATGCCAACGCCAGGAAGCCGGCGACCATATCTTTCTGTTCGGCTTCAGCCGTGGCGCATACTCGGCGCGCAGCCTGGCCGGCATGGTCCGCAAATGCGGCCTGCTTAAAAGCCCCACTGACGACAACGTCGCCGAAGCCTACGCGCTTTACCGCGACGATTGCCATCCGTCGTCTATCGAAGCGCTTTCGTTTCGCACGCAATTTTCTCGCGATACCGACCTGCATTTTGTGGGGGTTTGGGACACGGTGGGCAGCCTTGGCATACCTGTCGGCGGCATTTCGTTTCCGGGGTTCTCCAAGTTCTATAACTTCCACGACACCGAACTCAGCAACCACGTCCACCATGCTTATCACGCGATCGCAACGAACGAATATCGCGAGCCGTATTTTCCGACCTTGTGGACGCGGCTGGTTAATTCCGAACCCCGCCCTGCGGACAGGCCGGTAGAGCAGCGCTGGTTTATCGGCGCGCATTCGGACATTGGCGGTGGGTACCGGGACGGGAGTTTGCAGACGCTGCCGGCGGCTTGGCTACAGGGGAAAGCGCGGGAGGTAGGGTTGGAGGCGGGCATCGCGCACCGGGTGTCTACGGACTATGACCAGTGCCATCCGCATGACTCGTATAAGGAGTTCACGGATAAGGTGCTGATTCATGTGAAGAAGCGAGCGCGGATGTGGGATGGCGCGGCGGTGCTGAATTTGACGGTGGATGAAAGGGTGGTGAAGCGGGTGGAAAGACACTCCGAATACATGAGGGAGTATTTGGAGTTCAGGGATGCACTCTCGGAGCTTCCCGTGAGGCGGGATTGACGTTTGTTGAAATACGCATTGTCAAAACTCGGACGAGCCAGGACTTTGTAGACTGGGAGGAATATCGGGTGATCGCCGCAGAGCGGCGCCCGATCTAAGCGCTGTAATGCCTCGGCCTTGCAACAGGCACTCGAGATCTTGCCCTGAGGCCATGTGACGTGATGCTTCCCATAATCATCAAGGCTTGGAAAAGGGACTGAAAATAGATCATTCCAGGATAGTTTTCAAATTCAGCCTATCAAAATTGTCTATTTATATTTTATAAGTTTATCGATCGCCGACGAACTAGTTTAAGGTTGATTTAAAACCTAAAAAATAGATCCAATCATACGACAGACGGCCGGTTTATATCGTATATGTCAATATTCGCCTCAACAAACAAATCTTCAAGCTTATCCGAGCCGTAATTGTCTGCGAAGTCTCGTTCTTTGCGCGAAATAGGCACTGCCAGTAGCCACGCGACCAATCGACCATCCATTTCGACAGAACGAAGACGATCCCCCCAAAGAAATGGCGAGGAAAAGTAAATATCAGTAAGCGAACTCGATATTCCGTGCATGGACACGACATCGGGAAATATTCTCCCCGGGGCACAGAACCAATGCGAATTTATCACGCAGAAAGACAAGGTCGCTAAGACCTCATCGAACCCCGACGTATTCGACGCACACGCGCCGACCAGTTCAGCTCGGGTCCCGAACTCGACTCCATTATAAAAAAGCGGATGATCCGACAAGCCGATAGTCGCGTAGGCCGATACACCAAGTTGCGGCCGATCATCAATCCGCATAATGTAAACACTGCTAGTTTCCGCCTCGTCCCAATACGACGAAACTCCCTGCACACTCGCATCCATAGCAGAGGCGGTGTGTTTCGCAATTTTTTTATGTATATCAGTTACCACCAGCATTATTTATACTCGCTACTTAATAAGCCAATTGGACATATCTTCTCCCTTATGCCCCCTATTGGAGGATGGAAGCTCTGGGCGATATCGTGTCGGATCATTCATCCTATTTAAGAACTCTTTTCGAGTGAC
This sequence comes from Achromobacter colocynthidis, assembly GCF_057334535.1. Taxonomy (NCBI): domain Bacteria; kingdom Pseudomonadati; phylum Pseudomonadota; class Betaproteobacteria; order Burkholderiales; family Alcaligenaceae; genus Achromobacter; species Achromobacter colocynthidis. Next base: position 679,360 of record NZ_JBHFIZ010000037.1, read on the forward strand.
TGCTCGACCGGTTTCCATCCATTGATAAATTGAATAATCGCGCTCCTTCCGATACTCCATCTGAGGACGATGCCCCATGTCCCAGGGCTCGTTCTTTTGCATGATAACCTTTTGAAGCGGATCGCGAACTACGTTGGTAACGGGTTCAGCAGCTCCGTCCCATGCTTCGTCGCGAACGCCCTTTCTGAAACCCGAAGGCCGATCATAGGTTTTTGCGTCGAGCACTTGTCCTTCAGAGCTAACGTAAAAACGTGTAGACGGATTTAGGGGTGGGACCTCTACTTTCAGGTCAGAGCTGGGAGCTTTCCGTACATGCGTATCGGCAAATGGGATGCTAGGTTTGGTTGCTGCCTTATTGTCTATAACGCTATTGATCTTTTTTGCAGTACCCAGTGCGTTCTTCGCACTATCCATCACCATCTGACCAGCGAACATCACGCCTGAGGCCAAAAATCCTGCCTCGTCAGGCTGTAGCCCCCACTGCTGCTCAAGAAACGAAGAAGCACGCCCGTGGATGTAATCGCCCACCTGCGCCGTGTATTCGCCGATTGCGTACTCGGTCACTGAGTCCACAATCGTTGACTTGATGAGCTGCGCCGGCCCCATCATGGCCAACTGAATGCCAGTTGCCGCCACTCCAGTAAGAGTTGGATTCTCTTCGGCAAAAGCACCCACGGCTTTGACGCCGTCCATCATTGGATGAAGAACATCGTCCGTGAAGGGCACCGTCCAGTGATGCCCGATTACGTTAACTGGTGCCAACGTACCCAAGTCCTTGACTTCGACGCCCACGTTCCTGCCATCACTTGAACGAGACTGCGCTATTTCTTCAAGATTCAGGTTTGCAATGCCATCATTGGCCTGCGCTGCCGCACCAAACAAATCGTTCCTGATCCGCGGATCACCGACAAACTTCCCGATCTCATCGGGCGTGTATCCGTCCTGTATGAGGCCGTTGGTCACATCGCGCAGAACCTTATCCTTGCCTGTCGCCCCCACCTTATCCGGGTCAATGCCTGCCCGCCGCAAAACCTCATTTACCCCTGGATTCTGCGAAGCGCGTTCTGCTGCTGCGACCGTCGAATTGCCCAATGCGTTGCCGAAAGCATCAATGGCAACCTGAACGTAGTCAGCCTTTCCTCCTGTCAACACAGACGCCGTAACTCCACCAACCGTACCCGCCGCGAATCCTCGAGCCAAATCCCAGCCGAAACCCTCCTTACCCTGGAATACCGCCCCGCCGACTGCCGACCCAACACCAGCGCCCACACCTGCGGCAGCGACGTTTGTCCAACTGAACTGGGTTTGCAAGCCCACGGCCACAGTAATGCCCTGCGTGATCGTCGAACTCACCATCGCACGGCCCGCAACCTGCACAGCACGTTCAGCCATGGAGTTGCTAAGCGATGTCGTTCCCCCAAACTGGGCGCCGACGCCCGCTGTGACCGCTGTCGATACTCCAGCCATGGCAACTCCGGCCCAATTGAACTTGCTTTGGGCACCGATTGCCATGCCAACACCTTGACTCACTACGCTTCCAACCGCGCCGGCGATCAAGCCATAGCCCACTGCTGCACCGAAGCCATAGGCGCCGCCCAAAGCGCTCAGACCGGTGCCCATCATTGCCCCCAAACTCGCGCCTAAGCCCGCGCTTGCTGCTGCTCCCGCAGCAGCGCCGGCCGCTGCACCAGCTGCAGCGCCCGCACCAGCTGCAGCCCCAGCCCCGGCCGCAGCACTTGCGCCAGCGGCCGCGGGCGCAGCCAACGCCCCCGCGGTCAACACGGTCGCCACCACCGCCACCACCGCAACGATGATCATCCCGACGCCGCCGCATCCGCCACCGCCATCCGCCTTCGGCATCGGCATCGTCGGTTGCGTATCCCCGATCAACTTGGCCGGGTCATACGGCTTGAACGTCTTGTAGTCGTTGTGGTTGCCCGTCACGCGGTTCGGCACCGTGACCGTTGCGCCCACGCGCAGGTCACGATCACCTGACAGGCCATTGGCCTCGGCAATCAGATACCAAAGGCGGCTGTCGCCATATGCCTGCTGCGCGATCGACTGCAAGGTGTCGCCCGCCTGCACGCGATATGAACCCGGTGCCGCCGACGGGTTGCCACCGTCGATCGGCCTGAACGAAGGCGAGAAATCGTCAGCGCCCACAACCGGTCCCGTGGTCCCCATCATCTCGCCGTTCACGATCAACGTACGAGTGATCTTTCCGTCTTGCACGCGCTGCAGGATCTTGCCGTTGGCGTCGTTCACCAGCGTCTGGTTGTTCTTCGCTTCCTTGGAGTCCGTCACGCCGATCAGGTTGCCGTTCACGTCGTACTTGTACGTGGTCAGGCCCGGATCGAGTTTGGTGCTGGTGCCGCTCAGCGTGGCTTCGCGATAGCCCTCGTAGCGCGCATGGGTGTAGTTGTAGGTATTGATGTAGTGCGAGCCTTCCCACACTTCTGTTTTGTACTGTGTGACGTTGCCCGCGCCGTCATACCCCGTGTAGGCGGTGTTGTACTTGTTGGTAAACCCATTGACGGCCGTCATGCTCAAGACGCGCACATTCGACACCCGGCCCGCCGCGTCATACATGGTCATCTTGCGTTCGTTGACAAGGCCAGACCGTTCATAGAACTGCCCGCCGAACTCGCCGCTAATGCCGCTGGTGACAACCCGATCCGCACCGTCGTAGTAACGCCGATCGGTCAGCAGCCCATCACGTCGGATGGTGCTCAGGCGGTTCATTTCGTCGTAGCTGTAGGTTTCGTTCGTGAACCCGTCGCTGGCCACACCGTCGCTCGAATACGCCTTGCCCCAGAAGCGGTCGCTCAAGCGGTTGCCCATGACGTCATAGGTCAGCTTGTGGCCCTGGCCAACGCCAATGTCGAGGTTGGCATTGACGCCGTCCACGGTAGTTTGCCGGTTCATCGAGTCGTAGCCATACCAAAGGTCGCGACTGCGGACCGTTCTGCCGGTATCCGTGTACTGCGTCTGCACGCGAATACGGTTGCCGTTGGCGTCGTAGTCGATGTTCTCGCGCAGGTACCCACCCGATATTTCGCGCAGACGACCAAGCGCGTCATAGGCCATGACGTTAGTTTGATACACGACGTTGGCCTGCGTCGTACGTTCGCGGACCTTGTTGCCCGCGTGATCATAGGCGTAGTCCGTGATCTTGTTCAGCGAGGCGTCGGTGATGCGCGTCATCTGGCCAGCCGCGTCATACGCATACGTCAGTGACTGCCCACGTGTATTGGTCTGCTTCAACAGTTGGCGGGCGTTATCGTACGTATAGGCGTACTGCGCTCCACCGATGTCGGCGTGAGCGACCAATCGGCCGAAATAGTCGTATGCCCATGTCGACGCGTTGCCGTTTGCATCAGCTTCGAAGGTCTTGTTACCGCGTGCGTCGTAAGCCGTGCGCAGTTCCGTGGCAATGCCCGGCTTGCGAATGCCGGTGACGTTGCCACGCAAGTCATAGCGAAAGTACGTGGTCTCGCCGGCACCGTTGGTGGAGCTGAGTTTGTTGCCCAGCTCGTCGTACGTCACGCGTTCGATCACCGTGCGGCTGCCGGTGTACTGCAGGTCCAGCACGTTCGATACTTTGTAGCTACCGATCCCTGGCAACGACGTCAGCAGCAGGCGGCCAAGATTGTCGTAGCTGTAGTTGGTCGTATTGCCTAACGCGTCTATCCACGAAACCTTGTCTCCCAACGCGTTGTAGTTGTAGCGGTATACCCCTCCATCCGCATGCGTCTCGCGAATTCGATTGCCGCCCGCGTCGTAGGTGTTGCCATTGACATTGCCGTTGGCGTCCCGCGTGCCGACGTTGTTGCCGTTCTGATCGTAATAAAGGTACGTCTTCGGGCCGGCGCCCGACACGCCATCCGCGTTGGGGCGGATTTCAGATGTCATCTGGTTCGCGGCGTTATAGGTGTACGAGGTGACCCAATAAGGCGAGCGCGGGTCCGTCACCGTCAACACATTGCCCCAACGGTCGTAACTACGTTGCACGCTTGGACGGCTGGCTTGCGTGCCACCGTTGTTGGCGCCTATAGGAGTCCACGTGCCGACCACTCCCAGATTGCCGGAAGCCGCGACGCTGATCGGGCCAGGGTTGGACGCCGTTGTGCTGGTCACGCCGTACTGGACTGCTGAGCCTTTAATGGTGTAGCCGGGGGTGTAGGGCGCGGTGGACTGCGTCATACCCGGGCGCGGCACAACCGGAGGAACCCAGACTTGTTCCGACCGTTGTTCCTGGCGATATTCCACTCGCCAGTAGCCAGCCTGGCCGCCTTCGCCCCCCTCGCCCGTACCGGGAACGGGAGGGACCCAGACCTGCACCGGAACCGTCACGGTGTAATAACGCGTGTAGTAATAGCCCGGCGTCGTCGCACCTTGCGAAATCGTGCCGATCCGATGGAGCGTCGGGCCGCTGGCGACAGCGGGTGTATACAGCAGGTCGTACTCGTAGTTGCCTGCTGGCAAGGTTCCAAACGCCACCGAAAAGCGAGTGACAAGCCCCCCGTTCTCGCCGCCTTCGCCGCCTTCGCCGCCGCCGGCAAGAGCACGAGACATCGTCACTTGCGACCACCCCGTAGTGCCTTGCAACCGATACTTCAGCACCGCAACGCCCGTGTATTCCCCGGGCGCCGCCCAAGTGATGCTCGTGTTGCTTGAATCCAAAGTCAGGGCTTGGGTAATCGGAGCGATCCCGACTGGAGGAACCCACCGGTCCGGCACCGCCGCCAGCTTGTCCACTCTGCCGGTGGCATGAGCATAGGCAGCGCCCGTCTGCTTGTCGATCAACAACAACTCATAATCAAAGGCGCCCGCACCCAAAGCGGCCCAATCCACGCCATCATGGCCCTTGGTACGCGCCACGACCGGCAATGCCGTCCATGTGCCTCCGCCGGCAGGGCGATATCGGAACTGCGCGTTCACGCCGGGGCCAAAGGACGGCCAGCTGAATACCTCGCGGCTGACAGTGCCAAAACCCATCGCACTACCGATGGTGGACAGGGCAGGCGCCATCAAAGCCAAGGTTCCATTACCGGTGACTTTGACAATGCCATCGCGACCAATATGCGATACGCGGTACTCGTAGCTACCAAGCGCAAGGCCGGCTGCATCGTACCGGTACGACTTGCCGTAGTTGGTCATCGCCACTTCGGACCACGCACCGTTTGGCTGGCGAATTTCCAAGCGCACCTTAGTGGATGGATCCACCGGCGCCACCACGTCAATGAAGTTGCCTGTATTGCCAAAGATATCTTGCTGCTGGATCACATTGCGATACACACCGCCCGTGTCCTTTTTCTGAACCAGCAGCGACACCACCTTGCCCACCCCTCCGTCCAAGGTATTGCTGGCGTTGCCGTCCCAGCTGATGGTGACGCCGGCTCGCGCGGCGTACGCGCTGTAGTTCTTGGCGATCGTGCGCCGTACGCCGGACTTGCTTTCGTAAACCATAGTGACGCGAATATCGCCATCGCCAAGATCAGAGAGGGTCGTCCAATTGAGCTTGACGCTGTTGGTCCCCTGCCAAGTCGGAATTCCGGTGGGTTCACCGTTTTCTCCGGTCTCGCCATTGCCGCCGCCCCATTCTGGGTGCGGCAAGTACACAAGAGTCGCGGACGTAATTTCGGCGCTGGTGAAGTCGCGCTTCACCGATACACCACCTTCAGACACCGTGCGGGTAGCGCCGAGCGTGGTGACCACGTTACCCAAGGCGTCGTAAATGGTGTCGTCGCGCCTGAGGTTGGTCATGGCAGCGGCCTGCTGCAGCGTCTGGATCGCCGCGACATTGACGTTTCCGCCGCCGGCGCCGGCGCTGGTCATATTGGCCGTGGCCTTGCCCTGAAGGTTGTACAGCGTGATCTGGTCGTTGCCATCCTTGGCATTGGTTCGTACCAGGTTGCCGCCGTTGTCGTACTCGAAGTACTCCTGCGCACCGCCATTAACGCCACGACGAGTGACTTCACCGAACGCGTTGTACTGGATTGCCGTATCGGACCAGCCCGCATCAGCCTGCGACACGTCAGTAATTCCCGAGCCGTTGGCGGCGGCATTGCTGCCCTCCCATTTGCTTACCCAGTTGCCGGAAGCGTCCTGTTGCCAGACTCGGATATAACTCAGCTGCGAAATCCCGCCTTGTTCGACTTTGTTATCGGACCAACGGATGGAAACACCGGAAGCCGCCGAGGCGGCGGCCACATCGACGGTGCGGCTGGTCGCCACACTCGGCGATCCGAACGTAATCGTGTTGCCTCCGGTGGTCACACCGCCTTCGCCGCCCCCTCCCTCTTCGTTCGGAATAGTCTCCGTGGAAAGCGTACTGACCGTGTTGTAGTAAACCTGGACCCGCACCAAGCCGCCGCTGGCATTAATCAACGAGGACCAATTCACGTTGATCGTGTTCGTGCCCGTCATTCGGTAGCGATAGAACCCATTGAATTCCTTGGCCGACGACGACCACCCCGTCTGCACACCGCTCTTGAGCACCGACGTCGACGCCGGATCAATTACCCGGGTCTGCTGCCCCAACTTGTCGTACTCGTATGCCTGGAACCAGCTTTTTACGCTGCCATCATTGCCCGTAACGGTTCGCCATTGCTTAACCAATTGCCCGCCGGCATTGAACGACGCATAGGTGCTCTTGCCGTTGCCATCCGTGGTTTGGATCTTATTGCCCCGGCTGTCATAGCGTACGTAAGTCGCACGGTCCTGGGCGCTGGTCGTGGCCTTGAAACCTGTCGGGGTCTCAGTGACGACCGAAGTTCCGTTGGCGTGTTGAATCGTGGCGATGGCGTTGCCCAGCGCGTCGCGCCGGAACGTTGTCAACGGCGTCAGTGCCGCGCCCCCAACTTCTGCGTTGCGTGTTGGCTCAGCAATGGCCGCGACGCGGCCCAAAACGTCGTAATAGGTATACGTGGATGCGCCCTTGGCGTCGGTCACCCGAGTGCGATTGCCTAGAACGTCGTATCCGTACGTAGTCTTGAGGTCGCCGCGTAGTGCCGTGGCGGAGGATTGCGCGCTGTATTCCACGCCGACGCGCGTCTCAGACACCATTCTGCCCAACGCGTCAAAAGCATAGGTCGTGACGCGGTCGTTTGCATGCGCGACAGGCAACGTGTACGACTGCGCATTCCACACGGTGGCGGCTGTCGCATATTCGCGCTGCGACGTCTTATTGCCATTTCCGTCGTAGGACATCGTTGTCACGTAGCCCAGGGCATCTACCTTAGCCGTAACGTTGCCCAATCGGTCGTAGTATTGGGTCGTTGTCGCCCATACCTGAGATACCGGATTGACCAGATCTCGCACGGCTACGACCTGCCCGAAGGCGTCGTACTCGTTGCGTGTGACCTTGTTGCTGACAAAGTACTGGGCGTTGGCCGCCGCGGATGAATCGTAGGCGTAGATCTGCGACTGGCTGACTTCGACTACGCGGCCAAGGCGGTCGTAGCTCGAGACGACACCACGGTCGCCGCTATGATCCACCCCCGCGGCATTGACAGCAGCGGACACGACGGCAGCGCTGATCCCGGTATACCCGTAACCCACGAGTCCCGGTTTGGTGGCATATCGCAATTGCAGGGTCACATCGCCCTGCGCGTTGCGCTCGTACTCGGTAACGTAGCCCTCTGCGTTGACTTCGTACTTCAGCGCGCCCGTCTTGTCGTACACCTTATAGCTAACCGCGCCAGCCTGGTTTCTGCCGGCCACCGCATTCCCGAATGCGTCATACAGCACGTCTGAGGTCAGCGTGATCGGCGCTCCCTCGGTGCGCGAGGCCAAGCCTGACGCGCCATTGGTCAGAAGATTGTCCGCGCTGGGGTCATAGACGGAGACCGCTGCGTAGATCGTTCGGATCTGGCGTCCGGCCGCGTCATAAACGTAGCGGGTGGTGACGGCTTCGGGCCGTCCGGCCGCCTCGGTTCGCGCGACCAGATTTCCGAGACCGTCGTACTCGTAGCGGGTCACGACCGATGCGGCCACGCTGGCACCCAGCGTCAGGTTGCCCGCTGCGTCCGTATTCAACCCCACCACGGCGACTTTGGGCGTCGTTTCGGTCAGCAAGCGACCCGCGGCGTCGTAATCGTATGTCCACAAGCTGCCCAGCTTGTTGGTGAAGGTTCGCTTGTTGCCAACGCCATCGTAGGTGTAGGACTCGGACTTGCCCATTGCATCGGTGCTACCGAGAACACGTCCGGCCTTATCGTAGACGTAGGTCGTTACCCTATCTGTCGCCGTGTTCGGTGTCAGCGCCGCGGCAACTTGGGCCACTGTCGGTTGACCCGCCAGTGACACGGGTGCGCCATATCGACGGCTGAGCACTACACGCCCGCTGGTGTCGTAATCCGATTGGGTTACGTAGCCTGCCGCGTCGATCTGATAGACCGCGCGACCCGTTGCATCAAAGACCGCACGCGTCGTTCGGTCTTGCGCATTGGCAGCAGGTTTGCGTGCCGACAAGGCGGCCTGGGTCAACGCGGTAGCCGCCTGCCCTGCCAGATCCGCACCGGTTAGTTTGCCGAAGTACCGAGTACTGCCTACCAGATTTCCGGCAGCGTCGTATCGGTTTTCGGTGACGCCCATCATGGCGTCCACAACCATCACGGCTCGGTTTGCACGGTCATAGGCCGTCGTCACTACGCGGTCTTGCGGCGACGCCACTGCGGCGTCCAACATAGCTGCCGCAGTACGCGGAACGTCCGCGCCCAAGCGACCCGCGTAAGACACGACCTGGATCACGTTGCCGTTAGCGTCCAGTACTTTTTTGGTGGCGGTGCCGGTCGCATCCACCGTAAGGACTTGCCGGTTGGCGCCGTCATAGACCCAATCCGTTGCCCGGTCATCTGGGCCGCCCTGGACAGTCAATGGCCCAGCGCCCGCTGCAACCAACTTTGCATACTGAATCTGGCGGACGACATTGCCGTTCTTGTCGTAGACATTCTCTGTCACCGCCCCCATACCGTTCATGGTATGAGTCATGCGCCCGGCATTGTCGTAGATGTTTACCGTGCGCTGGTCCCGCCCTGGGGCCGCCGCCGTGGCAATTGCGGCGGCAATGGCCGCCTGTGTCAACGCGGTCGTGCTCGGCAAGCGCGTCGCGTATGCGATACGTTCGATAACGTTTCCGCTCGCGTCAAACCGCTGCTCGACAACTGCGCCGGTGCCATCCAGTTGATAGATGGCACGGTTCAGCGAGTCATACACGGTGCGCGTGCGAAGATCGTGCGCGATATCAATCACTGGCGCCGAGGGCATGGCTACCGTGCCGATCGACGCCGCGGCCAGCCGGTTGGCATGTGCAACACGTTCCAGCACATTGCCGTTGGCGTCATAGCGATAGGTCACGACCGCGCCGGTCGCATCCACCGTCATGGCCAGGCGACCGCCCGTCGTGTAATAGCGGAACTCGCGTACGTCAGAGGCGGCTGGCGCCAACAACGCACGGACTTCCGCTTCCGTGGGCGTCTGCGGCAGGTTCACCAACGCGATGGGATTGCTATACCTAGCAGTACTTGCGAGTTGGCCGACGGCGTCGTAGCGGCTTTCGGTAACGCCGCCATTTGCGTCAATTTTCAGGATGACGCGATTAGATGCGTCCAGCACATACCGTGTGGTTCCACCGTTTGGATCAATACTTGCGACGACGTTGTCATTGGCGTCGTACACATACCGCGTAGTCAGCTTCAGGCCCGACGGGTCAACGACCTCCTGAGTGCGGCGTCCCAGGCTGTCATAGGTGTACTGCGTAATCGTGCCATTGGGGGACGTCTGTGTCAGCGTACGGCCGGCGAGATCGTAGGTGTAAAGCGTTCTCAGTTTTAGGCCGGCAGCGTCTTGATAGGCTGCCGTCACGCGGCCTGCTTTGTCGAACGCGTACGTCGTCTGGCGGCCAAGAGGATCCGTCACGACATAGCGTTGTCCCAGCGCGTTATAGCGATAGTTGGTCGCCAGCGCCAAACCGCCTACATCGACCGTCGTCGTGTAGAGTTGCCCCGCCGCATCGTAGACGTGCGCCGTCCGCACGCCGCGCGCATCCGTTGTCTCGATCAAACGGTTGAGCTTGTCGTAGGAATTCTTAACGACAGTTCCACCCGCTTCGGTCGTCAATAACGAACCCGAGGCATCGTACGTATACACGGTGTTGTTGCCGTTGCCGTCGCGCAAGGTAACGCTCTGGCCATGACGATTTCGCGTCGTAATCACCGACACGCCGTCGGGCGTAGTCATGGTGACGCTTCGATTCTGCGTGTTATATGCAAACGTCGTACGCCGACCCAGCGCGTCCTGCTGCCAAATGGTATTGCCGAACGCGTCCAGACCCGTCGTCGTTGTCCCATCCGCATTTTGCGTCAGGATGACGCGGCCCAGCTTGTCGTATTGGTAGGAGACGGCATTGCCGTTGCCGTCGCGCGTACTGATCACACGCCCGAAGGCGTCGTACTCGCGGCTGGTGACTCGGGCGAGCCCGCTCGGGTCCCCCGTGGTGCTGAGCAAACGGCCTAGACGATCATAGGAGAACTTCGTCGCAACATTCAGGCTGGCCGTCAACGTGGTCGTGCGTAGGACCTCGTTACCGAAGGCGTCGTAGTCATGCGACACCACGCCCCCGTCGCCCGCCTTCTCGGTAAGGCGCCGGCCGTCAGCAGTGTATGTGTAGGTCTCGCGGACATCCGCTGTCGGTTTGACTTTGGCAGCGATGGCAGTCAACAACGTGTCATTGACCAGGCCGCCTGTCAAACCTGTCAGCGCGATGCCGACGCTGTATTTGACAACCTCGACCAGTTGTCCAAGGTTGTCGTAGATACGCTCTTCCGTGTAACCCAGCGGGTTAACCGTATGGGTGACGCGCCCTTGCGTATCGTAGTAATACAGCGTGCGCTTGCCCGCCGCATCAGTCGACGAAATGCGCCGGCCAACCGCGTCATAGGCGTACGTCGTTCCATAACCGGTCCAGACAGCGTTGATTTGCGCCTGCGTCAGATTACCGGTCAAACGGGCAGCGCCTTCCCCTGATAGTTCCCCGATAAGGCGTCCTTGCAGGTCGTAGCGCGCCAACATGCTACGCGCTTCGGCGGTGCCCGCGGCCACCACCGTGGACGTCAGCCTGCCCATGCTGTCATACACATACAGCGTCATCGTGCCTTCCGCGTTTTTCGCGGAAGAAACTTGATTGAGTTGCGTATAGCTATAGGTAAATACTTGGTCAGCGGCGACGCTCAATGGCCTCAAGCCAATAAGCGAGCTGGTCGGCCCTGCACCAGTCGTGACGGTGGCGTAACGGATCTTTGTTGTCAGGTTGCCGCTACCGTCGTAGACGGATTCGGTCAAATAACCCGCGCCATCTACGTGGCCCGACACTTGACCAAGGTTGTTGTAAAGCCAGTATTCACTGATGTCCGCCGCTGTCGCTGTCGGCTTTAACGCGTCAAACTGCCCACCGCCCGCCGGCACTGTGGATACGCGATTAAAGGACGTGGTCTTGGAGACTTGACGTCCTGCGTTGTCATACGTGTACTCAACTACCGTACCTTCAGCGTCGATAGTGCCTCGTAGCAGGCCATCGGCCGTGTAATAGCGATAAGACCGAGCATCGCCTTGGGTCGTCGCAGGTGTAACGGCGCCAGGTTGGGTCGCAGGTCCCAATGCGCTGGTGGAAACGCGTGTTGCATAGCGCACGACCTCCACCAGTCGGCCTGCGCCGTCATAACGATTTTCCGTCACGGCGCCCGTCGGATCGATCGTCTTGCTCAAGCGGCCCGACGTATCGTAGAGCTGCCAGGCATTGCGATCATTGGCCGAAGCGGAGGGCAGAATCGCGCTCAACGCAGGGTTCAGCGCCGCGCCGGCCCCGTCCACCAGCAGCGCCAGGTTTACAGCGTTCGCATACTGCGTCGTTTGCGCCAGTCGGCCTGCGGCATCGTATCGATACTGTGTGAGTGCGCCCAAAGCGCTGATGTCGGCAATCTTGCGACCGGCGGCGTCATATAGGGAAAATGCCTTGGCGCCCGTCGGGTCCGTCGTCATCAGCAAGCGGCCGTTGGCGTCATAGGCATACCGGGTCTCGCCCAGCGCTGCTCCGGCCGCGTTCTGATGAATTTGGCTGATCTGCCGGCCAGCCTTGTCGAACATCGAGACGACACGCAGTCCATTAGCCTGCGTCACGATAGCTCGGTTTCCGGCATCGTCGTACTGCGTCAACGTCAGGTTTCCGCCTGCGTCTTGCACGGACACCAAGCGCCCCAGCCCGTCATACGCGTATGACGTATTGCCTCCGGTAGGTGACACCTTCAATAACAATCGCCCGGCTTGGTCGTAGACGAATTTGGTCAGCACCTCGGTGCCGTCGGTCACCCCAATGCCTGCACTGGTTACTTTCGCGTAGGCAATGCTTTGCTGCAGCATGCCCCGGTAGTCGTAGGTGAAGTCGGTGCGCGAAATGCGGTTCATGTCCGCAGAGGCGGCCCAAGCTGTCAGCTGTTGTTCCGAAGGCACCGTGGTGGCCGCCAACCCCGCCACGGGATAGGCACTGCCCGCATACTGGATTGTGGTCGCGCGTTCGCCCGTTGCGTTATACCGGTACTCTGTAACCCGCCCTTCGGGAGATATCGAAAATCGCAGTCGACCAGAAGCATCGTACGTGTACCGCCGTGTCTGCGCGCCGGACGCAGCGGTGGTACCAGACGCTGGAGCGGTATAGACCGTCTCGGTTGACACCCGGTTACCCGCGTCGTACGTGCGCGTGACCGTATTCCCCAACGTGTCACGCTGGCTGAGCTGATTGCCGCGCGCATCGTAGGTCATGGTGATCGTGTTTCCGCCCGGCTCCACGATACGCAACACGTTGCCATTGGCGTCGTAGGCGTAGCCCGTCACCTGCGACACACCATTGACCGCGGGCGCGGTGACCTTGGTCAATCGTCCTGCAGTGTCGTTCTCAAATACCGTAACCGCACCCTGCGGATCCGTGATTGAAGTTCTGCGATTCGCGGTGTCATAGGCGTAGCTTGTCACCCGGCCCAACGCGTCCGTAACCGTCGCCACGCGGAATTCCGCGCCTTCCTGCACGTAAGTGAAAGACAGCACACTGCCGTCAGTCTGGGAGACGTTCGCAAGCCGATTGCTAGCGCCGTCGTAGGTATAGAACGTCTGGAACACCTTGCCGTCGGCAATAGCGTTGTCCTGAGGCGTCAGGTCCACTGAGACGGATGACAAGCGGTTCAACGTGTCATAGCCGTACCGCACGCGAGTCTGGATCACCTGGGCGCCGTTTTCTACACTCGCCGTGCGGATCTGCGTGAGATTGTTCCCGGTGTAGTCGTAGTAAGTAATGCCGCCGCTTGCGTCGGTGACACGTGCCAGCTTGCCGTTAGCACCATAGGTGTAGGTCACCGTGTTGCCACTAGTGTCCACCGAGTTCAGAAGCCGACCGGCGCCGCTACCTTCGTATTTCTCCGTCAACGCGGAAGCGCCGTCGGTCCAAACGTATTGTCCGCTTGCAGCATCCTTGGACAACGTATCGTAGGCGCCCGCGCCATCCGAAGAAACGTACAACTTGCGCGTGGCGTCGTACTTGTAGACCTGTTCGGAGCCATCTTCGTCCACCCGCACCATTGTGCTGCCAACGGCGTTGAGCTGCCCGACCAACCGCACCGACTTCAATGCCGCGCCCACCGACCACGGCGTGCCCCCGAGACTTCCTTGGCTGTTGTAGGTCCGTACAGATCCGAACAGAGAACCGTGGCCGGCAAGTTGATCGTCCAACGTGCGAAACACCAGGTTTCCGTTGACAACGTTCACATAGACCTGGTCCGCACTGCGCCCCAGATCGGCATTGCCAAAGACCCCGCGATTGCCCAACGTACCCAAAGACGTCAGGTTCAAGCCCAGGCTGTTCCCACTTACGATCGCGACCATTTTTCTAGCCCTAGAAGTCGTTCATCTCTCGTCTTGAACTTTCAGGACGAGATGTCAGTGATCAACTTCTCCGTCCGCGCGATTTCAGGTTTAGGCCGAAGCATGCGGCCAACAGTCAAGCCAGAGACCGGGACTAAACCGGCGCCGTGCCACGCGGACAAGTTGTATGAGCCGGCAAATGGCCGGTCTATTCCTATGCGGCCGGCCGCCAGGCACGCCAATATCCATATCGGAGCAACCATGAGCCAGACCCCTATCAACTCGCAGCAACCCGTCGCCGGTCAAAACGACCCCAAGCGCTTCACCTGGAGCGTGGCCAGCCAGCAGCGCCGCACCCAATCCATGCCGGTGCCGGCCGGAAGCAGCGGCAAGTAACTCGCGCAAGCCGGTCCGCGGGCACTGCTCGCGCCCGGCCCTCCGCCATGCAACTGGATCTTCCCCATGTGTTGATGCCCGGGAGCCTGCTGCATGGTGCGACCCTGCAATGCCGGCTCGGCAACCGCAGCCTGTCATTGCGCGCACCTCGCGCGGTCCTGCGCAGCCTGTATGCGTTTGACGGCAGCCTTACTCCCAGACAGTGGCTCGACGCCTGCGCGAAACGCCATTGGGATACCAGCGCCGCTGCCGGTCTGCTCTATGCACTGGTGGACTGCAAAATTCTGGTCTGCGTGCATGATCTCGCGCGACAGCTTTGGAGTCATGCCGAAAATCCAAGGTCGATGGGCGGCGTTCCTACCACGGACACCGTGCTAGAACTTGTAGAGGCCGCGCAACGACGTCTGGCGACGCCGGCTCCTCCTTCCTCCATCACCTTCAACAGCGACCGCCGTGCCGAGCCTCTGCATCGCTTGCTACGCGCGCGCGTTTCCAGCCGAGCTTTCGGCTGCGCGCCGATTCCGCCCCCAACGCTAACCGCCCTGCTTTGGGCCGCGGCCGGAGTCGTCGGCGAAGAAGATCGTCTTCGAGCCACTACTCCCTCGGCCGGCGCACTCTATCCGCTCAGGCACTATTACGTGAACCTTCGTACGACCGGCGATCTTGCGCCAGGTGTTTACGAACTGTGCGCAGGAAAGCCAGGGCAATTGCATTACGTTCAGTGCCACTCGGATCTGACTCAACTCGACGCGGCATTCTCTACGCCCAACCTGCTGGCCCATGCGCAAGGCATTCTCGTGGTGTGTGGGGATTTTGCACAAAGCGCAAGCAAGTACGGTCCGCGCGCGCTTTCTTATGTGCCCCTTGAAGCAGGGCATGCTGCCCAGAACGTTCTACTTGCCGCGGCGGCATGCGATTGCCATGCCGTCGAGATCGGTGGCTTTATTGAACAGGACCTTGCCGCATTGCTGCGATGCGAGCCATCCTTCGTCCCCATAACAACGGTGGCGCTGGGATCCACTGCCCCTTCTCGCGATACGCACGATGCAAGCGAGTTTGAATGGGTGGACGTCCGCGATGCCGACGGACATCGCCCATTTTTCCTTTGCCGTGCCCGCGCTGCGCCGATGCATCCTTGGTCCTGGGGTCGCGACCTGGAACCTAAGCACGCACGCCTTAAAGCCACAATGGAAAGCCACGAACGCGCAGCCTTGTGGCAACCGCGCGACTTGATCCGCGCGCGCTTCCACGACCTGACCGGTGCGGTGGATCCGACCACGATCCTCGCCTACGACGCCGCGCAATACCGCCGCTCCAACTTTCCCTATCGCCCCTTCGATCCGACAGCGCAATACCTTTGGAAAGCCGCACGCAACGTACTCAATGGTTCACCATGCTTCGTGCTTGCCGACCTTGTCTATCTGGAGGAAGGCTTGGCGGGTCTCCTGCGGCCACCGCCCTACACCAGCGCCAACACGTCCGGCGCAGCATCCCACTTGTCCTTCGAAGCCGCGTTGGAAAACGCGGCTCTAGAATTGATCGAGCGCGATGCATTCATGCGCCTATGGCTGGGTGCAGGCGCCAAAGAAGTGAACGAAGCGCAGTTACCGGATGAGTTGAAAGCGAGGATTGCCCGCCTGCGCGCACTAGGTGTGACGGTTGCCTTGCGCGACATCGGTCATGCCTATTGCCACGTGGCCTTCTGTCACGCCCAATCGGGATCCCTGCACTTCACCCGCGTTTCCAGCTGCGCCGCCTACAACTTCAATTCGGCGATGGAGCACGCGCTGATGGAGCTGGAATCACAGGTTCTTATCTCGCTGCACAACCCACCCCCTGCCCCGATCCGAGCAAGCCAAGTCCGCCAAGCCGAGGACCATGCAGCGTTGTACGGACAAAAGGCGCACTTCCGCAAGGCCGACTTCCTGACAGCGAACATCCGAGTCTCGCCTGAACCCCAGCGTCTTGCTCATGACTGGGCACATTTGACGCGGCTACTCCTTGACGACGGGCAACAACTGATCGTCGTCGACCTGACCGACGGAGCGCCGACCCAGACGCCCAGCGTCAAGGCATTCATACCCGGATTGATACCGATAAAGTTCGGAGCCGGCAACGAGCCTGGCGGTCATTCGGCCTACCAACTTCTACGCCAGAAATTCGCTACGCCAGATCGCGTTCGCGGATTCCCACACCCTTTCAACTGAAGGATATAGGCCCATGCCAACGTACTCCGTTAAAGAGGCGCCCGAAGCCCTCACCATCGTTCAGCACTTGAAAGAACAAACGTCGTTTTCGCAAGCGAGTTCGGCCTTGAACGATCGCACGTCGTCTGAGCTGTTGGCGATCCCGTTGCCAGAGGATCTGTATAAAGACTTGCAGGATGCCGCGCATGAAGTGATAGACACCTATGGGCTGCACGGCTGGCTATCGGCCGAAGGCCGTCACCACAATCACAGCTACCAATCCTTATCACTGGTCTACAACCCCGACATGCAAGATCCTGGTGTGCACGATGTGCACCAGGCAACGCTAGGCACGTCGCTGAATCCCATTAGCGAATTTTTCTACAACTCGGTTCAACATCACCGCAGCTTGAAAAACTCGTATTTTGATTCCTACGGGTTTCGCGTTCGTACGCCGGCAGCCAAGGTCGGTGCGCTTGGGAAATTCCTGGACGAGTGCGGCTTGAAACTAATCCGCTCGCGTCTGTCAGTGCTGATCGGAGAACGCGGAGCTACAACCGATTTCATGGATGGCTGGCATCGTGACGAACCGGTATTTGAAAACCTGCGGCTGAATATTCCTTTGACATCCGATCCGGCTTACCGGCTACAGATCGAGCACGAGAAAGACAAACCCCAGATGGACTCCGACACCATGACCGAGCATTTCCTTTCGCCCGGATACGCCTACACATTCAACACCAATATCCCGCACCGGGTGTACGTGAAAGAGCCGAGCAACACGCCTCGCATCCATTTGGTTCTGGGATTTTCCCCCTGGTTCGATCACAACGACGATCACGATCTCTGGAAGGCCAACACGCATTTTGGCAAAACCCACCCATTCGATCTGCTGCGCAACGGCCAACTGCACACCGCGTTGAAGGCACCCGTATGAAAAAGAATATCGTGCTGCTCTCCTCGTACAGTCGAGAAAGTGTCGCCAAAGAGAAGCAGTACAAAGCGGCCGCCCATACGCTAGGGCTCGGCGTGGCCGAGTATCCCGATGCACAGACCGTGGGGGTTATCGCCTGCAGCGACTTTCGTAGCGTAGATGCCGCGAACCTGGCCGCATTGCACGGCGTGGCGGGCCCCGACGTGCTGGCGACGATGCTCGCCACTCAAAAATCGCTCGCCTACCGATTCTTCGCGCAACGTGGATTCGCCACGCTATGGGCACATGCTCCGCTCCGCGTAGAAGACCTGAAGCTGAACCTTCCGCACCAGATCATCGTCAAGCCCGACAAGGGAAGCGGATCGTTCGCCGAGCATCCCTGGGCATATCAGCGTTACGACAGCCTTCAGCACTTTCATGACTGGCTGGTTGAGCAGCAGTTGCTGGAAGCGTTTCTGGCTTACCAGAACGATCCCAACTCGTGGTACGGGCGCTACCTGACCATGGAGTACATCGGCGACAGCGACGTCTATACCGCAGCCGCGGTGGCCGGACCGGAGGGATTTACCGTCTACGAAGGCGGCCGTTTGCGATTCACGACGGATTCGTTGCAATGCGAGTGGATGCTTCTGGGGCAGAGGCACCCTCGGCACGAAGAAATCGAAGGAATGATCCAAGCCCTCTACGACGTGGGCCTGCGCCAATCCATTATCTACATCCAAGCCGTCGAGAAGGACGGACGCCTGTGTGCGATCGACATCAATCTGCGTCCAGGAACGATGCCCGACCGAGCGTTTCAGGGTTTGGGGCTGCCCTTCTATCAGACCGCCCTTGCATACATGCTGGGGATGGCTGTTTCATTGGATTTCACCTGGGTCGCCCCCTATATAGGCATTCGACGCGTGGTGGTACCCTTGCAACACGGTCGCCGCACGGCGGAATTCGGCGCCGGATGCGTCCCTCTGATTGGGGAGCTTGCCTACGATTCGAACCGCCCCTTCGATCTTGGCCACGCATGGCCGATGTTCGCCGTCACAGGACAAAACGACGACGAATGCGCTCAGCTCGCAGAATCGCTTGCCAGCGAAATGCTGTTGTCGCCGCTGGCGCCGATTTGACGACCCCCATCTCCGCACATATACGCTATGACTCCCGCCGCTTCCCCCCTTCCATTTCTGGATCAATACGCTCAGGCGCTTGAAGATGGAGATAGCGAGCGCGCGCTCGCCATCCTGCAGCAGGCGCATGAGGATTTCCCTGATTCGGGACAGACACTTGCACTATTGGCCGCCCAGTACATTCAAATGGGAGCGCCGGATGCTGCTGAAGCGGCATTTATCGGCGCGTTGCAACGGGATGCCGCGCTCCCTACCGCAAGATTTCAGCTAGGCTTGCTGCAATACACGAGCGGGAGACCCCACACCGCTTTTCAAACCTGGCAACCATTGGACATGCTGGGGGAAAGTCATTATCTGGTGCACTTCAAGCGCGCATTTGCCGCCCTTGCCATCGATGCTTTTGACGACACACTCTTGCTTCTCGATAAGGGCATTGCTGCCAACCAGGATAACGCAGCACTGAACCAAGACATGCGCATGCTTGGCGCCCAGATCAATGCGCTGCGGGCCAAGAGCGACGAAGAGTCTTCCGTTTCCCAAGACGAAGCCGCGACTCAATTCGTCCTTGCATCCTACAAGCAGAACCTGTAGAGCCAACCATGATTGACGGCATTGGGCGCCTCGCCCAACTTATCCAGCAACGCACCGTTTCTGGTGCAAGATCTGGTGATATCGGCCGAGCGGGAAAAGCCGCTACTACAAAAAAATCGACAGAGCCCCCTGCATTTACCGAACTCTTGAAGCGAGTTGCCAGCCTTGCTCCCGACGACCAAGAGCGGGAGCGCAAGGCGTTCCGTTATTTTTTGGAGGCGGCGTTGGTTTCTGACATGGGCACGAGCCTGATCAACGATCCTAAGTTCCATCAGCTTGTAGACATTGTTCAGCAACGTATGGAAGCTCAACCGGAGTTGCTCGCAGCCAGCAGGCGGGCGGCGCGCCTGCTATTGGAAATTCCTCGGGAATCGTAGGTATCGGCGCCCCGGTCTCTGGTGCGCCGCCCTCGCTTGCTAGCGCCTTATCCAATCAACCAGAGACTTTCCATCGGGCGCCTCGACGCCGCGCAACGCGCGCGAAACAAGTGCTTGGAACTCCTCCGGTCGGTGAACGGCGCCGGACAAAACCGCTTGGGCAAATCGCGCCGATAGGCCGGCAGGGTCCAAGCGAAGCGCAAGCTCGATGTGCCGCGAGGCCGCGTCTCGAAGATTTGACACGGCGCACGCTACCGCGACGGCGCCATGACTTTCACCAAAGTTGTGGTCTAACGACAGCGCCCTTTCAAATGCGGCCTTCGCCTGCTGATGCGCCCCTGACAACAGCGATGCCCAACCTAACCCATGCCAACTGCCAATATGGTCTGGCATTAATGCCGTGGCGTACTCGAACGCGGAGCCGGCCGCGGCTCCATCCTGCAGTAACAGATGCGCAATGCCAAGCGATGACCATGCCCGGCCTTCCTTCGGCTTGGCTTGCACTACCGAGGCTAATATCGCGATAGCCTGTTCGGGATTTTTAGATGCCACCGCCAGTACGCCCGCCGTGGTGCGCGCCTCGACCGATTCCGGCAACGTGGCCAGTGCGATAGTTGCCCATTGTCCAGCAGCATCAAACTTTCCTGCGTCAACGGCGATCAAACTCAAGACTCCCGCCGCTTCCGGCAATTGCCGCAGCGTTTGCGCATGGACGTCACCCAACGATAGCGATTCGTCCAGCCGCCCAAGAAAGTGAAGCGTGCGTAATCGATTTGGCCACGCTTGGTCAGGCAATACACCACGCTGCTGCAGCGTTGACCACACACCCTCGGCCTCGTCATACCGGCCAGCATAGTGCAGCAGGTTGGCGTGGGCCCATTGCAGATCGATGTCCTCGGGGAAACGTTCGCAAAGGTCCGCCTGCAAGCTTAAAGCATCGTTCCATAGCCCCTGCGCGGCGAACAACGCCGCGCGCCTGTACTGCAGCGACGGCTCCTGCCCGGCGACGGCTAACGCCTGGTCCAGATAGGCGGCTGCTCGGCTGTACAGGCGCAGATCCAATGCCAGTTCAAATGCCTCCACCGCCAGCGACACGTTTCCCGGATCCTGTTCCAGATACCCGGCGTAGCGGTCCAAGCGATCAGCGGGATTCGACATGAGTATGTTTCCTATGGGCAAGTTCATTCAAAGTAGCGCGTAGCCCTATCCGCCGTTCTAAAAATCGGCGGAGGACTGTTGATATCGATTTAATTCCCGCCGGAGCATTTCCAGTGCCCGCTTATGCAGTTGGGAGATCCTGCCTTTAGTCAGACCCATCTCCACCGCGATGTCCTGGAAGGGGATGTCCTGCATATAGTGGGCACGGACGATATGGCGTTCGCGTTCTGGCAGGGAGGACACCAGCGCGATAACGCGGTCACGCAACTGCTTAAGCTCTACTTGCTCGTAGGCACCAAAGCCGTTGGAGTTTTCAGCATTCTGCCACTCGATAAGTCCGGATCCCTCCAACAGCACCCCAAGCGCCACGCCCACCCCGACGGCCGCCAACCGCCGGAACAGATCTTCGGCCGACTCAGTGGCTTCCCCCCCTTCGTCAAGTTCCCCTAAAGACGCGGCGCGATCTTCGTGGTGCGCCAAGCGCCGTTGAATCGCAACCTGTTGCTGTCGCTCGGTCAACTTTTCAAGGCCATTCAGAATCGAGCCAGTCATGCGCGTCGTAGCATAGGTCTTGAACGAGGCCCCTAATCCGGGCTGGTATCGATCCACACACTCCATCAGGCCTAATGAGGCGTATTGAAGGTAGTCATCGAACTCGAAGTCCTGCCCTCCCCGACGCGCGTACATCCGAGCTGCGATCGCCCGCGCGTAAGGAAGATAGCGTGTCACAAGCTGGTCGCGAAGAGATTGATCAGGTTGCTCGCGGTATCTACGCCACAAGGCGTCCTCATCCGGCGGGATGGGCCATTCCGACTCGACTGCTGCGACTTTCATAATGGCCAAGGGACTCAATGGAAGGACCCTATCGTTGACCGCAACACAAGCCCCCAGCCATCGATCAGCACAAATAGGAGGATCTTGATCGGCAGGGATACTGTTACGGGAGGCATCATCATCATCCCCAAGCCCATCAGCACGCTGGAGACAATGAGGTCGATCAGAAGAAATGGCAGAAAGATCACAAACCCAATCTGAAACGCCACCCTAAGCTCCGACAGCATGAAGGCGGGAATCAATTGGACGTTGCTTACCTGCTCCAACGTCTCCGGTTTCGATGCACCGGACAATTCAAGCATGAGCGCGAGATCTTCTTCGCGCGTCTGCTTGACCATGAAGACACGCATGGGCTGCGCTGCCCGGTCGTATGCCTCGTCGATCGACATCGCTCCTTGCATAAAAGGTTGAAGCGCATGTTGATTGACGTCCTGAATAACTGGAGACATGACAAAAAGCGTCAAGAACAATGAAAGCCCGAGCAGCGCGGCGTTAGGTGGCGTTTCCTGCATACCGAACGCATGTCGCAGCATCGACAGCACAATAATGATGCGAAGGAAGGCCGTCATGCATACCAGCATTGCCGGCAACAGGCTCAGCGCCGTCAAACCAATCGCAATGCGCAATGCTGTTGCGGTCTCCGGGGCAGCTCCGGCGACTGGAGCCAGAGAAGCAGCCAGGCCCGGTGCGCTTACGCCTGTCGCCGCCAAAGCGGAGCCGGCAAAAGTCGACAGCAAGGCGCCCAGCAGGATCTGCATCATGCGAGGGAATGGATTCAAGATATCCGCTCCTCATCATCGGCGGTCACGCGCTCTCTTGCGATTTCTCGGGCGCCAGTTTCACTGACCGACAACAGGATCCGATAATGGCCAAACTCCACGACCTCGAGTGCGACCTTCTGATTAAGTCTTGCTCCACCCAGTCGACGAACCGGCGAATTACCAGGCTTAAGCCAAACGGGCGCCCCGCCGCGTTTGCGTAGCCATAGCACCACGACGCAGGCCAGCAACGCGAGCAAAATCGCCAAAGCCCATGACCAGGACTGAAGTCCGGATACCGGCGTCATGTTCCGGGCAAAATCGAGTGGCGTCTCGGTGTTCATGCGAGTGAACGCAGATCCAGAGGCAGTTCGATGATTCTTACGCCGAAATGATCGCCCACTGCCACTAATTCCCCACGCGCCACCACGCTGCCTTCCAACAGCAGGTCCACGGGCTGATCGACGCGACGGTCCAACGCAAAAACCTGAGCGGTCTTGGCATTGATGAGGTCCCCCACGGTAAGTTCGACGTCGCCCACGCGCACGGACAAAGTCGCTTTTACGTTATGGATTGGGTTCAGATTTCGAATCGCCAAAGGGACTTGGTCGGCTGCGGCCTGCTCCCCTTCCGGGTAATCAATGGGCTGGGCCATCACATGCGCGATATCGCCTTGGTGTGTCGTCAACGTGTACTCCATATATATGCTTTAAAGATCCGCGCAAGCTCAAGGAATTGCGCGCTCCAATCGGACCGCTTTGCGAACACCGACTTTTGCCAAATGCGCCTGCGCGACGAAGCATCCGTCTGCGGCCCCCAAAGTGACGGGATCGTCAAGCTTGTGGTCAAGCGCAATCACGTCGCCCACGGCTAGTGAACACAGACTGCCGATTTCGAGTCGAACTGGCTGCAATGCCACGCTAAGCGAGATCGGACGCTGACCGATCACCTCTTGCAACGCCACTAGCGACGTCGCGGAGGGCTGCGCCTTTCGACCGGCGACCGCCCGGCATACCCCTGCGCTGAAGGCCAATTGCAACGTGGCGTTTCCGACGCAGAGCGCAAAAGCCAGGCCTCCTCGCTCCAGACCAGACGGCAACGCTTCGCGGGACTCATCCGCGGCGTTCCAATCGAAATGTGTACACAATGCGGCAGCCAGCGCATGTGCAGCTTGGCTTCCGGCCTGGAACGCCAAAGGACCGCCATGCCGGCCCAAACCCGGCGCGTCCTCGCCAGCGCTTCCGCACAGCGCAATTCCCAGCTCGCGCCCGGCTGCGTCCGGGTGGGTCATCCAAACTCCGTCCCTATCGCCGCGGCCCGTTATTGGTTTCCAGTCTGCTGCTTGGCTGACGCCGGTCCAGGGGATACTCGTCACCGAGGGAAGCCGGGACTGGCCTTCCCACAAGACCGTCCATTCGCCCAACGCGGCGGCTACCGCTGCGGCGGCACGTTGCTGTTCGGCGTCGGTCCACCAGCCAATTGTCCAAGTCGTCATTAGCGCCTGCCCTTCAAATCGAACAGCGACTGGATGAGGTCGTTTGCCGTCGAGATCGTTTGTGATGCAGCCTGATAGCCGCGCTGCATAACAACCAAATCACTGAATTCCTGGGAAAGGTCTACGTTCGACCCTTCGACGCGTCCAGTTTGCAGACGACCAAAGCCATCGATGCGAGGATTGCCGACCGTGCGCGCACCAGGCTCGGTCAACACGAATTGACTGGCTCCCAGCGGGGACAGCACTTCATCCGACGAGAACCGTGCCAATGCGATACGCGAACCCTGCACCGATTGGCCGTTCGAGTAGCTGACGGACAACGTCCCAGACGCGTCAAACGTAACGCCCGTTGCCGTGCCCGCGGCATAGCCATCCTGTTTCGACGCAGTCAATGTCGATGTGGTCCCCGAAGCGAAGGAGGTCACCCCTTCGCTGAAGTCAAACACCAGTTGCTGAGCGGACTGGCCCGTCTGCGGAAAATTCACATTGATCTTCGACGTCGCCGGGTCTATCCGTCCGTCTTTAAATACGAGCGTGCCCTCACCCAGACGCGTGGGGCCGTCTTCGATCGAGACTTTCCACGCACCCGGCTGAGTCGCGCCCTGATTCACAAAGGTGACCTTCAGCAGATGTTCCGCGCCAGACCTGTCATAGAACTTGACCGCGGTGAGTTCGTGATCTGTCCCGGTCGATGACAAATAGCCCGAAAACTGGATTGACGTGGTCGGGGTGGCGGCCGAGGTCGTCAATCCAGCCAAAGAAATCTCGCCCAGCGAACCCGTACCATCCCGATTAGTGCCCAACACGGCCGCGCCATCGGATTTGTTGCGCAAGATGCTGTCAGCAGCAAAGTCGAACTGTCCAGCCCGTGTATAGCGGATCTCCGAGTCGGCGCCGCGCAACATGAAATAGCCGGCTCCATCCAAAGCCATGTCCAAGCCGCTACCGGTCTGGCGAGCTTCGCCCGGGCTGAAGTCAATGCGGGTCGCATACGTGTTCACGCCCGCTCCCTCGCCGTTGTTGCCCGGCCCCTGGCGGTCGTGTTTAAACGGTACGCTGGCGTTGAATTGCTCTTCGAACAAGACCTGGGATTTCTTAAATCCGGGCGTATTCATGTTCGACACGTTGTTGCTGATCGTGCGCAAGCCTTTCGAGAATCCGTTCATCCCTGAAAGGCTGAGCCAAATGCTGTCTAGCATGGTATCCCCTTAGCGAATCGCTGTGACCGCACCCAAGCTCAAGTCGTTGACGACTGAGCCGCTGGAGGTTCGGACGCTCAACGTGGGCGTGCCGGAAGACAGGCTTAACGCCGTCACCGTTCCAGTGATGCTGCCCGTCGCCGATTCCACATCGACGGTCTTTCCGATCAAGCCAACCGACTGCAACGTCGACTGCAGCCCGACTAGCTGGTCAAGCTTGGAATAGGTCTGCCGGCTCTGCTCCAGGGACGAAAACTGTGCGATCTGACCGATGAAGTCCTGGTTCTCCATCGGCTTGAGCGGGTTTTGGTTCGTCAGTTGCGCAAGTAGCACCTTGAGCAGGTCCTGCATGCCAAGCTGGGTCGAGGCCGCAGCCCCGGTCGAATCGATTGCCATGATGCTTACTCCGACGGTTTGGTTGAGAGCAATGAAACGGGTGTCATGGAGCGGGTCGCCACCACTTCCCCATTGAGATACAGCGCCGCAACGCGATCGTCTTCGCCCCCGAGGCTGGCGACGATCGCCGCGGCCAGATGCTTCGCCTGCAGGCTGTTCAACGTGGCATCTCGCACCCAAATAGAGAGCCCGTTCTTGCCAGCCTCCATGTGCATACCCTGTTTTCGTGGCCGCGCGCCCGTTGTGTAGCGGGGCGCCGTGGGCGTATTCAGCTCCTCCTGGACGCCAACGACGGGCGGTTCCTCGAACGCGACTCCGCCCACAGTTCCGGCTGGCGGCATTGCCACTACGTAGGATGTGGGAAACGTTGGTGTCCCGGCGCGCCGAGGCGTGAATGGAAGTCGTGCCGATTGAACGTGTTCCTTGGACAACGGCGAGCCGGAAGCTGACGTCGTCTTGTACTCATATGACGGCGGGGGGCTGTGCTCAGCACCGCCATCACGAGGTGCCCCCCGGCCTTGATCGTCCGTGGTTGGTTGCTGATACATGTCGACGCCGCGATTGCCCAGCCAAGATTTAGCTTGCGCCTGTTCGACGGCCTGGCGCCAGTCGCCCGCACGCCCCCGAGAGCTGGACGCACCCGCGGTCGAAGTGGGTGCTGTCGCGCCCGCCATCAGTACATCAAACGCAGTCATGGGCGATGTCCTTTCAATGGCCACGAAGCATCGGCCAAGCGCTGCTCAACGCGAGCAGATTCCTGCGCAAACTCGCGTAGCGAATACTCCTTATGACGAGCTACGGTTTCAACGCGCCGATGAGCTAGCGCCACGTGCTCTCGGCAAAGCTCTACTTGCGCTTGCAGTTCCTGCCGCGATTCAACGGCTGCCGCGAGGGCAGCCTGTCGCACGGCCAGGGCCTCACGTACGGCGGCGAATCGAGCGGGGTCGAATCGCATCGACTGGCCTGATACCTCGATCCAATCGTCATGCGCCCGCGCCAACTCCAATTGCATATGGCCGATAAGGCGCTGCTGTTCGTCCACCTTTCGCTGGGCAGAGACCAAGAGCAAGCGCGTCTGTTCAAGCCTGTGCGCGTACAACGTTTCCAAAGCACCCAACGAATACTTGAAACGAGGTTGAGCCGCGGTCACGTTCCCGCCTCCTGTTCGGCCTTCAGCGCTTCACCTAATGATGCAAAGGCCCCGTCGCGCGTATCTGGCCTATCGGTATCCTGCCGCAGCCAGGCCTCCAGTTGAGGTGCTACTGCCAAGGCGGCGTCCAGGATGGGATTCGATCCGGCCTGATACGCACCGATGTCGACCATCTGACGGTTTCGCTCCAGCAAGGCCAGACATGCCGAGGCTTGGACCAATAAAGCCCGCTCTTCCTTGGTGGTCAGCTCGCTGACCAATCTGCTTGCACTACGCAGCACATCGATAGCTGGATAATGTCCGCGATGCGCCAGGTCGCGGCTAAGGACAATATGGCCATCCAGTGTCGCGCGCAGGCTGTCGGCAATTGGCTCGTTGAAATCGTCCCCCTCCACCAACACGGTAAAGACGGCGCTGATGGAGCCCCCGCCTTCCATACGGCCGCATCGCTCGCAGAGTTCGGGAATATCCGAGAAGACGGACGGCGTATATCCTCGCGCCGTCGGTGGCTCACCTGCCGCCAACCCGATCTCGCGCCGCGCCATCGCATACCGAGTGACCGAGTCCATGGTCAGGAAGACGTTCTTTCCTTGGCCCCTGAAGTACTCGGAAATGGCCAGGGCGGCATAGGTGGCCCGCGCCCGCATCAAGGCAGGTTCATCCGAGGTCGCTACCACCACCACCGAGCGCGCAAGCGTGTCCGGCCCAAGTTGCCGCTCGATAAAGTCCCGAACTTCGCGCCCTCGTTCGCCGATCAAGGCGATAACGTTGATATCCGCCTTCACGCCGCGCGCCAACATGCCCAGCAGCGTACTTTTTCCCACGCCACTGCCGGCGAAAATGCCAATACGCTGGCCTTGGCCTAAAGGCAACATGGCGTCGATAACGCGCACGCCCGTCTCCAGCGGCGTGTCAATGGGCTTTCGATGCAATGGATTGACGGCTGCCGCTTTCAAGGGCGCGTACGCAATCGCGTCCACGGGAGGGCCGTCATCCAGCGGTTCGCAGAATGCGTTGACAACTCGCCCCAACAATGCCGGCCCCACCGGCACACCCGTCAGGCTCCCCGCTGCTGTCACACGGCAACCCGCCGACACGCCATCAAGACGTCCATAGGGCATTAACACCACGCCATCAGGTTTGACTCCAACCACTTCGGCCAAGATGTCGCGGCCGGCCGAATGCGGTGTGATCCGACACAGTTCGCCCAGGCTGGCGTCCGGCCCTGAACACGTCACGACTAGGCCCGCCACCTGGCGAACCGCGCCATCGCGCGCATATATCGCCGCAGCACGAATTGCGTCTAGATAGGGGTGCATGGCAAAGCCCGTCATGCCTGATGGCCTCGAGCGCGATAGACCCGCATCAACGCATCTTCAAGAACGGTCACCTGTTTGAGCAGGCGAGCGTCAAGGTTGCCCGTCTCGGTTTGCAAGATGCAGCCACCTTCGATTGCTGGATCCTGAACCCACTGAACGTCGGCGGCCTGCGGCACAAGCGATAGCGGCAGCACGTTGGCCGCCTGCAGCAGTTCGATGTCGGCGGGGGCCATTCTGACCCTTACGCGCGTGGGGTCTCTTAACTGCGATCCCGCCTGCCGCACAATCGCCGCGACGGATTCCGCTTCAGGCGACTGTCCCAGGATTCGCGCAAGCGCGGCCATTGTCAGCTCAAGCGCCGCGTCTTCCGTGGCGACGCGTTCACGATCCAACGCGCCCGCGAGGGCTTCCGTCACGATCTCGAATCGCGTCTGCAGGGATAGCAAGTGTTCCGAGACCTGGACTTCGGCAGCGCGGAGACCTTCATCCCGACCGGCCGCCAAGCCTTCCTCACGCGCCCCTTTGCGTACCTGTTCGATTTCAGCGCGCATCATCCGCTGCGCTATCGCCAGCGCGCGTTGCTCGATCTCCGCCTCACTCACAGGGGGTGTGATCTTTACCTGCGCGGCGGAAACGGAAGTTGTCGCAGACGAAGAGGCGTTGGACGAGGAGGCAGGCAGACGCGGCGGCAGCTGAGCCGCCGGCCCCAACCGGCGTGACGACGGCGCCACGGGCATTTGCCGCAGGATAGGCGCTGTTTTCAAGTCGATCTCCTGGCGCGTCGCCCGAAGCGCCAACGAGTTTGCGGTACGCGGGGGTAAGTGGATTGGCGAAGACTCAGCCTACGGTCGAGTTCGCCAATCAACGCCTGCTCCAACGCTTCAGCGACAGGAAGCTGCGTCGCCAGGTTGTCGATTCGCTTCGCCCGAACCGGTCCGCAGAGTTCTCGTAGCGCTGGTCTCCAGGGCCAGTCATGAAGCCGAATGATCCTGCAAAGGACGGCGTCCGACTCACCTCTGAGAAGCGTCCATACATCTTCAGCGTCGGCCCGTAGCAATCGCTCGACCAACGCACCCGCAACCGGGCTGCGCGCCAATACCTCTTGCTCGCGCACCAGTTGCTGCACGATTTCGGGGTCAGCTGGCATACCCGTTACCCGCAGCTCATCGACCAACGCTGCCAGTTGCTTGCGCTGTGCCTCAGGCAAACGCGACAACAGCCACGCGCGGTCGCGGTCTGCCACCGCGTGCAGCGCCAAAGCGCTCATGCGCAGGCGGTCCATCATGGCTTCTCCACGTCCGTTGCCGGCTTGGCCGGATCTAACCATTCCCTCAACTGGTGAAGCAGAACCTCGCGTTGCTCCACGGACAAGCGAGGCGCCTGCGCGCGGCGCCGGCCCAAGAGCAACAGCAGCACGACCAACACTCCCCCCGCAGCCAGGAGGAACGCAATTGCCAGGCGTGGCGTCCATTCAAAATCGGTCCGCAGCACCGCGGCAGGGGCCGGCGCGCTTGCCACGGTCAACCCGGCATCCTGCGCGATTGCACCATTGCGCGCCGCCATCTGCTCGGTGCTATAGACTACGACCGTGTCTCCGCGCTCGACCTGCGCGCCAGCCGCATTTCCTACAAGGACACGAAGTCGATCCAGCGCAACGCCGTCAATGGGGCCACGGACCACAGCAGTCACACCCATTTTCATGATCACCCCAGGCGTGGAGACAATTTCTTCGACCTTTCTTCCCGCCTGGTAATCGGTCTCGCTTTCCGTTCCCCCGCCCGCGCGTCGACTGTTGTTAACACCCGCGCCCAGCTCGCCTTCCCGGTTCGACCGCCGCTCGCGGACCACCACACCGGTGGGCTGCCCCTTGCCTGTAGGCGAGTAGGGCAACACGTCTTCAGTCGTGATACGGATGCGGTCCATATTCAGCAACACGTCCACGCTCGCAACAACCGTCCCCGCGCCAAACGTCTGATCCAACATGGCCGAGATCTTTCGCGTCAGGTAATCCTCGGTCGAACGCTTCAACGCAAGCCGAGTATCCGCGGCCCCAGCGCCATCGCCTTCCTCTCCCGAAGCGGTCAGAGCCACGCCGTGTTGATTGACGATCGTGACATTGTGCGATTCGATATCAGGGATTGACGCCGACACCAGGCGCTGTATGCCCCAAACTTGCTCAGACGTCAGACTGCGTCCGTCTCGTAGTGCAACAGCAATCGACGCGGTAGGCGCCCCGCCGCCCCGATGAAACAAGCCTTGTTCGGGTAAGGCGATAAGCACTCGCGCTGATTCGACGTTAGACAACGACAGGATCGTTCTTGTGATTTCGCCCTGAAGCGCCCGTTGATAGTTGATTCTCTGTGCGAACTCCGTCATACCGAAGTCGGCGTTGTTAAAGAGTTCAAAGCCGACCCCGCCGTGCAACGGCAGGTCCTGACCCAAAAGACCAATCCGAGTCTTGTGAACCACTTCTTGCGGAACGAGAATGGCGGTACCTTCCGCCTCAAGTCTGTAGGGAATCTTCTGCTTGTCTAGCTCGCTCAACATCACCGACGCATCCTGCGGCTTCATGCCGGAGAAGAGCACCTGATAATTTCCGCGCGTTATCCAAAACCCGACTACAGCAACCGCCACGACAATGGCGCCAATACCCAGCGTCAAACTGACGCGATTGCGCCGATCAAGGCGCGTCCAAAACTCCGTGAGAGACATTTACGATGAATCCTGTGTCAAATCTGCATGCGCATGACTTCTTGGTATGCGTCCATCAGCCGGTTTCGCACTTGCAAGAAGAGTTGGAAGCTGGCCTTGGCCTCTTCCATGTGAATCATGACCTCATGGAGGTTCTGGACGTCCCCGACCGCCAGGCGTTGTGCGTCGACTTCCGTGCGGAGCAAAGCCCGGTTAACTCCAACCAAGCCGGCATTGACCATTGATTCAAAGGACGATCCTTGTGATGCCAGCGGCGCGGGCGCGCCTGCGGGCATCTGATGTGCTGCCGCGGCTTGCAAAGCCTCGATGGCGGCAATGCTCATGAACGGCCTCCGATCTCAAGCGCCTTCATGGCCATGGTCTTGGCCGCGTTGAATGCCGCCACATCCGCCTCGTAGGCACGGCTGGCGACCATCAACGTCATCATCTCAGTAAGGGAGTCGACACCGGGATACGAAACAAATCCGTCTTTATTGGCCTGGGGGTGTCCCGGTTCATACACGCGTCGTGCCGGCGCACGATACGGCGCCACGCTCAGTGTCTGTGCCGCGGCAATTCCTTGGTCCATCAGTGCGTCGAAGCTGCGTGCTCCCGGCACGGCGCGAACGGATGCTTGCACGCGCAGCGGTTGATACCCCGCTCCATTGGGCGACAAGGGCGAATTTGCGTTCGCAAGGTTTAACGCCGCCACATCGACGCGCAGCTTTTCCGCCGTCATCCCCGCCGCACTGATGGCGAATGCGCTTTGATAATCCATGGCTAGCGCCTTCCATCAGAAAGTGCCGCATCGACCAGCGCAATCTGCCCATTCAGCGATTTGATCAGCGCTTGGTAATGCAAGGTGTTACGAGCCAGACTCGCCACTTCCTGATCGATGGACACAGCGTTCGCCCCGTACGGCATGGCGGTTCCCGACGGCGCTTGGGACAACTGCGGCGTGGCGAGATCGCGGGGATCAAGCCGGCCGCCTCGCTGCAACGTATTCAAAGCACCGGGCATCAGTGCTTCGAACCCGACACGGATGGGCTTATAGCCAGCGGTATTGACGTTGGCGATATTGGTCGCGCCGACTTGCTGCCTGAGACTTGCTGCGTCAAGCGCAGCGCTCAGCGTGCTTAATGTGACGGGGTCAATCATGTTGATGGACGCTCATGAAAAGTGGCTGAATTACTGAATGATGAGATCGGCGTGCAGCGCGCCCGCCGTCTTGATTGCTCGCAGGATGGAAATGATGTCCCGCGTGCTCGTCCGAATCTTCGTCAACGCCTGTACCAACTCGGCAACGGTGCTGCCTTCCGACATGACGAAAGCGCTGCCCTCTCCTTCGCGTACATCGATGCTGGAGTTCGAGACCACTTCGGTGCGAATACCGTCGCCGCCCTGCCGCACGAAGATCGGCTGCGAAACCTGGTTATCGGTCACGATGGAGATTCGTAAATCACCGTGTGAGATAGCCACCTTGGACAAACGGACATTGCCGCCTGAAACCACCGTGCCGGTGCGTTCGTCAAGAATCACCTTGGCGCGTTGATCGGGCGTTACAGACAGTGCCTCGATCCTTGAGACAAAGGACACAAGGTCATCGCGCTGATAGTCGGGCACCATGATGTCGACGCCGGCGGCGTCGCGCGCACGCGCAACCTGGCTGCCGAGCGCGCGATTGATTTCGGCGGCAACGCGGCCGGCCGTCGTGTAGTCTGGATTGGCCAGCAGGAATGTCAGAATGCCATCGTTACTGATCATCTGAGCGGCAACGCCTACTTCGACTAAAGCGCCCCCTGGGATGGAGCCCGCGGTTGGGTGATTCTTCTGCACCACGTTGCCATTCATGTCGTAGCGGTAGCCGCCCACCGACAAGGGGCCTTGGGCCAGCGCATAGACTCTTCCGTTGGCGGCCTTCAACGCCGTTACCAGCAGGTTGCCTCCCACCAGACTGCGCGCGTCCCCGGCCGACGTCACGACGACGTCAACCGCGTCACCCGGACGTGCAAACGGGGGCATCATTGCGCTGACCATCACTACCGCCACGTTCCGGCTCTGCACTTGTTCCGGGGCCACGGTCAGATCAAACTGCGAGTAGACGTTGGCCATGGCCTGGCGAGTCGTTTTGTTGGATGGAGAATCGCCAGTACCGGCGAGGCCGGCAACGATTCCGTATCCGATCAGCGAGTTCTCGCGCCAACCCTTCAACTTGCCCAAGTCCTTGATACGAACGACATCCGTCGCTGCAGGCCTTGCCGCCCAAGCCGGCCCCGTCGATCCCAGGAACGCGAAAGCCAGTACTACGATCAACGCACGCATCAAAACCCCAGCCAATTGAGAAAGCGGTTCCACCAGGCAGGACGCTGCCGGCCAGCCAATTCGCCTTCGCCTACATAGATAATTTCCGCCTCGGCCAGGCGCGTCGACAACACCACGTTGGCCGGCGAAATATCCTGCGGCCGCACCCTGCCCTTAACGTGGATCTTTTGCTGTTCGTCGTTCACCGTCAGCAATTGGTCGCCGTTCACATACAAGTCCCCGTTGGCTGCAATGTCGACGACGTTGACGGACATCTGCGCCAACAATCGTCCGGAGCGCTGCGTCTTTCCGCCGCCGTCGAAGTCGCCATCGACGTCCAGGCTTGCTGACGTGGTGGGATGCCGCGACAGGCTGAAGCCCGCATCGACGCTCGCCTTACGGCCAGTTGTGGTATCCGCGGAGCTTGTGGCGGACGATGTCTCCACGACTTGGATGGTCAACACGTCACCGATGCGCGCGGCCTTCCTATCCGTGCCCAACGAGCGATACAGCGTGGCGTCATAGAGGCTTTCAGCGCTTACTCCGGCTGCGATCATTGCGAGCACGGCAAAAACAACGCCACCAGCTCCCCAAGTGCGAAGTCGATTGATCATTCCTGTATCTCCACCAAGCCAGTGCGAACGACCTTTGCAAGGACCGTGTCTTCGGCCTTATTTGGCCTTACCCGCACCGAACGATCGACCCATCCGTCCTGCAGGGCTTGCGCAGTCGTCTCGATGACGACCGAACCCGATCGGACGCGCAACGCCACATGATCGCCACGTTCAACATCAGGAAGCGCCTGCAACTGCGCACGTAACAGCACGGCGCCCGCCGCGAGGGATTGCTTGGCTCGGACTTTGTGCAAGGGTGTGTCGGCGGGCCAATAGGCGCCCGTCAACGAGGCAACGTCGACTTCCTGCACGGATACGTCGTCCGAAGACAACGATGCCCCTGCAGCAACGTCTGCGTTCAACTGCAGAACAGGCGCGAATGCTCGAACGTTAAGGGCGATCGGAAGTGCTCGGTACAGGCCCTTGTCATGCCAAAGCTCAACCCACACCACCAAGCGGCTGGGCACGACTTCGCTTAGCTCCACTGCGCGAGGCCGCGCTTGATACTGGCCGGCCGCGACTTGCTGAGGCAACAGATTCCCTGCGGACTCCACATCAAATTTCCGATAGCGGGTCCGTAGCGCAGCCACTGCTGCCGCGATGGCTGCCTCGGTGACCTTGTTTCGATCAAGCGATACGACCTTGCGGGTCACACGTACACTTGAATTTCCTCGCCATGTCACCGGCCCCACCGGCTCCAGCGCAGTGTCGATCCAGCGTTGCAGCTCTTCCCTGCCGATTTCCCTCACGGCGTTGTCGACAGGAGCCCGCCCGATAGGTAGCCTGGCCAGGCTAGCGACCTGGTCCGCGCTTCCATCAAGCTTGGCAACATCGCCTAGCGTAAGGTCCGTGTTTTGAACCTGCACTGCGGCGCGCAGAAACACAGCCGTGCTTTCGGGCGTGCTTGCGCAGGCCATCGCAGACCAGAGCATCAGAAGCGGAAGAAGCAGCACTCGCACGTTGGTGACCTAGCGCCTGAGGTTGTTGACAAGACCGAGCATGTCATCGGAGGCCTGGACAATCTTGGCGTTCGCCTCATAGGCGCGTTGTGCGACCATCAAGTTGACGATTTCCTGGTTCAATTGCACGTTGGAAGACTCGAGATAGCCTTGCGCATACAAGCCCATCCCGTCTTCGCCCGGCCTTCCCAAGATGGGATCCCCGGAGCGCTCGGTCGCTTGGTACAGGCCGTCACCCAGCACCAGAAGGTCTTCCGGCGCGTTGAAGCGCACGAGATCCAGCTTTCCAAGCTCATCGGCATCGCGACCGCCGTTACGCCATGCGGTGATCCGGCCATCCGGAGCAATCGTCAGCTTTTCGCTGTCAGCAGGGACGGAGATCATCGCGTTCAACGGCAGACCTGACTGAGTGGTCAGCAACCCGTCCTGATCGACTTTCAATGTGCCGCCGCGGGTATAAGCGACGCTGCCATCCGGCATTGCCACTTCCAACAATCCATCGCCCCGAATCGCCAAATCCAAGGGCTGGCCGGTCGGCTTAACTTCTCCTGCCGAAAAGGACTTCGCATTGCGCGAAATTGCCACCCCCAATCCCATGTTCGACGCAGGATCCATTCCGAGTATGCCGGCCGGCAAGCCTTCCGCTGCGGCGCGGGTCATCATGTCTTCGAACACGACGTAGGACTTTTTGTAGCCTGTCGTGTTCATGTTGGCCAAATTTTGCGCGACCACGTCGACGCCAGCCTGTTGCGCATGCATGCCAGTTGCACCGATATATAGTGAATCAATCATTGCCAGACTCCTTAGAATTCACCTAGTTTTTGCACGGCGCGCCCCGTCATTTCATCTACGACTTGCGCAGTCTTCTGCAGGCTTTCGAAATGACGCATGACGTCAATAGTTCCCACCATTTCATGCGCGGGATCGACGTTCGAACCTTCCAGGTACCCTTGCAGCACGGAGAAGGCGCCATCCTGCGCCGGCTGTGCGCGCTGGTTCTCCGCACCGTAGACGCCGCCGCCCAATCGCGTCATTTTTTCCGGCTCATCGAACGAGGCCATGCTTAACTTGTCGACGAAACGGCCCTGGTCATAAACGTTGCCCAGATGGTCGATTCGGGGTGACGTCGAGACCACGCGGATTTCCCCCCCCACTCCCATCACCAAGTCGCCCTGCGCCGTTACCAGCCGGCCCTGGCTGTCTGTGTGCATAGCGCCTTGCCGCCCGTACAGCGTCTTGCCGTCGCGGGACAGTTCCAGGAATACATTGTTTCCAGTTAGCGCAACATCAAAGGGGCGCCCTGTGTACTGCACGGCCCCGGGCCGCATATCCGAATAGGTTGATGAAGCCGTGGCGCGCGTTTCCGCCACGGGCGCGGGGCGTTCGAGTGCATTCATCTGCGCCTCAAAACCAATGCCTGCAACCATTTCCCGCTTATAGGCGGGCGTACGCACGTTGGCCAGATTCACCGCGATCGCGTTAAGTCGCGTCTGGTCGATTGCCATACCTTGCGCGATGACGTTCATTATTTCCACGACTCACTCCTTGATCGGTCACTTTTGGCGGTGGGCGTAGGCATCAGGCCGCCACGTCTTGCAGTGCAGCGACGGACACCGCCGAAAACGCCTTGAGGTCGATGCTGTTGGGTACTTCGGACATCGACAACACGCGCAGGTGCGGCAACACGCGCTCTGTCAGCATCCTCATATGCCGCCGCAGATCGGGCGAGCACAGCAGGACCGGCAGCAGATTCGCTTTCATCATTCTTTCCGCCTGCTGAACCAAGTTTCCGATCAACTGATCAGCGAACTTTGGCTCGATAGCCAAGCGGGCTCCTGTCTCGGATGAAAGCCTGAGCGCACGGCCGATGTGGGCTTCGGTTAGCGGATCCAACGTGATGACATGCAACGTACTTGTGTCCCCGGACAGCGAACGGCAGATTGCCTGCCCCAGGCGCTGCCGAACTTGTTCGGCCAACAAACTGGAATCGCGCTGGTGCCTCCCCGCGTCGGCAAGTACCTCCAGAATGGCTTCCAGATTACGTACGCTGACTTTTTCCCTGACCAGGGCCTGAAGCACCTTTTGCACTTCGGTGGTGGACAGCACCCCTGGGATCAGCTCTTCGACCAGGCCAGGTTGGTCCTGGCGTATCCGCTCCAGTAGCCTGTCCGTCTCTGAACGAGTCAGCAGCGTCGCGGATTCTCGGCGTAGTACTTCCGTCAAATGAGTCATCAGTACGGTCAACCCGTCGATGAGCGTATAGCGCCCTTGTTGGGCACTCGCCTTCTCTGACTCTTCGATCCATACCGCGGGCAAGCCATAGGTTGGATCACGGGTCTCGATGCCACGCACAGTCTTGGTGACTCCAGCCGGGTGAATCGCGAGCCAGCGATTGGCCATCGCCTGGCCTTTGGCAACTGGCACGCCGTACACCAGGATCTCGTATTCATCCGGACCCAAGCGGGCGCTCGCGCGGAAACGGACGATTGGCAATACCAGCCCCATTTCCTGCACATACTGATTGCGAAAGACGGACACGCGGTCAGAGAAGCCGCTGTTATCCAGCACTGACGGCAATAGGTGCGCACCAGCCTGGATCTCGATAGGTTCGACTTTTAGCGCTTCGTAAGGGTCACCAGAAGCCGGCGCAACAGGCAAACCGTCTTCCGTTCCTTCCTGGGCGCCTTGGGTGGCTGCCGAGCGCATGGCCCGGCTTGCTATCCAACCCACGACCAGCATCAGCATCGCCAAGACGAAGGCTGGCAGCGCCGGAATGCCAGGTAATGCCATCAGCCCGAACAAGGCGGCGCAAACAAGGAAGAGTGTCTTGGGGAACAAGGTGATCTGTCGCGCCACCTCTTGGCTGAAGTTGCCGTCGGATGCCGAGCGGGTAACGATGATGCCCGTCGCCACGGCAATCACCAGCGCCGGCACCTGCGTCACGATCCCGTCGCCAATCGTCAACAACGTGTAGATCTTGACCGCTTCGCTCCAGGGAATTCCCAGCTGCATCACACCGATGACCAAGCCGCCGATGATGTTGATCGCCATGATAAGAATGCCGGCAATCGCATCGCCCTTGACGAACTTCGATGCACCATCCATCGCGCCGTAGAAGGCGGCTTCTTTTTCGAGTGTCTTGCGTCGAGTCTGGGCTTGTTCCTGCGTGATGAAGCCCATGTTCAAGTCAGCATCGATGCTCATCTGTTGACCCGGCATGCTGTCCAACGTGAACCGCGCAGCCACTTCGGAAACACGCTGCGCGCCGCTGGTGACCACGACGAACTGGACGACGATCAGAATCAGGAAAACGATCAATCCGATTACGTAGTTGCCGCCCACCACATAACCACCAATTGCAGAGATCACGCTTCCCGCGTTGGCTTCCGACAAGATAAGCCGAGTCGCCGCGACGTTCAGTGACAGGCGGAATAGGGTTGCGATCAACAGCAACGCCGGGAAGGTCGAGAATTCGACCGGCCGCGTCATGTAGAAAGTCAACAACAGAATTAAAAACGCGAAGCTGAAGTTCGCCAGGATTAGAAAGTCCAACGCCCAAGGCGGAATGGGCATGAACAGGACGATCAGGATCCCCATCACGACGAGCACCATGATGACGTCCCGATTGCTCGCCAACCATTGCGAGATCCGGTTCATTTGGCCCCCGACAATGCCGCGCGTGCATTGCGCTGCGCAAATAGCCACACCATGATGCGTGCGACGTCCGCATACAGCGCCGTCGGAATGGTTTGGCCCATATCGCCCTGGAAGTACAGGGCTCGCGCAAGAACTGGGTTGCGCACGATTGTGACGCTACACCGCGTAGCCTCGGCGCGCATCCGAGCGGCCAACGATCCCGCACCTTTTGCCAACATGACGGGTGCGGCCATCTCGCCGCGCTTGTATTCCAAGGCGACAGCCAAGTGCGTGGGGTTGACGATCAAGACATCGGCCTTACCTACCTGGCGCACCGATGACGCCTTCAGTAGCATCTCCATCCGCAATCCGCGCAACCTTGACCGGACACGGGGATCGCCTTCGCGGTGCTTTACCTCGTCCTTTACGTCGCGGCGACTCATACGCATCTTGCGCCTGAACTCGAACCGGGTATAGCCCACATCCAGTAGCGCCAAAAGCAGCGCGACGAACGCCAGTTTCAGTGCCATTGAGGCCAACATCGAGATCAACATGCGCAGCGCGCCATATGGCGTCTGTTCGCCCAGCCGGTACAGATCAGACCGGAAATCTGACACGATTAAGTAAAGAACCCAAGCCAGTATCGTGATTTTGACGACACTTTTGAAAGCGTCGTAGATGGTACGCATCGAGAACAAACGCTTGAGGCCGGTCGCTGGGTTAATACGGGTCAAATCTGGCTTTAGCGGAAACGCGCTCCACACGAGCCCTGTCTGCCCCAAACTGGCTATCAGCGCAGCTGCCGCCACCGCCACCGCGAATGGAGCAATGATGCCTAACGCTTGCGAACCAACGCGCCCGATCAGCGACACAACGGACGTCGCGGTAACGTCCATGCTCAAGCCTTGAATCAGTGCGGCACGACCCAATGCCACCAACTCCTGCAGCGCATCCCAGCTCCATGCGTACAGCGCCGCGGCCGCAGTCAACAAAGCTACGGCACTGGTGAGGTCGGGGCTACGAGCGACGGAACCCTTTCGACGCGCCTGCTGGAGCTTGTAAGGCGTCGCGGCTTCGCTTTTATCGAATTCCTGCATTAGCGCACCGCCCCATTCCACACGTCGGACGTCAACCGAAAAGCCCGAGAGATCCCGGTCGGCATGAACCGCGCCCAGATCGACAAAGCGAACAGCCCAACCATGATCTTGACCGGCAAGGCGATCACGAACACGTTCATTTGAGGCAGCCCCCGGGCTAGGACGCCAAGTCCCAGCTCCACCAGTAGCAACACTGCAGCCACCGGCGCGATTAGCACGAAACCCGCTGCATATACGCTTCCCCAAGCGGCCAGCAAAGCGCGCAGATCAACATCCTGGACTGAAAACTCACCCACTGGCACTGCTGTCAGCGTATAGGCGATACCGCGCAACAGCGCATGGTGTCCGTCGAGGAGGAAAAACAACAATACGCTCGTGTACAGAAACACCGATGTGATGATGGGCACCTGCGCCCGACTGACAGGGTCGAAAACCTGACCGATTCCGAAGCCAATCTGAATGTCCAACGCACGACCAGCAAAGGCGATGGCCGAAAATGCGCAAAAGATCCCGCAGGCGAGCAACAGTCCAAATGAAAACTCCAAAGCGGCGCTTTGTAAGAACTCGCCCACCGAAACCGGGGCAGCGAGCGCCGTGACCGGCAGGGTCGAAGCAATAGCGAAGGACAGCATCGCTACCAGCAGTACTCGAACCGTAGTGGGGATCGGAAACATCGTAAAGACAGGCGTGAACGCCAGCATCGCTCCAATTCGGATCGACACCAAAACGACGGTAGCGAAGGTCGGGATGAAGACGGCGGACATGATTAGTTAGCGCAGTCCAGGAACATCGCGCAGCAGGGTCGTCGCGTATTGCATCAATGTCCTCAACATCCAGGGACCGAACATCACCATCGCCAACACCGCGGCTACGATCTTCGGAATGAATGTCAGCGACATTTCCTGCACCTGAGTCACAACTTGCAGGATGCTGATTGCAACGCCAACAGCGAGTGTCAGCAGTAAAACTGGCGCGCAGATCAAAAGTCCGGTCCAAAACAAATCGCTCATCAACTGAATTGCGAGGTCAGGCCGCATGCGCGCCCCCAGCAACCATGCCGTCTTCGATCTCGTCCATAGCAACTGCGTCGTCGCCAAACATAGACCCCAGCATGGCTGGGTACACGTTTGGGTGGATCATGGGATGGCTGTTCATTTCCAATAACCAAACTTGGTCGTTTTCGTCAATAACAGCATCCAGCGTGAAAACCGAATTTTTACGTACAGCCTCCGGAATTCCGCGATAAAGCAGGGGACCGGCGTAGCAAAATTGTGCAGCCACGTCGGGGGGCATTTGGTGCCATACGTCTCGATTCTTGAGCGTCACGCGGTCGTGAGGCGTCAAGTACCGAAAGTCGAGCATCGCGCGGACACCTTCCGGCAGTACTTCGTCAAGGCTATAGCCTTGCCAAGCCAGGATCTGTGCCGACTCATCAAGATTCATGGTCAGGTCAAAATTGCCTCGGGGCTGAGTGGCAATTTCACGCAAGGTCCGCCGCCCGTCTCCGGTGATTTCCGGCGGCGACAACACTTCCAGCGCGACAGGCTCACCATTCCAAAACCACGCTTTAGCACTTCGACCTCGGATGAACTGTTCGCAGAAGTTCCCTTCCTGTATTGCGATGTCATCACTTAGTGGAGCTAGCGGCCCAAACGGACCGCGGATGCCCACGCCAAAAGAACCGATAGCGGGCTTGATGATGTAGTCCGGAGTCAAAGGCGGACCAGAAGTCCAGCTGGCAGTAACGCGCAGGCCATTAGCCAAGGCATAGTCTTTGAATAGCGTCTTGTCTGTGGACAATGGCCAGGATTTCACCGGATAGGGCATCCAGCCGATGAAATCTCCGTCACCCGTGAAATCTCGCTGATAGATCGTCCTGCCTTCGTAGTCACGGACGAAGCGCGGTATCAACACAACCCGACGTCCGTTCAGGCGAATGGTCATTTCGAACGTTTCGGGCGCGATCAACATTTCGGCCCCACGTGCAAGCGCCCATTCACGAATGGGGTGCAGGTGTTTGATTGGGCGAAACAGGTAATACATAAAAGCCGCCGAACAGAAGGCCAGAAACGGGGTTTGCCTAAGATGCGGCGGAGTTTAAGGGCACCGCAATAAAATCACAATACGAAACTAGTAACGTCATATTGTTTCAATTGAAACTTTACCTTGGGTCGATGAATATAGGAAAAATCTTATTTTTTCGGGGACTTAGACTGATCTCTCGTACTTCACACTACCTGCGATTACCCGCCTTGTTACATTATCGGTATTTGGCGTGGTGTAGTGCATGAGGTACCTGGGAAACAAAATGAGATCGCCTTCGCGAGGCTGAATGATTTTTACTAAGGCATGTCGGGGGACAACAAACCCCCCTCGACCAATGGTCCCGCGCGGATCCATGAGCACCAATTGACCGCTACCGTCCTTCGGCATCGTCAGGTAGTAGACAAAAGCCAGATCGGACCCTTCGTGATAGTGTGCGTGAACGGCATCCTTGGCTTGACCCGACCTCTGCACGACAAACCACATGGTGTGATGCCGATCGGCCTGGTGAATTTGCTCACCATAGACTTCCGAAGCGTAGTGGTCGCATTCGGCCAACAATAGCTGGCGGATAGCTTTCAGATGAGGATTGCGCGTCCGCTTGAAGATTCCCGTGTCGTAGCGGGTATACAAGGTTTCAAGCGTGGCCGACCGTTTTTCGTCATTCAGCAGGCGGCTTTGATTCTGTTCTGAGTAGGCTTGCAGTGCCTCATGCAGACCCGTCCCAACCTGCCCGGTTTCGCGCAGGTTGTAATGCATGATCGGAGTGGGCCACAACCATTGAATTTCGCGGGACATGGATCAACAAAGGAAGTTTGGCGGCGCGCCTTTCGCGCCGCTACATACCAAAGTTATCCTTCCAGCCGAAGTTCAGTTTAGGGGCCGTCAGAAAATAATTTTCGGGCTCTCGGGCATCAGGTTCGCGCGACCAGCTTCGCCCAAGGTCCCGCCACACAAAAAAAACCCGACGATTTCTCGTCGGGGAGTCCCTGCACACACAACACAGCTTGCTCAGTTCGAATACACCTTGATCTGGTCGCTTTTCAGCACGTCCGGGGTCAGGCTCTTTTCAATCCAGCCCATCGACGTGTCTTCGACGCCCGGGGTGACCAGTTCGGCCGGCACGATGGTGATGTCGGCCAGTACCTTGAACGGGTACTTGTCGCTCTTCTTGGTCACGCCGAACAACTGCGCTTCCAGGGCTTGGCCGTCGGCGCGGTGCATTTTGACTTCGCGGCCGTAGCCTTTGAAGTTCACGTCGTGCATGGCGGCGGCCACTTGTTCCACGGTGGGCCAAGCGCCGCCGTTGTCCTTGATGGCTTTTTCGTAGCCGGCTTTCAAGCCTTGCACCGCCTGCACCATGTGGTAGACCGAATAGATCGGATATGCGCCCGTCTTGTCGTGGAACTTCTTCACGAAAGCCTGGTGCTGCGGGTCGTCCTTGGTTTCCGGGTGCAGGAAGTAGTGGTCGCCGCGCGCGCCGACGTAGACGCCTTCGGGCAAGGCGTTGCCCAGGCGTTCCAGCGAGCTTTCAGCCAGGGACAGCACGAAAGTGGAGTTCTTGAACAGGTTGCGTTGCGAGGCCTGGCGCACGAAGTTGTCCAGGTCGCCGCCCCACGAAGTGGACACGATGACGTCGGGGCGCAGGGCTTGCAAGCGGCTGATTTCGGTGGAGAAGTCGGCGGCGCCGAACTTGGGGAACATCTCGGCCACGACCTTCACGTCGGGCTTGAACTTCTTCAGCGCGGCCAGGAAGATGTCACGCGAATCGCGGCCCCAGGCGTAGTCCTGGTTGACGATGGCGATAGTCTTGAAGTCGGGCTTGACCTTCATCAGGTACAGCACCTGGGCGACCATTTCGGTGGTGGCGTTGGCTTGGGTACGCACCACGTACTTGTACTTCTTGCCTTCCAGGGCTTTTTCCGTGCCGCAGTCCCACATCACGTTCAGCACTTTCAGGTCTTCGGCGACGGGGGCCACGATGTTGCAGTGGCCGCTGGAAATGGCGGACAGCATCACGCGGGTGCCGCCTTCGGCCAGGCGGCGATATTCAGACAGCAGTTTCTCACCGCCGCCGCCTTCGTCGATGTAGCTGGGCACGAGCTTCACGCCGTCGATGCCGCCTGCGGCGTTGATGTCCTGGATGAGGATTTCGGCCGCGTCGCGGGCGGGCACGCCGAATACCGAGGCCGAGCCCGACAGGAAGGTCGAGATGCCGATGTTCAGTTCCTTGGGCTTGTCGGCGGCGCCGGCCAGGGCCGCGAAGCCGGTCAGCAACGTGGCGCCTAACAGGGCGGCGAGTCTTGAGGTTTTCATGGTCTTGTCTCCAGTGTTGTAGTCGGGTCTATGCCCTTAGAAAACGATGGCGTCGCGCAGGCTGCCGCCGGTGGCGAGGTGATCGAACCCCTCGTTGATCTGGTCCAGCGAAAACGATTTGCCCATCATCCGGTCCACCGGCAACTGGCCGGTTTTGTACAGGTCGATGTAGCGGCTGATGTCGATGGCGGGTACGCCCGACCCCAGGTAACTGCCGCGTATGTCGCGCTCTTCGCCCACCATCTGCGAGAGCGACAGCGGGAAGCTGAGCTTGGGGTTGGGCAGGCCCGACGTCACGGTGGCGCCGCCGCGCCGGGTGAGCTTGTAGGCGGTCTCGAACGCGGGCACGGCGCCCGCCATGTCAAAGCCGTAATCCACGCGGCCACCGGCCAGGTCGAACAGGTCGTCGTCGGTCTTGACCTGCTTGGGGTTGACCACGTGGGTCGCGCCCAGCTCTTTGGCCAGGGCGAGTTTTTCGTCGCTGAGATCGACGGCAACGACGCGGCGCGCGCCGGCCGCCACAGCGGCCAGCAAGGCCGACAGGCCCACGCCGCCCAGCCCGACGATGGCGGCGGTGTCGCCCGCCTTGATACGCGCCCGGTTCAGCACCGCGCCGGCACCCGTCAGCACGGCGCAGCCGAACAGCGCGGCTTCACGGTGGCTGAGTTCAACGTTGACCTTTACGCAAGACCGACGCGACACCACGGCGTATTCCGCGAAGCAGGACACGCCCGTGTGGTGGTTCAAATATTCGTCGCCAATGTGCAGGCGGCGGTCGCCGCCCAGCAACGTGCCTTGCGTGTTGGCGGCGGCGCCGGGTTCGCATAGCGCGGGGCGGCCTTCCATGCAGGGGTTGCAGCAGCCGCAACTGGGCACGAACACCATGGCCACGTGATCACCGGGTTTCAGGTCGGTAACGCCGGGGCCGGTCTCGACCACTTCGCCCGATGACTCATGCCCAAGCACGATCGGCACGCCACGCGGGCGGTCGCCGTTGATGACAGACAAGTCGGAATGGCAGAGGCCGGCCGCCTTGATGCGCACCAGCACTTCGCCCGCGCCGGGCGGGTCCAGTTCGACCTCGGTGATGGCCAATGGCCGGGTCTGGGCGTAAGGACCTTGCACCCCTACGTTACGCAACAACGCCGCTTTGA
Source organism: Achromobacter colocynthidis (assembly GCF_057334535.1). Taxonomy (NCBI): domain Bacteria; kingdom Pseudomonadati; phylum Pseudomonadota; class Betaproteobacteria; order Burkholderiales; family Alcaligenaceae; genus Achromobacter; species Achromobacter colocynthidis. The sequence continues at coordinate 723,990 of NZ_JBHFIZ010000037.1, forward strand.
TTTTCATGCGCTGACATCCAAGTAGAAGCAATACGGGCTAGAAGCGATGCGGACCGAAAGCAATACGGACCAGTAGCAATGCCGACCGGAAACCGGCCGGCAGGCTCCGGCCCGATCACAGCCTTACACCGTGCGTCCACCGTCCACGGGGAACTCCACGCCGGTGATGAATTCCGCCGCGTCGCTGGCCAAGAACAACGCCGCCGCCGCCACGTCCGAGGGTTGGCAGAAGCGGCCCAGCGGAATGGTGGACACGAACTTGGCGCGGTTTTCGGGCGTGTCGGGCAAGCCCATGAACAGTTCGAACATGCCGGTGATGCCCATCACCGGGCAAATCGCGTTGACACGAATACCGTCGGGGCCCAGTTCCACGGCCATCGATTTGGACAGCACGTTCACCGCGCCCTTGGACGCGTTGTACCAACTGAGGCCGGGGCGCGGGCGGATGCCGGCAGTCGACCCCACGTTGAGAATCACGCCGCGCTTTTGCTTGCGCATCACGGGCACCACGGCCTGCGCCATGTGATAGATGGACTTCACGTTGATCTCGAACATGCGGTCAAACATGGCCTCGTCCACGTCCAGCATCGGCTGGTTCTTGTGGGTGATGGCGGCGTTGTTGACCACGATGTCGACCGACCCGAATTGCTCCAGGCACACACGCACCACGTTGTCGATGTCGGCACGGCTGGACACGTCGGCCTTCACGGCCAGCGCGGCCGCGCCTACTTCACCGGCCACGCGGTCGGCGGCTTCCTTGTTGATGTCGGCAATGACGACCTTGGCGCCTTCCTTCGCGTACAGCTTGACGATGCCTTCGCCGAAACCACTACCCCCACCCGTAACGATGGCGACCTTACCCTGCAACTGACTCATGACTGGACTCCGTAGATGGCGTGGCGATCATTCGCCGTAGAACTGGATCAACGTTTTCGTGGTGCTCATTTCTTCCAGGGCGATAAAGCCCTTCTCGCGCCCGTGGCCGCTTTTCTTGACGCCACCAAACGGCAGTTCCACGCCGCCGCCCGCGCCAAAGCCGTTGATGTAGACCTGGCCGCACTTGATGCCGCGCGCCACGCGCTGCTGGCGTCCGCCGTTCTCGGTCCAGACCGCGCCCAGCAGGCCGTAGTCGGTGGCGTTGGCCAGCCGGATGGCGTCGGCTTCGGTGTCAAAGGGCAGCGCCACCAGTACCGGCCCGAAGATCTCTTCGGTCAGCAAGGTGCTGTCATGCGAGGGCGCGGAGAACAGCGTCGGCTTCACGAAGAAGCCGCCCGCGGGCACGCCGTCGGCAATGCCGCCTTCGGCCGCCACGGTCAGGCCGTCGGCCAGGCCCTTGGCGATGTAGCGGTTCACGCGCTCAAACTGCGCCTTGTTGACGACGGGGCCGCAGGTCAGGTCCATGTCGGGCGTGCCGGCGCGTACCTTGGAAAACTCTTCGGCCAGCGCCTTCATGAAGTCGGCGTAGACGCCGCGCTGCACCAGCAGACGGCTGCCCGCCGTGCAGGTCTGGCCCGTGTTGTGGACGATGCCCTTCACGATGGCGGGAATGGCCAGCTTGTAATTGGCGTCATCGAACACGATGTGCGCCGACTTGCCACCCAGTTCCAGCACGCACTTGACGGCGTTGACGGCGGCCGCCTGCTGGATCAGCACGCCCACTTCGTTCGACCCGGTGAAGGTGATGAAGTTGATGTCGGCATGACGAGACAGGCTGGCGCCCGCCTCTTCGCCCAAGCCCGTCACGATGTTCAGCGCGCCGGCCGGAAAGCCCACTTCCAAGGCCAGTTCGGCCACGCGGATGATGGACAGGCAGGCGTCTTCAGCCGGCTTGACCACGCTGGCGTTGCCCATGGCCAGGGCCGGCGCCACGCTGCGGCCAAACATCTGCGCCGGGTAGTTCCACGGAATGATGTGAGCCGTCACGCCCAGCGGCTCGCGAATCAACTGGACGGAATAGTCCTTCTGGAAAGGTATGGTCTGGCCGTGCACCTTGTCGGCCGCGCCGCCGTAGAACTCGAAGTAGCGGGCCAGCACGGTGATATCGCCGCGCGCGGTGGACATGGGCTTGCCGGTGTCGCGCGATTCCAGTTGCGCCAGTTCTTCGTGGTGCGCCAATACCGATTCACCAAGGCGCAGCATCAGACGGCCACGTTCCAGCGCCGTCATGCGGCCCCAGTCGCCCTCCAACGCGGCGCGCGCGGCCTGCACGGCGGCATCGACGTCAGCCTGCTGGCCGCGCGGAATGGTGGTGAACACCTCGCCATCCACGGGCGACACCACGTCGATAGTGCGCCCGTCGTGCGCGTCGACCTGGCGGCCGTTGATAATCATCTGCGTCATGCAATGTCTCCGGTAGTCAATTCAAGGTGATCGAGCCGCGCTCGATCGTCCAGATCTGGTCAGGGATGCCGCCCAGCAGCTTCACGTTGGATTCGGTGATGACCACGCACAACTCCGGCTGCAATTCCTTCAGGCGTTCCAGCGCTTCGGTGTAGTCGCGCGCCAGCTTTGGGGCCAGGCCCTGAAACGGTTCGTCCAGCATCAGCAAGCGGGTGCCGACCATGATGGCGCGCGCCAGCGCCACCATCTTTCCCTGGCCGCCCGACAAGGCCGAGCCCGAGCGGCCCAGCATGGGTTCCAGTTGCGGCACCACCTTCAGCACGGTCTGGATGCGGGCCGCGATGTCTGTCTTGGACTGGCCTTGCACCTCGCAAGGCAGGTTCAGGTTTTCCTGCACGGTCATGGTCGGGAAGATCACGCGGTCTTCCGGCGCGTAGCCCACTTTCAGCGCGGCGCGCTTGTGGCCAGGCATGGCACTGAGGTCGGCGCCGTCAAACATGATCTTGCCGGACTTGATCTTGGTCAGGCCCATGATGGTGCGCAGCAGCGTGGTCTTGCCCGCGCCGTTGCGGCCAACGATGCCGATGGTCTTGGACGCGTCGAAGCTGGCGCTGACGTCGCGCAGGATGCGGTTGCCTGCCAGGTCTACGTTGATGTCGGATAGGTTCAGCATGGCTCAGGCCCCCAGCACTTCGCTTTTGATCTGCGGGTTGTTCAGGACTTCGTCCGGCGTGCCGTCGGCCGCCACCTTGCCCGAGATCCAGGCCGCCACCCGCGTGGCGTAGCGCGACACGATGTCCACGTCATGCTCGACAAACCAACTGGTCACGCGGCGTTCGTCCAGCGCATGCATCACGGTTTCCATCAAGGCGAATTTGTCTTCGGACGCCACGCCGCTGGTGGGCTCGTCCATGATCAGCAGCTTGGGGCGCAAGGCCAGCGCCATCGCCACGTCCAGCAGCTTGCGCTTGCCTTCGGGCAGTTCAATGGACGCTTCGTCGGCTTCGGGCAATAGGCCCACCAGGTCCAGCGGGGCGTCCACTTCCTTCTCGTCGATGGTGCTTTCCAACGAGCGAAACCAGCTCAGTTCCTTGTTGCGGCGCGCGGCGGCAATCTGCACGCACTGGCGCACGGTGTGCTCGGTAAACAACTGCGGCAACTGGAACGAACGGCCCAACCCCAGGCGCACGATCTTGCGCGGGGCCATCGCCGTAACGTCGCGCCCGTCGAAATACACCTTGCCTTTGGAGGGCGCCAGGTAGCCGGTGCAGATGTTGATGAAGGTGGTCTTGCCCGCGCCGTTCTGGCCGATGACGGCCAGGCGTTCGCCTTCATGCAATTCAAAGTTGATGTTGTCGGCCGCGATCACGCCGCCGAAGGACAGATGCAGGTCAGTGGTTTGAATAAGGGGTTTCATCATCAGTTCCTGGCCGGCGCTTGCGTCGCGGCTTGAATACGCGCCTGCGAGATGGCGTTGGCGCGGGCCCGGGCTTCGTCGCGCTTTTGCCTGGCGATGCGCTGCATGATCTGGCCGACAAAGCCGGTGGGGAACATGAAGATCACCAGGATCAGCGTCAGGCCCAGCAAGAACTGCCACAGGCCGGGGAAGTACGCGGCCGACACCAGCTTCACGGTTTCAAAGCCCACTGCGCCCAGGAAGGCTCCGGCGGCATGCCCTGCCCCACCCAGAATCGTGATGAACACGAATTCGCCCGACCGCAGCCACGATCCGATTTCCGGCGTGACCAGGCCCTGCATCAACGCCAGGATCGCGCCCGAAAACCCCACCACGACGGCGGACAGCAGGTAGCCCTTCCACATGATGAAGTAGGCGGAAAACCCCAGATATTCAATGCGCGTTTCGTTCGTCTTGATGGCCGCCAGCGCCTGGCCGCTGCCCGACCGGAAGTAGCGCTGCACCCACCAGGCCAGCACCAACGACAAGACCAGCGTCAGCACCAGCAAGGCACGTTCGAACGATTCGCGCTCCATCAGCACACCGGCAATGGCGGGGCGCACGATGCGCATGCCGTCCGAGCCGCCCGTCAGGGTGTAGAGCTTGCCCAGCAGCGCGAACAGCACCATGCTCAGCGCCAGGTTCAACATGCCGAAGAAGATGCCGCGGTAGCGCACCACGAACAGGCCGACCACCACGGCAGCCAGGAAGCTGGCCACGACACCGGCCAGTATCAGCACCAGCGCATCGGCGCCCGGCATGGCGCGCGCCAGGAAGGCCACGGTGTAGGCCGAGATGCAGGAATACATGGCGTGGCCGAACGAGATCTGGCCGGCGCGGGCCATCACCGACACGCCCAGTGCGGCAATGGCGTAGGTCAGGCCGATGACGATCGGCGTGATGGTCCACGAATAGGTGTAGCCAAGGAACAGCGTGGCCAGCGCGGCCACGAGGCTGAGTACGACGACTTTCATCAGATCCTCCGGGCTTGGGCGACGGTGAACAAGCCATGCGGCCGGATGATCAGCACCAGCACCATGATGATGTACGGCACCGCCACTTCCAGTTCGGGCGCGGCGTAGACGGCAATGGAACGCATGATGCCGATCAGCAATGCGGCGATCAGCGCGCCGGTAATCTGCCCCAGGCCCGCCGTGGCCACCACGGCGAACGACAGCACCGTCATGTCGGTACCGGCGCCGGGCACCAGCGACGTGGTGGGCGCGGCCATCGCGCCGCCCAGGGCACCCAGGATGGTGGCGATCACGAAGGTGACGTAGCCGATCTTCTTGGCGTTGATGCCCAGCGACGTGGCCACTTCACGGTTGTGCGTGGTGGCCACCGTCTGCTTGCCCAGCTTGGTGTGGCGCAGGAAGAACTCCAGGCACACGTAGGCCAGCACGGCGGTCACCGGCACCACCACCAGTTGGTAGGTGGTGTAGGTGATGTCGCCGATTTCGATATTGCCCAGGCGGTTGACGACTTCGCTGGCGCTGTAGGGCTGCGCGCCCCACAGCAGGCGCTGTATGTCTTCCAGCATCAGGAAGCCGCCGAAGGTGATCAGCAGTTTCAGGATGGGGTCGTAGTTTTGCGCGCGGCGGATCAGCACGAATTCCATGATGCTGCCCAAGGCCAGGCCCACCGCGATGGCGGCCACGAACAAGGCGGCGAACAGCAGGAAGGGGGAGTCGGTCTTGGGCGCCAGGAACATGACGAGACTGGCCGCGGCGTAGCCACCGAAGGCATAGAAGGCGCCGTGGGCGACATTCAAGATGCCCATCACGCCGAACACCAGGGTTAGTCCCATCGACACCAGGAACAGCAGACTGGCGTACGCCACGCCATCCACCAAGGCGAGAGGCAGTAGATCCAAGGTCAAGCGTCTTCTCCCAATCCGCTAAGCACCTGCCGCGCGGGCGATGCGTTGCCTTGGCAACGTGCGTCCCCTGCACGGCGGTACGGGCATGTTGCCCGGGACGCGCATGGCGCGCCCTTGTCTCGTTATGGACCTTGCCGTGCCCGCTGCCGATACGAATCGGAACAGGCCGGAAGGCGTTTATATGGACGGGTCCGATCGCAGGCCACAACCGCTTTTCGTAGTCGTCCGATGTGGAAAAGAAGTATAGGGAGGCGCGTTTTCAGCGCCTATTTATCTTTGCGCAAGCCGGGTTTCACAAGCGATAGAGTGGCAGTGGCGGGCGTGTTTACCGTCTACGGGTTTACCTGCATCGTCGCGGCCAAGGGCGCCCGCGTCTGGTAATTGGGGATGATGCGCAGGTGCGGTTCGTTGGGCAATCGCACATAACGGCCTAGGCCATCCGGCGTAAGCGCGCCCACGTCCATGCGGGCCAGCGCGACGCCGTGGGCGTCGTCGATGGCGATGCGCAGCGCGGGTGGGTTCAAGCCATAGGATTCGTCGGCATGCGGGGTCAGGATGCGGTCGCTGCGGGCGTGCGAAAACAAAGTCAGGAAGTCGGCGACGTCGAAGTTGGCGACGGCGGGGGTTGCGTGCCAGCCTTGCGCGCCGCGTTGCAGCATCAACGTCTGCGCCGATGTCTGGGTCTGCTCCGGCACCTGCACCTTCGATGTCTGCGTCGATGTCTGGGTCGATGTCTGGGTCGATGTCTGCATCTGCGCAGGGATCAGCAAAGTAACGCGTGCTGCTTGCTCGGCTTTCCAGGCATACAAACGCGCGGGCTTGCCGCTATCGTCATGCAGATGCGTGTGGCCGCTGTGCGTGGCGGGCGACTCCATGGCTTCGTGCCACTGCCACGCCGACAACACCACCCCGGCCGCCAGCAACATCGGCCATGCGATGCGACGTCCCTGGGAAAGGCGCGCGGCGTTCACCGCCGTCTCCACCACAGCAACAACCCCGTCATCAACGCCAGCAGCGGCAAGACGACGGTGCTGGTCCAGAACACCGTGCGCATCTGGCGGTTGCTGAGTTCGACGCGGCGGTTTTCGTAATGACGCGGGCGGATCGTCAGCAAGGCATCTTCTCCGGCCAGCAGCGTAACGGCGCTGGTGAAGAGCGCGCCGTTGCCCAGGGTGGCGAAATGGCGGTTGGTCGCAAAGTCGCTATCGCCCGCCACCAGCAAGGTGGGCCGCGCCGATCCATCCACGCTGGCCGTCTGCGCGTTGCGCGTGGCCCGCGCCATCAAGGTGTGGCGCGTGCCGGCTTGACCCGGCAGATGTGCCTGGGCGGACGTCTGCGCCAAGGGAATCACGGGCACGCCCGGGGGCAGACTGTCGCCCGCGGGCTCCAGCACGGCCGCGCCGGGAAAGAAGCTCAAGGGCAAACCGCGCGTCATCTTGTGGCGGGTGTAGTCGCTGACGGCGGGGCTGCCGGCGTCGTTGCGGTAGTGGCTGGCCGGGTCCGCCAGCGCGCCCGCCGGCCGTGCAATGCCGAAGTCGGCCAGCAAGGCATCCAGGCCGTGCTGCGTGTCGGGTTCCAGCAGCAGCAAGGTCTTGCCGCCGTCCGCCGTCCAGCGGCGCAGCGCCTGCGTGTCGTCCGCGCCGAAGGGCGTACGCGGGCCGGCGGCAACCACCACGGCGCACGCCGGCAGCACTTGCGCGAGGCTACCCGCGTTCACGGCGCGGGTGCCAAAACCCAGCGTTTGCAAGGCATTGCGCGCCATCGCCAAGCCGTGCTGCTCATGCACTTCAACGCGCGCCACCAGGTTTTCGTCGTCGCCGTGGTCTTCCAGATCGTCCAGCGACGTCAGGCTGTCCAGCATGGCTTCACGATGCCCTTGCGTGAAGCACACCGTCTGCGCGCCCTGCTGGTTGATGCGGATCAGCGCGTTGGTGAAGTCGGTTTCAGTGCCGCCGTTGATCGTCATCTTGCGGCTGTCGGCGGCCAGCACCGCGCTGCCCGCGAACTGGATGCCGGCTTCGCGCGCCGCGGCCGGGCGCAGCGCCGGGTCCACGCCGCGCACGCGGATCAGCGGGTTGGCGTGCTCGTACTGGCGCAGCAGTTCCAGCGCATCCACCATGCTTTTGTTGCGCAGGTCATAGAACCAGGTCACGTCCACCGGCTGCTTGATCTGGCGCGCCACGTCCAGGCTTTCGGGCGACAGGCTGTAGAGCCGCTGCGCCGTCAGATCCCAACGACCCAGACTGCGGGATGCCCACAGGTTCAGCGCCAGCAGCAAGGCCGCGACCGCCAGCACGGGCAGCCATAGCCCCAGCCGTCTGCCCGCGCGGCGCAAGCCGAGGTGGCCGTTCATCGCAGCCTCCAGCGCTTCAGGTTGACGGCCGCGATCATCAACGCCAGCACCGCCACGCTGGCCAGCGTCACCGTGGCAGGCCCGGGCAGCACGCCACGGATAAAGTCCACGTGCTGCGCCGACAAGGACAGCGCCTGGAAGAACGGCGACAAGGCCGGGAACGCATCCAGCGCGGCCGGGTAGTCCATGAACCACAGCAACACCAGGATGCCCCAGGTGGCGCTGGCCGCCACGATCTGGTTCGAGCAGGCGCTGGACACGGCAATGCCTATCGCCAAAAACAACGCGCCGTACAGGAATACGCCGATGTAACCGCCCACGATGGGGCCGTAGTCAGGCTGCCCGTACCAGGCCAGCGGCAGCACGGCGGCGGTCGTACCCGCCAGCATCAAGGCCAATACGGTCAGCCCCGCCGCGTACTTGGCCGCCACCAGCGTGGCGTCCGACAAGGGCAAGGTCAGCAACAATTCCAACGTGCCCTGCCGCGCCTCTTCCGCAAACGCACGCATGCTGACCAAGGGCATCACCAGGATCAGCAAGATCGTCATGTTGTGAAACGCCGTGACCATTTGGCCGGTGCTGACGAAGAACAGATTGAAGCTGAACAGGTAGCCCGACAGCGCCCAGAACACGGCCACCACCACCAGCGCCACGGGCGAGCCGAAGTCGGTGCGCAGCTCTTTTCGGTACAAGGCAAGAAAGCCCTTCATGCGCGCCTCCGCAAGACCGGGTCCCATAACACCGGATCATTCGGCGCCAACGCCGCCAGCAGGCGGGTTTCGACGGCGTCGTGCAAGGACAGCACGGCGCGCACCTGGGCATGCGCCAGCACGATGCGCAGCACCTGATCGCACACGGCGCCTGGCGCTTCGCCACTACTAGCGGTGTTCCAACTGATGCGCCACTTGCTCAACGCGGCGTCCAGCACCATGGCGTCCACCGCGTGCACGCCCGCGCAGGTCGACAAGGCGGCATGCAAGGCCGCGTGGCCCGACGTGGGCAAGGCCAGTTGCAATTGCAGCGCCGACTGCGCCTGGCCCAAGGCCGCATCTTCCACCAGGTGGCCTTGGCGCAGGATGACGATGCGGGTGCACAAGGCCTCCACCTCTTGCATGAGATGGCTGCTGAACACCACCGCGCGCCCTTCGGCGCAGCGGCGGATCATGGCGCGCGCTTCCACGATCTGCACCGGGTCCAGGCCGTTGGTGGCTTCGTCCAACAACAGCACGGGCGGATCATTCAGCACCGCTTGCGCCAGCCCTACCCGTTGCCGCTGGCCCTTGGACAGGCGGCCGATGGCGCTGCCGGCAACGGCTTGCAAATCGAAGCCGTCAATGGCGCGTTCAATGGCCTGGCGGCGCGCGCGCGCCCCCCCCGCCCCCTTCACGCCCGCGCCAAACTCCAGGTATTGCATGACCGTCAGCGCGTCGTACAGCGGCGCGCGTTCGGGCAGGTAGCCGATGTCGGCATTGCCCCGGCCTGGGGCGGGTTCCTGCCCTCGAACCGTGACGCGGCCGCTATCCGGCGTGTAGAACCCCGCCATCAGGCGCAGGGTGGTGGTCTTGCCGCTGCCGTTCGGCCCCAACAGGCCCACGATTTCCCCGGGCGCTACGGACAGGCTCAGGGAATGCAGGACCTGGCGGGGTCCGAACGACTTGCAGACCTGATGCAAAGCAACAGCCGGCTGCATGGAACGCCTTGGGTCGGTGTATCGGGGGGTGGGCGGGGGGTTGGCGCGAGGTCGTCGGGCCTATGCCTTAGTCAAAGACTTTGGTCTTGGCGTTCTGCGCGTGCTGCTCGGCGTCGTGGCTATACCAAAGCTGCCCCTGGCGCGCGTCGCGGATCTGCTTGAGCCGGTCAATCGCCTGCATCGACGCCGCGGTGTTCCAGGTAATGCCGGGGATCACGCCCGCCTCGTTCTCAGCCGTGTAGATCGCGTCCGCCGCCAGCAGCACCGTGCCGGTGTTCTTCAGTTTCACCTGCAAGGACTGATGCCCCTGCGTGTGGCCCTTGGTGTCCAGCAGCACGATGGTGCCGTCGCCGAACAGGTCGAAGTCGCCTTCCACCTGGATGAAGTCGTAGTCGCGCGTGGTGTCGAAGTCTTTCATGACATAGGCGGCGCGCTGGAATTTCTCGGGCCACCAGGCGGCGCGCAGCTCGGCCTTTTGCACCACGTGCTTGGCCTTGGGGAACATCTTGATGTTGCCGGCGTGGTCCAGGTGGAAGTGCGAATACACCACGTACTTCACGTCGCTGACATCAAAGCCCGCGGCCTTCAACTGGCGGTCGATGACTTCGTCGCGGCCCTGGATGGAATTGAAGGCGCCGCACAAGCCCTGGCCCCAATAGTTGGCGCAGTTGCCATCGGCGGTAGCCTGGTTCATGCCGGTGTCAAACAAGACCAACCCGCGCGGGTGCTGGATCACATAGGCGGGCACGGGGATCTTGATCTTGGTGCCCACATCGACCATGGCGGTCATGAAGCCTTTGTCCAGCTCGATCTTGCCCACGGACAACTGCATCAGCTTGACGTCGGGCGGCGCGTCAGCGGCCTGCGCGCCCGCCATCATCGCCATTGCCCCAAGCGCACCTGCAAACCTCTTCCAGCTCTTGCTCATTGTCGTCTCCTCGGACCAACAGGGATGACCGCCGCCACGTGGCAACGGTCGATAGCAAGCCGCCCGGTGTGTCCCGGGTTTTTTCAATACGGTTTTGCTGTGCGGGGTTGATGGCGCGGCGGATCGGTTCGCCGGCCAGGACGGCATCTGACGGCCGTTTTCTCTGTTGCGCACTCTGACGCAGCGCCGCGCGGCTGCCAATTTAGGATTTATTAAGCTGGGCTTCACGGGCGCCGCACTGGTAGCAACCCTAAGGCGGATGCGACAAGGCATCCGGCCGGCGCAAGTCAAAGACGCTTGGCGCCAGCCGGATGCAGCGGAAGCGATGCGCGATCAGCCCGGGTGGCGGGCCTGCAATTCAGCGAACGACATCAGCGAACCCGCCAGCGCGCTGGCCATCACGGTGGGCGGACTGCCCAGCCACACGCTGCCCGGCCCCGAACGGCCGGGAAAGTTGCGGTTGATGGCGCTGATCGTCACCTGGCCGGCGTCGGTGGAGGATCCCGGCCCGCAGTTGGCACAGGCTCCACACGACGGTTGCAGGATGCGCGCGCCCACGGCCGCGAAGGTGCGGTCATACCCTTGCGCCACGCAGTAATCGCGCACGGCTGTCGTGCCGTATTGCAGGTACAGCGTCACCCCGTCGGGCAGGCGCAGCCCACGTTGCACCGCCCAATCCAGCACCTGGTGATAGGCGTCGAAGTCTTCGCGCTTGCCGGCCGTGCACGAGCCGCCGTAGGCAATGTCGATACGCGGGCGCGTGGCCAGGGTGGATAGCGCCACACCATTACCCGGGTCACCCGGCGCGGCCACCATCGGCGAAAGCTGCGTAGCGTCCACGCGCAAGGTGGCGGCGTAGACGGCATCGGGGTCGCTGTGCATCCAGGGTTCGATCGCCACGTCCACGCCACGGCGTTCGCGCAGAAAGCGCACCGTCTCGGCGTCCGGCGCAACGATGCCGGTCAGGCCGCCCAGTTCGGCGGTCATGTTCGTCAAGGTGGCGCGTTCATCGATGGACAGGGCCGTGACGGCATCACCGGTAAATTCAAACACCTTGCCCACGCCGGCGCCCGCGCGGATCTCGGGCAAGGCCAGCAGATGCAGCACCACGTCCTTGGCCGTCACGCCCGGCGGCAAGGCGCCCGCCAGTTCCACCCGCAGCGAGGCGGGCAGCGTCAGGCGCACGGCGCCCGTGACGAAGGCGTTGGCCATGTCGGTGGTGCCGACGCCAAACGCCACGCAACCCAGCGCGCCACTGTGCGGCGTGTGCGAATCGGTGCCCACCACCACCTGGCCGGGCAGCGCGTAGTGTTCGGCCATCATCGCGTGCGAAATACCGGCGACGTTGCCGCCTCCGTCGCGCGCGGCCTCCAGTTCAGTCAGGGTGCGGTGATGCCGCAGCCCGTAGGCGTCGACAAAGTCCCGCTGCGCCTGGCACATGACGCGCACGTTAGGCACGATGCCCGCCTTGACGTGATTGGGGCTTTCGTCGACATACGACGTGTGGTCTTCAAACACCACGATGCGCGCTGGGTCCACCAGCCGCAGCGGGCGTCCGAAGCGCGCGTGCAGCATGTGCGCGGCCATGCCGGTGTAGTACTCGTGAATGAAGCGCCAGTCGGCGCGGATGAACACGCCCGCGCCTTGGCGCGCGTCGCTGGACGTGACCGGCGTGGCCAGCACGTGGCGTTGGATGATTTTCTCGAACAGCGTGCGTGGCGTGGCGTCTGTGCCCGCATGGCGTTGCGTCGGCTTGTCCCCTGCCGCGACGTCTTGCAGAGGCGCCGGTTCGTCACCCGTGCCGGACACGTCTTGCAGATGCGCCTGCCCAAACGCCAGCAAGCCGCCCGCCCGCACGATGGCGGCGGCCAGATCGTCGCGGCCCGCCACGATCTCGTCCACCGTGATGGCCTCGCCGCGCTCAAGCCGGGCGACAAGGCCCAGGTCGGTGCTGGTATACAGCCCGATGTTGTCGGCGTTCTGGCGGTAGATACGTTCAAAGCTCTCTGCAATCACCAGCCGCACGCCGGCCGATTTCTCGGCCATGGGGCTGTGTTCGCGCGACGAACCCTTGCCATAACGCTTGCCCGCCACGACCACATTGATGCCCGCGCGCTGGATGGCGTCGACGCCGATCGGTTGAACGTTCGCCACCCGAAGGCCGGTGTACGGATAGCGCCCCAGCTTGTCGTCAAAGTGCGTCAGGATGGGCACCGGCGTGATCTCGTCGGTGGAGATATCGTCGCGCAACGGCGCGGCGGACGACGCCGAAATAGCCGTGCCTTGCAACTGCGCGGCGATACACGCCGGGTCTTGCGACAAGAACAGCAGGCGGGGCGCGGCGGCTATTGCGATCGTCATTCAGCAGTCACCGCGGCGGCCTTGACCAGCGCCTGGCTCTTGGTGATTTCAGCGTTCAGCGTCTGCACCGCCTGCTCGGTGCTGCTGCCCTGCGACACGAAACCCTGCGGCGTCAGCGTCTTCAGCACGGCGGGATCGGCCATGGTGCGCTGCGTGGCGGCTTGCAGGGCGCGCACGATGTCTGCGGGCAACTTGGCCGGGCCGATCAGCGAAATCCACGCATCGTAGGCGTACCCCTTGACGCCAGATTCATCCAGGGTCGACACATCAGGCAAGGCCGCCACGCGCTCGGGCGTGCTGACGGCCAGCGCGTGCAGCTTGCCGGCCTGCACCTGCGCCAGCACGGACGGCACGGCCAGGAACGCCACCTGGATCTGGCCCGACATCACATCCGTGATCAGCGCATTGCCGCCCCGGTACGGGATATGCATCATGTTCACGCCCGCCTTGGACTTGAACAGCTCGCCCGCCAGATGCAGCACGCTGCCGTTGCCGGAAGACCCGTAGTTGATCTTGCCGGGCTGCGCGCGCGCGGCGGCCAGCAGGTCGCCGACGCTGCGGTACGGCGAATTCTCGGCCACGACCATGACCAGCGGCGTGGTGCCGATGACCGATATCGGCGTGATGTCCTTGACCGAGTCGTACGGCATGCTCTTGTACAGGCTGGGGTTGATGGCGTGGTTGGACGACACGATGGCCAGCGTGTAGCCGTCCGGCTTGGCGGATACCAACTGCCGCGTGCCGGGTATGCCCGCCGCGCCCGCCAGATTTTCCACGATCAGCGGCTGCGCCAGGGTCTTGCCCAGATGCTCGGCCACCACGCGGGCAACCACGTCGGCGGTGGAGCCGGGCGAGGTCGGCACGATCAGGCGGATGGGACGGTCGGGGTAGCCGGCCGCTTGGGCGAAGGCCGCGGGCAGCATGGCGGCAAGCGCCAACGTACAGCCGGCCAGGAATCTGGTGGTGGGGGTCATGATGTCTCCGTATCGTCGCAGCGGGGTCTGATTGCCCCGGCTTGGGTCCGCGCCCAAGGTCACGTCAAGGGCGCGGTTTGACTATAAGGAGCGGTGAGCGATTGCCGAAGTGTCGTCTGGGCAGGCCAGCCATCGCAAACCGAGATGCCGGCTCAACCTTGCTGCGCCAGGAACTTCACCAGGGTCGCGGCCGTTGCCGACAACTGCTGTTCGCCAGGAAAGACGATGCACAACTGGCGCCGCGCCCATTCATCGGACAGCGGCCGCACCACCACGTCCAGCGACTGAAGATAGAGTTCCGCCACTTGCTGCGGCATCACGGCAATGCCCAGGCCCGCGTGCGTCATGCGGCATAGCGCGTCCAGGCTGGCCACGCGGATCTTCACGGCCAGCGTCGCGCCGATCGCGCGGGCCTGCGCCGCCAGCAACTGCGTCAACGCGCTGTGTTCGCCCAGGCCAACAAAGGTTTCGCCGGCAATGTCCTGCAAGCTCAGTTGCCGCGCGGCGGCACGAGGATGGTGGGACGGCAGCATCACCGCCAACCGGTCGCGCCGGTACGGCAGTTGCTCCAGCCCTTGCGCCCCCGCAATGCGGTTGCAGATGCCGAAATCAAAAGCGCGTTCGCGCACCAGGCGCAGCACATCGGGGCTGTGCTGCTCTTCCAGGTCGATGTCCACTTCCGGAAACAGGCGCTGAAACGCCGCCACGTCTTCCGGCAGGAACTGCACAATGGCCGACAGGTTGGCCACCACGCGCACGCTGCCCTTCACACCCGCATAAAAGCGCGACAGCTCGGCGCCCATGGATTCCACGTCGCCAATGATCTGCTGCGCGTGGCGCAACACCGTCTGGCCCGCGGGCGTGATCGAGACGCCGCGCGTGTGGCGCTCGATCAGCGGCAGGCCGATCAACGATTCCAGCTCGGCGATGCGGCGGCTGACCGCCGACGGCGCGATGAATTCGCGTTCGGCCGCCCGCGCAATGCTGTTTTCCTGGCACACGGCCACGAACAGGCGAAGCGAGGTCAGGTCAAGTTTGCGTAGCAGGTTTTCCATGGCCGGGGGACAGACGAACGCGGCACGATCCGCATTGACGGGGGATCGTACACCAGGCGATCCCCCGCGTTCGCCCCTTAAGCCGCCAGCGACCCCGCCCGCGGATGGCGGTAACGTTCCAGCAAGCCCGCCTGACGCTCGCGCGCCGCCGCCACGCTTTGCTCCTTGACGTGCCCATAGCCCCGGATCGAATCCGGCAGCGTCGCCAGGTCCAGCGCCGCGTCGCGATTCGCGGACGTCAAGGTGCGCGAGAACTCGTCCGCCAACGCCAGGTAGTCCGCCGCCAGTTGCCGTTCCATGCGGCGTTCCTCGGTCTTGCCGAACACGTCCAGCCACGAACCACGCACGCGCTTCATCGGCGCCAGCAGCTTGAAGGCCAGGCCCATCCACGCCCCGAAGGCACGCTTCTGCAAGCGGCCCTGCGCATCGCGTCGCGCGAAGGCGGGCGGCGCCAGGTAGTAACGCACGCGATAGTCGCGCCCCGGTTCGCCTTCAAACTGCGCTTGCAGCTTGGCCTTGAACGCCGGGTCCGTGTATAGGCGCGCCACCTCGTACTCGTCCTTGTAGGTCATCAGCTTGGCCAGGTATTGCGCCACCGCGCGGGTCACCTCGCCGCGCTGGCCGTCGGACAAGGCGGCCTCACGCGCGCGCACCGCCTTCACGGCCGCCACATAACGGGCGGCATAGGCCTCGTCCTGATACGCGCGCACATGCGCGGCCAGGCGCTGGATCAGGCCGTCCAGCGATTCGGGCAGCGCCACCACTTGGGCGGGCTTGGCCGGGCGCAGCGCATCGATACCGCGATGCGCTGCCTGGCGGCCCAGTTCAAACGCGGCCAGGTTCTTTTCCACCGATACGCCGTTGATCTCAATGGCACGACGCAGGCTTTCGCGGCCCAGCGGCAGCCCGCCGCGTTGCCATGCGTAGCCCAGCAACAAGGGGTTGGCGTAGATGGTGTCGCCCAACAAGGCTTCGGCCAGTGGCCCGGCATCCAGGAATTCGCAATTGCCGCCGGTGCTTTTCGCGACGGCGGCTTCGGCTTGCGCCCCCGGAAAGCGCCATGATGGCTGCGACAGGAACGCCGCCGTGGGCGCGGCGGCGCTGTTGACCACCGCGCGGCCGTGGTCCGGGCGCAGGCGCGACAGCACTTCAGGGGAGGCGGACACCAAGGCATCGCAGCCGATGACCAGATCCGCTTCGCCCAAGGCCACGCGAGTGGCATGCAGGTCTTCAGGGCGGTTGGCCAATTGCACATGGCTGAGCACGGCGCCGCCCTTTTGCGCCAGGCCGGCCATGTCCAGCACGGTGACACCCTTGCCCTCGATGTGGGCCGCCGCCCCCAGCAACGCACCCACCGTCACCACGCCGGTGCCGCCCACGCCCGCGATCACCACGCGGTACGCGGCGCCCGGGGCAATGTGCGCGGGGTCCGGCAGCGGCGTATCGGGCATGGCCGACGCACTGCCCGCCGCCGTGGGCTTGCGCAGCACCGCGCCTTCAGCCGTCACGAAGCTGGGGCAGAACCCTTCCACGCAAGAAAAGTCCTTGTTGCAGGACGACTGGTTGATGCGCCGCTTGGTGCCCATCGGCGTGTCCAGGGGTTCCACCGACAGACAGTTGGACTTGACCGAGCAGTCGCCGCAGCCTTCGCACACGGCATCGTTGATGAAGGCGCGGCGCAGCGGGTCGGGATAATCGCCGCGCTTTCTGCGACGGCGCTTCTCGGTGGCGCAAGTCTGGTCATATATCAGCACCGTGGTGCCTTCGATATCCCGCAGCGCGCGCTGCACCTCGTCGAGCGACTTGCGGTGGTGCACGTCGATAGACGCCGGCAGTGCGGCCGCCCCGGTGTATTTGTCTGGCTCGTCAGTCACCACCACCGTCTTCACCACGCCTTCGGCCTGCATCTGCGCGGCAATCTGCGGCACGGTCAGCACGCCGTCCACCGGCTGCCCGCCCGTCATGGCCACGGCGTCGTTGAACAGAATCTTGTACGTGATGCTAGCGCGCGCCGCGACCGCCGCGCGGATGGCCAGCAGGCCCGAATGAAAATACGTGCCGTCGCCCAGGTTGGCGAAGATGTGGCGTTCGCTGGTGAAGTCCTTCTGCCCCAGCCACGCCACGCCCTCGCCGCCCATCTGGCTGAAGGTGTCGGTGTTGCGGTCCATCCACATCGCCATGTAATGGCAACCGATGCCCGCCACCGCGCGCGAGCCTTCCGGCACGCGCGTGGACGTGTTGTGCGGGCAGCCCGAACAGAACCACGGCTTGCGTTCTTCCACCAGCGGGGGGCGAGCGGCCTCGCGTTCTTTGGCGTCGATCACGGCCAGGCGCGCCGCGATGCGGGCACGCAGCGCATCGGACAAGTCCGCCTTGTCCAGGCGCGCGGCGATGGCGCGCGCGATCAACGCGGGCGACAGTTCATAGCGCGCGGGCAACAGCCAGTTGCCGCGCGGCGAGGACCATTCGCCGCCGCCGTGCTCGCGTTCGTCGAACTTGCCGAACACGCGCGGGCGCACGTCGTCGCGCCAGTTGTACAACTCTTCCTTCAGCGCATATTCCAGAATCTGGCGCTTTTCCTCGACCACCAGAATCTCTTTCAGACCGGTCGCGAACTCGCGCGCATCCTGCGCATCCAGCGGCCAGATGCAGCCCACCTTCAGTACGCGGATGCCGGCCTCCTGACAGGCGGCGTCATCCAGCCCCAGGTCGTTGAGCGCCTGGCGCACATCCAGATAAGCCTTGCCCGCCGTCATGATGCCGAAGTGCGCGCGCGGCGAATCGATCACCACGCGGTTCAGCTTGTTGGCGCGTACATAGGCCAGCGCGGCATACCACTTGTGATCCAGTAGTCGCGCCTCTTGCGCCAGCGGCGAATCCGGCCAGCGGATATTCAGCCCGCCTTCGGGCAAGGCGTCTTCGGGCAGCACGATGCGCACGCGGTCGGGGTTGACGTCCACCGACGCACTGGATTCCACCACGTCGGTCACGCATTTCATGGCTACCCACAGGCCGGTGTAGCGGCTCATTGCCCAGCCGTGCAGGCCGTAATCCAGGTATTCCTGCACATTGGACGGATACAGCACCGGGATGCCGCTGGCGATCAGAACGTGTTCGGATTGATGCGCCACCGACGAGGACTTGGCGGCGTGGTCATCGCCCGCCAGCATCAGCACGCCGCCGTGCGCGGCCGAACCGGCCGAGTTGGCATGCTTGAGCACATCCACCGACCGGTCCACCCCGGGGCCCTTGCCGTACCACATGCCGAACACGCCGTCGCGCGTGGCGCCCGGAAACAGGTTGACCTGCTGCGTGCCCCAGACGGCGGTGGCGGCAAGGTCTTCGTTCACGCCAGGTTGAAACACCACGTCATGCGCGGCCAGGTGCTGCTTGGCCTTCCACAAGGCCTGGTCCAGCCCGCCCAGCGGCGACCCCCGGTAGCCCGAGATATAACCACCGGTGTTCAAGCCCGCCTGCTGGTCGCGCAGCTTCTGCATCAAGGGCAGGCGCACCAGCGCCTGGGTGCCGCTGAGATAAACGCGGCCGGTGTCCTGCGTGTACTTGTCTTGTAGCGACAGGCCATGGGTGTTGGCCGCGCCCGGGGGTAAAGGGGCATTCACGCGCTTGTCTCCTGCGGATTGCTGGGGGTTTTTTTGAGTGTTTTCCGCAGTGTAGGAAGCGCGCTGGCTATCGTATATTCATAGTTTCAGGTAGCAGGTATTCGAAAAACAGATGGCTAATGACGTCACCTTGCGGCAGCTTCGGTACTTCGCGGCGGCCGCCCGCACGGGCCGGTTTTCCATGGCCGCCACCGACGAGCACGTCTCGCAATCGGCCGTCACCAACGCCGTGCTGGCGCTGGAGGCGCAGTTGGGCGTGCGCCTGTTCGACCGCCACCCGCACGGGGTGACGTTGACGCCGGAAGGCCACAACTTTCATCGGCGCACGCAAGACATCCTGGATTCCCTGGATGACGCCATCCGCGAACCCGGCTTTCAGCGCTACGCCCTGCGCGGATCAGTGCGCATCGCGGCCTCGTACACGGTGCTGGGCTACTTTCTGCCCGACCTGCTTGCCCGCTTCCGCCGCCGCTACCCCGACGTGACGCTGGACCTGGTGGACATGGACCGCCCGGACATCGAAGCGGCCGTGGCCAGTGGCGATGTCGAGCTGGGCATTGCGTTGCTGTCCAACGTCGACAAGCGCGATCGCTTCGCGCATCAGGTGCTGGTGCGTTCGCGGCGGCAGTTGTGGACGGCGTCGGGCCACCCCTTGCTGAAAGCGTCCGCACCGTCGTTAGCCGACATCGCCCGCTATCCCTACATCCTGCTGGAAGTGGATGAAGGCGAACGATCCACGCTGGGCTATTGGCGCACGCACGGCTTGACGCCCGACATCGCGCTGCGCACGCGGTCGATGGAAGCACTACGCGGTCTGGTCGCGCACGGCTTCGGCGTGACCGTGCTGTCAGACATGGTGTACCGACCGTGGTCGCTGGAAGGCCGCAAGATCGAAGCCGTGCCGATCACTGACGCCGTGCCGCCCATGGAAGCCGGCCTGTTGTGGCACCCGCGCGCGGCCATGGCCAAGCCCGCCGCCGCGTTCCGGCAATTCATGATGGTGGCCTGCGGGGTGTGAAGGCCCAGCTGGCGGGTTTGCTACACCAGCGCCGCCCCTTTGCGCCGGGTGAACTGGGCCAGCGAACGCAGCGCCAGCGTGTGCATGGCCGCCACCGACGGCAACAACGTTTCTTCCTTGCGGGTCAGCACGCCTACGATGCGCTCTACCGTGGGCTCGCACAGCGGCACGAACGCCAGCCCGCTGCTGACGGCGGGCCGCGCCAACACCGGCAGCACCGTCACCCCCAGGCCGCTGACCACGCTGGCCAGCAACGACGCGCGGTTAGACACCACCATGGCCGGATCGTCGATATAGCCGCCCAGTTGCCGGTTCTTGAGCGTGTCGAACGTGGCGTTGCCGATCAGCCTTTCGTGTTCAAGCGCTGACCACGGCACCGCCCCGCGCCGCCGCGCCAGCGGGTGCGATTTACGGCACACCAGCCCAAAGGCATCGCGCGCGACGGGCGTGAAGGCGACCTCGGCTGTGCGCGGCACCTGCCCGGCTACGCCCACCTGCACCTCGCCGCCCAGCACCAGCCGATGCACGTCCTGCGACGACTCATCCAGCGCGCGGATGCGGATATCGGGATGGCTGCGCGCGTAGCGTTCCAGCAGGCGGGGCAGCCACTCATCGGCCAATGACGGCATCACCGCCAGCGACACGGGCCCCTTGTTGCCCATGCCCAGCTGCCGTGCCGCATCAAGCACGCGGTCATGCGTGGCCAGCAATTCGCGCAGCAGCGGCGCCACCGCCAGACCCAACGGCGTCAGTTGCGCCCGCTTGCCGGCTTCAAACAGCGGCGCGCCCAGTTGCTGTTCCAGGTCTTGCATGGCGGCCGACACGGCGGCTTGCGACCGATGCGTGCCTTCTGCCGCCAGCCGGAAGCTGCCGTGGTCGGCCGCCAACAGGAACTGGCGCAGGTGCTGGATCTTCAGGGGCGTGGGCATGATGGGGCACCGGTTGGCTTCAGGTTTTCCGAAATTAACTTGAGTTAATTTGGATTGTCAAAATTTGCTCTCGGCATGAACAATGGGCTCATCATCAGCCCTTATGCGTTGGAGCAATCAAATGGCCCTGCAAGTGCGCAAGATCATCAGTTACGTTGAAAAGACCTGCATCGAAGGCGGCAAGCCGGCTGAGCGCCCCTTGGTCATGATCGTGGCCGCCGCCGTGATCCGTAATCCGTGGGCGGGCTTGCCGTTCCAGGAAGACCTGCGTCCGCAGATCCTGGAAAACGCCCCGCCGTTGGGCGAACTGCTGGTGGCCGAGATATTGCGGCAGGCCGGGTCGGCCGACCAGATCGAAGCCTACGGCAAGGCTGCCGTGGTGGGCACGTCAGGGGAAGTCGAGCATGCATCCGCGTTGATCCACACACTGCGCTTTGGCAATGCCTACCGCAATGCCGTGGGCGGCACCAGCTACCTGGCTTTCACCAACACGCGCGGCGGCCCGGGCTGCGTTATTTCCGTGCCCTTGATGCACAAAGAGGACGAAGGCCTGCGTTCACACTACCTGACCGTGCAGACCAACATCAATGACGCCCCCGCGCCGGACGAAATCGTGATTGCGCTGGGCGCGGCAACGTCGGGCAGGCCGCATCACCGCATCGGCAACCGCTATTCCGACTTGCAGGAATTGGCGCAAGAGGCGCAGTCGAAATGAGCACGCCACGCCGTCGATCCGGCCGTGGCGCACCGCTGGTGCTGCTGCACGGCGTGGGCTTGGACCACACGCTTTGGGATGATGTGGCGCCGCTGCTGGAGGCCCGCTTTGACGTGCTGCGCTACGACCTGCTGGGCCATGGCGCGGCGCCGGGCCTTCAAGGGGCCGCGGAGATGCCGCGGTTTATTGCGCAACTGGACGCCGAGCTGGACGCGGCCGGCTGGAGCGAAGCCAACGTGCTGGGCTATTCGATGGGCGGCCTGATCGCGGGAGCCTATGCCGCCGCGCGGCCCCAGCGCGTGACCCGGCTGGTGCTGTTGAGCACGGTGTTCCACCGCACGCCAGACGAAGTGCGTGCCGTGATGACCCGTCTGGAGGCCGCGGCCACGCAGGACGTGGGCGCGGCGGCGGCGGTGTCGCTGCAACGCTGGTTCACGCCCGCGTTCGAGGCCGCGCGCCCCGAGCGTATTGCCGCCATCGGCCACCGCCTGCTTCACAACAACCGCGCCGACTTCCTGGCGGCCTATCGCTTGTTTGCCCACGGCGACACGCTGCTGGCGCAAGCCGCGCCCGACATTTCGTGTCCGACGCTGGTGATGACGGGAGACCAAGACGTCGGGTCTACACCCCGCATGACGCGCGCGCTGGCGCGGGCGCTACCTGACGCCCGGGTGCGCGTGGTGGACGGCCAGCGGCATATGCTGCCGGTGGAAGCCCCCGAGGCTCTTGCCTCGGCCCTGCATGCGTTTTTACTGCCGAGCGCGCCGTCGGAGGCGCTGGCGGGCGGCATGCCCGGGGGGCCGAATGGCCCAGAGCCTACAGCCTATTTCCGACCCGCAGCCCCCCGCTGAATCGCCCGCCAGACAGAGGTGATCGGCCCACGCCCCGATAACGGGCGCAGAAGGAGACAACCGCATGAATCGCAGAACCGTTTTAAAGCAACTGGCCCTGGGCGCAACAACGCCGCTGGCCGCGTCGCTGGGCCTGTCGCTGGGCCGTAATGCCGCCGCGCGCGAGGCGCCGTTACGCGTCATCGTGCCGTTTCCGCCGGGCGGCGGCACCGACGTGCTGGGCCGCGTTGTCGCCGCCACGCTGGAAGGGGCGCTGGACCGCCCCGTCGTGGTGGAAAACAAGCCGGGCGCCAGCGGCATGCTGGGCGCCGACTACACCGCCAACGGCGCCAAGGATGGCAGCGTGCTGCTGTTTGCCGGGCTGGTGCCGTCGGTGCGTTATTACGCGCGGCCGCCGGAAGAGGTACTCAAGCAACTGGCGCCCGTCTGCCCCATCGCGCGTTCCCCGTACATGGTGGCCGTCAACGCCGACGTGCCCGCCAAGACCCTGGCCGACCTGGTCGCGCAGGCCAAGCGTGAACCCAAGGGCTTGACCTTCGGGTCACCCGGCAACGCCACGCCGCAGCATCTGGCGACCGAACTGCTGCAAGCCGCGTGCGGCATCGACATGCTGCACGTGCCGTATCGGGGCACGGGCCCGATGATGACGGACCTGCTGGGCGGCCAGATTCAGGTGGTGGTGGCCACCGTGGCGGCCGTCGAACCGTATTTGAAGAGCGGGCGGCTGCGCGTGCTGGCCGTAACCAGCCGCGAACGGCTGCCGAAGTATCCCGACATTCCCACGGTCGCCGAAAGCGGTTACGCCGGCTTTGACGCGCAGATCCAGTTCGGCACGTATTGCGCGGCCGGCACGCCCGAAGCCACCATCGCCGCCTTGAACCAGGGCATCAACCGCGCCCTGCAAACCGAGTCCGTGCGCGCCAAGCTGGCCGAACAGGGCTTTGCCCCCACGGGCGGAACACCCGCGCAATTGCAACAATCGCTGCTGGCCGAGATCCGCGACGTGGCCGGACTGGTACAGGCAGGCAAGGTCCGGGTGGACCTGTAGCGATCTGTAGCGGGCGGTAGCGAAGGGGCGCGCAGCCGCGCAAAGGCCTGATTAGAATTCGGACTTCTTCCCCTCCGCCCGCCCGCCATGCTCCGTCCCTATTCGCTGTTGACCGGCGCCCTGACCCTGTCCGCCCTACTGGCTTGTGGCGCCGCGCAAGCCGCCAGCTGCCCCTGCCCCGAAGCGGCCGGCATCGTGCGCGCCGTCTACAACAACACCGACAAGCCCGACGCCCAAGGCCGCATTCGCCTTGCGGAAGGACACGCCATCGTCACGCTCTCCGATGCCGATGTAGGCGCGCCGTTTGCCGTGGCGTGCAAAACGTGGCCCGCCAATCCGGACCTGTTGCTGGTGGCGGTGCCCTTGATGCAGGACACGCCCGACCCCGAGAACGGCCACGTCGGCGACCTGGACGTGCTGGTGCTGGACAAGCAAACGCTACAAGTGCGCCAACGACACAGACTGGTGGGCCTGATGTCGGACGATGCCGTGCGGATCGCCGGGCTGGCATTCGACACGGCGCGCTATGACGTGGCGGCCGACCAGCGCGCATTCGGCATCCGGATCGAACGCGAGGGCGCATCGCGCGCCAACCCCTTCGACGAAACCAGCTTGCGCCTGTTCACCGTGCACGAAAACGAACTGCGCATGGTGCTGGACGGCATGGCCGTCAACCGCTCATCCGGCGTATGGGACACCACCTGCGCGGGCGAATTCTCGGAAAGCGCCGTCAGCCTCGCGATAGGCGACGCGCAACGCCGTGGCTACCGCAACCTGATCGCCACCGAATCCCACTCGGCCAGCCGCGCCTCGGTGCAGCAAGGCGGCTGCGAGGAAAAAACCATCAAGCAAGGCAAGACCCGCCACACGCTTTCGTTTGACGGCAAGCGCTACCGCATTCCGAAGGCGCTGCGGTCGATGGACCGCGATATCGCTGGATAAACACGATTTGCCCAGGTGCTTGCTGACAAAACCGGTATCAGCCGAGCATGCTCGATAACGTTCCGCCTTCGGTGTTCAATATTTCTTAGTCGTCCTATAGCCATACCCTGAATCGCTGTCCAAGATGTGCCGCATGACGCACTCAAGGGGGGGCATCGTGAGTCACAAACACGACTTTCGATTCAGCTTCGGCATCGTAGGTGGCATGGACTTTGAAGTGGTCGAGTTCACCCTGGACGAGGGCTTGTCCGAGCCCTTTCGGCTGGACCTAGCTCTGGCCAGCCATGAATCATCGGTGGACTTCGGCCAGGTGCTGGATCAGGCGGCCTTGCTGACCATCTGGTATCAAGAAGCCCCGGTACGCTACGTACACGGCGTGGTCTCGCGCTTCGAACAAGGCACCACCGGCTTTCGCCGCACCCGCTACCGCGCCACCGTCGAACCGCTATTGGCCCGCGCCGGCCTGTGTTCCGACTGGCGCATTTTCCAGCACCTGTCCGTACCTGAAATCCTGCAAGCGGTGCTTAAAGAGCACGGGGTCCTGGACTACGAACAGACGGTCACCCACGATCACCTGCCTCGCGAATACTGCGTGCAGGCCGGTGACACCGATCTGTACTTCCTGGAACGCCTGGCCCGCGAAGAAGGCTTCTTCCATGCCTTTCATCATCATGCCAAAGGCCACCGCCTGGTCCATAGCGACCGCCTGCACATCCACGGCAACATCGACGGTGGCCCGGTGCGCTACCTTCCCGCGCCCGGCGGTGACCAACCCGAACCGGCGCTGCGCCGCTTCACCTACGCCGAACAGGTTCGCACGGTCCGCCAGACCCAACGCGACTACACCTACACCCACCCCCGGTACACGCAGGAACACAGCCGCGATGGCGTCAACCTGGACCACCAGCGTCACCACTACGAACGCTATGACTACCCGGGCCGCTACAAACGCGACGAAGCGGGCATTCCGTTCACCGAGAACCGCCTGCGGGGGATACGGCGCGATGCGCGCGTTGCATCGGTCGAAGGCGACGACCCGCGTCTGGTCCCGGGCTTGTCGTTCGAACTGGAAGGCCATCCGCGCGGCGACCTGAACCAAGGCTGGCGCCCGGTACGCATGCGTCATCACGGGGTGCAGCACAGCAGCCAACAGGAAGACGGCGCCGATGCACAGCAAGGCACGCGCTATGGCTACACGGCAGAGCTTGTCTCCAAACATACGGAATGGCGTGCCGAACCGCTGCCCAAGCCGCGCATCGACGGGCCTCAGATTGCCACGGTGACCGGGCCCAAAGGCGAAGAGATTTATTGCGACAGCTACGGGCGCGTCAAAGTGCAGTTTCCCTGGGACCGCCTGGGCCGCCACGACGAGCACAGCTCGTGCTGGATCCGGGTGTCGCAAAACTGGGCGGGCGCCATGTGGGGGCACATGGCCATTCCGCGCATCGGACAGGAAGTGATCGTGAATTTTTTGGATGGCGACGTGGACCAGGCTGTCATCACGGGTCGCACCCATATGGCGCTGCAACTACCGCCTTACGAACTGCCCCGCCACAAAACGCGCATGACGATCAAAAGCCAAACTCACAAGGGCGAGGGCTACAACGAACTGCGCTTTGAAGATGAGCGCGATCAGGAAGAGATTTTTGTGCATGCGCAGCGCGACCAGAACATCCACGTCAATCACGACGAAACCACCTTCGTGGGACACGACCGCAGCGAAAAGATCGAAAACGACGAGACGATAGCCATCGGCCGCGACCGCCGCGAAACCGTGGCCAACAACGAGCATGTGGATATAGGCCAAGACCGCCGTCACAGCACGGGCCAGGACGACTTCCTGAGCGTGGGTCGCAACCACACCATCCAGACGGCCAAAGACCGCACGGAAGACGTCGGCAACAGTCGGCGCGACAAGACGGCGGCCAACCACTGGACCGACATCGGCGGCTATGCCGAAACGAAGATCGAAGGGTACGACCTGCTTGAAGTGGGCCAGAAGATACACCGCAAGACCACCGTCTACGAGTTGCAGACCGGCGAGAAAGTGATCTTCAAAGGCCCTGGCGGCACCATCACCATCGACGGCTCGGGCATCACGTTGGATGGCGTAGAGATCAAGATCAAGGGGCCCTTGAGCCAGAGCAGCTCGGGTAGCGGCAGCTCACTCCAGATAGCGGGAATGCCCGCCGTGTCGCGCGACGTCGACCCGGCGGATATTCCGTTGTCGGAGTAAGGAAATCGCGCAGGAGTCCATCGCAGTTCGAACCTGGGAGTAAGACGTCATGTTGATCAGCGCGCCCTTCCTACGCGCCGTGTTGCAAGCCGAAGACGCGGAAAGCAATGCCTACTGGAGCCTGGGTGAGAAAACCGGCAAGGGTGCGTTTCCTGTCAGCCATCAGTTTGGCTGGCATGGCGGCGTTCACCTGGTGGCGCCGGGGTCTCCACAGAATCCCGAACCGGTGCGGGCGATCGCGGATGGCGTCGTGGTGTATGCCAGGGCCAGCGACAAACCTAAACCGGCAATCGATTCCGCCACACCGTCCAATGACCCCTTGAGGTACTACAAGGGCTGGACCAGCAACGGCGTCTTGGTTCTGAAGCACGACACCGAGATCGGTGAAGGGGTCAGCGTCACGTTCTATTCGATCTATCAGCACCTGCATACCTTGGAAAAGAACGCGGGAACAAAACTCGCCTTGAACACCGGCGACAAGGTCTACCGCAAAGAGGCCATCGCCCAGGCCGGCTACATCTACGGCGAACCCCACCGCATCCACTTCGAAATCGTGGCCGACAAGGCCAACGTAGAACGCTTGCTGGGCCGTAGCACGGGTGAACTGAAAAGCAAGGAAGGCCGACGCGACTGCGTCTGGGGCGATATTCATTTTGTGCTGCCGGCCAATACGCCGCTTTACGACACCAATCCACGGGAGTTTCGCAGCACCTATCTCACCCGTTTGTTTCAACCCGGGCAACCGGGAAGCAATGATCGCCCCGATGCCATCGCATCCTTGTTCGGCACCACCCCGGATCAGTTGTGGAAGATGAACCGCAAGTCCATTAGCGGCGCGAAGCGGGAGGGGGACGAGAAGACGTGGTTCAACTGGGTAACCGGTGCCCACCAGAATATGTTTGATCTACCCACCCCTAGCGCAACCGAAAGAACGATCTACGTGCCTGGGGTATATGGCGCGCTGGCCGACCGCCATCCTTCCGGTTCCAATTCCGAACATTGGGCGAACTGGCATGTGCCGGTGGCGGCACGGACGACAGCAGAGCTGATTATCAGCATCAGCGAACAGCGCGGAGTTTTCACGGTCACTGCCCGCAACCGGCAGGGCAAGGTAACCGGCATCTTGCAAGGCACCGCCGAGAAAAGCGAAAGTTCCTACGAGCTTTACAACACCGCTGTCAAAAACTATCCAGGTTGCCCCAGCGCCGGTTTCGAAATGCTGCGCTTTGGCCGTGTGCTGGGTCCAGACGCACCAGCGCAAAGCGATCTGTATAACGGCCGGCTACCGCATATCCGCAGAATCCGCCTCTCTGATGGCAGCATATTTTTTGTTGATCTGAATGCGGCAGGCGTTCGCGTCTACAGCGACGCGGACTTTCCGCACTGGCAAGGTTGGACGTTTATTGACGACGATCTGGATGGGAATAGCCGATGCGATTCAGGCACGTTGCTGAACCTGATCGAACCGTTGAAACCGACTGCGCCTCCGATACCGTCACTAACGGGTGTCATCGGCGACACCATCCATAAGGTGACTAGTGGGGTAATCGCCTTGATGCAATACCAAGACCGCCTGGCACGCGCCACCGCCAAGATCCGCACCGCGCAGGTATCCAAGGCGTTGCGCCGCTGTGTGGTGAAGATTCCCACGGAATGGTCGCGTGACGATTTTGATCAGCGATGGAGCTGGCTGAAGGTCGACGATCCTGATCAACGCCCGGCGAATGTGCTGAGGACGAGTGAGTGTCTTAGCGATGAGGCGTATGGCAGGCTGAAGCGGCACCACCTGGCGCTGGCGTTCTGGGAAGAGGCGCAGGGGAAAGGGCTGGCATTGGATGGAGTGCATTACCACTTTCATCCGTTGCAGTTTATTGAGGAGTTCGCAAAATGCATGTGGCTAAGCGAGTCAGAGTTTATACAGCTCTTGCCAAAGGAGACGCTAAGAGAACATGGCTCCGGGATATATTACGAGCCCGTCAAGCTAGGGGACACCAGGGAGCGCAACATCAAACTCCATCAAGCGCACCTTAACTTTGCGTTGCGAAAAAACTTAATAAACACTCCCCTTCGAATGGCGACTTTCTTTGCCAATGCCCTTCAAGAAACAACCTGGCTTCAAACTCTGCGCGAGAACGACTCCACCCGCTGGTACTACCCTTGGGATGGACGTGGCTTCTTGCAATTGACACACGCGACGAACTACATCCGCTATTGGGATTATCGTGGGCGAGAAAAACAAATATCACAGGAGACGCGGGAAGCTCTCTCGCATGCCACTAAGCAGGCCAATTCTCACCGATCGCAAGCCATTACTTTCCTAGGCGATGCCGTCAGCGGGGTAACCTCGATAATGCTTCAATGGCGCTCAGAGCTTGGGGCGGAAGTCGAACCGCTTCAGACGGAAGCGTACTTCTCGCCATCCGATAGTGCTGGATTCTATTGGTCCTTGATGAAAATGGCCCGATACGCCGATGGCGAAGTCAGTTTGGAAAGACGCGTCGTCGCGGCTACGCACCCAAGTGCTCCGACGCAAATTAAACAAAAAATCTATTATCACGCCACCGGGTTCCGAAATGCCTCGGCCAGCATCAATTACCCCAAAGCGGTAAATAACCCAAGCATAAACTTCAATGGATATATCGCCAGATGCATTCCATTTGCGCAGGCACTGGGCGGTTTTGGGAGATTTTCTGTTTCCCGATGCTTCTGGCCGCCTATCCCTTGAATATCCGGAGGGACATACTCCGAGAAGAGAACCCCTATGAAAATCAAGTTCTTCACCGTACTGGTTTACGTACTTTTGCAAGTATCAGGGATCTCTTGCCTCGCCGGCGAGCCAACGGCGGCACCCAAGCAACTTCGCGTCGACATGGGGGATAACTGTGTTATCCGCATAGTGGACTATTTCGACGGCGAACTGAGTAGGAGAGGTCCAGGCCTAGCTCGATACGCTTCTGAGAAAGCGCCCGTCGACACCTCATTACATAAGTTTGGCGTTCCGTTTACTTGCGGCAACAATCCAATTTCAGGAAATAACTCAGTCGCCAAGAAATATGGCGCGATATTAAATATCGGCAACGAAGATTGGGAACCTCTTTACCCCACATCGGACGAGGATGAGATAAGAGGGTTGAGGGCCGTAACGTCTATTCATAATTTCTCGTCGGCCAATGCCAGTGGATTCTATAAAACCCAGGATGCCGATGACGGGCTACCACGCTTGCGTGATCGCGCAATGACCTACTGCTTATTTGGCGAAAAAAAGCATGTATGTGGATTCATGATCGTCATGCGGCTGAATGAGCCCAAAACCAACCAACTACCTCACATCTTAAAAGTCCTTCGCAGCGTCGAGTTTCTCGATCCTGACGTATCAGACGAAACAAACTCGGCCGCCCCTGATTGGGCATACATAAAGAGTTTCCAAGACTTGACCGATGGCCCACATCTCGCCGCCGATGTATTGAACGTCACCTTACAAGTAAACAGAGCAGCATTACATTTACAGAATAGAAGCAAATATTTTCCCATGCATATCAGGCCATATCGGACGAAGTTCCTATCAACCTTCCAGAGGGGAGCATTTGACCATGATTAAATTAATGGCCGTCTTGATGCACATAGGTATCATCGCATTTTCTTCAAATTCGAATTCCTCTAATTCCAGAGCTCTGTTTGACCTGTCCTCAGCTTGCGGATACTCAATGCAATCGAGTCGACCGCTAGTTATCCAAGCCGATAAATGCAGAGTTTTTTATGAAGATATGGTGAATAGCCCCGCCTTCTATGGAAGCCTTAGATCGTTCAAGACAACCGAAACCCCTCCTCCGGACTTCGTGCTACTTAAATACGTAAATGGCCGATTAAAGTCCTTAAGGGAGAATTATTACGACAGCGCCCGTGACACAAAGCAGACCATAATAAAAAGGCGACGATACCCACTCCCGAAAAATAACAATCGAGACACCACAATAATTACACGACTTCAGGTCGACTATCTCAAGGAATCACCTGACTTTACTGAACTAGAATCCGTTGAAGAGAAATACGATTGCTGGGATGGCGTGGCGTTTGGCAGAATTTGGGCAGTTCATTATTCGCTCTGCTCCTTGGTAGATGCCCGCTCGGACGAGCTATTTTCAAGTGCCCGCTGGCAGTATCAAGTAATCAAAAGTCTCAAAATTCAGTGATGACCCTCCTTGGATCCAGCGTCACCCGCCCCCCCGCTCCGCTGAAATCGATGCCCCCCACCACCACTGGATAACCACCATTTACAAGCCGATTCGTCTCTGTGCATGCTGCCGTGTTGATCCGGCATAGATCGGGCGCAACATGGAGACGACATGCCTAGTCAGGAATCCCTGCATACCGCTCACATCCGCGAGATCGAACAGGTGGGCCGGGGCCGCCCCACTCAGCGCGACGCGCACGTGGTGCGCAGTTGGCTGCGCTGCCTGGATCAATACCGGCTGGACCCCGCGCAGGCTTGCGAAGCGTATATCGTGCCGGATGGCAGGTTGCGAGAACACCGCCAGCAATCCGAAGCGCTGATCCGCATTGCGCGCAGCGGGCTGGACCATCTTTTCCGGCAGGTGGCCGGGCAAAACTACGTGCTGCTGCTGGCCGACCGCCAAGGCGTCACCGTGGAATTCCTGGGGGACCCCGCGCAGACGTCCAAGCTGCGCAAGGCGGGCCTGTACCTGGGATCGGAATGGTCCGAGCCGCGCGCCGGCACCTGCGCCGTGGGCGCTTGCCTGGAGACGGGCGAGGCGCTGACCATTCACCAGACCGACCACTTCGACAACACCCATACCCCGCTGTCCTGCACGGCCGCGCCGATCTACAACGCCGACGGGGAACTGGCCGCCGTGCTGGATATTTCCTTGCTGAGTTCGCCCAGCCTGAAGACCAGCCAAAACCTGGCGCTGCACCTGGTCAACAGCACGACGCGCCGCATCGAACTGGCCAACCTGATGGCGCGAACGCGCAACGAATGGGTGCTGCGCTTTGCGCGGTCGCCGGAGTTTTTGGACGTGGACCCGGAAGCGGCGATCTCGCTGGACGGCGCGGGCCGCATCCTGGGCATGACGCATTCAGGCGCCAAGCTGCTGGCGCGCGCCGCGGGGCTGGACTGGCGCCAACCGGCGGGCCTGATCGGCCAACCGGTCACGCGCTTCTTCGACGTGCAGTTGGACGACCTGCCCCAATACACGCGTGGCCATGCGCCGCAAGATCGTCTGATCGTCGCGCGGGATGGCAACGCGTTGTTTGCGCACGCCATTGAACCGAACCGCAGTGCACGCGGCGCCACCGTCGCCGTGCGCGGCACGCCGTCGGCGCTGCGTGGGCTGGACGGCGGGGATGCCAGGATGGCGGCCTTGCAGGCGCGCGCCGCCAAGCTTGCCCGGCAAGGCCTGCCTATCCTGCTGCAAGGCGAAACCGGGGTGGGCAAGGAATACCTGGCGCGCGCCATTCACGAAGACAGCCGGCGGCCGGGCCGTTTCGTGGCGGTGAACTGCGCCGCCATTCCGGAATCATTGATTGAAAGCGAGCTGTTCGGCTATCTGCCGGGCGCCTACACCGGCGCTGCGCCGAAGGGCCGCAAGGGCCTGATCGAAGAGGCCGACGGCGGCACGCTGTTTCTGGACGAGATCGGCGATATGCCGCTGGCGCTGCAAAGCCGGCTGCTGCGCGTACTGGCGGAATCCGAAGTCACACCCATCGGCGCCAATGCGCCGCGTGCGCTGCGGCTGGCGCTGGTGTCGGCCTCGCACCGCGACCTGGGCGCTCTGGTGCGCGAGGGGCGCTTTCGTGAAGACCTGTACTACCGCATCAATGCCGCTACGCTGACCGTGCCCGCGCTGCGCGAGCGCCAGGATCTGGACTGGTTGATCGCGCGCATGCTGGCGCGCCATCAGGATGAATCGGGCGCGCCCGTGCTGTCGCCCGCCGCCTTGCTGGCATTGAAGGCGCATGCCTGGCCCGGCAATATCCGCGAACTGGCCAACGTGATCGCCGTGGCCGCCGCGCTGTGCGAACACGGCATCATCGAACCGGCCGACCTGCCCGAGGCGCTGGCCCCGGGCGGCGTCGCGGTGTCGGCCGAGGAAGCCGCGTTGCGATCCACGCTGGACAGTTGCGCGGGCAATGTGTCGGAAGCCGCGCGGCGGCTGGGCCTGGACCGTTCCACCGTGCACCGCCAGATGCGGCGCTACGGGCTGGGTCCGCGCGGGCGACGCTAGGGTTTCCCACGCTGCGGATTCCTGGCGCGACTTTCCGCGATCAGGCCGTAACTTGCCGCGCCGCCGCCAGTTAGCGCTCCTGGCCGCAACTTGCCGCGCCTCGCCCGACTTGCCCCCTGCCCGCGCCCCAGCCCCCCCCCGGCGCCACACCCCCGCGCCACAGGTGTGGCGCCGCGCCACGGTGGGTCGGCAGCGTATCCGCCCGTTCCCCCGTGCCACGGGCGCGCGGCGTTGTCGGCGAGCTGGCACAGCATTTGCATGGAAGGGGTTGGGCAGCCACCGGCCGGCACAGGCCGGGGCCGCTCGCGGGCGCACGCGTCCGCCACCCCAACCACGCCCGCCCTGGGCAAGGAGACAAGTTATGCAGACCGCCCCCGCCGACGCCGCTTTGGACGCGGTGCTCGCCCGTCTGAACACCGCGCTGGGAAACAAGGACATGGCCGCCATCACCGGCCTGTTTCACGACGAATGCTATTGGCGCGACCTGGTGCTGTTCAGTTGGAACCTGCGCACCTTCGAAGGCCATGCGCAGATCCGCGACATGCTGACGCAACAACTGTCGCAGGTGGAGCCGGTGCGCTTCACGCGCGACGAACGTGAAGCGTCGACCGACGACGGCGGCCTGTTGCAAGGCTGGCTGAACATCGACACCAACCTGGCGCGTGGCTACGGCCACATCCGCGTGAAGGACGGCAAGATCTGGACGCTGCTGACCACCATGTCCGAACTCAAGGGGCATGAAGAGCCCAGCGGCACGCGCCGCCCCATGGGCGCCGAGCACGGCAGCCGCCGCGAGCGTCAGACGT
Organism: Achromobacter colocynthidis; assembly: GCF_057334535.1. Taxonomy (NCBI): domain Bacteria; kingdom Pseudomonadati; phylum Pseudomonadota; class Betaproteobacteria; order Burkholderiales; family Alcaligenaceae; genus Achromobacter; species Achromobacter colocynthidis. Next base: position 757,433 of record NZ_JBHFIZ010000037.1, read on the forward strand.
GGCTGGAAAAGCGTGAGCAGGAAGCCGCCGAACTGGGCTACACGACGCAGCCTTACGTGCTGATCATTGGCGGCGGGCAAGGCGGCATCGCGCTGGGCGCGCGGCTGCGCCAATTGAACGTGCCGACCATCATCATTGAAAAGAACGAGCGCGCGGGCGATAGCTGGAGAAAGCGCTACAAGTCCTTGTGCCTGCACGACCCGGTCTGGTACGACCACCTGCCCTACATCCCCTTTCCCGAGAACTGGCCCGTGTTCGCGCCCAAGGACAAGGTCGGCGACTGGCTGGAGATGTACACAAAGGTGATGGAGCTTAACTACTGGACGTCCAGCGTGTGCGAATCGGCGCGTTACGACGAAGCAAAGAAAGAATGGGAAGTCACCGTGCTTCGGGAAGGCCAGCCCGTGGTACTGCGGCCCAAGCAGTTGGTGCTGGCCACCGGCATGTCGGGCAAGCCGAACGTGCCGCGCTTTCCCGGCCAGGACGAATTCCAGGGCGAACAGCAGCATTCCTCGCAGCATCCCGGTCCGGACGCCTATCGCGGCAAGAACGTGGTGGTGATCGGCGCCAACAACTCGGCCCACGACATCTGCGCGGCCTTGTGGGAAGGCGGCGCCAACGTAACGATGGTGCAGCGTTCGTCCACGCACATCGTGCGGTCGGACACCTTGATGGACATCGGCCTGGGCGGCCTGTATTCCGAGCAGGCGCTGGCCAACGGCATGACCACGCGCAAGGCCGACCTGACGTTTGCGTCGCTGCCCTACAAGATCATGGCGCAGTTTCAGATCCCGCTTTATAACCAGATGCGCGAACGCGACGCCGAGTTCTACGGCAAGCTGGAGAAGGCCGGCTTCATGCTGGACTGGGGCGACGATGGCTCGGGCCTGTTCATGAAATACCTGCGGCGCGGGTCGGGCTATTACATCGACGTGGGCGCCTGCGACCTGATCATCGACGGCAGCGTCAAGTTGCAATCCAACACCGATGTCAGTCACCTGGCGCGCGACGCCGTCGTCTTGAAGAACGGCGTGACCTTGCCGGCGGACCTGGTCGTGTACGCCACCGGCTACGGCTCGATGAACGGCTGGGCCGCCGACCTGATCAGCCCGGAGGTGGCCGACAAGGTCGGCAAGTGCTGGGGCCTGGGGTCGGACACCACCAAGGACCCCGGCCCCTGGGAAGGCGAACAGCGCAACATGTGGAAGCCGACCCAGCAGGAAGGGCTGTGGTTCCATGGTGGCAACCTGCACCAGTCGCGGCACTACTCGCAGTATCTGTCGCTGCAACTGAAGGCGCGCCACGTGGGGCTGCCGGTGCAGGTGTACGGCATGCAGCAGGTGCACCACAAGCGCTAACCGGCGTTGACGCCTCTGTCGCAAGCGGCCGCCCGGCCGCTTGCACCCTGTCGATCCACAAGGTAAATTGTTGACAATCTAGCGTTTCCATAGCGCTTTAACCCGACATCACCTCCACAAATCGGACAGATTGTTGACACCATGAGCAAAGTGCTGACCCTGCCGGGCGCTGCGCCCGGCGATGGCGAGACCTTGTCGGATCACATTTTCAAGAAGATCCAGGCGGCCATCGTCAAGGGCGAGATCGCCCCCGGCAGCAAGATTTCCGAGCCCGAGCTTGCGCGTATTCACGGCGGCCGCCGGGGTCCGCTGCGTGAAGCGCTGCATCGCCTGGAAGGCCAGAGGCTGCTGGTGCGCGTGCCGCATGCGGGCGCGCGGGTGGTGTCCTTGTCGCCGCAGGAATTGTCCGAGCTGTATGAAATCCGCGAGTCGCTGGAAGGCACCGCGTGCAGGCTGGCCGCCGAGCGCATGCCACCGTCTGAAATCGCCGAACTGCGCGAGGTCTTGCACGCGCATGAACGCGATGCCGCCTTTCAAGCCGGCGTGGGTTACTACCAGCAGGAAGGCGATTACGATTTCCACTACCGCATCGTCAAGGGCAGCGGCAACCAGATGCTGTTTCGCATGCTGTGCGACGAGCTCTATCAATTGGCGCGGATGTACCGCATCCAGTACTCGACCACGCCCAACCGCCCCCGGCAAGCCTACGCCGAACACCACCGCATTCTTGACGCCATTGCCGACGGCGATGGCGAGCTGGCTGAAATCCTGATGCGCCGCCATATCCGCGCGTCCCGCATCAACATCGAACAACAGATCGCGCAAAGCACGTTGCAGCGCACGGAGGCATGATGAACCATTCGTACCGCAAGACCCTGCCCGGCACCCGCCTGGATTATTTCGATGCGCGCGCCGCCGTCGAAGCCATCGCGCCCGGCGCCTACGCCGGCCTGCCCTACACGTCGCGCGTGCTGGCTGAAAACCTGGTGCGCCGCTGCGATCCGGCGATGTTGACCGATGCGTTGAAGCAGTTGATCGAACGTCGCCGCGACCTGGACTTTCCGTGGTTTCCGGCGCGCGTGGTCTGTCATGACATTCTGGGCCAGACCGCGTTGGTGGACCTGGCGGGCTTGCGCGACGCCATCGCCGAGAAAGGCGGCGACCCGGCCAAGGTGAACCCGGTGGTGCCGGTGCAGTTGATTGTCGACCACTCGCTGGCGGTTGAATTCGATGGCACAGACCCCGACGCCTTCGCCCGCAACCGCGCGGTGGAAGACCGCCGCAACGAAGACCGCTTCCATTTCATCGACTGGACCAAGCAGGCCTTTCGCAACATCGAAGTCGTACCGCCGGGCAACGGCATCATGCACCAGATCAACCTGGAGCGGATGTCGCCCGTGATCTACACGCAAGACGGCGTGGCGTTTCCCGATACGCTGGTCGGCACCGACAGCCACACACCGCACGTGGATGCGCTGGGCGTCATCGCCATTGGCGTGGGCGGCCTGGAAGCTGAAAACGTGATGCTGGGCCGCGCGTCGTGGATGCGCCTGCCGGACATCATCGGGGTTGAACTCACCGGCCGTGCGCAGCCGGGCATCACCGCCACCGACGTGGTGCTGACGCTGACCGAATTCCTGCGCAAAGAAAAGGTGGTGGGTGCGTATCTGGAGTTCTACGGCGAAGGCGCCGCCAGCCTGACCTTGGGCGACCGCGCCACCATCTCGAACATGGCGCCGGAATACGGCGCGACGGCCGCGATGTTCTCGATTGACCAGCAGACCATCGACTACCTGCGCCTGACCGGCCGCGAAGACGAACAGATTGCGCTGGTGGAGACCTATGCCAAGACGGCGGGCCTGTGGTCCGACAGCCTGACGACCGCCGAATACGAGCGCGTGCTGCGCTTTGACCTGTCGACCGTGGTGCGCACGCTGGCAGGCCCGTCGAACCCGCATCGTCGCCTTCCGGTGTCCGACCTGGCCGAACGCGGGATCTCCGGCACGGTGGAAAACGAGCCGGGCTTGATGCCTGACGGCGCGGTGATCATTGCCGCCATCACCAGCTGCACCAACACCAGCAACCCGCGCAACGTGATCGCCGCCGGCCTGCTGGCACGCAACGCGCGCCGCGCGGGCCTTGCCCGCAAGCCCTGGGTGAAGAGCTCGCTGGCGCCCGGCTCCAAGGCCGTGCAGTTGTACCTGGAAGAAGCCGGGCTGCTGCCCGATCTGGAAGCGCTGGGGTTTGGCGTGGTGGCGTTTGCCTGTACCACGTGCAACGGCATGTCGGGCGCGCTGGACCCGGTCATCCAGCAAGAGATCATCGACCGCGATCTTTATTCCACCGCCGTGCTGTCCGGCAACCGCAACTTCGACGGACGCATCCACCCGTACGCCAAGCAGGCGTTCCTGGCCTCGCCCCCGTTGGTGGTGGCCTATGCGATTGCCGGCACCATCCGTTTCGACATTGAACGCGACGTGCTGGGCGTGGATGCCAGCGGCAAGGAAATCCGCCTGAAAGACATCTGGCCCAGCGACGAAGAGGTCGACGCCATGGTGAAGTCGGCGGTCAAGCCCGAGCAATTCCGCAAGGTCTATGCGCCGATGTTCGGCATTCAGGAAGACCGCAAGGCAGGCGTCAGCCCGCTGTACGACTGGCGTGCGCAAAGCACCTACATTCGCCGTCCGCCGTACTGGGAAGGCGCGCTGGCGGGTGAACGCACGCTGCGCGGCATGCTGCCGCTGGCGGTGCTGGGCGACAACATCACCACCGACCACCTGTCGCCGTCCAACGCCATCCTGATGGACAGCGCGGCGGGCGAATACCTGCACAAGATGGGTTTGCCCGAAGAAGACTTCAACTCGTACGCCACCCATCGCGGCGACCACCTGACCGCGCAACGCGCCACCTTCGCCAACCCCAAGCTCTTCAACGAGATGGTGACGAACGACGACGGCACGGTGACGCAGGGCTCGTTGGCGCGCGTAGAACCGGAAGGCCAGGTGATGCGCATGTGGGAAGCCATCGAAACGTATATGGAACGCAAGCAGCCGCTGATCATCGTGGCGGGCGCGGACTACGGCCAGGGCTCGTCGCGTGACTGGGCGGCCAAGGGCGTGCGGCTGGCGGGCGTGGAAGCCATTGTGGCCGAAGGGTTTGAACGCATCCACCGCACCAACCTGATCGGCATGGGCGTCCTGCCGCTGGAATTCAAGCCGGGCGTGAACCGCAAGACGCTGGCATTGGACGGCACCGAAAGCTATGACGTGATCGGTGAACGCAAGCCGCGCGCCGACCTGACGCTGGTGATCCACCGCCGTAACGGCGAGACCGTGCAGGTGCCTGTGACCTGCCGCCTGGATACGGCGGAAGAAGTCTCCATCTACGACGCCGGCGGCGTGCTGCAACGCTTTGCGCAAGACTTCCTGGAAGCCGAATCCGTGGCGGGCGCCACCAAGAAGGCCGGCTGATTTTCATTTGGACAGGCGGGTGCCTACGCGCCCGCCGCCTTCAACATTCAAGACATCAGGACAACCCATGGCCCATGCTCCCCAGACCAAGATTGCCGCCACCTACATGCGCGGCGGCACCAGCAAAGGCGTGTTCTTCAAGCTTGACGACCTGCCCGAATCCGCGCGCGTGCCTGGTCCCGCGCGCGACGCGCTGCTGCTGCGCGTGATCGGCAGCCCCGACCCTTACGGCAAACAGATCGACGGCATGGGCGCGGCCACGTCCAGCACCAGCAAGAGCGTGATCGTGGGCAAGAGCACACAGCCGAATCACGACGTGGACTATCTGTTCGGCCAGGTCTCCATCGACCAGCCGTTCGTGGACTGGAGCGGCAACTGCGGCAACCTGTCCGCCGCCGTCGGCCCGTTTGCCATCACCAACGGCCTGGTGGACCCGGCGCGCGTGCCCGACAACGGCGTGGCCGTGGTGCGCATCTGGCAGGCCAACATCAAGAAGACCATCATTGCGCACGTGCCCATGACCGACGGCGCGGTGCAGGAAACCGGCGATTTCGAGCTGGACGGCGTGACGTTCCCCGCCGCCGAACTGCAACTGGAATTCATGGACCCGGCTGAAGACGGCGACGGCGGCTCGATGTTCCCCACCGGCAACCTGGTTGACGACCTGGAGGTGCCGGGCGTAGGTACGTTCAAGGCCACGATGATCAATTCCGGCATCCCGACCATCTTCCTGGACGCGGCCGCGCTGGGCTATACCGGCACGGAATTGCAGGACGACATCAATGGCGACGCCGCCGCCTTGGCGCGCTTTGAAACCATTCGCGCGCACGGCGCGCTGCGCATGGGCCTGATCGAAAAACTGGAAGAAGCCGCCAGCCGCCAGCACACGCCGAAGGTCGCGTTCGTTGCGCCGCCCAAGGCGTACGTCTCATCCAGCGGCAAGCAGATCGAGGCCGACAAGATCGACGTGCTGGTGCGCGCGCTGTCCATGGGCAAGCTGCACCACGCGATGATGGGCACGGCATCGGTGGCCATCGCCACCGCCGCGGCAGTGCCCGGCACGCTGGTCAACCTGGCCGCCGGCGGCACCGAACGCGACAACGTCAACTTCGGCCACCCCTCCGGCACGCTGCGCGTGGGCGCGCAAGCGCAGTTGGTGGACGGCGAATGGAAGGTCACGAAAGCCATCATGAGCCGCAGCGCGCGGGTGTTGATGGAAGGGCGGGTACACGTGCCGCGGCAAGGGTTCTGAGCGCGGGCTGGTGGTAACGGGCTCCGAGCGGCGTTGATTCGGTAATGCAATTGCATTACCATTCCAACATTCCGCTTAGGAGACCGCCATGCCTGCGACCCTGGAAATTGAATCGACCCTGACTGACCGCTACCAAACCACCATTCCCGATACCGTGCGCAAAGCGCTCGGGCTCAGCAAACGCGACAAGCTTCACTACAGCATCCGGCCAGGCGGAGAAGTCCTTTTGACGCGTGCCGCCACGTCGAACGACGACGATCCGGCCATCTCTGCCTTCCTGACCTTTCTTGCGCAAGACATCACTGCGCACCCTGATCGCCTGCAAGCCCTTCCCGCCAGCTTGGCGGATTCCTTGCGCGACCTGGCTTCGAAGGTGGGTGAGCTGGATTTGAATGCACCGCTGTCCGAGGCAGACGAATGAGCGCCAAAGCAGGCGCGGTCAGCATCCATGGCTGGACGATTTACCTGCACCCTCTGTTTCGCCAACAACTGGAACAGCTAGCCAGCCAAGTGGCCGCGCAGCGCGCCAAAGATCCTGACGGTTATACAAAACGCAATGCCGCCAAGCGTCTCGCGGCCATCACGAAGCTGGCATTCGAGATCATCCCCGAAGATCCCGGCCGGCCAGAATACCGGCAAGGCGGCACACTGGGCGCGGACCATAAGCACTGGTTCCGCGCCAAGTTTTTTCAACAATACCGCTTGTTTTTCCGTTACCACGCTGCCAGCAAAGTGATTGTCTTTGCCTGGGTGAACGACGAGAACACCAAACGCGCCTATGGGCATGACGATGACGCGTATCGGGTGTGAGCAAACACTCGCAACCCCTATTTTTACCGGGTTTTTTAGGCCTAAAGGGTAGACGCCGCCCTCGTCTATCCCTATACTCCTGGGCTGTTGTTACTCATCACCGGACTCTGACGATGCATCGTCATCCCAGGGCACCCGTCACACGGCCGCGCACAGCGGCCCGGCGCCAGCGCCGAAACACCACCACCCAGCCGCCAGGCTTATACCGGCGGCTGCGGAACAAAAACCTGCTTACCCAGCAGGACCATTGCTCACCGCATTGAGCTGCGCCTGCATCTAGGGCTTCGAGCTATGGCGTCGAATTTCGCGTTCTGACTACGCGCTCGAACGACGTCTTCGTTTCCATGATGCGCCGGCCCAATGCCGCAGCAAGACACCATCACGGTGTGTCTTGTGTCTTGTCCAACCCGGGCTGCCATCCCCTGCCCGGGCGGGCAGGCACGTGATCGCGCGCGCGAAACGTACAACCCCTGCGCTCGTGATCAATGGTGTTTGGTGCCTGGCCGTCCACGAGCAAGGACCTACAAGATGCAAGAGAGTGTTTTCTTCCAGTTATCGGCCACCACGGCCATTTTGTTGCTGGCCGGCTTCTACGGCGCCACGTTCCTCATGTCGCTGTTCATCGGCGAAAAAAACGAGAACGTGGATGGCTTCATGGTGTCCAACAACGCGGTCGGTTTCGGCCTGTCGGCCGCCAGCATGATCGCCACCTGGATTTGGGCGGCGTCCTTCTACGCCAGCGCCACGTCCGGATTCAAGTACGGCTTGTCGGGCCCGCTCCATTACGGCTTCTGGGGCGCCTTGATGATTCTGTTCATCTACCCCTTCGGCAAACGCTTCAGACAACTGGCGCCCAAGGCGCACACACTGGCCGAAGTGATCCATGCGCGCCACGGCACGTCCAGCCAGATGATCATGGCGGTGTCGAACATTGTGGGCAGTTGCATCAGCCTGATGGTGAACTTCACGGCGGCAGGCGCGCTGGTGTCGATACTCAGCCCGCTTACGTTCATCCAGGGCGTGCTGATCGCCGGGCTGGGCGTGCTGTCCTACACACTGTGGTCAGGCTTTCGCACATCAATCATGACCGACTTCGCGCAACTGGCGGCGATGATCATCGCCGCCGTCATCATCATCCCGCTGATCTTCTTCAACGCCGGCGGGCCAGACTTGCTGCAAGCCAACATGTGGCGCTTGAGCAGCGATCAGGCCGACTTCTATTCGACGAAAGCCATCCTGGAACAAGGCGCGCCCTACTTTGTGGCGGTGCTGGCCTATGCCATCGGCAACCAGACCATCGCGCAACGGCTATTCGCCGTACGGGAAGACTTGATCAAGCCCACGTTTCTGACGGCCACCATCGGGTATGGCGCAGTGGTGATCGGGCTGGGCATGCTGGGCCTGTTGGCGTTGTTTGTGGGGCTTGAACCCGCCAACGGCGACATGAACAACATCATTCCGCAGATGGCGTCGACCTACCTGCCTCCGTTTGGCATCGCGCTGTTCTTCCTGCTGGTGGTGGGCTCGCTGTCGTCCACCGCCGATTCCGATCTGGCTGCGCTGTCGGCAATCGTCATGACCGACGTCTACGCCAAGAACCTGGCGCGCGGCCGCCCCCCCCCGCGCCGCATGCTGTGGTGGGGCCGCGCCACCATGATCATTGCCACGATGATTGGCGTGATCTTCGCAAGCCTGCGCCTGGACATCCTGGTCATGCTGGTGTTCGTGGGCGCGTTGTGGGGCGCCATCGTCTTTCCTGTCATTGCCAGCTTCTACTGGGACCGCGTCAACAACCGCGCATTCGTCTGCTCGGTGCTGTCCGCCGTGGCGCTGTTCACGATCGCGCGCTTTGAGCTGCTGCCCATGACGGGCGTAATCGCGGTGTTCTTTGAAATCTGCGCGGCCGTGGGCGGCGGGGTGGTGTTGGGCCTGATGACGTTCGGCTTTTTTGGCCGCACGGCCGCGATTGCCGTGGGCACGATTGGTGTCGTCGTCATGCTGCCCGCCTTCATCGGCAACTTGCGCGACTACATCGTGCTGTTGGCATCCCTGACGGCCTATGGCGCCAGCGCCATCGTGTGCGTGGCGCTCAGCCTGCGCAACCGCGAACGCTTTGATTTCACGCTGCTGGCAGACCGCGTGACGTCGTTTCATCACGAGCAGGAGGTCAGGTTGAAAACGCCGTCCTCAACGCTCGCCCCCGACGCCGCGCAATGATGCACCTGCTTCAACAACAAGGAGATTGATATGTGGTTGACCGCTTATTTTCTGATCTGGCCGGCGATATCCGCGGCCATTCTGGCGATCTTGTGCGTGACGCTGTGGAGGGATATCAGCGCGGCGAAGCAGAGCGGAAAGTCAATGATCTGACGCTGCGGCCAGCACCTTCAACACCGCCGCCCCCGTCGCGACCACGTTCCCCGCGACGCTCAATTCCCCGCGCATGAACACCAGGCTGGACGTGGCGCGCAGCAACTGCCCGCGCACTTCCAGGAACTGGCCCGCGCGGGCCGGCGCCAGGAAATGCGTGTCCAGTTGCACGGTGACGCACGGGCGGCGGTCCAAGGCTTGCCAGGCGATGGCGCTCAGGCCGTGGTCCAGCAGTGCGGTCAGGAGGCCGCCGTGCACCACGCCGGCGGGGTTCAGGTGATCGGCAGTCGCCAATAATCCGTACGCCCAGGCTTGCGCTTCCTTGCGCACCCACAACGGCCCGATCAACCCGGCAAATCCAGGCGGCGTCTTGCAATGCCAACCCTCGGCGGCAAGCGATTCGGCGGTGACGGGTGGCGGCATGGGTTCAGCTCCGGGTGGACAACAGTTGCGATAGCGTGTGCGCTTCGGCTTGCAGGTCCTTGGCCAGCGCATGCGCGCGGGCGTCGTCCAATTGCTCGGCCAGCCCCGCGGCCACCAAGGAATGCGTCATCCGCTTGTGGCTGTTCAGCACCGGCACCGCAATCACGACGACGCCGTTGATGTAGTGGTTGCGGTCCAGGCTGTAGCCGTCGCGGCGCACGGCGTCCACGTCGGCTTTCCAGGCGGCGTAGTCGGGCGCCTGATCCCAGCGCAAGGCCTTGAAGCGGCGTTCCAGTTCTTTGTCCGATAGCTCGGAAAACGCGGCAACCAAGCGGCCCGTCGCGCTGATCAGCGCGGGAAAGCGGCTGCCCACGTCCACATGCAAGCGGAACGGCGCGGTGGAACGCGACAGCGCCAGCACCACCATGTGCTCGCTGCCCGTCACTTCCACACCGATCGCGGTGACGTTCGCGGCACTGGAAAGCTTGTCCAGCACGGGCTGCACCAACGCAGGAAACGGGCTGCTTTCGATCACGCTGCGCGCCAGCGTCAACATGCCCACGCCCAGGCTGTAGCGCTTGGTGCCGGCATCGACTTTCACCAAGCCCTCTTCCACCAGCACGCGAAGAATGTGCAGGCAGGTGCTGGTCACCATGCCGAGCTCTTGCGAGATCGTCTTCAAGGTCATGGCTTCGCCACCACGGCCCAGCAATCGCAGGATGGCGATCGACCGCGTCACCGCCGGCCCGGCGCGCACGCGCGGGCCCGTGCCGGCAGCGGTTTCCTGGGAACTGGCTTCACTCATCTGGCTCTCCGATTTTTATTGCGGCAAGCATACCTTGGGCGCGCTTGGACGGTGGCCCCGAACCCGACGTTAAATTGTATATATACAATCAATAGACGTCATTGACAATTTGAAAGCCGACGCGCATAGTCTGTTCAACCGCTTGCCGACCCACACAGGTACGACGACATGACGACGTTGACGCAGACCACTTCCTACGCAGACGCCCAGGCGCTCTGCTCCCAAGACAAACTTTGGGAGCTGTTCGACGGCAATCGTGAACGCATGAACATCGCGCACGAATGCATCGACCGGCACGCGGGCAAGGACCAGCCCGCGATCATCCTGGTGCGGGCGGCGGGGGGTGATGAAACCTTCAGCTTCCAGCAGATTGCAGAGGCATCCTCGCGCTTCGCGCACTATCTGGTGGATCAGGGCATACGCCCTGGCGACCGCGTGGCGGTGATGCTGGAGCCCTCGCTGGCGTTCTACGTGGCGATGTTCGGGGCCATGAAAATGGGCGCGATCGCCGTGCCCCTGTTCACCCTGTTCGGCCCTGATGGCATCCGGTTGCGCGTGCAGGACTGCAAGCCCCGCATGCTGGTCACGAACGCGGAAAAGGCGCCCATGGTGGCGGCCGCCGACGACATGCGCGTCGTCATCGCGGATGACGGCTTCATCGCAGCGCTGGCCCCCTATCCCGCGCACTACGCCTGCAACACCCTGGCAGACGACCTGGCCATCTACCAATACACGTCCGGCACCACCCGCGAACTGCCGGACGCCGTGAAGCACACGCACCGCGCGCTGGTCACGCTGATGCTGGCGGCGCTTTACGGCACCGGCGTGCGGCCGGGCGACCGCTACATGTGCCCATCGTCGCCGGCCTGGGGCCATGGCTTGTGGCACGGCACGCTTGCCCCCTTGGCGCTGGGCGTGACCATCGGCGCCTACGCCGGCAAGTTCAACGCCGAACGCCTGCTGCAAGCATTGCAAGAGCACGGCTTCAACAACATCTCGGCCGCGGCCACGCATTACCGGATGATGCGCAACTCCGGCGCGGCCGGCCGGTATCGCTATCAGCTCGACAAGCTGTCCTTCACCGGCGAGCCCATCGACAGCGAAACGTCTGCCTTTGTCGAAGCCACCTTTGGCCGCCCCGTATGCAGCATGTACGGCACCACCGAAATCGGCGTGTGCCTGGTGAACTATCCCGGCGCGTCCGACTTCATGGTCAAGCCGGGCTCGCTGGGCAAACCCGTGCCGGGCTTGCGCGTGGAAGTGCAGGACGCCAGCGGCGCGCCCTGCCCGCCCGGCGTGACAGGCGAACTGAAACTGTGGCGTCGCGACGCCTGGGTCGCCACCAAGGACCTGGGGCGCGTCGACGAAGACGGCTACTTCTGGCATGGCGGCCGCGCCGACGACGTCATCATCTCGGCCGGCTGGACGATGAGCGCCGTCGAAATCGAAGACGCCATCCTGAAGCATCGCGACGTAACCGAAGCCGCCGCCATCGGCGTGCCCGACGCCTTGCGCGGCCAGGTCGTGAAGGCCTTCGTGGTGTCGGCCCGCCCGGGCGACGACGCCTTCGTGGAAGAAATTCAGAACACCGTGCGCAGCCAACTGGCCCAGCACGAGTACCCGCGTCAGGTGGTGTTCGTGCCTGAACTGCCCAAGACGCCGGCCGGCAAGATCCATCGCCGAAAACTACGCGAGCAAGAGCTTGCCAATGCTGCCGCATCAACCACTGACACCCCGAAAGCCGCGCCCGCCGCGCACGTCTGACCCATCCCCAGGAGACATCATGTTGACCAAGACCAAAACTGAACGTAGTTTCCCGACCATCACCGAACGCGGTCTGGACGAACTGCGCGCGCGCATCGGCGTGAAAATCGGCGCTACCGCCGAACCGTGGTGCTACGAAGCCACGCGCGACAACATCCGCCACTACGCCCACGGCATCGGCGACGACAACCCCCTGTGGTCTGACCCCGAGTACGCCGCCAAGACCCAGCATGGCGGCATCATCGCCCTGCCCAGCTTTCTGTTCTCCACGAGCCGCATCGTGTCGGGCTACGTGGGCGGCCTGCCCGGCGTGCACGCCATGTGGTCGGGCGCCGACTGGACCTGGCACAAGACCGTCAAGCGCAACGATGTGATCTCCACCGAAGCGCACCTGAAAGACCTGATCGAACACCAGACCCGCTTCGCGGGCCGCGCGATCCAGCAGATCTACCACGTGGACTTCTTCAACCAGGACGGCGACAAGGTGGCCGAGGCCGATAGCTGGTGCTTTCGCACCGAACGCGACCACGCCCGCGAACAAGGCAGCAAGTACAAGGAAGTGCGCGCCCGCGAACCGCGCCGCTACAGCCCCGAGGAAATCAAGGAAGCCTACAAGCTCTATGCCCAGGAAGAAGTGCGCGGCGCCACGCCCCGCTACTGGGAAGACGTGAAGGAAGGCGAGGAACTGCCCGTGATGTTCAAGGGGCCGATGACGGTGACGGGCTTCATTGCCTACGCGCAGGGCTGGGGCGGCCTGTACATCCGCGCCAACAAGCTGGCCTGGCAACTGATCGACGCGCACCCGGGCGTGGGCATCACCAACCGATTCGGCATTCCCGATGTGCCCGAGCGCGTGCACTGGGAAGAGGAGTTCGCGTTGGAAGTGGGCGCGCCGGGCGCCTATGACTACGGTCCCGAGCGCAATTCGTGGCTGACGCACCACCTTACCAACTGGATGGGCGACGCCGGCTTCCTGCGCAAGTCCATGTGCAAGATCCGCCGCCACAACCCGGAAGGCGACATGCTGTTCTTCAAGGGCCGCGTCACACGCAAGTACGTGGAAGACGGCCGGCACCTGGTTGAAATCGAACAGGAAGCGCGCAACCAGGACGACGAGCTGTCCGTACTGGGCACGGGCGTGGTTGAATTGCCCACCCGCGGATGACGCGCGGGTTGCGTGGGCGCATCGCCTGCATCGAATGCATCACACGCATCGAGCGCCCGCGTAGCCTGATTCCCGACGGCTGACCGGCCGCCGCTGCTTGCCATGATCGCGCGCGGGCGGCTCGCCGCCCGCGCGTTGGACATGACCAAAACGAGGTCAATGATGTCTGGTTCATCGGAGCACGCTGCACACGCCCCGCCTGCCCGCGCCGCTGGTGCGCTTGACGGCATACGGGTGATTGATCTGTCCCGGGTGCTGGCCGGGCCGCTATGCACCCAGATGCTGTCGGATCAGGGCGCCAGCGTCATCAAGGTCGAGCCGCCCGCCGGCGACGAAACGCGCGCCTTGGGCCCGCCCGTCAATGCGGACGGCGACGCCGCCTACTTCACGGCGGTGAACCGGGGCAAGCGCGCCATCGGGCTGGACCTGTCCTTGCCTGGGGGCCGCGAGGTGTTGCTGCGCCTGCTGGAACAGGCCGACGTGCTGGTCGAGAACTTCATTCCCGGCACGATGGCCAAGTGGGGCCTGGATTACGAAGCCGACTTGAAGCCGCGCTTTCCCCAACTGATCTACTGCGCCATCTCGGGCTTCGGCGAAGACGGGCCGCTGGGCGGCATGCCCGGCTACGACGCCATTCTGCAAGCCATGTGCGGGCTGATGAGCGTCAACGGCGACGCGGCCAGCGGGCCCACCCGCATTGGCATTCCCATCGTCGACCACCTGACGGGATACACCGCGCAGTCGGGCATTCTGCTGGCGCTATACCACCGCGCCCGCACGGGCCAGGGCCAGCGCGTGGACGTGACCTTGTTCGACACCGCGTTGAGCCTGCTGGTGCCGCACGCCGCCAACTGGATGCACACGCAACGCACGCCCGGGCTGATGGGTAGCGCGCATCCCAACATCGCGCCGTACGACCGCTTTGCCTGCCGCGATGGCGACATCTTCCTGGGCGTGGTGAACGACCGCCAGTTCCAAAAATTTTGCGGCTACATGGGTTTGGCGCCCTTGCTGGAAGACGAGCGCTTCACCTCCAACCGCCAACGCCTGCAACACCGCGACGCCCTGCGCGCGGCCATCGAAGGGGCGCTGCGCGATCGCGCGCGCGAGGCGGTCTGCCATGACCTGATGCGGCTGGGTGTGCCGGTGGGCCCGGTCAATAGCGTGCCCGAGGCCTTCGAGCAGGCGCATACGGCGCATCGCGGCATGCGTGTTGATCGCGACGGCTACCACGGCATCGGACCCGCCACGCGCCTGGCCGAAGCGCCCCCGCGCATGGGCCGCCTGCCGCCCGCTTTTGCGCAGCACACGGACGAGGTCCTCCGGGAGGCCGGCCTCGACGACACCCGCATCGCAAGCTTGCGGGAGCAAGGCGTTCTGCCGCCGCGCAGGCCTCCGCCCAAGCCGTAGCAGCAAGAACGCAAGCCCATAAGAAAACCCAGGAGACCACCATGAAATCACTACGTTTGATCGCCGCGCTGGCGGCGTCCCTGCTGTGCACGCAGCCCGTGGCGGCGGCGGACAACTATCCTTCCAAGCCCGTGCGGATCATCGTGCCGTATCAGGCGGGCCAAGGCACCGACGTGGCCGCGCGCTATCTCAGCGACTACCTGGCGCGCGAGGTCGGCCAACCCTTCATTGTTGAAAATCGCCCTGGCGCGGGGGGCAACATCGGCGCATCCGAAGCGGCCCGCGCCGCGCCCGACGGCTACACCGTGCTGATGGGCACCAACGGCACCCATGTGCTGAACCAGTACATCTACGCTTCCACCAACTTTGATCCCGCCAAGGATTTTGAACCGATCATGTTGGTCAGTTCGTTTCCGATGGTGCTGATTACCACGCCGGCATCTCCCTACAAGAGCCTGGCAGACCTGAAAGACCCGAAGATAGCCAAGCCCGACAGCGTCACCGTCGGCATGCCCAGCACCACGGCGCGCCTGGTGTTCGAACTGCTCAAGCAGCAAGGCGTGACCAGCATTCGCGGCATTCCCTACAAGGGCTCGGCCACGGCCACCACCGACCTGATGGGCGGCCAGGTGCAGATCGGCATCGACACCGTCAGCGCCGCGCGCTCGTTCATTACCGGCGGCAAGCTGCGCGCGCTGGCCGTCACGTCCTTGAAGGAGTCGGCCTTGTTGCCCGGCGTGCCGCCCGTGTCGGCGCAAGGCCTGCCGGACTTCCAGGTGATCGCTTGGAACGGAATGTATGCGCCCAAGGGCACGCCGCCCGCCGTGGTGCAGAAGCTGAACGCCGCGCTGGTCAAGATTCTGAAGCAACCCGAGGTGCGGCAGCGCTTGCTGGAGTTGGGCCACGAACCCGGCGGCGGCACGCCGGCCGAGCTGGAAGCCTTCGCGCGCAGCGAACGGCTGAAGTGGGAACCGCTGATCCTCAAGGCGGGGTTGAAAGCGGAGTAAGGGTTCCGGCCGTTTGAAGGTCCCTGTCCCAAACCCTCCAATGAATGACCACGCCCGGGCCTTGCGCCGGGGCGTTTGCGTTGATGCGGCTGACTAAGGCGTCCCTGGCGGTTCTGATAGCTCCAGGGTTTACCCCAGCAGAATTAATACCTATAACATCAGAGAATATAACTATTAGAACAAGCACCCATCCCCCCTCGGAGACAAACCATGGCGATGCCCACCCTCAAGCATTTCATCAACGGCCAATACGCGGAGTCCAAGGGCTCTGAGTATTTTGATCTGATCAGCCCCGTTACCGGCCAGCCGATCGCCCGCTCTCCCAACGCCAATGACGCCGACGTGGACGCCGCCTATGCCGCCGCCAGCCACGCCTTCAAGACCTGGGGCCGCAGCACCCCGTCGGCCCGCCAGCAAGCCTTGTTGAAACTGGCCGACGCCGTCGCCGCCAACAGCGAGCGCCTGGTAGACGCCCAAAGCCGCAACACCGGCCAGCTCAAGCATTTGATCGCCTCGGAAGAAGTGGCGGTGTGCGTGGACCAGATCCGTTTCTTTGCCGGCGCCGCCCGCTTCCTGGAAGGCAAGGCCACCGGCGAATACATGGAAGGCCTGACGTCCAGCATTCGCCGTGAACCGCTGGGCGTGGTGGGCCAGGTCACCCCCTGGAACTACCCGCTGATGATGGCCGTGTGGAAGATCGCCCCGGCGCTTGCCGCGGGCAACACCGTGGTGCTCAAGCCCAGCGACAGCACGCCTGAAAGCACCTTGCTGCTGGCCGAAATCGCCGCGCCGTTCTTCCCCGCCGGCGCCTTCAACGTGGTGCTGGGCAACGCCGCCACGGGCGCCAAGGTGGTGTCGCACAAGACGCCCGCGCTGGTATCCATTACCGGTTCGGTGCGCGCCGGCCTGCAAGTGGCCGCTTCCGCCGCCGCCAACCTCACGCGCGCCCACCTTGAACTGGGTGGCAAGGCGCCGGTCGTCGTGTTTGAAGACACCGACCTGGACCGCGCCGCGCAACACATCGCCATGACGGGCTTCTTCAACGCCGGCCAGGACTGCACCGCCGCCACGCGCGTCATCGTCGCGGAATCCGTCCACGACGCTTTCGTTGAAAAGCTGGTGGCCGCCGCCCGCGACACGCGCTTCGGCGAACCCGACGACCAAGACGCGCTGTACGGCCCGCTGAACAACGCCGCGCAACTCGAGCGCATACAAGGCTTCATCAAGCGCCTGCCCGCCCACGCCCGAGTTGAAACCGGTGGCCGCCACGCCGCGCGCGCCGGTTATTACTTCGAGCCCACCGTCATCACCGGCCTGCAACAGCACGACGAAGCCATCCAGACCGAAGTCTTCGGCCCCGTCATCACGGTGCAGAAATTCGCCGATGAAGCCGACGCCATCACCAAGGCCAACGACGTGGAATACGGCCTGGCCGCCAGCGTCTGGACGCGCGACCATGGCCGCGCCCAACGCCTGTCGCGCGATCTGGATTTCGGCACCGTGTGGATCAACACGCACATCCCGCTGACCGCTGAAGCGCCGCATGGCGGATTCAAGCGTTCGGGCTACGGCAAGGACCTGTCCGCCTACGGCTTCGAAGAGTACACGCGCGTCAAGCACGTGATGAGCTCGCACGATTAACCGGGGGGGATAGCCATGACCACGACTTCACACACCACCCCGCCCAAGGCCAACGTCCTGCGTGACCTTGTCGCCCGCGCGCACCATGAACTGTTCACGCTGCGCGACACCGGCGCGCTGGAGCGCTATTTCTCGCCACGCTTCATTGAGCATTCCCCGCTGGTGAAAGACGGCGCGGACGGCCTGTTCATGCTGGTGCAGGAACATACCGACTTGCATCACGAGGTGTACCGCGTACTGGTGGACGGCGACCTGGTCGCCATCCATGGCCGCTACACCGGCCTGGGCGAGCAAGCGCTGGTGGGCTTCGACATCTACCGCGTGGCCGACAACCGCATTGTTGAACACTGGGACGGCCTGGTGCCCGAAGCGCCGCCCAACGCCAGCGGCCGCACCCAACTGGATGGCCCCACGCAGCCCCAGGCGGGCCAGGACGTCGAGGCCAACCGCGCGCTGGTGCTGGCCTTCTTCACCCGCGCCCTGATCGAAGGCGACTATTCCGCCTTCAATGATTACTGCAACGGCGCAGGCTTTCACCAGCACAGCCCCGACATCGCCGACGGCACGGTGGCCGTGGTCGACTTCCTGAACCAGTTGCGCGAAGCGGGCCAGGGGCTGCAATACAGCCGCGTGCATCGCAGCGTGGCCGAAGGCGACTTCGTGCTGACGCATTCGGAAGGCAGCATCGCCGGCGAGCGCCATGCCTACTTCGAACTGTGGCGCGTGCAGGACGGCAAGGTTGCCGAACTGTGGGACGCCATCACGCCGGTGCCCGAGGACAGCCAGGCGCGGCATCGCCACGGCATCTTCTAGCGCCGCCATGGCATGATGCACGTTTCCCATTCCCGCCCCGGAGTCCCGCCATGACCGCCCACGCCATCGTCTACGCCCCCATCGGCCAAGGCACGCGCTCGGAGCAGGTGGTCGAACGCTTAAGCAACGCGATCGTGGCCGGCCTGCTGCATGCCGACGAACAACTGCCCAACGAGAACGAGCTTTCACGCCTGATGGGCGTGTCGCCCGTGACCATGCGCGAGGCCCTGAACACCTTGCGCGCCCGGCAGTTGATCGATACCCGGCGCGGACGCAATGGCGGCAGCTTCGTCTGCCCGGTGCCGGCGCAGATGATGCACGACCGCCATCCGCTGCGGCTGGCCACGCCGGGCGACCTGGCCGACCTGGGCGAACTGCATTGCGCGGTGGTTGGCCACAGCGCGAAGCTGGCCGCGCAACGCTCCACCGCCAATGAACATCAGCGGCTGGCGCGCGAGATCGATCAGTTCCAGGCGGCGGCCGACCCGCAGGCGCGCGCACAGGCCGACATGCGCTGCCTGCTGATGCTGGCCACCCACGCGCAGTCCGCGCGGCTGGCCAACCAGGAACTGGCGATACAGGCGGAATGGGCGCCACTGGTCGCCTCCATTTACCCGCACGCGGCGCTGCATACCGGCATCGTGGGCGCCTACCGCCGCTTGCAGGCCGCGCTGCTTGCCGGCGACGAGGCGGCCAGCAGCGCCTGTGCCCAGGACATGATCGGCATACAAACCGACCACCTGCTTGAACACAAACTGCGGTTGGACGCCACGGCGCCCCCGCCACAACAGACCTAGGGCCGCTGACGCTGGCGGCCAGCCTGGGCAGAGGAGACGGCAGATGAACGAAGACGCTCATATCGACCGCGCCAACGGCATTCTGGAATGCGTCGTGAACGACGCGCAGAACACCGCCGGCGCGCTGGCTGAAGCGGCGGCCCAGATCCTGTCGGGGCAGACCCCGGCGCCGGGCAGCGGCCTTCGACTGTCGGGCGAACAGCGCCGCGCGCTGCAAACCCATATCCAGGTTGCGCTGCAACTCAACCCCTGGTGCAACGGCGCGGGCTTTGCCAGCTACGCGGCGCCGGTCGGGCCCGAAGACGGCTACTGGACGCTGGAATGGTGGCAACAGGAAGGCCCCTCGATGCAGCAGGCGCAGTTGGATCGCAACCAGGAAACACGGCGGCGTCTGGACTTCCGCGCGTTCGCCTGGTTTGACCAGCCCGCGCGTTGCCTGCGCCCGGTGGTGGA
The DNA here is from genome assembly GCF_057334535.1 of Achromobacter colocynthidis. NCBI lineage: Bacteria > Pseudomonadati > Pseudomonadota > Betaproteobacteria > Burkholderiales > Alcaligenaceae > Achromobacter > Achromobacter colocynthidis. Next base: position 776,971 of record NZ_JBHFIZ010000037.1, read on the forward strand.
AGGCCCCTATGTGGATTACATCTGCAACGGCGCCTACACCATCACCGCCGCGCATCCGGTGTTGGTGCAGGACGCCTGCGCGGGCGTTGCCGCCGTCGACGTGCTGGTCTCGACGCTGGACCGCATGCTGCTGCCCGCCTTGCACCACATCGGCAAGCCGGCGCTGGTGCTCAATGCCGATTCGCGCGTGGTCATGTCCACCGCCCACCGCATCCGCCCTGGCAGCCTGTGGCGGCCGCAGCACGGCGACCGCCTGATCGGCGCCCCCCGCGCGCGGCGCCTGGCGGTGCTGCCCGGCGCAGCGC
>NZ_JBHFIZ010000037.1:777335-783561 GCF_057334535.1 Achromobacter colocynthidis
GCGCCTGGCGGTGCTGCCCGGCGCAGCGCCGCGCTCGGCCTTCGGCCTGCCCGGCCCCTTGGGCCTGCCGCACCTTAGCGGCCACACATAGCCGGCCACACTTGATCGGCGCCCCACTAGGCGGGCCCCCCTAGGCGGGCCCCCCTAGGCGGCCCCCCCTAGGCGGGCCCCATGATCGGCCCCATCCCCTGACGGGCTGAGCCCACGCGGGCCGTGCCCGCCCCACCTATTTCTTTGGCGTTTCCCCGCCGCCCGCGCCCACCCCGGCGCGGATGGCGCACATCTTTTGCAAACAGGAGAACCTTCATGAAATGGTATCTGCAAGCCCTTAAACACTACGCCGTCTTCGAAGGACGCGCGCCGCGCCGCGAGTACTGGATCTTCGTGCTGTGCCAGATCTTGATGGTGTTGGCGATTTCCGCCGTGGAACGCGCGCTGGCCATCGCCAACCCCGAAATCCTGTTCGGCTGGTACACGGCGGGCTTTCTGCTTTTGACCTTGCTTCCCGCATTGGCGGTATCTATCCGCCGCCTGCATGACACCGGCCGCAGCGGCTGGTGGGGCCTTCTGCATGCCGTGCCGGTCATCGGCACGCTGCTGTTGCAGGCCTTCATGCTTGCCGCCGGCGCCCCGGGCCGCAACCGCTACGGCGCCGCTCCCACCCCCAAGACGGCCTGAGCCCCCCCGTACCCGCTACCAGGAATCTCGACATGACATTGAATCGACGCGAATTCATCCTCAAGACGGCCGCCGCTTCGACCGCGGCTTCCGCCGTCGGCGCGCTGGGCTTGTGGCCGGCGGCCTCCTCGGCCCTGTCCTCGCCACTGACCACCGTGCCGCTTGGCAACACGGCCTTGCAACCCGCCCAATTGCTGCAAGACGCGCGCAAGACCGCCACCCAATTGGGCATCGACCCGCGCATCTGGAACTGGCGCCAGGACGCCAGCCCGTCCGACCCCATGCCCGCCAACTATTACGAAGCGTCGCTGTCCGAGTGGCCGTCGTTCGGCACCTTGCCCGGCGATCTGGCCTGCGACGTCGTCGTCATCGGCGGCGGCTTGCTGGGCGCGTCCACCGCGCTGCACCTGGCCGAAGCGGGTGTAGACGTCGTGCTGATCGAAAAAGACCATATCGGCTCGGGCGCCTCGGGCCGCAACGGCGGGCAGATGACGCCCGGCCTGGCGCGCTGGGAAGCCGGCACCATGCTGGACAAGCTCTCCACCGACGAAGCGCGGCGCCTGTGGCGCTTTGCGTCGGTAGAAGCCATGGAAACGGTGGACGGCCTGCGCGACCGCTACGGTTTCGATTGCGACCGCAAGCGCGGCCACATCACGGCGGCGGTGCATGCGGGCCATATGGGCGCGCTGGTTGAAAACGCCGACGCGCGCCGCCGCCTGGGCGATGACGACGTGAAGATCATCGGGCGGCACGAACTGAAAGAGCAGTACGTGAAGTCCGACATCTATTTCGGCGCCGCCATCGACGGCGGCGGCGGCCAGGTACAGCCGCTGGCCTTGCTGCGCGGCCTGGTCCACGCCTTCGTCAAACTGGGCGGGCGGGTCTACGACAACACCACCGCACAAGCGATTGAAGAGTCGCCGAGCAGCACGCTGGTCAAGACCGCGCAAGGCGCGATCAAGGCCCGCCGCGCCGTGGTGCTGGCCGTGCACAGCGCCACCTTCCAGTTCATGCCGGGCAGCGCCACCACCGTGCCCTTCTTCACCTATGTGGCCGTCACCCCGCCGCTGGGCGACACCCTGGATGCGCTGATTCCGTCGGGCCTGCCGGTCTACGACACGCAACTGCAAATTGACTACTACCGCCCGGTGCGCAACAAGCGGCTGCTGTTTGGTGGCCAAGGCACGGGCAATTCGTGGTCGCCGCGCGACGTCAACAACTACCTGCTGGACCGCATCAAGACCGTGTTCCCGCAGTTGGAAAAGCCCGAGCTGGAATATTCCTGGAGCGGCATCAGTGACCTGACGTTGAACGGCGCCACCGACAGCCGCAAGAGCGCGGGCGACGTGCCGGTGTACATGGTGCATGGCTGGAGCGGCCACGGCGTGGCGCAGACGGTACGCATCGGCCGCGCCATCAGCGACGACCTGACCGGCCGCAATACCGACTACGCCATGCTGACGCGCTTTGACCACGCGGGCATTCCGTTGGGCAGGCATTTGTCGCCCGTCGCCATTCCGCTGATCAAGGGCGCGCTGGGCGTGATGGGCATCATCAACCCGGCCGACATGGTGTCGTTCTAAGCCGCCACGCGCGCGCGGCCCCGGTCCAACACCGCCAAGGCCAAGGCCACCAGCAACAAGGCCGCGGCCAAGGCGTACGTCCACCGCATGCCCGTCGCCAAGGCGGCGGGCGAGACGGCCCGGAGGTCGCCCGCGCCAGCCGCCCAGGCGAACACCGCGCCCATCAACGATGCGCCGGTAATAAAGCCCAGGTTGCGCGACAGGTTCAACACGCCCGATACCGCGCCCCGCTGGTCCGCGCCCGCGCAGGCCATGACGGCACTGCTGTTGGCGGCCTGGAAGAGCGCGTAGCCGCTGGTGATCACCGCGAGCGGCGCCACGTATTCCGCCACGCGCGCCATCCCCGCCACACCGCCAACCACCAGCGGCACCCAGGGCAGCAAGATCGCGCCGGTTGCCATCGCGGCCAAGCCGGCCAGCATCACCCGCTGCGCGCCATAGCGGTCCACGCCGCGCCCGGCCGGCACGCCCACCAGCGCCGCCACCACAGGGCCGCAAGACATCACCAGCCCGACCCGCGCGGCGTCAAGGCCCAGCGCGCCCGCCAGGTAGAACGGCCCCACCACCAGCGTCGTCATCATCACGGTGGACACCAGCGTGTTGGTCGCCACGCCCGCCCGCAGCGTGGGCTGGCGAAACAGCGCCAACTGAATCAAGGGCGACGCGGCCTTGGCCTGCATCCGCACGAACGCCACCGCCGCCACCGTGGCCGCCAACAGCAGCACGGCCTGGCTTGCGCCAAAGCCGCCCAAGCCGCCATCGGCCGTCATCGCCAGTGCATACGCCGCAATGCCCAGCGCCAGCAGCAGCGAACCCATCACGTCAAAGCGTGCGCGTGGCTGGGCGGCGGGCTTACGGTGCGCCGGCAGATAAGCCCAGGCCAGCGCGAACGCCACCGCGCCCAGCGGCAGATTGATCAGGAAGATCAGCGGCCAGCCCCAGCCACTGATCAGCAAGCCGCCCAAGGTGGGCCCCAGCGCCGTGCCCACCGCCGACATCGTGCCCAGCAGCCCCATCACGCTACCGGTCTTCTCTTTAGGCACGGCCTCGCTGGCGAACGCCATCGTCAACGCCATCATGACGGCGGCGCCCAGACCTTGTACGGCACGCGCCCCGATCAAGCCCATCAAGCCGCCCAGCCAGGGTGACGCGCCACACAGCGCCGGCCCCACAGTGAATAGGCCGATGCCCACCAGCATCAGACGCCGACGCCCCATCAAGTCGCCCAAGCGGCCCACACTGACGATCAGCGTGGTAATGGCAAGCAAGTACGCCAACACCACCCATTGCACGTCCTGAAAGCGCGCTTCGAACGCTTGCGCAAGCGTCGGCAAGGCGACGTTGGCGATACTGGTGGCCAGCGCGGGCAGCAGCATGCACAAGGACAGGCAGGCCAGAAGGGGAATGGATGAGGACGGGGAAGCGGGGGAAGCTTGGGTATGCACGATCAGGCCTGCAAGCAAAGCGGGCCACCAACACGGCGCCCTCAACACATCCTAGGCGTTGCGATTACAAGGCGGAAGGCGCAGCATTTGCATTGAATACCTGCACCAAACGCCATACCAACATTAACGGGGCAGCACACATCCGTGCTACGTTTGCGAGCATGGCCACGCCCGATCTCAACCTGCTTATCACCCTGGATGCCTTGCTTGACGAAGGCAGCGTGGCACGCGCCGCGCGACGCTTGCGGCTAAGCCCGTCGGCCATGAGCCGTGCGCTGGCGCGTCTGCGCGCCACCACGGGCGACCCGCTGCTGGTGCGCGCCGGACGCGGGCTGGTTCCTACGCCGCGCGCGCTGGCGTTGCGCGCCCATGTGCATGAACTGGTGCAAGCCGTGGAAGCCGTGCTGCGGCCCGCCGACGCATTGGACCTGGCGCGGCTGGATCGCAGCTTCACGCTGCGTGCCAGCGACGGCTTTGTCGAAAATTTCGGCGCCCGGCTGCTCGCCCGCACTGGCGACGAAGCCCCCGGCGTGCGGCTGCGCTTTATGCAGAAGACCGACAAAAGCAGTGCGCCGCTGCGCGAAGGCGAGGTCGACCTGGAAACCGGCGTGGTGGGCGACGCGGCCAGCCCCGAGCTGCGCACGCGCGCGCTGTTTGAAGACCGCTTCATCGGCGTGGTGCGCGCGGGCCATCCGATTAGTGGCGGCAAGATCACGCTGGCCCGCTACGCCAAGGCGCAACACATTCTGATGTCGCGCCGCAATCAGGACAAAGGGCCGGTGGACGACGCCTTGGCTGCCACGGGGCGGCAACGGCACATCGCCACCGTGGTGGGCGGCTTCTCCGCCGCGCTGGCGTTGGCCCGGGAATCGGACCTGATCGCCACCGTGCCGGAACGGCACACCGGCACGCTGCGCGCCGGCCTGCACAGCTTTGCGCTGCCCTTCCCGGTACCGGCGATTACCGTGTCGATGCTGTGGCATCCCCGCATGGACGGCGACGCCGCGCATCGCTGGCTGCGCGGGTGCGTGCTGGACGCCGTCCAGTAGCCCCGCGCACCACGGCCTGCGCTTACTTCGTGGCGCTGGACGCCAGGGCGTTGAACTGCTTGTCCAGCTCGGCCAGCGACTGGTTGATGTGGGCGCGGCGATCCTGAATCCACTTGCCCTGCTCGCTCAACTGCGCGCGCGCTTCTTTCACCATGCGGTCCATCTCGGCAGGCTGCGGGCCGCCGATAGTGGCGCGGTTCTTCACAATGGCCACCGGGTCCAGCGTCGAACGGAATTCCGCTTCGCTCATCGGCAGTTCCTTGGCGTACTTGGAGTCTTTCATGGCATCCGCGTAGATGCGGCGGGCCTGCTCATACGGAAAGTCCAGCGGCTTGATGTTGTTGGCTTTCGCGTAGGTGACCACTTCTGATGCAAAGTGGTGACCGTCGCGGAACGGCAGCTTGTACTTGCGCATCAGCACGTCGGCCAGTTCCTGCGAGGCCGTCCAGTCGCTGTTCAGCTCTTCCAGCGCGCGCTCGGGGCTGATGGCCATGGCCTTCAACACGCGATCCCAGCGCTTTAGCGCCGAGATGCCGCTGTCGACCATCGCGGAATTCTGCTTTACGTCCTTGGGGTCGCTCATGCCCGGCGTGATGTTGTGCGTCTGGATGATTGGCCCCATCGCCAGCGTCACGGCGGTGGAGGCATCGCTGCGGGTGTCGTTCAACAAACCCGGGTTGCGCTTTTGCGGCATGGCGCTGGACACATAGGTATTGCCACCGCCCTCTTGCAGCAGGATCCAGGGGCGCGACTGCGCGTACTGCGTCATGACGTCTTCAACGAAGTTGCCGGTGCGCAGCGCGATGCTGGTCACGATGGACCCCACTTCCACCGGCTGGTCCATGGACGAGATCTGCGAGGCGTCGTAGGCGTTGTCGACCAGCGCTTCAAAGCCCAGGTATTGCGCCATGCGCTTGCGGTCCAGCGGCCAACTGGTGCCGTTGAGCACGGTGGTGCCCATGGGCGAGCGGTCGATGCGCGCATAGGCTTCGCGGATACGCTGCGCGTCGCGCGCCAGGCCTGCTGCCTGACCCAGCAGGTAGTGGCCATAGCTGTTGGGCTGCGCGGCCACGCCATTGGTGTAGTTCGGCACGACGGTGCCGGCGTGCTTGGCGGCCAGTTCCACCAGCGTGGTGGACGTCTTGTTCAACTGGTCGGCCAGGTCCAGCAGCTTGTCGCGCAGGATGGCGCTGCGGTAGGTCGCGTGCATGTCCTGGCTGGAGCGGCCGGCGTGCAGCAGCGTGATGTCTTCGCCCGCCGCCTTGATCAACAGGGGTTCAAAGGTGATGACGGTGGCGGGGCGTTTGCCGCCGGGCTGATTGCCGTCGTGGATCACCTTGGCCACGCCCGCCGCCAGGCGCGGCGCCATGGACTTGTCCAACAGCCCTTCGTCGGTGTTGATGACGGTGGTGGCTTTGTTGATTTCCCCCAACCAGAAGAAGGGATCGCGTGGGGTGGCGGGGGCTGGGGC
>NZ_JBHFIZ010000037.1:783624-791333 GCF_057334535.1 Achromobacter colocynthidis
GGGGGGGCGGCGCCCGCGGCCGGTGCTGTCTGGGCCAGCGCGGCGTGCGCGCTCAGCGACAAAACCAGGGCGGCGCCCAGGGTGGGAAGAAACTGTCTCATGGCGTTCTCGTTATAGGGGTGGTCCGGTAGTTTATGGAAAAGCCCCCTGGCCGAAAACCCAGAGTTTCACGGATACGTGGTGACAAAAAAAAGCCCCTGCCATCCCGAAGGCAGGGGCCAAGCCGGCGTGCTGGCGACCAGGTCGCCCGCCACCGCGCGATATCAAATTCAGCTTGTTGTCATGACCGTCGGACTCAGCTGGCCGAATCCAAACGCACCTGCACGCTGTCGGCGTTGTACACGGCAGTGGCCTTGAAGCCCTTGACCGCAATACCGTCGAACGTGCCATGCACCTTATTGGCGCGCAGCACCGTAATCGTCGTGCCAACTTGCGGCGTGTAGCCCGAGCGGAAGTCGACGTTCAACTGGCCCGCCAGGGCGGCATCCGAGTTCACGGCGATCTGACCGGCTTCATCGTCGCCGATCAGGGTTTGCAGGACAGCCGCCGAGGTCTGCGTATAGCTGCCTTGCACCTGCACCGCTTCAGCGGCATTCAGCGCCAGGGCGCCGCCGCTGAGGTACACCGCGCCATTGCCCAGCGCCTTGACCGAGTCGGCACGCAACGTGCCGCCTGCAACCAGGGTGCCACCCGTGTAGGTGTTGATGCCCGCGAGCCCCAAGGTGCCGGTGCCGCTCTTGGTGAGCTTGCCCGCGCCGCTGATGTCATTGCGCCACACGTCCAGCGCATTGAAGCCGCCACGGCTGGCCGTCATGGTGACATCCACGTCGCCATTGAAGGCGCCATAGCCGTCACCGGCCGCGAACAGGTTCAGGCGGCCAAAGCCTTCGGCGTCGTCAATAACCGGATAGCCCGAGGGCAGCGCCGTGGTCTTCAACACCACGCGGCGTTGCTCGGCCGTCAGGTACGGCAGGCGCGTTTCCAGCATGACTTCAGCGCCCTTGGGCACAACGGCCGGTTTGCCGGTGTCGCCAATCTGCGTGAAGGCGAACGTCAGGCGGCGACGGTACTCGGCCTTGTTCTTGGCATGATCCGCAAAGCGATCCTGGCTGACATCCTGCGAATGCGCGAACGCCAGGAACTGCTCGGGCGTGCTGGCGCCCACGGCGGCCATCAGCGTCTGGTGCGCCTGCGCATACGCCACCGAGCGCGTGCCTTCGCTGGCGGCATAGATGTTGCCCAGCGCCGAGGCCTGCCCCAGGATGCGGCCACTGATCACGTCCAGCGGCGAATGCATGCCGGCAATGATGCGGCTTTCGCCCAGCTCCAGGCCACGCGCCAGCAATTCGTGGAAGCGCTCCGGCACCAGGTAAGCCATGCCGATGGCGTTGCGCACGGATTCCGCCGTGTGGCCGCTGGGGTAGCCGCCGTCGGTCGGGGCCGACGTGCTCTTGGCCGGTTCCAGCGTGGGCACCACCTGCACGTCGGCGCTCCAGCGCCACGGGCGGGCGTACTTGTAGTAGCGCTTGCTGGGCTCGGTGGACGCATTGGCGCCCATGCTCTGCACAAAGGCGATGACGTCGCCAAAGGTCGGGTTGGCGGCGCCGCTTACGCCCGTGTTGTTGCCGGTGTCGTCGTACTTCACGGTGGTGGCGTCGGCCGCCACGTCGTTGATGCTGGTGGTCTGCTGGGCAGCCGTGCGCCATGCCGGCGTCAGCGGCCCAAGGCCATCGGTCACGCTGTAGTTCTTGCCCCGGCGATCATCCAGGTAGGCGGCCTTGGCCTGCTCCGGTGTGCGGGCAGCAGTGGTGCGCACGACGAAGTCAATGTTCTCGTCGTGCACGGCCTTGTTCTTGACGCGGCCATCCGTGGCGTCGCCGGGCATGCCCGTCCAATCCGACGCGATGATGCCGGGAAAGCCGTCGGCGCCTGCTGCCGTGACACCGGCATCCACCAGGCGGGTGCGCGGTTCCCAGATGTCCAGAAAGCCATCCAGCACACGCACGCCGGCGTTGGTTTCCAGGGTGGCGTAGCGCGGATCACCGCGCTGGTTCGTGCTGGCGAAATCAACAAAGGCGGGCGCATCGGGCACCGGCGCGGTATCGACTCGGCCCAACCCGGCGGGCGGCGCGGGGATGACGTACGCAACGTCATCGTTCTGACCTGGGGCGTCGGTGTCGTTGTCGTCATCGCCGCCGCAGGCGGACAAGGCCAGGATTACCGCCAGGGACGTGGCGCGCAAGGCGTAGGCAGGGAGCCCCCTGCGCAAGGGTCGTGCTTGGATCATCAGGATCAACCAAACTGGTTAGAGAACGCAGCATGGTAGGTAGGGAATATTTACGCCCGATGACACGCGCTTGCTAAATCCCGGGCTTGCCCGTCATGGCGGATCTGCCGCCGCCACGCCGGAAATGTAGGGGTCGAAGAAGCTGGCCGCGCTCATGCCCGGGATGTATTGATCCGAGATATACGCGCGGCAGCGCTGCATGAAAGCTTGCGTCAGGCGCGAGGGTTTCATTGGTTTGTACGTGGCCAAGCCCAGCAGCATGGGGCGTTGCTCACCGGCCAGGCGCAGGCGCACCAGACGCTTGCCGTCCAATGATTGCGTCGACTTCGGCCGCACGTTGAAGAGCGCGTAGCCGATGCCATTGGCGACCATCGAACGCACCACGTCTTCGGAACGTGAACGCGCCACGATGTTGGGTTCCAGCCCAGCCTTGGAGAACAAGGACAGGAAATATTCGCGGCTCATGGGCAGGTCCAGCAGCACCATGGGCAACTGCGCCAGCTCATCAAGCGTGACGGCAATCTGCTGCGCAAGCGGATGCAGTTCGCTGACCAGCACATGCGGAGGCATGTGCGCCAGCGTTTCAAAGCTGATCTCTTCGCCCAATTGCAAGTCGTAGGTCAGCGCGACGTCGATGTCCAGCGTGTGCAGCTTGTTGATGAGCTCTTGCTGGTCGCCCTCGGCCATATGCAGCTCGACCTTTTCGAACGCACGCGAGAAACCAAAGATGACCTCGGGCGCAATCATGGCCGCCAGCGGCTGAAAGCAGCCCACGCGCAGCACGCCCTGGATGGCGTCGGTGGAGTTCGAGGCAATCTCGTAGAGCTTGGTCGCGCGTTCCAGCAGGTCTTCGCATTCCTGCATGACCTGCATGCCCAAGGGCGTTAGCGCCAGGCCCTTGGAGGGATGCCGCACGAACAGTTGCACCCCAAGCTCGGTCTCGATGTGGGCGATGGCCGCCGAGATGGACGGCGGCGAGATGTGGATCTGGGCGGACGCCGCGGCGATGCTGCCGTGCTTGGCCGTCGCCACCAGGTACTCCATCTGACGCAGGGAAATGCGATTGAGCATGGTCCAACTTGAGGGAACAGGGAATGTTGCAGAGTATCCGGTCTGCCCGTCGCGGTGGGCAACATTTTGCTCAGCCTCACAAGTCGCCCGGCACGCCGAAGCTTGGCGCGTCACGCGGGTCACGCGCGCGCGTCACGTAGGCCGCAAGCTGGGGCTCGTAAATTTTCCACGCGTCGTACAGTGCTTCTACCGGCCCGGCCTCTACCCAATCCAGCCGCAGATCCACGATGGGCCAGTCCAGGTCCTGATAGACCAGCAGGCCGGCGGAATGCACCGGCCCCGCTTCCCCACCCGCCGCCTGCCCCGCCAGCAACGCCTGCATCAAGCGTTCGGCCAGCGCGCCCTCTGCCCGCTCGAACGCGGCCAGCATGGCGCGCGGCACGTCGGTGCTGGCCAGCATGTTGCCGGCGCAGGCGGCGTGTTCGCCCGCCGCGCTGGCCAGTACGCCTAGCGCGCTGGCGCCCGTGTAGATGGCCGGCGGGTGTGTGGCGTCTATCGCCATCAACTGGCGGTACGCGATGAAGGGCCTTTCTTGCAAGCCATCAAGCGCTTGTTGCGGCGTATGCCCCGCCGCCATCGCGTCCAGCGCCAGCGGCCCCAGCGCGGGGTCGGTGATGTTCTGGCTGACGGCGGCGCCCACACCCGCGCGCGCACGGATGCAGCGCGAGGCCACGGCGGGCGAAGACGACGAGACGGCCGCGCCGAACTGGCCGGAGGCGGGGCAGCGGGCAATGATCGAAAAGGTCATGGTCGGTGGCCTGAATGGATATCAATCGGGGATGACGGCGGTGGCGTCGATTTCGACCAGCCATTCCGGGCGCGCCAGGGCCGACACCACGATGCCCGTGGACACCGGGAATACCCCTTTGAGCCAACGCCCCACCACGCGGTAGACGGCCTCGCGATAGCGCGGATCAATGATGTAAATGGTGATCTTGCAGATGTCCTCAAGTTCGCCGCCTGCCTCTTTAAGCAGCATGGCGATGTTCGCCATGGCCTGCTCTGCCTGCCCGGCGGCGTCGCCGATGCACACGCTTTCAGAGGTATCCAGGTTCTGCCCGATCTGTCCCCGCAGGAAGACGGTGCTGCCCCGGGCCACCACGGCCTGGCACAGATCGTTGTCCAGGCTCTGTTCCGGGTAGGTGATCTTGGTATTGAAGGTGCGGATGCGCTTGTGTTTCATGGCTGCGTGGGTAGGTGGGTCAATGGCATGGCCCCCATCTTCAAACCCGGACGACGCCACCGGCTATTTGTTTTTTCCTTTGGCCGCTCTCGGAATTTCCGACTCAGGCGCGGACAAGCCAAGTTGCGCCCCCACGCACCGCGCCTCAGGAAATTCGAGCCAGGCCGAAGGAAAAGGCGACTTGGCCCCCGCTGCCCCCTCTTCCATCATCTGGCTTCCAGTCGGAAGCGCTCGGCGGAACCAACATAGACAAGGGGATTTCAATGATTCGCAAACTTACGGTAGCCGGCCTGCTTGCCGGCGCGCTGCTTGGCAACGTCGCCTGGGCCCAGGACGCGCTGGTGGTCAGCACCTGGGGCGGCAGCTTCCGCGACCTGATCGACGAAAACATCGGCAAGGAATTCACGCGCCAGACGGGCGTGCCGGTCAAGTACATCACGGGCGGCACGATCGACCGGCTCAACAAGGCCAAGCTGACCAAGACCCCGGAAAGCGACATCACCTTCACCACTTCGCACATCGGCTGGCTGTATGTGGACGGCGGCCTGTTTGAAAAACTGGACACCGCCAAGCTGCCCAACTACGCCAACCTGGTGGACCGCGCCAAGGTCAGCCCGTATCACGTGGGCAGTTGGGCGTACGTTTACACCATCGGCTACCGTCCCGACCTGACGCCCAAGAACATCAAGTTCGATAGCTGGAACGACCTGTGGAACCCCGAGCTCAAGGGCAAGCTGTCGGCGCCGGACTTCGACCCCAGCCACATCATCAACGTGTCGGCCATGCTGTCGGGCGGCGACGCCAAGTCCTGGGAGAAAGGCCAGGACAAGCTGCGCGCGCTGAAGCCGAACTTCAAGGCCTTCTACACCAACGACGCCAACAGCCAGCAACTGATCGCCACGGGCGAAACCCCGGTGCAGATCCTGTTGTCAATGAACGCCTACTACATGATCAGCCAAGGCGTGCCGATCAAGGTGGTCATGCCCAAGGAAGGCGCCGTGCTGGGCATCGACACCATGGGCATCATGAAAGGCAGCACCAAGGCGGACCTGGCCTACAAGTTCATGAACATCGCCTTGTCGCCCGAGGTGCAGTCCAAGATCGTGGCCTTCAAGAAGGCCAGCCCGGTCGTCACGAACGCCAAGGTATCGGCCGAGGACGCGGCGCTGCCCGGCGTGTTCACCACCAAGGAACAGTGGGACACGCAAGCCATCGTCATCGACGACAAGCTGCGCGCCGAGAAGACCGCGGAATGGCGCAAGTGGTTCACCGAGAACATCATGAACTGAAGCCCGCGCCGGTTGCACCGCGCCGCGCCTGTGTCCCGGCCTTGAATGTGGCGGGACACAGGCGTTTCCAGCAAGCATCAACGCATTCGGATTGACAAGCCCCTATGAATACACGTTCCAGTCTGCGCGGCTGGTTGATATCACCCGCCGGTCTCATCGCCCTGTGCATCTGCGTGTCGATGGCGGCGGTGCTGCAATTCAGCGTACGCGCCTTCATTCCCGGCTCGTTGGACGTGGGCGGGCTGACGCTGGCGAACTTCACCGGGCTGGGCAAGTCCGTCTACCTGTCCGCCTTCGCCAACACGCTGCTGCTCAGCATCGAAACCACGGTCTGCTCCTTGCTGGTGGCCTACCCGCTGGCCTACGCCATGGTGCGGGTGCGCAACCGCCTGCTGAAATCGTTCATCCTCATCGTGTCGATCACGCCGCTATTCCTGGGTGAAATCGTCCGCACGTATTCGTGGATCATCGTGCTGGGCAACAACGGCTTCATCAACACGGTGCTGCGGAAAATTGGGCTGATCGACCTGCCGCTGAACCTGATGTTCACGCACCTGGGCGTGCTGATTGCGCTGGTGCACGTGACGATACCCGTGGTGGTGCTGATGCTGGCAACCGCCATTTCGCACATCAACCGCGACTATGAAAAAGCCGCGCAAAGCCTGGGCGCCGGCCCCGTGCGCACCTTCCTGACGGTAACGCTGCCGCTGTCCATGCCGGGCATCATCGCCAGCATCACCACGTCGTTCGCCTGGACCTTCAGCGCGTTTGCCACGCCGCAGATGATCGGCGGCGGCCGTGTGCCGACGGTGTCCACACTGGTCTACCAGTTGGGTTTCTCTTCCATGAACTTCCCCCTGGCCGCGCGCCTGAGCGTTGCCGGCCTGGCCTTGACGGTCGTGTCGCTGATGCTGCTGGGCCGGGGCACCAAGCGACTCAAAGCAATGGGAGCGCACTAGCATGGCCATCAAACACTCTCTACCCTTGCCGCTGCGCATTGGCGCGCCGCTGCTGATCACCCTTATCCTGGCGTTCGTGCTGTTGCCGGTGGTGGTGGTGACCTTGGCGTCGTTCAACGACAAGGCGCTGCTGACGTTTCCGCCCGAAGCCTGGTCGCTACGCTGGTTTGAACGGGTGTTCACGTACCCGGACTTCCAGCAGGGCTTTCGCGCCAGCCTGATCGTGATGGTCTGGGCGTCGTTTCTGGCGCTGTTCATCGGCACCGCGCTGGCCATCGCCGTCAAGCGCATGGGCTTTCCCGGCAAGGACATGTTGCAGGCCATCCTGCTGTCGCCGCTGGTGATCCCGCATTTCACGCTGGGCCTGGGGCTGCTGATTCTGGTGGCGCAGTTTGACATGGACCGGGGCTACGGCCTGGTCATTTTGTGCCATGTGATGCTGGTGCTGCCCTTCGTGATGCGCAGCGTGTATGTGTCCATGGAGAACATCGACGAACGCCTGGAACAGGCGGCGGCCAGCCTGGGCGCGTCGCCCTTGAAGGTGATGTTCACGGTGACCGTGCCCTTGCTGGCGCCCGGTCTCTTTGGTGGGTGGTTGTTCGCCGCCATCATGTCGTTCAGTGAATTCACCGCGTCGCTTTTCGTCACGACGCAACTGACGCAGACGCTGCCGGTGTCGATGTACAACTACGTGCGTGAATTCGCGGACCCGACGCTTGCCGCGCTGTCGGTGGTGTATATCGCCGTGACGGCCAGCCTGCTGGCGCTAGCCAACGCTTTCCTGGGCCTGGGCAAGATCCTGAATATTGAAGAAGTGGATTAGGCGGCCGGCGATCCGGCGGTCCGGCGGTCCGGCGGTCCGGCGATCCGACGATCCGGCGACCCGGCGGTCCGGCGGCCGCCGACCCGGCCGCCCGCCG
>NZ_JBHFIZ010000037.1:791366-867525 GCF_057334535.1 Achromobacter colocynthidis
CCCCCACGACCCGGCCGCCCGACGCTCAATAGCCGCGTGACGGGTCGATCTGGTTGGCCGGGGCATCGCCGCGCGAAACACGCGCGATGTTCTCGGCGATCTGCGCCGCCGCCGACGCCGGAATGGCAACGGATGCCAGATGCGGTGTGATCAGCACGTTATCCATGCGCCAGAGCGGGTCGTCACCGGGCAGGGGCTCGCGTTCAAAGACGTCTAGCGTGGCCGCGCCGATGTGCCCGCTTTGCAGCAGCGCCGTCATGGCGGCCTGGTCCACCAAGGCGCCACGCGCCACGTTGATCAGCGCGGCTCCGCGCGGCAGCTTCTCAAGTCGTGCCTGATCAAGCAGGCCGCGCGTCTGTGGCGTCAGCGGCAGCATGATCACCAGGATATCGGCCTGCGAGATCACCGTATCCAGCGCGTCCATGCCCGCGTGGCACTGCACGCCCGCGATCTGGCGCGGGCTGCGCGACCAGCCCAGCACGGTGAAGCCTTGGCGTTGTAGTTCATGGGCGGCATAGGCGCCCAGTTCCCCCAGGCCCAGCACCGCCACGCGCGTATCTTCTGGCGACCGAGGATGCCGGTACGCCCATTCCCCACGGCGCTGCGCCTGTTCAAACCAAGGAATATCGCGCGCGTGGCGCAGCGTGGCGAACAGCACGTAGCCCGCCATCATGCGAGCCATATGCGGATCGGTGATACGGGTAATGGGTACGCCGGCCGGGAGATCGTTGCGACCAACCAAGGAATCCACCCCCGCGCCCAAGTTGATGATCAGGCGCAGGTTGGGCATGGGGTCAAAGAAGCCGGTGGGCGGCTTCCAGGCCAGTGCGTAGTGGATGGCGGCGGGGTCGTCGACCTCGCTCTCGTGCAGGACGCGCAACTGAGGCATGCGCGCCTGCAAGGCCTGTTTCCACGCGGTGAAATCGTCGAACTGGCTGTAGAAGACCAGCGCGCCAGAGGGCGCGGCGAGGGGCACGGTGTTGAGCGCAATGTTGTTTGCGGTGTTGTTCGCGGTGTTGCTTGACGTCATCGGTATCGCCTTTTCAAGCGGGGCGCGCGATCAGGCGCGACATGGCTTCAATGGCCAGTTCATAGCCCTCGCCGCCCAGGCCCGCGATGACGCCGTCGGCCGCTTTGGAAATATAGGAATGATGGCGAAACGCCTCGCGCCGCCAGATGTTGCTCATGTGGACTTCAATAATGCGGCCGGGAAACGCCAGCAAGGCATCCAGGATGGGAATCGAGGAATACGTCAGGCCCGCGGCGTTGATGATGATGCCTTGCGCATCGCCGCGCGCTTCCTGTATCCAGTCGATCAACTGGCCTTCATGGTTGGATTGCACGAAATGCAGTTGCAGGTTCAGGCTGGCCGCCTTCTTTTCGCAACGGTCACGCAGCGCCGGGAAACTCTCGGCGCCATAGGTCTTGTTGGCGTCCAGGCCGTATAGATTGGCGTTCGGGCCGTTGAGAAACCAGATGGTGGCGTTGGTGGTAGTGGTGGATGGCGTCATGGCGGTGGTCCGGAATGTGGTCTAGGTGATGCAGCCTTAAGCTTCATGAGGAAGCGTTGCCTGCATGGCGGGCAGCTTGCGAAACGCCGCTTCCCATTGCGCGGCGCGCGGATGGCTGGCGCGCCAGTCCAGTTCAGGAAAACGAAAATCCAGATAGCCCAGCGCGCAACCCAAGGTGACTTCACCGATGGTGGGCGCTTGCGCAGCAAGTGCTGCCCCCTGCGGGTCGGTCAGCGGGTAGGTCAGCGGGTTGATCAGCTCGCCGGCCTGCTGTTCGATCTGCTCCAGGCAGGCGCTAACCTTGACCAATTGCGCATCGCGCCACACCGGCCATTGATATTCAGCCGGCCGAGCCGTGCGTTCATAGCGCGCCAGCAGGGCCGCATCCAGCAGCCCATCGCCCAGCGCTTGTTGCGCCAGGGCGACCCAGCGGCGCGGCCCCACGGCAGGAAACAAATCGCCGTTGCCGCCCAGATGGGCCAGGTATTCGCAGATGACGCGGCTGTCGTACAGCGACTGGCCATCGCCCAGGATCAGCGTCGGCACCTTGGCCAAGGGGTTGTGGGCGGCGATGCGCTCATCACGCCGTACCGGGTTGGCCGCGCTGTCCAGCCATTGGATCTGATCCGCCACGCCCGCCAAATGCGCGCAAACCATGACTTTTCGGACGTAGGGGGAAGTGGGTGCGTAAAGCAGCTTCAACATGGGGGCTATTCCTTTATCGCGAACGCAAAACGAACCACGCAACGCATCAAGGACGCAGCACGACCTTGCCGAACACGTCGCCGCTTTCCAGCAAGCGGTGCGCCTGCGCCGCCTCTGACAGGGGCAGGCTGGCGTGGACGCGTGGGGCGATGCGGCCGTCCGACACCAGCGGCAGCACATGCCGGGTGATGGCCTGCGCCATGCGCGTTTTCTCTGCCGCGCTTTGCGGCCGCAGGGTGGATGAATGCAGGCTCAATTGCTTTTGCATCAGGGTCAGCAGGTCAATGTTGACCTGGGACCCTTGCAAGAACGACAGGCTGACGTGGCGGCCACCAAAGGCCAGCGCCTGAAGGTTGCGTCGCACGTAGTCGCCGCCCACCATGTCCAGCACCACGTCCACGCCCTGCCCTTGCGTGGCGTCCAGGCAGGCCCGCACGAAATCCGTATCGCGATAGCAGATGGCAAAGGCCGCGCCCATCTCGCGCAGCGCCGGCAAGCGGTCCGCGCGCCCGGCCGTCGCCACCACCCGCGTTCCCGCCGCGTGCGCCATGCGCAGGGCCAGCGTGCCGATGCCGCCCGCCGCGCCATGGATCAGCACGGTCTGGCCCATGCGCAGGCGGCCAAGCTCAAACAGGTTGTGCCACACGGTGAACAGGCCTTCGGGCAAGGCCGCCGCCGCGTTGTCGTCCAGGCAGTCCGGCACGACAAAAGAATGATCGACGCGCGCCACGCACCAGGGGGCATAGCCACCGCCGGGCAACAGGCTCATCAGCCGTTGGCCCCGCAGCGCTTCGGGCACGCCGGGGCCGGCGGCGACGACTTCGCCGCAGGCTTCCAGGCCCAGCACGTCGGTGACGCCAGGGGCCAGCCGTACCGCCCCCTGGCGTTGCATGATGTCCGGCCGGTTGACGCCGGCTGCGTGCACGCGCAGCAGCACTTCGCCGGGGCCGGGCGTCGGCACGGGCCGGCTTGCCAACGTCAGTACACTGGCGTCGCCGGGTTCGCGGGCCACGACAGCCTGCATGGTGGAGGGGATGACGGTCATGGCGGGCATTACGAGACGTTGAACACGCTGATGCCCTGGCCGGGCAACGCCAGGCCGGTCACCGAGCCCACCGGCCAATGCTGCAAGGCGTCCAGGCCCGCGCTGCGCACCATCACGCGCTGATGACCCGCCACCGGGATATCGACGTCGATGTAGGAATCAATGTGATCGCCCTGGAACACATGGTTCACCACCGTGCCGCTAAGCACGGATTCGCCATGCAGGTTCTCCAGCCGGATCTGTTCCGGCCGCACATAGATGTCCAGGCGACGGCCTTCGTGCGAACCGCCCACCAGCCGGTCTCGCGCCACGCGGATCAAGCCTGCGCCCAGGCGCAGCAAGATGCCGTCGGGGTCTGAACCGTGATAGTGCGCGGGAAGAATGTTCACATCGCCCAGGAACGAGGCCACGAAGGGATCTTGCGGATTTCGGTAGAGCTCGTCGGGCGTGGCGATCTGGCGGATGACGCCGCTGGACATCACCGCGATGCGGTCCGACATGGCCAGCGCCTCGCCCTGATCGTGCGTGACGAACACCGTGGTTACGCCCAGCTTGCGCTGGATCTCGCGAATTTCCACCTGCATCGAGCCGCGCAGGCCTTTGTCCAGCGCCGAGAAGGGCTCGTCCAGCAGCAGCACCTTGGGGCGGATCACCAAGGCGCGCGCCAGCGCCACCCGCTGCTGCTGGCCGCCAGACAATTCGCGGGGCTTGCGTTCGCCCAGCCCGTCCAGCTTGACCAGCGCCATGGCCTCTTCCACGCGCTGGGCAATCTCACCAGCGGGCATCCGGCGCATGCGCAGGCCGTAGCCGATGTTGCGCGCCACCGTCATATGGGGAAACAGCGCGTAGTTCTGAAACACCATGCCAATCTGCCGCTGATAGGGCGGCAGATCCGTAACCAGTTGATCTTCGATGAAGATCTCGCCGTTGTCCGCTTGCGCGAACCCCGCGATCAGGTTCAAGAGCGTGGTCTTGCCGCAGCCGGACGGCCCCAGCAGCGTCAGGAATTCACCGCGCCGGATCTTCAGCGACAGCTCCTGCAACACCGTCTGCTGACGGTACTTCTTGACCACTCCTTCCAGGCTCACCGCGCTGGACGATTTTGGGGACACGGGGCTGTTCTGCATGGCGGCTCTATCTGTTGCGCGATGCTTTGCAGAATAAGGGAAGCAGGGTCTACCGGCCGTTTGTGGATATTGATGCGGTCCATCGGAAAAAACGAAACGAGATCCCGGCGTTGGCTCTGGGGGAGTGATTTGCTTTTTCCTAAGCCCAGCGTCCAAAAAACCAAGTTATCAAGCGCGGCCATCTGGCTCACACTGCGCCGCATCGGTGCACGTATGCGGTCTTGAACCTTCTTAGGAAAAGCAATGTCAGTGGAAAAAACCAATACCTTGGTGATCGGCGCCGGCCAGGCCGGCATCGCGATGAGTGAGCACCTGCGCGCGATGGGCATTGACCACATCGTGCTGGAACGCAAGCGCATCGCCGAACGCTGGCGCTCGGAACGCTGGGACTCGCTGGTGGCCAATGGCCCCGCCTGGCATGACCGCTTTCCCAGCCTGAAATTCGATGACATCGGCGCGGACGTGTTCCCGCCCAAGGAACGCATGGCGCAGTACTTCGAAGACTACGCCAGGATGATCAATGCGCCCGTGCGCACCGGCGTCGAGGTCCTGCGCGTGCAGCGCAACCAGAAGCGCCCCGGCTTCACCGTCACCACGTCAGACGGCGTATTCGAGGCGCTGCATGTGGTGACGGCAACCGGCGCGTTCCAGATTCCCAGCTACCCGGCCATCGTGCCGGAAGACGCGGGCATCCAGCAGGTGCATTCATCCGCCTACAAGAATCCCGGCCAACTCGCTGACGGCGCGGTGCTGGTGGTGGGTGCGGGCGCTTCGGGCTCGCAGATTGCCGAGGAATTGCGCCGCGCCGGGCGCACCGTGTACCTGTCCGTTGGCGAACACTATCGCCCGCCCCGTTCCTACCGCGAACGCGATTACTGCTGGTGGCTGGGTGCGTTGGGCATGTGGGACGAAGTCAAGAAGAAGCCCAAGCGCGAGCACGTCGCCTTCGCGGTCAGCGGCTACGACAACGGCAAGACCATCGACTTTCGTCGCCTGGCGCACACGGGCATTCAGTTGGGCGGCATCACGCAGCGCTTTGAGAACGGCGTGATGGCGTTCCAGGAGGGCTTGGCCGAAAACGTTGCGCAAGGCGACGCGGACTACTTTGAAGTGCTGCGCGAAGCCGATGCCTACATCGAACAGAACGGCCTGGATCTGCCGCCTGAACCCGAAGCCTGGAAGCTGCTGGACGACCCCGACTGCCTGACAAATCCCATCCTGAGCCTGAACCTGGCCGAGGCCGGCATCAAGAGCATCGTCTGGGCAACCGGCTTCAAGGTGGATTACCGCTGGATGGAAGTGGACGTGTTCGACGACCAGGGCTACCCCGTTCACAAGCGCGGCATCACCGCTGAAAAAGGCATCTACTTTCTGGGCCTGCCGAACCAGTCGAACCGGTCGTCGTCATTTATCTGGGGCGTGTGGCACGACGCGAAGTACATCGCGGACCATATCGGTATTCATCTGGACTATCTGGCCTATGAGAAGGACGGGGGGATGCCCAGGGTTTGATGGAAGAATGCCGGTCCGCCCTGTTCCGCGTGCCGGCTAACCATCAGCCCAGATACTCCACGTTGCCACACACCGAGATGCTCTGCCCGCTGATGACCGCGCCTTCGTCGGAGCACAGGTAGGCCACTTGATTGGCCACGTCTTCGGGGCGGGTCATCCGGCGTAGCGAGACTTTCTCGACCAGTTGTTCGCGCATCACGTCGTTGCTGACGCCGCCTGCCTGCGCGCGGGCGGCAATGATGCGCTCGACGCGATCACCCGACACCACGCCCGGCAGCACGGAGTTGACGCGAATGTTGGACGGGCCCAGTTCCATGGCCCACGTCTGCGTCAGCCCCGCCAGGCCGAACTTGCTGGCGCTGTACGGGCTACGCAGTGAAAAGCCCAGGCGGCCGGCCACCGACGAAATATTGATGATGGCGCCGCCCCCTGCCGCCCGCAGCAAGGGCACGGCGCTGCGCGCGCACAGGAAAGTGCCGGTCAGGTTGACGTCCAGCGTGTTCTGCCAGGCATCCAGCGTGGTGTCTTCCAGGCGGCTGGTGGGGCCGGACACGCCCGCGTTGTTGATCAAGGCGTCAAGCTTGCCCCAGCGCGCGGCCAAGTCCGCGAACATGGCCGCCACCTGCGCTTCGCTGGACACGTCGGTCACGCTGACCGTCATACGCGGGTTCGCGCTGCGTGCCGCTTCGCAGGCTGCCGCGTCCACGTCGCAGATGTGCACCTCGGCGCCGGATGCCAGGAATTTCTGCGCGATGGCCAAGCCGATGCCCTGCGCCCCCGCCGTGATCAGGACGCGCTTGCCGTTCAAGGATTCAATCATGATGTCTCGTTAAAGATGATGCGATCAGACCGCGAATTCGGGGCGGATACCGCTTTGCAAGGGCAAGCCCATGATCTCGCGCGCCTCGGCGGGCGTGGCGGGCTCCATGTCCATTTCGCGGATGATGCGTACGATGCGCTCGGTCAGTTGGACATTGGTGGCCAGTTCGCCGTGCCGGTAGTACAGGTTGTCTTCCAGCCCCACGCGCGCATGGCCGCCCAGCAGCAACGCGCTGATGTTGGCCTCAAGCTGCGACGGACCAATGCCGCTGACGCAGAAAATGCTGTTCTTTGGCAGCAGGTCCACCATCATTTGCAGATGCCGGGGCGAGAACGGCATCGCATTTTGAAAATTCCGATGCACGTTCATGACCAGGTTGATGAAGTGAGGCCCTTCGTCCAGCCCTTCCTCGATCAGCGTCGTGGCGTCTTGCAGGATGTGCGTGGGGCTGAAGACCTCCCATTCGGGCTTGATGCCGCGCGCCTTCATGCCGGCCGCCAGTTCGCGCGCCTTGCTCAGCGGCGTATTCATCAAGTATTCACGGTCGCCAAACGCCAGGTTCAGCGTGGTGGCGTCCAGCGTGCACATTTCGGCGCCGGCATCCATGCCCTTGAGCCGCTCTTCCCACAAAATTTCCCAAGTGCCGGGCGACGTTTCCTTCACCATGTCGCCATGCACGCCGCCCCCGGTGGAGTTGTTCAGCACGATGTCGCAACGCTCGCGGATGCGCTGGTTCATGTCGCGGTAGATCGCCGCGTCGCACGTGGCCTGGTCATCGGGCCGGCGCGCGTGCAGCGCCACCACGCTGGCGCCCGCGTTGTAGCAGCGGTAAACGTCTTCCGCGATTTCAGCCGGTTGCGTCGGCAGATGCGGGTTCTGGGTCTTGAATGCCATGCCCCCGGTCGGGGCGATGGTCACGATGACTTTGCGTTTGGCCATGGGGATCTCCGGTTCACTTCCACAGTGCGCAGCGCGTCTCGGCCTGCTTGGTGAAGGCCTCGTTGCCGTCAATCGTTTGCAGCACCTTGAAGTAGTCCCAAGCCTGCTTGGACTCGTCCGGCGTCTTCACCTGCAACAGGTACATGTCGTGCACGACGCGGCCATCCGGACGCACCACGCCGTCCTTGATGTACATGTCATTCAGCTTGTTCTCGCGCAGGTATGCCAAGACGCGGTCGGCGTCATCCGTGCCCAAGGCCTTGACCGCGCGCAGGTATTGCAGCGCCACGGAGTAGTCGGCCGCTTGCAGCGACGATGGCATGGCATTGCGGCGTTCAAAGAACTTCTGGCTCCAGGCGCGGCTCGCATCCGATGCGTTCCAGTACCAGCTATCGGTCAGGTACATGCCCTGCGTGGCGGGCAGACCCATGGCGTGGATGTCGTTGATGAACATGATCATGCCCGCCAACTTCATCGTCTTGGTCACGCCGAATTCGTTGGCGGCCTTGATGGCGTTGGTGGCGTCGGCGCCGGCATTCGCCAAGGCAAGAATCTCGGCCTTGCTGGCTTGCGCCTGCAACAGGAACGACGAGAAATCGTTGGCCGACAAGGGATGCTTGACCGATCCCACGACCTTGCCGCCGCCCGCCTCGACCACCTTCGTCGTATCGGCTTGCAGCGCGTGGCCGAAGGCGTAATCGGCCGTAAGGAAGTACCAGCTTTTACCGCCCGCCTTGACCACCGCCGCGCCCGTGCCACGCGCCAGCGCAACCGTGTCGTAGGCATAGTTCAAGGTGTAGGGCGTGCATTGCTCGTTGGTCAGCGCGGGTGCGCCCGCGCCCACCACGATGATGGGCTTCTTCTTGTCCGCCGCCACCTTCGACATGGCCAGCGCGGTGCTGGAATTGGTGCCGCCGATCAGCATGTCCAGGCCGCGCTGGTCGAACCATTCGCGCGCCTTGGCCGATGCGATATCCGCCTTGTTCTGGTGGTCGGCCGTCAACAGTTCGATCTTTTTGCCGTTGATCTCGCCGCCCATTTCCTCGATGGCCATCTTGATGGCTTCCGCCCCACCCGGGCCGTCGGGGCCGGAATACACGCCGGACAGGTCGGTGATGAATCCGATCCGAATGACATCGTCCGAGATCTGGGCGTGCGCGGCGCTGGCGCCGAGCAGCGACACGGCGGCAGCGCAGGCGAGCGCGCTGCCGGACTTGATGCGTGGCATTGACAACATACCGGTCTCCTCTTATGTTTTTTGGCTCTTGATGCCTCAAGTATTCTGGGACCGCCCCCAGGCGCGTACAGTCATCATGGTGACAAAGCGGCCTAGGGTTTACCTGTGCGCCCTTTTCCCCTTTTGCCCTGTTGTTGAACGGAGAAACCATGCCTGGACCGACCGCCAACGTAGGCAGCCAGACCCGTGGCCCCGCGCGCAAGCCGGCCGAATGCCCGGTGGACAAAATGCTGAGCGTTGTGCCCTGGTACAACGGCCTGCCCAAGCTTGAGCGCAACCTGGTCCGATCGGAACTGCGCACGGTATCGCTGGCCACCGGCGAATACCTGTTTCGCGCGGGGTCGAAATCGCTGGGTTGGTATGGCGTGGTTGAAGGCCTGGTGAAATGGACGTCGCCCGGCGCGGACGGCAAGTCCTTGTCGCTGGCCGGTTTCAGCATCGGCAGTTGGTTCGGCGAAGCCACCATGCTGCGCCGCGAGCGCTTTGAATATGAGGTGATCGCGCTGCGCCCCAGCCGCATCGTCATCCTGCCGCGCGACACCTGCGAACGCCTGTGGAACCACAACATCGAATTCACCAAGGCATTGACGATGCACCTGGCGCAGCGCGTCAACTGGCTGATGGCCAGCTATACCGGCAACGTCCTGTTGGACGTGGACACCACCGTGGCCCGCGCCGTGGCGGCGCAATTCGATGCCGAACGCCATTCGGACACGCAGGGCCGATTGAAAATATCCCAGGAAGAAATCGCCAGCTTGTGCGGCGTGTCCCGCCAACGATGCAACGCCGCGCTGACGCGGCTGGCGCGCGCGGGGGTACTACGAACGCACTACGGCGGCATGACGATTCTGGATAAGGACGCGCTGTACCAGCGGGCGTTGATTGACGATGATTCCGGCGATTCGCCGAGTATGATGCGCCGCTGACCCATTGGAGATCCATTGACATTCGACGACCACAAGGGCGGAAGCTTGCCCCGGAAGGTGGGGCTGCGCGTTGCTTTGCTGCTCTTGCCCGTGCTCTGCCTCTTGCTGGGTTGGGCAGGCTGGACGATCCTGAAATCGCCCTACGAACCCAAGGGCGCGACCTCCACCGCCTCGGCATTTATCCAGGATATCCACCAGGAAAACTGGCAACGCGCCCATGACCTGACATTCAAGAACGGCTACACCGGACGCAACCTGGATGAACTGCGCCGCGTCGCCGCCCGCCAATTCTGCGGGCGTGTGTCCGTGCTGAAATCCTGGCATCCCCCACAAACCCATGGCAACCGGCTGCGCCGCTGGCTAAACGGCGTGGCGGTGGATCAAGACCAGGTGTGGGTGGAATTCGATGACGCGGCGACGGGATGCATGATGACGTTCGAGATGCGGCTTGGCAAAGACAGCCAGTGGAGGGTCTTCAATTTCCAGAGTCATGCGGGGTGATGGAGAGCGCCCGGGATTCAATAAGCGTTCATATATGAACGCCTAAGGGGCTTTTCAGTTGATATTTGAACCCAATCGGCATGCAGCGCTCTTCGCGACGGCGTCACCTACTGCACGAACGGATGCACCAGATCGACCGCTTTCGGGACGACTTCGGTTTATGAGCGAAAGGCTATTTGGGGGAAGACCATCCCCAGATCCAGGACGGCCGATGCAACACGCCACGGCGTTTTCTTGGCATTGCCTGAATAGTTGAAGTGGAGCGGGTGAAGGGAATCGAACCCTCGTATGAAGCTTGGGAAGCTGCCGTTCTACCATTGAACTACACCCGCTCGGGTGTCGTGCCACGGCGCGGGGCCGGGGCAGAGCCGACGATTATAGCGCGGGTTTTTCAGATTTCAGGGGTGATTTTTGCGTGCGTTTTCGACGGTATCGGCCTTCGGAATTAAATGCGTCCCCAATTTAGTCCATCCGGCCGACTCCACCCCGCCGCACCTGCCACTACAATTCGGGGCTATGAAACCCAACAACCCCGCGAACCCCTCCGCGGACACCCCCGCGACGCCTTCCGTGAACACCTCCGACACCCCCGCCGACTCGTCGGCATCGGCGCCTGCCGCCGCGCCCGTTTCCCCCGAAACCCAGGCGGCGTTGGCCAGCACGGCCCACGCGCCGAACAGCCCGGGCGCCACGCACATTCGCAGCTTTGTGCATCGCCGTGGCCATATCACCCAGGGCCAGTTGGCTGCGTTGGAACGTCTGATGGGCGAATGGTCCATTCCGTACGCGCCCCGCCGCCTGGATCCCGCCGCCGCGTTTGGCCGTCAAGCGCCGACGGTGCTGGAAATTGGCTTCGGCATGGGCGAAACCACCGAGAAGATCGCGCTGGCGCGCCCCGAAGACAACTTCCTGGGCGTGGAAGTGTTCAATGCCGGCGTCGGCTCGCTGCTGCGCCGCATTGAAGATTCCAAAATTTCGAACCTGCGCATCATCCAGCACGACGCCGTGGAAGTCGTGCGCGACATGATCGCGCCGGATTCGCTGGCCGGCGTGCATGTGTACTTTCCGGATCCGTGGCCAAAAAAGCGCCACCACAAGCGCCGCCTGCTGCAACCCGCCTTCGTGTCGCTGTTGGCCAGCCGCATCGCGCCGGGTGGCTATATCCATTGCGCCACCGACTGGGAAGACTACGCGGTGCAAATGCTGGAAGTGCTTAGCGGCGAACCGCTGCTGGCCAACACGGTGGACGGCTACGCGCCCCGCCCCGATTACCGCCCCCTGACCAAATTCGAGACACGCGGCCTGCGCCTGGGCCACGGCGTCTGGGACCTGATCTTCAAGCGAGTCGCCTAATGCTCTATCCGCCGATCGAACCCTACCGCCACGGCATGCTGGACACCGGAGACGGCCACCAGATCTATTGGGAAATGTCGGGCAATCCGAACGGCAAGCCCGCCGTGTTCCTGCATGGCGGGCCGGGCAGCGGCTGTTCGCCCGTGCATCGCCAACTGTTCGATCCGCAGCGCTACAACGTGCTGCTGTTCGATCAGCGCGGTTGTGGCCGGTCCAAGCCGCACGCCAGCCTGGACAACAACACGACCTGGCATCTGGTGTCCGACATCGAACGCCTGCGCACCGAGATCATGGGCGCGGAAAAGTGGCTGGTGTTCGGTGGCTCGTGGGGCTCGACCCTGGCGCTGGCGTATGCGGAAACGCATCCGTCGCATACCAGCGAATTGGTGCTGCGCGGCATCTTCGGCCTGCGTCGCGCGGAAATCCAATGGTTCTATCAGGAAGGCGCGTCGTGGCTGTTTCCGGACCGTTGGGAAGAATACCTGGCGCCCATTCCGGAAGCCGAACGCGGCGACCTGGTGGCGGCCTATCACAAGCGGCTGACGGGCGATGACCCGGCCGAACAACTGCGCGCGGCCAAGGCCTGGAGCAAGTGGGAAGACAGCACCATCACGCTGCTGCCCAGCCCGCGCCACCAGCAAAGCCACGCTGCCGACCGCGCCGCGCTGGCGTTTGCGCGCATCGAGAACCACTACTTCGTGAACGCGGGCTTCATGGAAGAAGGCCAGTTGATTCGCGACGCGCACAAGCTGCGTGGCATCCCCGGCACCATCGTGCAAGGCCGCTACGACGTCTGCACGCCGGCCCGCACGGCCTGGGACCTGCATCGCGCCTGGCCGGAAGCGGATTTTCATCTGGTGCCCGACGCGGGCCATGCCTTTGATGAACCCGGCACGCTGGCGCGCCTGCTCGCCGCCACCGACGCTTACGCAAAACAGTGAGGACACCTGACATGCACATCACCCTGAATGGCGACGCGCGCGAATTTCCCTTGGACACCACCGTGATTGAACTGCTGCAAACGCTGGGTTATGCCGGCAAGCGCGTGGCGGTGGAACGCAATGGCGAAATCGTGCCCAAGAGCCAGCACGAACAGACCACGCTCACCGACGGCGACCAGATCGAAATCGTGGTGGCGGTGGGCGGCGGCTGATCGCCCTTATCCACACCCGTGGCGCGAACCGGCGCCGCAACCGCAAAGGCCGCTGTCAGTTCAGCGGCCTTTTTCATGGCATTGCGCACCACGTCGCTACGCATGACATCCCGCGCCCGATGCGGTTTGCGCTTGCCGCGCGACACGCCCTGCGAAGTGACGAGCATTGTTGCGTAGTCTGCCAAGCAGCTAGCAACCTGTTACACGATACCCCCTCGTCTCGCGGCGAATACGCGAGTAATAATCGTTGCTGCTGGCGTTGTAGGTTGTCGTGTTGTTGTTCTAGCGTTGCACATCGCCCCATTGGGGCAAGGAGGCATCATGAACACCGCCGTCATCATCAATCTTCTCATCCAGCTCGTTGCTGGCGCAGCGGGCGGGAATGGACTGGGAAAAATGCTCCAGCAGTTCAATTTAGGCCCACTGGGCAACACCATCGCGGGCGCCATCGGCGGCTTGGCGGGGGGTTCGTGGCTGGCACCCATGATCAGCGCCGGGGCGGGCGCCGCCACGGCGGCCAACACGGGGCTGGACCTTTCAGCGATAGCGGGCAGTGTGGTGGGCGGCGGCGTGGGTGGTGCCGTGCTGACCTTGATTGCCGGCATCGTACGCAAGATGTTCGTGGGCCGCGCGCCCTGATCGCACTTCGTTTTCTCACCGCAACATAGATAAAGGAAACACTATGGGTCTGCTCAATTTCATCAAGGATGTAGGCGAAAAGCTCTTCGGCGCCAGCGAGGCCAAGGCCGCGACAGCGGACGAGTTGAAGAAAGAGTTGGATAAGCACGGCCTGAACGCGGATGGCCTGCAAATCTCGGTGGATGGCGACAAGGTCACGGTGGCGGGCGAGGCGCTCAGCACGGAAGACGCCGAGAAGATCTCGCTGGCGCTAGGCAACACCGTGGGCGTGGCGGCGGTGGACAACCAATTGAAGGTGAAGCAGGCCACGCCTGAAGCCAAGATGTACACGGTGCAAAAGGGCGACAACCTGTGGAAGATTGCCGAAGCGCAGTACGGCAAGGGCCAGGGCGCGAAGAACACGCTGATCTTCGAAGCCAACAAGCCGATGCTGACGAGCCCGGACAAAATCTACCCGGGCCAGGTGCTGCGCATTCCGCCGGTGGCGTAAGCGCTCATTGAACTCGACAAGCCGGAGAACACCCATGCGTTTTCCGGATTGTGTCGCGGCACGGCGCCCCCTGCCTGCCGCGATTGCTTGGCCAGACGCAATGTCTGGCCATTTTTTTAGCTAGCCCTAGGGGGCAGGAAGCGCACGTAGTGCGCGCACCGTGGGGGCCTTACTTCATGCCGAAGCGGCCCAAACCCTTCATGCCGCCCATGGCGCGCATCATCTTTGCCATGCCGCCCTTCTTCATCTGCTTCATCATCCCCTGCATCTGCTCGAACTGAGCCAGCAGGCGGTTGACCTCTTGGACCGGCACGCCGGAGCCCGTGGCGATGCGGCGCTTGCGGGATGCCTTGATCAGCTCAGGCTTGGCGCGTTCGGCGGCCGTCATGGAATTCAGGATGCCTTCCGTGCGGCGCAATTGCTTTTCGGCCTGGCCGCCTTGCAACTGGCCCGCGGCCTGCTGGAACTGAGCCGGCAGCTTTTCAAGCAGCGAACCCATGTCGCCCAGCTTTTTCACCTGACCAAGCTGTTCGCGGAAATCGTTGAGGTCGAACTTGTTGCCCGACTTGATCTTCGCCGCCAGCTTTTGCGCATCGGCGATGTCGATGTTCTTCTGCGCCTGCTCGACCAGCGACACGATGTCGCCCATGCCCAGCACCCGTTGCGCCATGCGGTCGGGGTAGAAAGGTTCCAGGCCGTCCAGCTTTTCGGACACACCGACAAACTTCAGCGGTTTGCCAGTGACGTGGCGCACCGACAGGGCCGCGCCGCCACGGGCGTCGCCGTCCAGCTTGGTCAGCACCACACCGGTCAGGGGCAGCGCGTCCGCGAAGGCGCGCGCGGTGTTGACCGCGTCCTGGCCCTGCATGGCGTCCACCACGAACAGCGTTTCCACCGGCTTG
Source organism: Achromobacter colocynthidis (assembly GCF_057334535.1). Taxonomy (NCBI): domain Bacteria; kingdom Pseudomonadati; phylum Pseudomonadota; class Betaproteobacteria; order Burkholderiales; family Alcaligenaceae; genus Achromobacter; species Achromobacter colocynthidis. The sequence goes on from NZ_JBHFIZ010000037.1 coordinate 806,227, forward strand.
ACCAGATCATGCAATGCGCGGATTTCGCGCATCATGGCTTCATCGATGCCAAGGCGGCCGGCCGTGTCCAGGATCAGCACGTCGTAGTGGTGACGGCGCGCATGGTCCACCGCGCCGCGCGCGATGTCTTCGGGTTTCTGGCTGGGGTCGGACGGCAGGAAGTCCACGCCGACCTGCGCGGCCACGCTTTTCAGCTGGTCGATAGCGGCGGGGCGATAGACGTCGGCGGACACCACCAGCACTTTCTTCTTGCCGGTCTTGCGGCCGTGCTGCGTGTGCTGCCCTTCGGACAGCCAGCGCGCCAGCTTGCCGGTGGTGGTGGTTTTACCCGCGCCTTGCAGGCCGGCCATCAGGATGACGGCGGGCGGCTGCACCGCCAGCGACAGTTCGTTGGAATCAGCGCCCAGGTCGCCGCCCATCAGGGCGGTCAGTTCCTTGTGGACGACGCCGACCAGGGCTTGGCCCGGGCTGAGGCTGGCGGCCACTTCTTCACCCAGCGCTTTTTCCTTCACGCGGGCGACAAATTCACGCACGACGGGCAGCGCCACGTCGGCTTCCAGCAGCGCCATGCGCACTTCGCGCAGCATCTCCTGGGTGTTGGCCTCGGTCAGGCGGGCTTCACCGCGCAGCGTCTTGACGACACGCGAAAGGCGTTGAGTTAGGTTATCGAGCATGAGAGGCGTTTCCGCTTAAACTAGTTGATTGAACGGTGGCCGCAGGCGCGGATTCTGCGCTTTCGGGTGGCACGCACCCCAAGGCCCCATCCAGACAACGGTTTTTATGTCACTAGGCATTGTATTTCACACAGCGGCTGCCTTGGCGTACGCAGTGCTAGGGGGGTCTCTCTGGGCCCGCCTGGCCGGCGCCGGGGAAGTCGAACGGACGGGCAAAATCGGCCGTCTGTGCCTGCTGGGGGCCTTGGTCCTGCATGGAATCGGGCTGCAACAATCCATGCTGGGCGCCCAGCATCTGTTCATTGGGTGGGCACTGGCCCTGTCCGCGGCCATCTGGCTGGGCATGGTGGTGTTCTGGCTGGAAAGCCTGCTGGTACGCATCGACGGCCTGCAATTGCTGCTGTTGCCCGCCGCCGCCATCGCCAGCGCCCTGGCCGCCGTGTTTCCCCAGGGGCAGTTCGTGCCCCACGCCGACAACGCCTGGCTGCGCGTGCACCTGCTGATCGCCCTGGCCGCCTATGGCCTGATCACCATCGCCGCGCTGCACGCCATGATGATGGCTTTGCTTGACCGCCATCTGCACCGCCCGCTGGACGCCCCCGCCGAACGCAGCATCATCGGCCGCGTGCTGGACTCCCAGCCGCCGTTGCTGGTGCAGGAACAACTGCTGTTCCGTATTATCTGGATCGGTTTCATCGTGCTGACCTTGGCGGTGGGCTCGGGGTCGGTGGCGTCCATGAAGCTGACGGGCAAAATCTTGCCGTTTGACCACAAGACCGTCTTCACCCTGTTGTCCTGGCTGACGTTCGGCGTGCTGCTCGCTGGCCGCCACGTGTGGGGCTGGCGCGGGCGCGTGGCGCTGCGCTGGACGTTGACGGGTTTTGGTTTTTTGATTCTGGCGTACACCGGCAGCCGGTTCGTGCTGGAAATGATTCTGCATCGAGGCTGACGTGGGCAAGTTGTTGTTCTGGATCGTTTTGATCATCGCGGTGCTGTTCGTTGCCCGCATCGCCGCCCGCATGGCGGCGGCGCGCCAGGTGGGCGAGCAGCCCAAGGGCCGCAGCCAGCCGGCCCCGGCCAAGCACGCGCCGGAATCCATGGTGCGATGCGCGCACTGCGGCATCCACCTGCCCCGGTCCGAAGCCGTGCTGCTGAACGGCCACACCTGGTGCAGCACCGAGCATTCCAAGCTGGGCCCGGCCAGGAAATAAGCGGCGCGCAGGCGGCAGCGATGGCGCCAACGGCTGCGTTTTACGCGCGGCCCCTTGGGAAAAAGCGCAGATTTGGGAGGCGGAGGCGACCACGGCATAATGCCCGTTGGATTCACCACGCATGTTCTCTCTTATGGCTCTGCTTCTGGATCGACATGGCTGGCTGGCGCCGGCCCCGGGTGTAACCCTGCTGCCCTCGCCCAACCGCGACGCGCGTCCCAAAGACGCGCAGGTCTCGCTGCTGGTGCTGCACAACATCAGCCTGCCCCCGGGCAAGTTTGGCGGCCCCGAAGTTGCCGGGCTGTTCCTGAACACACTTGACTACGCTTCGCACCCCTGGCTGGAACGCCTGCGCGGCTTGCGCGTATCGGCCCACTTCTTTATTCGCCGCGATGGGCGCATCATTCAGTTCGTGTCCACCGACCAACGCGCCTGGCACGCCGGGGTGTCGCGCTTTGGCGAGCGCGAACGCTGCAACGACTTTTCCATTGGCATCGAACTGGAAGGCACGGACACCCTGCCCTACGCCGACGAGCAATACCTGGCGATGCGCAAGCTGACGCCGGTGCTGCGCGCGCGCTACCCCTTGGCCGCGGCCTGGGGCCACGAACACATTGCCCCGGGACGCAAGACCGACCCCGGGCCGGCTTTCAACTGGACGCGCTTTTCGCGCGACAGCGGCTTTGCGCGGCGGCAGTTGCCGCCCGTCTGACACTACTCAAGGACTGGTTATGTTGAAGATCTGGGGACGCCTGACGTCCGTCAACGTGCAGAAAGTGATGCTGGCCGTGCGCGAACTGGCGCTGCCGCACACCTTCGTGCAGGCAGGCGGGCCGTTCGGCGTGAACGACACGCCGGAATTCGCCAAGCTCAACCCGAACCGCACCGTGCCTGTCATCGACGATGGCGGCTTCGTGCTGTGGGAATCGAACGCCATCGTGCGCTACCTGGCCTCGCGCTACGGCGTGGGCACGCTCTGGCCCGAAGACGCCTGCCTGCGCGCCGACGCCGACCGCTGGATGGACTGGCAGGCCACCGAATGGCAAGGCGCGATGGGCCCGGCCTTCCTGGGCCTGATCCGCACGCCCGAAGACAAGCGCGACCACGCCGCCATCGAGAGCTCGGTCAAGCGTGCCAACGCGCGCGCCCTGATCCTGGACCAAGCCTTGCAAGGCCGCGAATTCATCGCCGGCCGCCATCTGACCATGGGCGACATCGCGCTTGTCTGCGCGGCGCACCGCTGGCTGGCCCTGCCCATTGAACGCCCCGACACCCCCGCGCTATCCGCCTGGTACCGCCGCGTGATGATGCGCCCCGCCCCACAAGGCGTGCTGACGCTTCCGCTGGAATAGCGCGCCCGAATGATCGTGCGCGGGAATAGAGAAATGTAGGATGGGTGTAGCGCGAGAGATCGGTGTGAAGAACACCGCTGCGGATCGCGCTAAACCCATCAAGCGACAGAGGCGTTGTGGCTGGTTCCGCTTAGGATCAGGCGATGTGGCGGGTTCCGCTTAGGACCATGGCGTTGTGGCTGGTTCCGCTTAGCACCATGCGTTGTGGCAGGCTCCGCTTAGGATCAGCCATTGTTTGATGGGTTTCGCGCGATCCGCGTTTGCGTTCTTGCGCGCGACCTTGCGCGCTACACCCATCCTACGCACTGCGCTGGCTCAGCCGCGGTCGACCTTCCAGCCCATTTCCGCCGAGATGCCCGCCGCCGCGTCCTGCACCACCGGGATCATGTCGCGCATGCGTTCCAAAGACATGTACGGCACCGTGCTGGACACGCTGATCGCGGCCACGATGCCGCTTGAGGCGTCGCGCACGGGCGCCGCCACGCAGCGGATCGACGGCTCGTTGTCTTCCAGGTCAAACGCATAGCCTTGCGCCGCGTATTCGCGCATGCGGTCGCGAAACGCTTCCCAGGTCTGCTGGCCGCCCGGCGCGCGCGACGATACCGGCGCGCCGATGCGATGCAGCGCCTTCCATTGCGGTTCTTCGGTATCCAGCAGCAGCGCCTTGCCCACGCCCGTGGCGGCAAGCGGCATGCGATGCCCCACGCGCGACCGCATCTCTAGCCCTTTCTTGCCCGAGATCTTTTCCAGGTACAGCACGTCGTCGTTGTCACGCACGGCCAGATGGATGGTGTCGCCCGTTTGTGCGGCCAGCGCATCCAGATAGGGGCGCGCCAGGGTCGCCATGGGAAATGCTTCGCGCGCCTGGAAACCCAGCTCGATCAGCTTCGGCCCCAGCACATACCCCACGCCCGGCAAGGCCCGCAGATAGCGTTCTTGCACCAGGCAACTGGCCAGCCGGTGCGTGGTGCTGCGCGCCACGCCGATGCGGGCGCAGATGTCTTTCAGGTCACGCGCACCAGCCGCCACCGCCTGCACCACTGCCAGGCCGCGCATCAAGGTTTGCGTACCGGCAGGCGCGACGGCGTCGGGGTCCAGCGTGGGGGTGGGAGTTGCAGTCGGGGTGGTGGTCATGAAACGTGAATACACAGCGAGAACGGGGGCAAGCATACCCGGGATGGCGCAGGGCGCGGAGGCGGCGGAGTTGCGGCAGGATTTCCACCCCGGCGGCTGCCCGATCGCGTCACGTCACATTCCCTGTATATGGGATTTAATTCTACATTTTGAGATTTTTCAAGCTCTGATCTAGAATTTTTTCCCAACGCGCGCAGGCTGTTATGAAGGCCCGGCGCGCATCAAGACAACAAGGTCGCAGCGCCCCGTATTGCATGCCTTGCCCGCGCCCACCTCGGCGCCACCGGCAAGCGACGTCGGGCAAGGCGGCCAACGATGAGACACATCAGATGACACCCGCAACACCCGCCCGCGCGGCGCTTATCGCGCTGGATTGGGGCACCTCTTCACTACGCGCGTACCGGCTGGACGACACGGGCCGCACGCTGGACACTCGCCATCTGCCCTGGGGCATCATGCGCCTGCCGCAGCCCTTGCAGGATGGCGCCGCCAGCACCGCCCTGTCCGGCTTCGACCTGGCGTTTGAACAAGCCTGCGGCGACTGGCTGCGCGCCGAGCCGACGCTGCCCGTCATCGCCTGCGGCATGGTCGGCAGCGCCCAGGGCTGGCAGGAAGCGGCGTACCTGGACGTGCCCGTCGAGCTGGAACGCATCGGCACCTTGCTGACCGTGGTCCAACGTACCGGCGCCGGCCCCAACGCCACGCCGGTACACATCGTGCCCGGCTTGATCCAGCGCCATGGCCTGCCCAACGTGATGCGCGGCGAAGAGACACAGGTGTTCGGCGTGCTGTTCGACCAAGCGGGCGACGTGGCCGCGCAGCCGGACGCAGCGCCAGAGGCTAAGCCGGATGCAAAGCCAGATCCCGCATCAGGCCCAACGTCAGAACCAGATCCAATCGCCCCCCCCGCCGACACCGTACTGATCGGCCTGCCCGGCACGCATTCCAAGTGGGTCAGCGCCCGCCAGGGCCGCGTCACGCACTTCGACACCTTCATGACCGGCGAGGTCTACGCCGCGCTGCGCGGCCACACCATCCTGGGCCGCACGATGAGCGATGCGCCCGCCGCCGCCGAGCAAGCGGACAAGCAAGCCGAAAAGCAGGCAATCAAGCAGGCCGACCTCACCGCCGACAGCGGCGCCTTCATGCGCGGCGTGAAAGTGGCCGGTGCGCCGGCCGGACGCGCCGGCGTGTTGTCCACCATCTTCAGCACGCGCGCGCTGGGCCTGACCGGTGAACTGCCTTCGACCTCGCAAGCCGACTATCTGTCAGGCCTGCTGATCGGCCACGAAATTGCCGCGCTGGCCCAGATGCTGCGCGAGCAAGGCGAGCTGCCCCGCATCGTGCTGTGCGGCGACCCCGCACTGTGCCAACGCTACATCCTGGCCATGCAGCACTACGGCCTGGGCACGCCCGAGCAAGCTCAGAACGCCACCGAACGCGGCTTATGGCACCTGGCCGTCTGCGCCGGGCTGGTCAAGATCGGACAGATCAAAGCCGGACCGGTCAAGGCAGAACCGGTCGACACCGACACCCCCACTTCGGCACCCGTCTAGGAACCCCACATGACCCACACCGGACTGCAAACCGCCATGGCCCATTGCGGGCTGATCGCCATCCTGCGCGGCATCCAGCCGCACGAAGCGGAAGACATCGGCAATGCCCTGTACGCGGCGGGCTTTCGCCTGATCGAAGTGCCGCTGAATTCGCCGGACCCGCTGGCCAGCATCCGCGCCATGCGCGCCGCGCTGCCCACCGACTGCCTGATCGGCGCCGGCACCGTGCTCAACCCCGACGACTGCGCGCGCGTGCAGGATGCGGGCGGCGAATTGATCGTGATGCCGCACAGCGACGCCGCCGTCATCCGCGCCGCGAAAAAGTTGGGCATGGCGTCCTGCCCCGGCGTTGCCACGCCCACCGAGGCGTTTGCCGCGCTAGCGGCCGGCGCCGACGTGCTGAAGATGTTTCCCGCCGAGCAGTTCGGCCCCGCCGTGCTCAAGGCCTGGCGCGCCGTGATGCGCCCGCCGATCGCGCTGGTACCGGTAGGCGGCATCACGCCCGACAACCTTTCCGTTTTTGCCCAGGCGGGCGCCAGCGGCTTCGGCCTGGGCTCCGCCTTGTACAAACCCGGCCTGACGGCCACCGACGTCGGCCAGAACGCGCGCGCATTCGTCGCCGCCTGGCAACGCGCCTATTCCGCCCAGGAGACCCAAGCATGAAGATCACCAAGCTCACCACCTACATCGTGCCGCCCCGGTGGTGCTTCCTGAAAATCGAAACGGACGAAGGCATCGTCGGCTGGGGCGAGCCCGTCGTGGAAGGCCGCGCGCATTCCGTGGCCGCCGCCGTTGAAGAACTGTCCGACTACCTGATCGGCAAAGACCCGCGCAACATCGAAGACCACTGGACGGTGCTGTACCGGGGCGGCTTCTATCGCGGCGGCGCCATCCACATGAGCGCGCTCGCCGGTATCGACCAGGCGCTGTGGGACATCAAGGGCAAGCACCTGGGCGTGCCGGTGTCGCAATTGTTGGGCGGCAACGTGCGCGATCGCATCCGGGTGTATTCGTGGATTGGCGGCGACCGCCCGGCCGATACCGCCGCCGCCGCCAAGAGCGCCGTGGACCGTGGCTTTACCGCCGTGAAGATGAACGGCACGGAAGAACTGCAATACATCGATTCGTTCGACAAGGTGGATAAGTGCCTGGAGAACGTGGCCGCCGTGCGCCAGGCCGTCGGCCCCAACGTGGGCATCGGCGTGGACTTCCACGGCCGCGTGCACAAGCCCATGGCCAAGGTTCTGATGAAAGAGCTGGACCCGTTCAAGCTGATGTTCATCGAAGAGCCCGTGTTGAGCGAACACTACGAAGCGCTGAAGGAACTGGCGCCGCTGACGTCCACCCCCATCGCGCTGGGCGAGCGCCTGTTCTCGCGCTGGGACTTCAAGCGCGTGCTGTCCGAAGGCTATGTCGACATCATCCAGCCCGACCCGTCGCACGCGGGCGGCATCACCGAAACCCGCAAGATCGCCGCGATGGCCGAAGCGTATGACGTGGCGCTGGCGCTGCATTGCCCGCTGGGTCCTATCGCACTGGCCACCTGCCTGCAGATCGATGCTGGTTGCTACAACGCCTTCATCCAGGAACAAAGCCTGGGCATTCACTACAACGCCGCCAACGACCTGCTGGACTACGTCAGCAACCGCGAAGTCTTCAAGTACGAAGACGGCATGGTCGCCATTCCGCAAGGCCCGGGCCTGGGCATCGAGGTCAACGAGGAATACGTGAAGGAGCGCGCCGCCGTGGGCCACCGGTGGCGCAACCCGATCTGGCGCCACGCCGACGGCAGCTTCGCCGAGTGGTAAGGCCAGCCCGTTCACGCTGACTGACCGCCATGCGGCGTCTCATGCTTCTGTCACGAGCGCCGCTTTTTCTTCTTCATATCGATAACCCATCGGCATCCAAGCCGATGGCCCCCGCCCCTAGAAGGGCGCACGAGGAGACAATCCGTGTCGACCGCCACCCACGCCGGCTTGCAACAGACCCAGCGCCCCACGCGCAGCCGCTACATCATCATGGTGATGTTGTTTATCACCGTCGTCATCAACTACCTGGACCGCAGCAACCTGTCCATCGCCGCGCCCGCGCTCAAGGACGAGTTCGGGCTGGACACCTGGCATGAAGGGCTGATCCTGTCCGCCTTCGGCTGGACCTACGCCGCCATGCAGATCCCCGGCGGCTGGCTGGTGGACCGCGTATCGCCCCGCGTGCTGTATGCCACCGCGCTGATCCTATGGTCGGCCGCGACCTTCTTCATGGGCTTTGCCAGCAGCTTCATCATCCTGTTCGTGTTGCGGCTGGCGGTGGGCGCGCTGGAAGCGCCCGCCTACCCCATCAACAATCGCGTCGTCACCACCTGGTTTCCGGAAAAAGAACGCGCCACGGCCATCGGCTTCTACACGTCGGGCCAGTTCGTGGGCCTGGCCTTCCTGACACCCGTGCTGGCCTGGTTGCAACACCATTACGGCTGGCACATGGTGTTTGTCAGCACCGGCTTGCTGGGTATCGTCTGGGGCGTGCTGTGGTACCTGATCTATCGCGAGCCGCGCCAGTTCAAGGGTGCCAACGCCGCCGAGATCGAACTGATCCAGCAAGGCGGCGGCGTGGTCGACCTGGACCGCAACGCGCGCGCCAAGAAGGCGCCGTTCAACTGGAATGACCTGGGCCTGGTGATGTCCAAGCGCAAGCTGTGGGGCGTGTACCTGGGCCAGTTCTGCCTGACGTCCACGCTGTGGTTCTTCCTGACGTGGTTCCCGACCTATCTGGTGAAGTACCGAGGCATGGACTTCATCAAGTCGGGCTTCCTGGCGTCCGTGCCCTTCCTGGCCGCGTTCGTCGGCGTGCTGTGCTCCGGCGTGCTGTCCGACTTCCTGGTGCGGCGCGGCGCCAGCGTGGGCCTGGCCCGCAAGCTGCCCATCATCCTGGGCCTGCTGATTTCCACATCGATGATCGGCGCCAACTTCACCGACTCCACCCCCTGGGTCATCTTCTTTTTGGCCCTGGCCTTCTTCGGCAACGGCCTGGCGTCAATCACCTGGTCACTGGTGTCCACCTTGGCGCCGGTGCGGCTCTTGGGCCTGACGGGCGGCGTGTTCAATTTCGTGGGCAACCTGTCGTCCATCTGCACCCCCATCGTGATCGGCTTCCTGGTATCGAAAGACAACTTCGCCCCCGCCATCGTGTACGTGTCGTCGCTGGCACTGCTGGGCGCACTGTCGTACATCCTGCTGGTGGGTAAGGTGGAGCGGATAGAAGCGTGATTGGTGTGTGTGGGTGAGACAAAAGGCGCCGGATAAGTCTGGCGCCTTTTTCGTCTCTATGGTCAACGCCCCTCAGCAGCCCTGCATCGCCAGTTTGCGGCGGCGCACGTTGCCGGCCCGCTGCACCAGCACCAGCGCCAGCCCGGCCACGGCGATGACGGCGCCGGCGATGGGTACCGCCGCATAGCCCAACCCGGCCGAGATCACTGCGCCGCCAGCGGCCGCGCCGACCGCGTTGCCCAGGTTGAACGCGCCCACATTCACCGACGAGGCCAGCCCGGGGGCCGCCGTGGCGGCGCGCATCACGCCCATCTGCAAGGGCGGCACCACGGCGAAGGTGGCGACGCCGAAGATCAACAGGGAAATGGCCGCGCCGATCTGGGTGGAAGCGACCCACGGGAACGCCAGCAGGTCGATGATGACGATCACCAGGAACGTAATCAGCGTGCCGTCCAGCGAGCGGTCAGCCATGCGGCCACCCACGCCGTTGCCCAACGTAAAGCCCAGGCCGATCAGCACCAGCATGCCGGTAATGAAGGCGGGCGATGCGCCGGTAATGTCGGCCAGCGTGGGTGCAATGTAGGTGTACAGCGTGAACATCGCGCCCGCGCCCAGCACCGTGGTCAACAGCGCCAGCAGCACGACGGGGCTTTTCAGCACGGCCAGTTCATGGCGTACATCCGGGCGGCGTCCGGCTTCGCCAGCAGGCAGGGCGAACCACAGCGACAACATCGCAATCAAGCCCAGCACGGCGGTGGCGAAAAACGACATGCGCCAGCCGATCACCTGCCCCAGCCACGTGGCGGCGGGCACGCCGCCCACGTTGGCGATGGTCAAGCCCATGAACATGGTTGCCACCGCGCTTGCCTGCTTGTGGCGCGGCACCACGCTGGCCGCCACCAGCGAGCCCAGACCAAAGAACGCGCCGTGATTCAGGCTGGTAACCAGCCGCGCCAGCAACAGCGTGGTGTAGTTGGGCGACAGCGCCGACAGCACGTTGCCGATGGTGAAGATCAACATCAACAGAATCAGCGCCTTGCGCCGCGACCAGCGCGAAAACGCCAGCGTCATCAGCGGCGCGCCAAGCATCACGCCGATGGCGTAGGCGCTGATCAACATGCCGGCGCTGGGAATGGAGACGTTCACGCCCTCGGCAATAACGGGCAACAGGCCCATGGGAGAAAACTCGGTCACGCCGATGCCGAACGCACCGACGGCGAGCGCCAACAGCGGCAAGCCGGACTTCACCGGCGGATTATCTTGCGGGTTCATGCGGATTCCTTGGAGCACGTCGGAAAGACAGGCGTGCAGTATGACCGCGCGATCCTTGCGGAAAAAGCCGTCTGGCGGGCAAACACTTTTGACTTCAAGTCACGAATCGCCCCCAAGCACGGGCGCTACGTCAGACCCAGCAAGCGTTCCGTTTCACGCGCCAGGGCGACCAATCGGGGGCCGATGTCCGCCGCCCGCTCGCGGTAGGGTCCGTCCCCAGACGGTACGCCGCAGTTAAAGACGTACAGCAGCGACTGATAAGGCCGCCACAAGGGCGCGGCAAAGCCATAGGCGTCTGGGCGCCACTGCACGTTGTTGCCGCAATATCCCTTGCGTTCCAGGTCGCGCGATGCCGCCGCCAGGCTGGGGAAGTGCTCGGCGTAATGGCGCGCGTCGGCCACCCGCAACTGGTTCAGCACCACCGCCCGCTCGGCATCCGGCACCCGGCACAGCCAGGCCTTGCCCGCCGCGCTGGACAGCAAGGGCAAGGCCGCGCCGATGTCGGGCCGGGTCTGCAAGGCGTCGTTTGACCTGGCGGTTTCCACATAGACCATCTGCAAGCGGTCGCGCACCACCAGCGACACCGCGCCGCGCGCATGATCGGCCAACTGCTTCATCAGCGGCCGCGCCAACTGGCGGATCTGCATGCTGGCCAGCAAGGGGTAGCTCAGCGCCAGCACCGACGCGCCCAGCCGATAGCGGGCGGGCGACCCCAGGCGCTGCAAGAAACCCAGTTCGACCAAGGTATGCGTCAGGCGCGCCACCGCGCTTTTGGACAGGCCGGTCTGCTGCGCGAAGTCCTTGTTGGCCAGCTCCGGACGGTCCGCCCGAAAGCACGCCAGGATATCGATGCCGTGCGCCAAGGTGGTGGCAAAGTCGCGGTCGGGGGTGGGGTTGGGCTGGGGACCCCGGGCGGCGTCATGGTCAAGTTCAAGCGGCATCCTGGCGCTCCAGCATTTTTTCCACCCGCGTCACCAAGGTCATCAGACGCGGCGCGATGCGTCGGCGCAAATCGCCCGGTCGCAGCCGCCGCGCGGGCACGCCGCAATTGAACACGAACACCTGCCCGTCCACCCGGCTGCGCATCGGCACCGCCACGGCATGCACGTCGGCATGCCATTCGCCTTCGGCCACGCAGTAGCCATGCGCGGCATAGTCGCGGCGCGCCTGCTCCCACCCCGGCGCATGCCGTTGCCAGGCGGCGGGATCTTGCAGTCGCAGCGCCTGCAACAGCGCTTCTGCCTCATCGTCATCCGCCTGCGCCAGCCACGCCCGGCCCATCGCCGAGGGCAGCAGCGGCAGCATGGCGCCGATGTCGGGCCGGAACGCCACGGCGTCATGGCCCCGGCACGTTTCCACGTACACCATGTGCGTGCCGTGATGCATGCCCAGCGACGCCGACCCGCCCGCCGCGTTCGCCAGCCTCGTCATCAGCGGGCGCGCCAACTGCCGCAGCTTGATGCTGGCCAGCAAGGGATAGCTCAGCGACAACAGCGCCGTGCCCAGCCGGTAGCGGCGCAGGCTGGCGTCATAGCGCAACAGGCCACGCTGGACCAGCGTATACGTCAGCCGCGAAATCGTGGCTTTGGACAGGCCGGTGCGCTCAGCCAGCTCGCGGTTGCTGAGCGCGGGTTCGCCATGGCGAAAGGTCTGCAACACGGCCAGGCCGTGAGCCAGCGTGGTGGCGAAATCAGGGTCGGGGTGGCGGCCGCCCAGGGGCGTGGTCATGGTCGCAATCCGGGTGGAGATTCCGCGCTGAATAGTGACAGGCGGAACGTGAAAGGCGAGAAATGAAAGGCGCGCAATAAAAGCGAAAAAGCGTGGAATGTTGATGCCGATGATAGAGCAAGCGCGGCCCATATCGAGCAATAGGCGTTCAAGATATCAAAACACTTGTCTCGCATTTCGCTTTGCTTTGCTAGCCTGGGTTCCATGTTGTCCGGCGCGGATTCGTCCGCCCGCCAGGCCAGCCAATTAGAAAATCGGAGACAACCCATGATCAGGGACCCTGACGGCTTTCCCGCCTTCATCGAATCGCTGCGGCGCTTCGTCCGCCAGCAACTGGTTCCGCGCGAAGCCGAAGTGGCGCGCCTGGATGCAGTGCCCGACGACCTGGTGCGGGCCATGGCCGACCAAGGCATGTTCGGCTATTCCATCCCGGAAGCCTATGGCGGCGCGGGCATGAGCACCGAAGAACTGATCCGCGCGGCGATTGAGCTGTCGCAATGTTCCGTGGCGTTTCGGGCGCGCGTGGGCACCAACACCGGCATCGGTTCCGAAGCCCTGGTGGCCGACGGCACCGCGCAGCAGAAAGACCACTACCTGCCCCGGCTGGCGTCGGGTGAATTGACCGGCTGCTTCGCGCTGACCGAGCCGCAAGCCGGGTCGGACGCCACCGCCCTGCGCACGACCGCCGTGCGCGACGGCGACAGCTATGTGCTGAATGGCGAAAAGTGCTTCATCACCAACGCCCCGCTTGCCGGCCTGTTCACCGTCATGGCGCGCACCGACCCCGACGCGCCCGGCGCCAAGGGCATATCCGCTTTCATCGTGGAACGCGGCACGCCGGGTTTGTCCACCGGCCAGCCCTACGACAAGATGGGCCAGGCCGGGTCGCCCGTGTCCGCCGTCTACTTTGAAGATTGCCGCGTGCCCGCCGCCAACCTGATCGGCGGCCAGGAAGGCATGGGCTTCAAGACGGCCATGAAAGTGCTGAACAAGCAGCGCATTCATCTGGCCGCGCTGTGCATCGGCCCCGCTATCCGCATGCTGGACGACACGCTGCGCTTTGTGGCCGAACGCCAGCAGTTCGGCAAGCCGCTGATGGACTTCCAACTGATCCAGGCGATGCTGGCCGATTGCCAGACCGACATCCAGGCCGCGCTGGCGCTGGTGCTGCAAACCGCGCGCGAACGCGACGAGGGCCGCGACGTAACCATGAACGCGTCGATCTGCAAGTACTTCGCGTCGGAAATGTGCGGCCGTGTGGCGGACCGCTGCGTGCAGATGCACGGCGGCTACGGTTACATCGCCGACCAGGGCATTGAACGGTTTTATCGCGACGTGCGCCTGTTCCGCCTGTACGAAGGCACCAGCCAGATTCATCAACTGACCATCGCCCGCCACACGCTGGCGCAGGCCGGTTACACGCCCGGCCGCTAGGCCAGGGCGCTATCCCGGGACCGCAGCCAACAGAAGCCCGCGGCCCATCAACCCAAGGAGACTCTCATGCTGCACAAGCACCTGCCGAAATGGATCGGCGCCATCGCCGCCGCACTCACCTGCGCGGCGCTGCCGCCCCAGGCCGCCGCCGCGTATCCCGACAAGCCGATCCGGCTGATCGTGCCGTTCGCCCCCGGCGGATCCACCGACATACTTGGCCGCCTGCTGGCCGAAGCGCTGCACCCCATCCTGGGCCAGCCGGTCATCGTGGAAAACAAGCCGGGCGCCGGCGGCAATATCGGCGGGGACTTCGTGGCGCGCGCCGCGCCGGACGGCTACACGCTGCTGCTGGCGGCGGCCGGCCCCACCGTCATCAACCCCAGCCTGTACGCCAACATGCCGTTCGACCCCGCCCGGGACCTGACCGCCATCACCTGCCTGGAACGCGAACACAACCTGATGGTGGTGACCAAGTCCATGCCCGTGAAAACGCTGGCGGAATTCCTGACGTACGCGCGCAATAACCCCGGCAAGCTGTCGTTCGGTTCGCCCGGCAATGGCTCGCCCGCGCAACTGGCCGGCGAACTGCTCAAACAGAAGGCCGGGCTGCAAGCCGAACACGTGCCCTACAAAGGCAGCGGCCCCGCCATCACCGACCTGGTCGCCGGCCATATCGATTTCATGATCGACAACATGCCCGCGCTGCTGCCGCAAGTGAAAGCGGGCAACCTGCGCGCGCTGGCCGTGCCCAGCGATGCGCGCGCGACCGCCTCGCCAGACATCCCCACCTTCAGCGAAGCGGGCATGCCGGGTTTTGAGGTTATGGCGTGGAAAGGGCTGATGTCGCCCGCCAACACGCCGCCCGCCGTGGTGGACCGCTTGCACGCCGCCGTGGCCAAGGCATTGCAAGACCCCGTGTTGCGCGCCCGCTTCCAGGAATTGGGCGCCGAGCCGCTGGTCAACACGCCCGCCGAATTCGCCAAGCAGATCGCGGACGAGACCTTGTGGTGGAGCAAGCTGGTGAAGTCCACCGGCACCCGCATCCAGTAAGCGTCCGCATTTAAGCCTCTGCATTCAAGTCGCTTCAAGCAAGCCCTGACCGCAAGCCTTCACAAGCCAGCCTTTACAAAGGGACCGCCATGCCCGCCCAGCCCATCGGCGACGCCGCCATCGAAGACCTGTGCGAACGGGTTCGCCGCTTTGTCGATGACATCGCCATCCCCGAGGAATCCCCCGCCATCGCCCGCGACGTGGCGGCCCTGGACGCATGTGTAGCGCGCTTGCGCGTGCAAGCCCGGGACGCCGGCCTGTACGCGCCGCAACTGCCCGTGGAACTTGGCGGGCTGGGCCTGGGGGGGGGCGCGCTGGCGCAAGTGCTGGAAGCGGCCGGTCGCGGCTTTCTGGGGCCGGCCGCCTTGAACTGCGCCGCGCCCGACCAGCCCAACATGCTGACATTGCTGCGGCTGGGCACCCCCGCCCAACGCGAGCGCTTTCTGCTGCCCCTGATCCGCGCGGAACAGCGCGCCTGCTTCGCCATGACCGAACCCGCGCCGGGCGCGGGGTCCGACCCGTCCATGCTGCGCACCCGCGCAACCCGGCGCGGCCAAGGCTGGGTGTTGAACGGGCACAAGCAATTCATCAGCGGCGGCGTCGGCGCGGACTTTGCGCTGGTGCTGGCGCAGGCCGATGCCGGCGCCACGCTCTTCGTCGTGCCCGCCGACACGCCGGGCTACCGCGTGTTGCGCGACATCGGCATGGTCACCGGCTACCAGATCGGCGGCCATGCGGAAATTGAATTGGACGGCTGCGAGGTCGGCGACGACGCCGTGCTGGGCGAACCCGGCCGTGGCCTGGAATACGCGCAACTGCGGCTGGAGCCCGCGCGCCTGTCGCACTGCATGCGCTACATCGGCCGCGCCCGCCGCGCCCTGGAAACCGCTCAAGCCTACGTCAACACGCGCGAGTCTTTTGGATCGCGCCTGGCCGACCTTCAGCAGATTCAAGCCATGGTCGCCGATTCACACATCGACCTGCACGCCAGCCGCTTGATGACGCTGGATTGCGCGGGCCGCATGGACGCGGGCTTGTCCGTCAAGCAGCACAGCGCCATGACCAAGGTATTCGTATCCGAAGCCGTCAACCGCGTGGCCGACCGCGCCGTGCAAATGATGGGCGCATCGGGCCTGTCCGACGACACCCCCGTGGCAATGATCTGGCAAGAAATGCGCCCCTTCCGCATCTACGACGGCGCCAACGAACTGCACCGCGCCAGCCTTGCGCGCCGCCTCTTGGCGCGCGGCTGACCCATCCCAGGAGACCCGCATGCCCATCCCCACCTTCCAGGCCTACCGACTGCATGGCGGCGCCGCCGGCGCGCCCCCGCAAGGACGCTTCGACACCTTGTCGGAAGATGACTTGTCCCCCGGCGATACGCTGATCAAGGTCGCCTACGCCGGCCTGAACTACAAGGACGCGCTGGCGCAGGCCGGACGCGGCAACGTCGTGCGCCAGTACCCCCGCATCGGCGGCATCGACCTGAGCGGCACCGTGGTGCACTCCACCGACCCCGCGCTTGCTCCCGGTCAGGAAGTCGTCGTGCATGGCTTTGGCATCGGCGTGGACTGCGACGGCGGCTATGCGGAATACGCGCGCGTGCCGCATGACTGGGTGCTGCCCTTGCCCGCCGGCATCACGCTGCGCAACGCCGCCGTGCTGGGCGCCGCCGGGTTCACCGCCGCGCTGTCCCTGCACTGGATGGAACACTGCGGCCTGGCGCCTGACCAAGGCGAAGTGCTGGTCACCGGCGCCACCGGCGGCGTGGCGGGCATTGCCATCGACATCCTCAGCCAACGCGGGTATCGCGTCTGCGCCATGTCCGGCAAGCCCGATGCCGCCGACTATCTGCGGTCGCTCGGCGCCGCCGAGGTCATGGCCCCGCCCGACCTGTCCGCCCCCATCAAACCCTTGATGAGCGCGCGCTGGGCCGGCGTCATCGATTCCGTGGGCGGCCCCTTGCTGGCCCACGCGCGGGCCAGCGGGCGCCCCGACGGCGTGGTGGCCGCGTTTGGCAACGCGGGCGGCGCGGAGCTGCCCACGTCCGTCATCCCCTTCATCTTGCGCGGCGTGAAGCTGCTGGGCATCAACGCCAACAGCCCCATGCCGCTGCGCCGCGCGCTATGGCAACGGCTGGCCTCCGACTACCGCCCGCAGCGCCTGGACCTTGCCGCGCGCGTCATCACCCCCCATGACTTGCAGCAAGCGCTGGCCGCCATGCTCGAACGCGGCAGCACCGGCCGCAGCGTCGTGCGCTTTTCCTGAACCTACTCGCCCGCAAATCATGACTACGCATTCCGACCCCACCCTGTCCCGCCTGTTCACCCCGCGCAGCATCGCCATCGTGGGCGCGTCCGCCACCCCCGGCAAGATCGGCGCCATGCCGGTCAGCCTGCTGCGTCAGCATGGTTACGACGGCCGCATCCTGCCCATCAATCCGCGCGCCGATAGCATCCAGGGCTTGCCTGCCGCGCCCGACCTGGCCGCGCTGGATACCGACGTGGACCTGGTCATCCTGGCCGTGCCCGCTGCGCATGCCGCCCTGGCGCTACAAAGCGCGCGCCCTGGTCAGGTTGGCGGCGCGGTCGTATTCACGTCAGGCTTTTCGGAAACGGGCGCGGAAGGCGTCGCCATGCAAGAGGCGCTATGCGCCATCGCGCGCGAGCGCGGCATCCGCCTGTTGGGGCCCAACTGCCTGGGCTACATGAACGTGCGCCACAAGGTCTACGCTACGTTCTCGCCCGCGCCCGCCAACGGCGCCGTGGCGCTGGGCGGCATCGGCATGGTGTCGCAAAGCGGCGCGTTCGGCGCCTATGCCTATTGCATGGCGCGCGAACGCGGACTCGGCCTGTCGCACTGGATCAGCACCGGCAACGAAGCCGACATCGACGTGGCCGACTGCATCAACTGGCTGGCGCATGACGCCGACACGCGGGTCATCATGGCCTACATGGAAGGCTGCCGCGACGGCGCCAAGCTGCGCGGTGCACTGGCCGCCGCGCGCGACGCCGGCAAGCCCGTGGTCGTCACCAAGATCGGCCGCACCCAGGCCGGCGCGCAGGCCGCCGCGTCACACACCGCCGCGCTGGCGGGCGATGACGCCGTCTACGACGCGCTGTTTCGCCAATACGGCGCGCTGCGCGCCCGCAGCATCGAAGACTTCTTCAACCTGGGCTATGCGCTGGACACCTGGCAGCAACGCCCCCAAGGCAAGCGCCTGGGCATCTTCACGATATCCGGCGGCGTTGGCGCCTTGATGGCGGACGAGGCCGAGGAAGCCGGCCTGTCGCTACCCGAACCCGACTCGGCCGCGCAGGCCCGGCTGCTGGAACGCGTGCCCTTCGCCGGCCCGCGCAACCCGGTCGACGTCACCGGCCAGGTGGTGTCCGAACCCGGCCTGCTGCTGGCCACCGCCGACGACATGCTGGCCGACGGCCGCTACGATGCGCTGGCGGTCTTCCTGGCGGCCGCCGGGTCCTCGGAAACGTTGTGGCCCACCTTCGAAACCTTTGCCCGCGAGATGCGCGCCCGCCACCCCGACGTGCCACTGGCCTTCTGCGCGCTGTTCCCGCCTGAGCGCCGCCGCGAGCTTGAACGCTTGGGCACGCTGGTGTTCGAAGACCCCAGCGCCGCGATACGGACGATAGGCGCGGTGGCGGGGTTAGCGGGGGCCGCATCGGATGCCTCCACCCACACCTCCATGCCGCCAGTTGCGGCAAACACCGCGCCGCTGCGCGACACCTACAACGAAGTGCAAGCGATGGACGTTCTGCGCCAAGCCGGCCTGCCCGTGCCTGACTGCACGCTCGCCACCGACGCCGACGCCGCCGTGGCCGCCGCCATGCGCGCGACCGGCCCCGGGGTCTTGAAAGTGGTGTCGCCCGACATCCTGCACAAAAGCGATGTCGGCGGCGTGAAGCTGAACCTGTCGGGCGAAGACGCCGTGCGCCACGGCCACGCCGCCATCCTGGACAGCGTGCGCACGCACTGCCCCACGGCGCGCATCGACGGCGTGCTGGTCGCGCCCATGGCGCCCAAAGGCGTGGAGTGCATCGTGGGCATGCACAGCGACCCGGTCTTCGGCCCCGTCGTCATGTTCGGCCTGGGCGGCGTCTTCGTCGAAGTGCTGAAAGACGTCAGCTTCCGCCTGGCGCCCTTCGACCGCGCCCAGGCCCTGTCGATGATCCGTGAAATCAAGGGCTACGCGCTCCTGCAAGGCGCACGCGGCGCACCGCCTTGCGACATCAATGCGTTGGCAAATGCCTTGGTGGCGCTGTCGCGTTTCGCGGATGCGCGCCGGGAAGATTTCAGTTCCGTGGAGATCAACCCGTTGTTGGCGCTGCCGGATGGGCAGGGGGTGCTGGCTTTGGATGCGGTGCTTATTCCCAGCGCTGGGCGGTCATGACAATCTTGGGCGCTTGGGCACGACTTGCACTTCCAGCCCAAGCAGATCCAGCATGTTCAACACCTTCTGCAATTGCAGCGTGGGCTTGCCACGCTCAAGGTCGCCCACGAAGCGGATGCCTGTATTGCACAAGCCGGCCAGATCCAATTGAAGCAAGCCTTGCTCGCGTCGCAGCGTTCTCACCAGCTTGCCGACGTCCGCCGAGGTTTGAATGATCACCGGCGACTTGGGCGGTGCGTGCTGGAAAGACATGAAGACCTCCAAAATTACCGATCGGGAATATTCCGCGCAAAAAGTCGCATTCCGGCAGAAATATTACCGATCGGGAATATTCATTACCCCCGCTGCGTCGCGCAATGAAAAAGAGGGCGCCTTAAGTTCAGGCGCCCTCTCATCCCACTACCCCGCCGCTTACTTCAGCAGCAACGCATTCAAGCGCTTCACAAACGCGGCCGGGTCGGCAATTTGCGCGCCTTCAGCCAGCAGGGCCTGATCCAGCAGCAGCCTCGCCCACTGATCAAATTCACCATCTTCAGCCGCACGAATGCGTGCCAGCAGCGGGTGTTCCGGGTTGATTTCCAGCACCGGCTTCACGTTCGGCGCTTCCTGGCCCGCGGCCTTCAGCATGCGCAGCAGGTGCGGGCTGAGTTCGTTCTGGCCCACCACCACGCACGCCGGCGAATCCACCAGGCGCAGCGTCACGCGCACTTCCTTGACCTGCTCTTCCAGCGTCTTTTGCAGGCGCTCGACCAGCGGCTTGAAGTCTTCAGCCACTTCGGCCTGATGCTTCTTTTCTTCTTCGTCGGCCAGCTCGGCCAGGTCCAGGCCGCCCTTGGCCACCGACACCAGCGACTTGCCATCGAATTCGCGCAGGTACGACAGCATCCATTCGTCAACGCGGTCAGACAGCAGCAGCACTTCGATGCCCTTCTTGCGGAAGATCTCCAGATGCGGGCTGTTGCTGGCGGCGGCGAAGGTGGCGGCCGTGACGTAGTAAATCTTGTCCTGGCCTTCCTTCATGCGCGACACGTAGTCGGCAAACGACACCGTCTGCGCCTGGTCGCCCGACTGCGTGGACGCAAAGCGCATCAGCTTGGCAATGCGTTCCAGGTTGGCGGAATCTTCACCCGCGCCTTCCTTCAGCACCTGGCCGAATTCCGTCCAGAACGTGGCGTAGTCTTCCGGCTTGTTCTCAGCCAGGTCTTCCAGCAGCGACAGAATGCGCTTGGCCGAGCCTTCGCGAATGGCACGCACGTCGCGGCTTTCTTGCAGGATTTCGCGCGACACGTTCAAGGGCAGGTCGGCGGAATCGATCACGCCGCGCACAAAGCGCAGGTACGACGGCAGCAACTGATCGGCGTCGTCCATGATGAAGACACGCTTCACGTACAGCTTCACGCCGTGGCGGCCGTCGCGGTCCCACATGTCCATGGGCGCGTGCTTGGGCACGTACAGCAGTTGCGTGTATTCGCTGCGGCCTTCCACGCGGTTGTGCGTCCAGGCCAACGGGTCGTCGTAGTCGTGCGACACCGTCTTGTAGAACTCGCGGTACTGCTCTTCGGTAACTTCCGACTTGCTGCGGGCCCACAGCGCATTGGCCTGATTCACCGTTTCCAGTTCGTCGGTCTTGACCTGCTCGCCCTTTTCCTGATCCCACTCTTCCTTGGCCATGCGGATCGGCAAGGAAATATGGTCGGAATAGCGGCGCAGAACTTCACGCAGCTTCCAGCCGTTCAGGAAGTCGTCTTCGTCGGCACGCAGGTGCAGCGTGACGTCGGTGCCGCGCGTGGCCTTGTCAGCGGCGCCAATCGTGAACTCGCCCTGGCCGTCGGATTCCCACTGGATCGCGTCCGTGCTGCCGGCGCGGCGGCTGACCACCGTGACCTTGTCCGCCACGATGAACGACGAGTAAAAGCCCACGCCGAATTGGCCGATCAGTTGCGCGTCTTTCTGCTTGTCGCCCGTCAACTGGGAAAAGAATTCCCGCGTGCCGGAACGCGCGATCGTGCCCAGGTTGGCCACGGCTTCTTCGCGCGACAGGCCAATCCCGTTGTCCGAGATGGTGATGGTGCGCGCGGCCTTGTCGTAGCTGACCGTGATGGCAAGCTCGCCATTGCCTTCCAGCAAGTCGGGCTGGTCAATGGCTTCAAAGCGCAGCTTGTCGCAGGCGTCCGATGCGTTCGACACCAGCTCGCGCAGGAAAATTTCCTTGTTGCTGTACAGCGAATGGATCATCAGGTGCAGCAGTTGCTTCACCTCGGCCTGGAACCCCAGGGTTTCGGACGTGGAAGACGTGGCGGTTTGGCTCATGGTTCTACGTGAAGTAAAAAAATTAGGGACAAATAAAAGGGAATGCAAAGAACCGGGATGCCGGGGCGGTGTGCCCGCGCGGACTCCCGGAAACCCTACTGAGGTGGGGGCTATCGGGAACTTTTCAAGGCCTCGTCGCGGCAGCAGCGCGAACCCCGCTAAAATCCCGCACTTTCTCCTACCCCCGGCCGGCCCTCCGCCCATGCAACCCGCCTCCCTGTCCCAACCCGCCCCCCACGGCGCCCCCGACGACGCGCCCAGCGCCGACCTGGTCTACGGCCCCGATGACCGCCCCGCACCGCCCGTCGCCTTCGTCGCCGCGTTGCAGCACCTGCTGGCCATCCTGGTCCCCATCGTCACCCCCGGCCTCTTGATCTGCCAGGCACTGGGCGTCAGCAGCCGCGACACCACGCTGATCGTGTCCATGTCGCTGGTCATCTCCGGCATCGCCACCTATGTGCAGTGCAAGCGCTTCGGCCCCCTGGGCGCCGGCTTGCTCATCGTGCAAGGCACCAGCTTCAACTTCGTGGGCCCGCTGATCGCCGGCGGCTCGGTCATGGTCAAGCAAGGCACGCCGGTCGAAGCCGTGATGGCCGCGATCTTCGGCGTCGTCATCGCCGGATCGTTCGTGGAAATGGGCATCAGCCGCATCCTGCCCTTCGTCAAACGCCTGATCACCCCGCTGGTAACCGGCATCGTCGTGCTGCTGATTGGCCTGACCTTGATCAAGGTCGGCCTGATCAGCATGGGCGGAGGTTTCGGCGCCATGGCCAACGGCACCTTCGCCAGCGCCGAGAACCTGACGCTGTCCGGCCTGGTGCTGGGCACCATCATCCTGCTGAACCGCGTGCCCGTCGTCTGGATCCGCAGCACCGCGCTGGTGCTGGCGCTGGCCGTCGGCTACATCGCCGCCGCCGCCATGGGCCGACTGGACTTCACCGGCGCGCGCGAAGCCGCCCTGTTCCAGATCCCCGTGCCGCTGCACTTCGGCCTGGGCTTCTCGTGGGCGCTGTTCGTGCCGATGCTGATCATCTACCTGGTCACGTCGCTGGAAGCCATCGGCGACGTCACCGCCACCAGCAAGGTGTCCAAGCAGCCCGTCGAAGGCCCGCTGTGGATGCAGCGCATCAAGGGCGGCGTGCTGGTCAACGGCGCGAACTCGCTTTTGGCCGGCGTGTTCAACACCTTCCCCAGCTCGGTCTTTGCGCAGAACAACGGCGTGATCCAACTGACCGGCATCGCCAGCCGCCACGTCGGCGTATGGATCGCCGGCATGCTGATCCTGCTGGGCCTGTTCCCCGGCGTGGCCGGCGTGCTGCAAGCCGTGCCCGAACCCGTCCTGGGCGGCGCCGCCATGGTGATGTTCGGCGCGGTTGCCGCGTCCGGCATCAACATCCTGGCCGGCATTCAGTTGGACCGCCGCGCGTTGTTGATCATCGCGGTGTCGCTGGCCTTGGGGCTGGGCGTGTCGCAAGTACCGGAAATTCTGTCGCACCTGCCGCATGCGGTGAAGAGCGTGCTGGAATCCGGTGTCGCCACCGGCGGGATCTGCGCCCTGGTGATGAACTGGTTCTTGCCGGAAAAGAAGTAGGTCGTGCTTGAGGGCTGGGTCCGTTTTCGGCTGAATGGCCGGGCGGATCTGGCTCTGATCAGGGGCTGGATGTGGGGCCGCCTGACAATTTTTGAAAGTACGCATATAATCGCTGTCTTCGTTCTCCCGCAGCCGTCATCTGGACGTGTTCGCGACCCCCTTGCCCGGGTGGTGAAATTGGTAGACGCAGGGGACTCAAAATCCCCCGCCGCAAGGCGTGCCGGTTCGATTCCGGCCCCGGGCACCAGAAAGCTCTCAAGCATCCGCCGGTTTTTTTGAGACCGCGCAACGAAAATTTCTCATCATTTATTGCGCATACGTTCCGCCTCTTGATGGCGTAGAGCGATGTGGTCGTGAACGGCAGGTTCGTTTGATGAGCCGAGAATGCGCTACCGAAGATTCCAAAGCCTCTGCATACGCAGAGGCTTTTTCGTTGATGCGTCTGGCGCGGGAGAAAGCAAGCCGCACGTTCAGCTACTCGTCCATGGCTACTTCCCAACATACCCAATTTGGGTACAATCAAACCCAATATGGGTATAACGATCGAAGCCCCTCTCACGCACAGCGGTCTCGCCGACGCGCTTTTCCCTGGCACCAAACAACGGGTGCTGGGGTTGCTGTTCGGCCAACCGGATCGCAGCTTCTATGCCACGGAAATAATCGGTCTAGTCTCCAGCGGATCCGGATCGGTGCAACGCGAGTTGGCCAACTTGGCGCAGACTGGCTTGGTCACGGTGAAGGCGGTCGGCAATCAGAAGCACTACCAAGCCAATCCCGACTCGCCCATCTTCGCGGAACTATGCGCGATTGTGCAGAAGACCATCGGCTTGGCCGGACCGCTACGCGAGGCGCTCGCCCCTCTGTCCTCAAAGATCATGGCGGCGTTCGTCTACGGCTCGGTTGCTAAAAATACCGACACCGCCCGCAGCGATATTGATCTGATGCTGCTTAGTGACGACATCAGCTACGGCGATGTGTTTGCGGCGCTGGAAGATGTGGGGAACAAGCTTGGTCGGCCGGTGAACCCCACCATCCTCACACGCAAGGAATTCACGAAGCGAGTAGAGGCACAAGAGTCTTTCCTGACCCGAGTGCTGGCGCAGCCCAAGATCTGGATCATAGGAGCCGACGGTGACCTCCCCACTTGAAAAGCTGAGTGGCCCGGGAAAATCGTTGAAGGCTGAGCCTCCCGATACCAAAGAATTTGAAGGCCTGAAACGCTCGGGGCACGCAAGGCTGCGCGACGCCTGCAACGTGTCGCTTTCAATAGAGAGCCGCTTCGACTTGGCCTACAACGCCGCCCATGCGCTGTGCTTGGCGGCGCTGCGTAGAAGTGGGTATCGCTGCACCAATCGCTATCTTGTCTTTCAGCTCTTGCCGCACACACTTGGAGTCGGACCGGAGGTGTGGCGCGTTCTGTCGAAATGCCATGACATTCGCAATCTTGGTGAGTACGAGGGCGATTTGAACGTGGATGAACGGATCGTCACTGATCTGGTGACGGCATGCGACGTTGTTGCGGGGAAGGTTGATGCGTTGGGGCCGATAGACGCGTGACGCACTAGCGGCAGCTTGACTCCCCCTTCCCATACAGACAACAATCGGCACAATCGCGCCCGAACCTCTGCTGCTGGCTAGCCCGGCAACATGTTCGGGCCTTCTTATTTCTGAGGCATGGATTTGGCCCAACAGCCGCGACTTGGGCTTGCCGCTTACTCTGATTTAGAGCATTTAACGCTTGAGCCGCCGCGACAGATGGTCGTGGCTGCGTGGTGCGAACACACCCATTTTTGGCAAAGCTGCTCCCAGCATGGAATTTTGTAGTCTGACACCATTATTCAAGGCCTAGAGACAGGCCTGGCCGACATCATGTCCACGTCTACCGCTCAAGCGACGAGCATCTATCAGGTGCTGGATACCTCGGCGGACAAAGGGCTTAACGTGGCTTACGACATGCTAGGCAAAGTCGCAAAGCGCGAGTTCTACGAACTAGGTCATATGTTCTGGGATGCCCTGAATGCACTCATGATGGCAATTGCCGTGATTCTTATTCAATTGCCTGCGGCCGCGACCATCATCATGGCAAAGCTCGGTCTCGGAATAATGCTTGGTCTCGGACCACTGTTTATCGCGGCGCTAATGTTTCCAGTCACCGCGAAATGGTTCGACAGATGGTTTGAGCAGGCACTGGCCTATATCCTTGAAATTGCCATCACAATGGTTGTCGTTTCTGTCGGTGTGGCGCTATTCAAGGCGCTGTTCGACAGGGTAATAAGCACGACCCACGCACAATCCCATCAATTCGTTTGTGCAGATCATCGTTCTTGCCTTGATCATCTTCTTCGCGTAGAGAAAAATCGAGTGGCTTAGGGGCGAGACTGGCTGGCGGCATCGCCTTTGACGCGGTGACCTTCAGGAGCATGACGCAGGGTATTGGCAACGTGGTGAATCCTAAGACGACTCGCCGCGATATGCAGTCGGGCATGATGGTTACTGCTGGTCGAACCAACCACATGATCGCAGGCAAAACCATGTGGAACCCAGCCTATCGGCAACACGTCTTGCAGAACATGGGCAAGAACTGGGGACCGGCAACGGGCGGCTCCGTCAACGCATGTTGCGTCCGCATCGGCCTCGCCATCAGCGAGGCCTTTTCATTTATGGCCGCACATATCTCCGCGCTACGCTTGGCCAACCCCTTCGGTTGCATCCCGCGTCCGTTATTGCCGGACTGGCCGCGGGATGCAGGCCCAGCGGCTCCGCCTTGTTCCCGCCCCTGGCCGACAGGCTGCACGGCTTCCAGAGGCATCAAGGGTGAAGGCTTCGCCCGGAATCCTCACCCGTTCCCTGCGCTGCGCTGCGCTTCGGGCTGCGGCTTCCGGTCCCGCCCTTGACGCCTTCTTCCGGCCAAACGACGTCAGTAGCAGTGCTGTCAAGCGGATGGCGGGTCAAGAGGGGTTGGTGCGGCCCGCAGCCCCGCACCCTTGACGCGGCAGGAGTGCCCTACGCGAGCCCCGGGGGCAGGAGTTCCGGACCAAAGGCCCGCAACCCCTGCTCCCGAAGCTCGCGCCGGCGAGGGTGGAGAGTCCAGAGAGGCAAAGCCTCTTTGGAAACTTACTACGAGGCAGGCACCCGGCCGATAGTGCTGCCGGTCGCAGATAAAACAAGACAATTTCAACGTACACCCTTTTGGGCTGCGCGTACCTAAACCAGAATACCCCTACCTCTTGTAATATCGAGTTACCTACAGCAAGGAGACACCATGACTGGGCGAAGGTAAGCGCGGGGGACAGCTTCCCAAAACCATATCGGATAACGAACGCAGCCGATGTGAAGCGGCTGTCCACTACGTGCGAGCGTCCGTCGGTCTAGAAGGCTTCTCGCTCAGTGAAGCAGATGAGGCTCACGCCCGGCGTTTCATCAAGGGCGAGATAAGCCTGCAAGAGTTTGTGCAGCCGCGCGCTAACGCGCTAGCGCTCCCAAAGTCTTCGTCATGACGAAGAAATTTAGGATTTGGGGACTTGTGCAGGATAGGCTGTCGCCGGTTTTTGTCATGCATGCAGTTCGCGTGCAGTGATTTTTCTCAAAAGTGACGGAAAGCGGTCAGTAGCGAGATTAAGAAAGTTCAGCAAACCGCTGCGCAGAAAGCATACGACCAACACTAATACAACTGAGGGTGAAGAATGCAGTGGATTTCGGACGAGGACTTGAAGACTTGGAGTCGCCGCACGGATGCGCGTGAGATTTTCATAGATCTCGTGGGCGACCTGATTCGCGCAACCGTGGGGGACCCAAAGAAATTTAGATTTCCAGGCCAAAGTGCTGGAACACTTCGCGGCTTTGATGGCGATCTGGAAACAACCGAGGCAATATCGAGAGTACCAGCTAAAGAATCCAAATGGGAATTTGGCACAACATCTGCAGGTAGGGCAAAGGCGCAGGAAGACTACGACAAGCGCACAGGGGCCACCCCACCGGACGTGATGGCAAGAAACGCTTTTGTCATAGTCAACCTCCATTCTTGGGACACACCCAGAGAGCCACTAGTGAATTGGCTAGGTGAGCGAAATGCTGAAGGAAATTGGCGAGAGGTTCATTTTATCGACGGCACCTCACTCGTCAGCTGGCTTGAAGAAAAACCGGCAGTCGCAGCCAAATATGCGAAAAACGTTCTTGAAAAAGCCCCAAAAAACGGCGCGCTTAGTACAGACGAGTTCTGGCAGCGATACAGCAGCAGTTTCAAGCCTGTGTTAACAGAACAAATGCTGCTGTGTGAACGAAATGAGGAGGCAGAACAACTTTTACAAGTGCTCCTAGGGAACCCTCAGAATTTCACGCTGGGAGCAGATACGGCTGAAGAAGTTATGGCATTCGCTATTGCAGTAATTCGAACTGCACCGGACGAAACCCGGAGGCTTCTTGAAAACCGGACTATGATCGTCGAGAGTTTCGAAGCAGCTCAGTTCCTATTAGGAAAAAAAGGCATGAACTTCCTAGTGTGGAAGGGTGCAGATGAGCTTGCAGGAGCACTTGGACAAATAGGCCCAACGCTGACAGCTGCGACCGGCGTGCAACGAAAGCGGCAAGGTCTTTCTATCCTCAAACGGCCCTCAGCCAGCGCGATGGCTGAAGCTATGGAGTCAATGGGTATTGACCGACAAGATGGCTACGAACTGGCCTTTCGATGCGGGCGAAGCCTTACCATTTTCCGTAGGCTGCATCCCGCTGCGGGCATTGCCTCTCCTGCTGAATGGGAGCATTTGGCAGCGTCACTGAAGCCCGTACTACTAGCAGGGGCATGGACTACCGACTCGGCTCTTGACAAAGATATCATCTCTGGACTGTCAGGCGGAGCGGACTATAGCACCGTAGAGACTTTAATTCGACCGACGTTAACTATGTCTGACCCGCCATTCGACAAAGTCGAACAAGTTTGGCAGATACGGGCTGCTGTAGATGCATTTCCACACTATGGTCACCTCGTCGATGACAATGATCTTGAGCGTTTTAAGGCGGCTGTCGTTCGAGTGCTTAGCCACCAAACAGTCAAACCAACTGAAGATGAAAAATTCTCCTTTCGCTATCGGGCACCAGACGATTACAGCGACTGGCTACGTGACGGCCTTGCATACACATTAATGCTATTTGCAGTTATGCCTGAGGTAGGTGGTCTACAACTGAATGGTACGACTTCCCAAAGATATGTCGATGATGTGATTCGCTCTCTGCCAAGTTTCGCCCAAAGCCATAAATGGATACTTCCACTACTACCTCAACTTTCGATAGTCGCGGAGGCCGCTCCCGTCCCTTTTCTGGAGGCCCTCGAGAAGAGCCTCGAGGGCCAAGCTAACGATGCTTTGGGACTATTCCAAGAGCCAAAAGAGAATGACTATCTATTTTCAGCGACTAGCCCCCATGTCTACGTTCTTTGGGCCTTAGAAGTCTTAGCATGGAACCCGGAGTATTTGTGTCGCACCACAATAGTTCTTGGAAAGCTTGCAGCTATCGATCCGGTCAAAGGTTCGAGAAATGGAAATCGCCCTTTAGATAGTCTTAGAGAAATTTTCTTGCCATGGCTGCCAAATACTGACTCCGATCTAAATCAGAGATTTATCGCAATCGACGGTTTGGTTCGCTCGCTGCCGGACGTAGCTTGGAGTTTACTTACACTGCTCCTACCGCAAGGACACGAAACAAGTTCACCTACCGCTCGCCCAAAACTACGGGACACAACGCCAATTAAGCCTGAGAAAATCACGTTTGGTCTGGTGTGGGAGACAGAATCTCGGATTATGGATCGAGTGATAGATCTTGCTCAGGGAGAAGAACACCGCGTCATTTCTCTCGTCAGACATATTGGAAATCTACAACCCACTAATAGGGCGCGCCTAACTAGCCTAATCGCCGACACTTTGGTTAGTTTCTCTAATTCTGAAGGCAGCGCTCTTTGGCACAAACTCAGAGATTACGTGGCACGTCAAGAATCCTTCCCAGATTCTGACTGGTCGCTTAAGGGAGAAGAGTTGGCTCAGATCAAGGCGTTACTGACTCACCACTACCCTTCTGATTTGGTAGCACAGGCACGTCATCTATTTGACGACTGGATTCCGCATGTGGGCGCAGACGCCAGAGGTTCTCTTGAAAAAGTCGAGTCGGAACGTGCTGCAAGCCTCCTTCACATTTATTCAGAACTTGGCATTCCTGGGCTTCTGCGTCTCGCAAAGACCGTTAAAATGCCAAATCAAATGCGACAGGCATTTTATGCTTTAGAGCTTTCGAACGACGATGCGACAGATCTCATATTTGCTCTTCTAGATGTTGGTGGGGAGTGCTATAGCCTCGCCTCAGCACTTTGCGCTAGCTTAAAGCACCGGCATGGCGAAGATTGGCTACACCACTTCACAACAGTCATCGTTCCGCGCTGCAGATCGGAAAAAGAAGTCGCTTGGCTGCTTGCAAACTGGCCGAATGACTCGACCACTTGGCAGTTCGTTGCATCACTAGGACCAAATGTTCAAAATTCGTATTGGCGAGACTTTGGTTCTTTACCTATAAACGCGTCTATCGAGGAAATGCTCAACGCAATCGAAGAGCTTCGTCGAGCCAATCGCAGTGTGGTTGTACTAAATTCACTCTACACCGATGTAGAGAAAGTTGGTTCAAAAACCTTATTATCGTTGCTTGATGATTCTGTTGCAGAGCTTTCGAATGGCAATGGCGCCTCCTCAATACTTTCAAATTCAATTAGTGAGGTATTTAAGGAGTTGTCAAAAAGAGACGATTTGGATCTCATGGAAGTTGCTCGACGCGAATACGTCTACCTCCCTCTAATTGAAGACAGAATAGACGGTCTCTCCATTCACGCCCTGCTTGCACAAAATCCGGCTGAATATGTGGCAATGATTAGGAATGTCTTCGTTAGCAAAAACGAGGACCGAAACCCAAATCCTTCGGAGGAGGCACGAACGAGAGCAAGGATGTCGTACCGCCTGCTCAAGTCTTTTCATACCATCCCTGGTGACAAAGAAGGCGTCATTCACGAGCCTACTCTTAGTGCTTGGATTTCAGAAGTTCGCAAACAGGCGGCCGAAACTGGACACGAAGGCATCACTGACGAATTTGTCGGTCAACTCCTTGCGCATTCACCGGCAGAAAATGGCACCGGAGCTTGGCCATCAATAGCAGTAGCAACCATCCTAGAACGAATCGCGTCAGATAGAGTAGAGCGTGGACTCGAGATCGAGCGCTTTAATATGCGAGGCGTCTACTCCAAGGGAGCACTTGATGGGGGAGCACAGGAGCGAGAGCTTGCTGACCGCTATCGCCAATGGGCACAGCAAGCGACGGCAGCCCGCACCTCAGCAATGTTAGGTAGGATAACTGCGGAGTGGGAACAGAGAGGTAGGCAAGAAGATGTTGAAGCAGAGAAAAGAAAACTTAAACGATAAGTTACCCACTACCTCCTAAATGTACCTGTACTGGACCGAAATTTCGGTACAGTACAGGTACAACGATCAGTTTTCACCAATTCAGCTAAAAAAACTCCTACTGATTTAAAACTGGTTTTACCTATTTCAGCCTACGCTAGAATTCGCCGCATTTCCCTGTAGAAACACCGTAAATCACCGACTCAAAATTCCCCGCCGCAAGGTGTGCCGGTTCGATTCCGGCCCCGGGCACCAGAATTCCTCATGTGACGCGCGTTAAACACGCTTCGTCCACCATCGCATCATCCCCTCCAAGCATTGCCCTCCTCGAGATTAGACGGCCATACCCCCCTGTGATATGGCTCGACCGCGCTCTTCTGTGCAGCATTTTTTCCTGTCATCTTTCGCCGAACGTAGTGGCCGACGCCACGTGTAGAGAGGGCTACCGGTTCTAGCAGGGCTAGCAGAGCGACGCCTTGACTACCGGTCCAGTACAAACATAATTGACCCAATCGCGCCCAAGCCTCTGTGGCTGGCTAGTCCAGCAACATGTTTGGGCCTTCTCATTTCTGAGGCGGAGGTTGGCTACCACGACCCGATGGCCTACCAGCAGGATCGCTTCATCATGCCGCAAGCCTGCGCTGACTTCGGGCACAGAGGTAAGCAACGCAACCAGTGGCGCGAATGGTCTAAGTCCCAACGCACGCAATTAAACCGGTCTCGAGAAGATTGCATCGTATGGCATCGCGACAATGGCAAAGCTACCCCATTCTGGGTCGCGGTCGAAGCCTGGGACTTTGTATTGCTATCCAAGTATTTTGAGATGCTGTGCGTGAGACACCGCCAACGCATATCCAACAGACTAGGCGTTGCGAATAGCCAAGTCCTGAAAGACTGGCTGCAACAGATCAATACGTTGCGGAACCGATGCGCGCACCATGCACGGGTTTGGAAGTCATCGAGCAATACGCTCGCACACTCGTCCCATCCCTCTTTCGAAACGCCGCCCAGCCTGTCGTGCCAGTTCGGCGCAAACATACCCAATTTGAGCACGATCGTACCTAATTTGGGTATACCCCCCCTCCGAACGCCACCCGGAGCTTCAGCCGCTAAAACCACCCTTGCGATAAGCTTGCCTCCACCTGCCCCCCCCCCCGTGAACACGACCTCTGACAAACCGGAGCACCGATGGCAATCAAGGCAGTAGCATTTGATGTGTTTGGAACATTGGTCCACATCGAGCGGCCCACTCGTCCCTTTCGAAAGTTGGTCCGGCTGCTACACGAAGCTGGTCGTCGTCGACAGCGCGACGACGGTATTCGAGCAATGAGCAACGCGTTAGACCTCAGGCAAGCGGCAAGTCTGTTCGGCGGAATAATCAGCGAAAAGAACCTATGCGCGTTGGAAGCCGAATTGCATGAAGAGATCCAATCGATTTCTCTCTTTGACGATGCCATTCCCACGATGGCGGCTCTAAATGACCGGGGCATCAAAGTAGCGCTTTGCTCCAACCTTGCCGCGCCTTACGGGCCGCCGGTACTCAAGCTGTTGCCCGTCCAGCCGGATTTCTGCGCCTGGTCGTACGAAGCCAGCGCCGTGAAGCCGCAGCCAGAGATTTACCAATACCTTTGTGATGGAATTGGCTGCCAACCCGATGAGATTCTCATGGTGGGAGACACCATCGAAGCCGATATGGTCGGGCCTCGCAAATTCGGCATCCATGGGTATCACTTGAGTAGGCAGGCATCCACGCCTGCTACCAGCGATTCTCTCCGCTCGCTAAGCGATGTACTCCATCTTATTTAATTGACTTGAGAATTTTGTAGCCCGACATTTGCAGCGCCTTGCAGGCGCTCTCAACACTAGCGCGCCCCAGCCTCCTTAAGCCGCAGACGGTGCGCAGCGACCTTTGCGCGATTGCCGCACACGGCCGTGCTGCACCATCTGCGTCGATGGCCGCGCGTGTGGTCGGCGAATATCAATGTGCAGTGCTGGCCCTCGCAAGCCTTCACATTCGAAAAATCTTCTTCGCACACGAACTTGGCGAGCGCTTCGCCAATCGGCAGTAGCAAAGATTCCGGCGAGCGCCAGCGCCGCGTCATGCGCCACTCAAGCGAGTGGCCGGCTTCGGATTTGTGGGCCACGATCTGCCCAAACCCTTCGTCTCGTTCAAGCAATCGGTTCAACGGCGCCAACTGCTGGATATCCGCGACGCCGAGCGGCTGTCCTTTACGGCTCAGCACAAATTCCCTGAACCACTCGCGCAGGCTTCGGCCCCCCCCCGCGACGCTATCGAGCTCGCCGGGCATGGCCTCAGCCCGAAGCGTATCCAGCGTGCTTGCAGGCACAAGGCCCGCTTGCTCGATCCACGCCAAGAAGCCGCTACCGCTGTCTATCCAGTCAATCTGCACATCTGTCGGCGTGGCGATGGAGTTGAGGAAATCAAGAGCCATTGCATCAGCAATGAAGATCGCGGGCGAGCGGTGAAGGCCCATGTCAGCACCTCGTGACAGCCCGGGGATGAACCCGGGCGATTGGTAACTTATAAAAAACAGTTTGACAGGTTACCACCAGCATACGTAACCTGGCAAACACTGCTGGTTAGGTTACTAACACCAGAGCCTAGGTTTAGAGAAAAATGCGGGATACAAGCTGAAAAAACTCTGAACCTCAGGCCAGGAAGCCCTTCCTACAGACTAAGCGCGCACCCGATCGATAACCTATTAAGACCGCCTATACCTGTCACCTGAAAGGAAAATATCATGTCGAAAATCTCATACCGCTTTGCCAACGTAGATGGCTTGAACGTTTTCTATCGTGAAGCTGGCGCTGTCGGCGCGCCCAAGCTCTTGCTGTTGCATGGCTTTCCCAGCTCAAGCCACATGTTCCGCGACCTGATCCCGTTGTTGGCGGATCATTTCCACATTGTTGCGCCCGATCTTCCTGGCTTTGGCCGTACGGATCTGCCCTCGCGCAATGACTTCAACTACACCTTCGACAACATGGCGAATGTCATTGACCGGTTTACGGACGTGGTGGGGTTTGATCGCTATGCAATGTACGTATTCGACTATGGCGCGCCTACCGGTTTTCGCTTGGCGGTGAAGCGGCCGGAACGCATTAGCGCAATCATTTCCCAGAACGGCAATGCGTATGAAGAAGGGCTGAGCGAAGGCTGGAATCCGATTCAAGCCTACTGGCGCGATCCGTCGGAAGAAAACCGGACGGCGCTACGCGCCCTGCTGACGCCCGAAACAACGTTGTGGCAATACACGCACGGCGTGTCCGATGCGACCGCGGTATCCCCGGATGGCTACACGCTGGATGACTTCTATCTGGCTCGCCCGAACGCCGATGAAATCCAGCTCGATATCTTCGGCGATTACAAGAGCAACGTTGCGCTGTACCCCACTTTTCAGGCGTATTTCCGGACGCATCAGCCGCCCTTCCTTGCGGTGTGGGGCAAGAACGATCCGTTTTTCTTGCCAGCAGGGGCCACCGCATTCAAACGGGATATTCCCGACGCGGACATTCGCTTCTTCGATACGGGTCATTTCGCGTTGGAAACCCACGCCGAAGAAATCGCAACAGCGATTCAGAGTTTCCTGGCTTCCCGCGCCTGAGTCTTGGACATCAGTGTGCAACGCAACGGCACACACATGGATTCATCGGCAATGCTGCGCCGTGGCGGGAAAGCCCGCCAGGCCTGCACGCCGGCCGGCCTCGGAAACCGGCAGAATGGTGCGTTACGCCATCGGCAAGTAGACTGCGCCTGTGGCCGACTGTACCGAGTGTCGAACTCCCCATCCTATGCCCCAACCCGACTGGCTAAGTCACCTTCTGAAAATGATCGTCGTTACCGGCCGGCTGGAATTCCGCTGCGCCTACGGCGCGCCATGGAGCGTGGTGTACGACCAGTCCGCGCCGCGAGAAATTCCCTACCACGTCGTGCTGAAGGGTCGCGCCATCCTCGATGATCCAGAGGGCAATACGGCCGGAGAACTGGCCAGCGGCGACATCGTGCTGATGCCTCACGGATCCGCCCACGTGCTGCATGACGGCAGTGGACGCATAGCGGCCCCCGCGCACAATCGCGAGGATTCAACGGGTTGGACAATCAGCGAAAACAACGGCACTGGCGAGCAACTGGACATGTTGTGCGGGCGCTTTTTCATAGCGCCTCCCCATGACAGGCTGATTCGCGATTATCTACCCACGAAATTGATCGTGCGGACAGCGGATAGCAATGACGCGGCGAAAGCCGATCCCCCCTTGAATCACTTGGCGAGTCTGGTCGGCCTGATGCGCATGGAATCAGCCGAGGGCAAGCTGGGCGGATACGCCATGCTCAACGCATTGTCGTCGGCGCTGTTCACGCTTACGTTGCGCGCGGCGAGCGAGTCCGCACAGGCTCCCGTGGGGCTGTTGGCGTTGGCTGGCCATCCCCGGCTGGCGCCCGCCATCTCGGCCATGTTCAGCGCCCCCGCCAAGCCTTGGACCTTGCCCGATCTGGCCAGGCTGTGCAGCATGTCGCGCGCCACCTTCATGCGTCACTTCCAGGACAAGTTGGGGCGCTCAGCTATCGACATGCTGACGGACATCCGGATGAGCTTGGCCGCCAACGAATTGAAGAAGCCGTCGATGACCGCCGAAGCCGTAGCCGAATCGGTGGGCTATCAATCGGTGTCGGCGTTTCGGCGCGTGTTCACCGAATGGATGGGGATGACTCCTGGAGACTGGCGCCGCGCGTCGCGACTGACCCCGGAAGAGGAACGGTAGCGCGGGATGCTGGACCGGACCATGCCGAACGAGAGCCTATGACTTGATCCTAATTAGGTGTTTTTTGATATTTAATAGGCTCGAACAGATCGTTTTGCGGATCTAAAGTGGAGGCTCCTAACCACCACATTGAAGGAAACACCATGAGCCGCATCGCTATCCCCGCCATCGCATCCGCCACTGGCGCCACCGCCGACGTGTACGCCCAAGTCAAGAAAATCGCCGGCGGCTCCGTGCCCAATTTGTTCGCCGCCCTGGGCCACCTGGCCCCGGCCACCTTGGGCGCAGTGCTCAACGCTGAAGGCGTGCTGGCGTCGAGCAGCCTGAGCAAGCAAGACCTCGAAACCATCAAACTGCTGGTCAGTGAGCAGACCGGTTGCGATTACTGCGTGGCCGCTCACCACATGCTGGGCAAGATGGTTGGTCTGTCGGCCGATGCCTTGCGCGCCATTCGTGCGGGGCAGCCCACCGGTGACGCCAAGCGCGATGCCTTGATCCGTTTCGTCTTGAACGTACAGAACACCAGCGGCACCATCAACGAAAATGAATTCGCAGCGATTCGTGCCGCGGGCTACACCGACACGCAACTGGCCGAGATCTCGCTGGCGATCGCACTCACGATCTTCACCAACACCTTTAACCGTATCAACGACACCGACGTCGATTTTCCGGCCGCCCCGTAAACCGTCGTGCCGGGCGAGTGGTGATGCGCATCCCCTCGCCTGGCACTGCCATGTCGCAACGCACGCCAACAACAGGGACATCATTCATGACCGCACAAGCTTTTGAATTTGACGGACCTCGCGGCTATCGACTCGTTGGCCGGCTGGAGCTGCCGGATGCCGAACCGCTGGGCTGGGCCATACTTGCCCACTGCTTTACCTGCGGCAAGGACAGCTTGGCGGCCAGCCGTCTGGCGCGAGCCCTGGCGGCGCGCGGCTTCGGCGTACTGCGGTTCGATTTTGCAGGGCTGGGCAATAGCGGTGGCACGTTCGCGGACGCGACGTTCGCGGCGGACGTGGACGATCTGGTCGCTGCCGGCAATGCGATGGCCGAAGACGGCAAGCCTCCCTCCATTCTGATCGGCCATAGCTTGGGCGGAGCGGCTGCCTTGATGGCCGCCGGCAAGATGCCAGGCATACGTGCAGTGGCCACGCTGGGCGCGCCTTTCGACGTCAGCCATGTCCTGCATCAATTTGATCCCGGGAGTCTCCAGGCCATCGAAGCACAAGGGCAAGCCGAGGTCCTGCTTGGCGGCCGGCCATTCATCGTGCGCAAGAGTTTTGTCGACGACCTGGGGCAACACGATCTGGCGTCGCGGATCGCACAATTGCGAATTCCGCTACTGATTCTGCATTCGCCGCTGGATGCAACGGTGAGCATCGAAAATGCCGGGCGCATATTCGCGGCCGCCAAGCATCCGAAGAGTTTCATTTCGCTGGACGATGCCGATCATTTGCTCACGCGCAGGGCGGATGCAGACTACGCCGCGGCGATAATCTCGACATGGGCGAGCCGATTTCTGCCCGCGCAAGGGTGACGCGGAGGCCTCTACGCCCCACAAACCATTACGCTGCTGGCAAACTAGGCAACCTGCATCCCGTTGATAAAAATCACCATGACCCATGCATTGCTTCGGATAGGCTTATGCGCAATATGAAAGGCAAGTCCTCGTCCAACACGGAAGGCTATTTGTTTTCTGATCAGATAGGTCACCTGCTGCGGCGTGTCTATCAGCGGCACACCGCGCTGTTTCAGCATTACATTCCCGACTCCCAGCTCACCGCCGCGCAGTTTGTCGTGCTGTGTTCGGTACGGGATCATGGCGCGAGTTCGCTGGCTGATCTGGTCAAGGCGACTGTCATAGACCAGGCCACCGTGCGCGGCGTGGTGGATCGCTTGAAGCAGCGTGAGTTGGTGCAGGTGGACCACGACCCCGTCGATCGGCGCAAGGTGGTCGTGAGCCTGACGCCCGTTGGGCAGGCGCTGGTGCAAGAGATGGAACCGTTTGCCAAGCAGATCACCGAAAGCACCTACGGCAATCTGAACCCGGCCGAGCGCCTGGCGCTGGATTTTCTGCTGACCAAAATGCTGAACGGCGACGAACAGGTCTGAGCTGTTCGTCGCCGTTCTTGGCAACTGCGACGCCGGCATACACGCCAGCGCCGCCGCGTTTTACCCCATCATCAATCCAGCGCGCGGTTACGCGATTCCACGTCCACCGACGCAATCGCCACCGCACCCGCCAGCAGCATGCTGGACAGCACCACCAACGACAGCGTGAAGTGGCTGGTCATGATGGGCGCGATGATGGCCGGTGCGAACAGCCCGCCAAAACGCGCCACGGCACCCGCCATGCCCATGCCGCTGGCGCGCAAATCGGTCGGGTAGACCTCCGGCGTGAAGGCATACAGCGCGCCCCAGGTGCCCAACAGCGAGAAGCTCATCAGCAAGGTGGACCCGATCACCACGGCGGGTGCGGTGCCCAGGCTGTAGAGCATGCAGCCGACGGCGCTCAAGATCAAAAAGCCGATCAGCGTGGGCTTGCGGCCCCAGCGTTCCACGCCATAGGCCGACAGCGCAAAGCCCGGCAACTGCACCAGCGCCAGCAGCACCAGAAATTCCTGACCGCGCATGAAGGCGAAGCCGGCGGTGCTGAGCTTGATGGGCAGGTAGACGAACACGCCGTAGTACGCAATGGAGATCAGCGCCCACGCCAGCAATAGCCCGATGCTGCGGCGGCGGTAGCTGGACGAGAACAAGGCGAAGATGGATTTATGGACGGGCGTTTCCGGTTGCAGCGCGGGCACTTCGACGTCGCGGCGGTTCACGCGGGCCACTCGTTCCAGCACCTTGCGCGCCTGGTCTGACTTACCGTTGCGGTTCAAGTACATCGGCGATTCGGGGATGTAGAAGCGCAAGACCACACCAATCAAGGCGGGCAGGCCGGTAACGAAGAAGATCACGCGCCAGGCATCGTCGCCCCAGGACACGGCCGCCAAGGCCAGCAGCGCCAGGAAGATGGTGCCCACGGCCCAGAACGATTCCAGCAGCACCAGCCAGCGGCCACGGCGGGCGCTGGGCAGGAACTCGGCCATCATCGTGTAGTCCACCGGCAGCGTGCCGCCCACGCCGATGCCCGTCAGGAAGCGCAGGAACAGCAACCACGTGAACTCAGGCGCGAAGGCCGAGGCCACGCCCGCGCAGGCGTCGATGACCACCGCGATCATCAACACCGGGCGGCGCCCGATGCGGTCGGCCATGCGGCCGAACATGAAGGCACCGATCAGCATGCCGATGAAGAAGAGTGTGCCCGTTTGCAGTGCTTGCGGCACGGTGATGCCGAAGGTCTTTGCAATGGACGGCGCGGAAAAGCCGATGGACAGCACCTGCATGGCGTCGGCCATCCAGACCAGGCCGAATATCACGAATAGCCGATATTGAAACTTGCCGACGCCCGCCACCTGAATGGCTTTGTCCACGGAAACCAATGAAGCTGACATAGATGAAACCCCTTGATGTGATCATCACTAAAGCCGTACGCGTTATGGCCGCGTTTTCCTTAATTCAGCTCCGCATGGTTGCGTAGCCGTTTAATCGTCGTGGTGGGATCGGGCCAGGCGTCTTCGTCCGGCGCAAAACGTTCCCGCAAATAACCCAGCAGATCGGCGACCTGCTTGTCGTCCAGGCTGTCTTTGAAGCCCGGCATGTATCCCAGCGCGTCATCGGCGGGCTCCTGGATGCCGTGCAGGATCACCTGGATCAGGTTGTCCGGCGTGGCGGCATGCAGATTGGTGTTGGCGCTTAGCAAGGGCTTGGCGCCAAACAGCGTGGGCCCGCTGCCCGCTTCGTGACAGACCGCGCAAGCATTCTGATAGATGCGTTCGCCGTTGGCGCGTCGGCCTTGGAGGGAATGGATCGTCGCGGCGGCGGGTGCGGGCCGGGTCGCGGTCGCGGTCGCAGTCGCGGCGGCAGGCGATAGCGAAGACGGCGACGAAGGCGAAGACGAAGACGAAGACGAAGACGAAGACGAAGGCGATGACGATGACGAAGCTGCTGGAGAAGAAGATGCCGACGCCACAGGCGCCGCAGCGGGCTCACCCTTCGGCTTCGGCAAATCCAGCAAGTACGTCGTGATGGCCTTCACGTCACTGTCCGGCAATTCAGCCAAGCCGTGGATGACAGGCGCCATCGGCCCAGCCGCCACGCCGTGGCTCGGTGAATAACCGGTGCGCAGATACTGAAACAGCTCATCGCCCGTCCAGGCACGTGGGCCGCTGGCAAGTTGATTCAGGGCGGGCGCGGTCCAGCCCTCGGCTTCGCCGCCGGCCAGGTAATGCACGCCCTTCTTCTCCGCGCCCAAGCGGTTGCGTGGCGAATGGCAGGCGGCACAGTGGCCGACGCCTTCCACCAGATACGCGCCGCGCAGCCATTGCACGCTGCGTGACGGGTCCGGCGTGAAGGACGTGGCGTCGTGGAACAGCGCGTTCCAGCCCGCCAAGAGCGGACGCATATTGAAGGGGAAGGCCAACTCCGTTTTTGGCGGCTCGGACTTCACGGCGGGCTGCGACATCAGGTAGCCGTACAGCGCCTGCATGTCCGCATCGCTGAGCTTGGCATAGGCCGTGTACGGAAATGCGGGATAGAGCTGGCGGCCGTCCTGGTGTACGCCCTGGCGCATCGCGCGTTCGAATGCGGGGTACGACCAGCGGCCGATACCGGTGTCGTTGTCGGGCGTGATGTT
Source organism: Achromobacter colocynthidis (assembly GCF_057334535.1). Classification (NCBI taxonomy): domain Bacteria; kingdom Pseudomonadati; phylum Pseudomonadota; class Betaproteobacteria; order Burkholderiales; family Alcaligenaceae; genus Achromobacter; species Achromobacter colocynthidis. The sequence continues at coordinate 846,160 of NZ_JBHFIZ010000037.1, forward strand.
GGTGGAATAGATCGTGCCGAAGGGGGTGTCCAGCGCCAGCCCGCCCGCGTTGGCCTTGCCTCCTGGCGCAGTGTGGCAGGCGATGCAATCACCCGCGGCGGCGACAAGGCGGCCGCGTTCGATGGCGCGCATTGAATAGAGAGAAACGTCGGGGCCTGCCGTGAGTGGCAACGCGGGCTTCAGCGGCCAGAGCGCGGCGGCGACGCCGGCAAGCCCTGCCATGCCTGCCGCCAGCCCCATCCATCCTCGCGCCAAGACGCCGCGAGCACGCGCCGGGCGCTGGTCCGCCAACGCCAGCCGCAAGGATTCCGTGTCGAACGGGGCTTGCCGCAGGCGCACGCCGGTTGCATTGTGAATGGCGTTGGCAATGGCGGCGGCAGCGGGCAAGGTGACCACGCCATCCACGGCCAACTGCCCTTGCTTCACTACGCCATCCAGCGCGTTGGCCGTGGCGTCGCGCTGTACCAAGCCATCACCGCTTTCATCGCGGCGCAGTGCGACTGCGGCGTCGGAGCCAGCCTGTTGCGATGGGCTCGTCCAATCGTCAAAGGCCGGCGGCCCCGCCAGCAGACGGCGCGCGTTGGCCAGCAGCCACGGGGTTTGTTGTTCGATCTCGGCCTGCATGGATGCGGCTTGCGCCGGGTGCAGGTGCTGGCTGTCGTGCCCCGCCACCACGCGCGTGACATCGACATGGCCGGTCTGGGGTTGCACCGATACCTCGGCCACCCAGGCGCTCCACACCATGCGGGCGGCGCCGTCGTCATCCACGCATTGCACCTGTGCGGTGGCGAAACCCGTTCCATGCAGCAGGCCCGCGCGCGGTGCAGCGGCGGCGTCGGCGTGGGCGTGGGCATCGCCGTCGGCGCGCGACGTTGCGCGGTCCACGACTTGACGCGCTAGCTCGCGGCCCTTGCCTTCAGGCAGGTGTTCCAAGCGCCAGGCGATAGGGTCTTTATCTTGGGCCAGCGCCGCTTCATGCCACTGGCTTTCTTGCGCAAAAACCTGCGCGGCGTTCAATTCGTCCACACTGGCGCGCAACGGCGGCAGCGCGCGTCGGGACCACGTTACGGAATCGCCGCACACCGTCGCATGCGCCGACGCGCTGGCCTGCCCAGGTTGGCTCAACAGCCGTGCCAGGCTGGGGCGTACTGCCCAGGATGCGTCGGACAGCAGCGCCGCAACGCAAGCATCGGCAGGCGATGCAGGTTGAGGCGTCACGGTAAAGGCGTTGGAAGCAGCAGCACTCAGGGCAGCAGCACTCAGGGCAGCGGCATTAGAGGCTACGGCGTCAGAAGCATCGGCGTTCAAGGCAACGGACTCGGCCGTCGCGCCAGTCAGCGGCACACGCAGCACCAGCTCGTCGGCAGCGTGCGACTGGCAAGCCACGCATACCGGCCGGCCCGCGGCTTGCGACAGCAGTGCGGCGTCGGCGGCGGCATCCATCAAGTCCAGCGGGTGCACCGCGTCCTGGCTTTCCGCGACCGCGCCGTCGACCGCGCCATCCACCGTCACACTGATCGTGTCTTCCGCTTGTTGCAGCAGCGCCGCCAGTTCGCGGCGCACCTGTGCTTGCGTGGCGGGCGTGCATGCCGGCAGCCACACACTGGCGTGTCCGTTCAGCACCCATGCCGTCGCCCTTGCGCCGGCACGCGGCTCGGACGATGGCAGGCGCATGCCATAACGAATCTGATCCGGGTCGGCCGCATCCGCGCGCGGGGTTTGAACGGCGTCCGGCGCGTGCCAAACAGGCGCCAAGGCCACGGCCGCTTGCCGCGCGTGAACCGGCGACACCGCCACCACACCGGCAAAGTGCGTGCGCTGCACCGCCATTACCACGCCGGCAAGCCCACGTGCCTGATCCAACTGCGCGTGCTGCAAGACACTGCCGCGATACCGCGCGCCATCCCACAACACGCTGGGCGGGCGCAACGCCACGCCGTGCAACAAATCGGCGGGCAAGGCAGCGGGCAAGGCAGCGGACAAACCCGCGTGATGGTGCGGCAACGCCAAGGTGTCCGAACTCATCGCGTGGATCCGCCGTCGGCAACACCCACAACACCTGCAACGCCCGCAGCACCCGCAACACCGCCCCCATCCGCCGCTTGCGAGCCAGGCGCATCCGCCCCCTCCGCCCGCAAACGCACCGCCCGCAACGCGGCCTGCATGATCTCCACGTGCGTGCCGCAGCGGCACAGATTGTGGTGCAGTTCGCTGCGCAGCGCGTCTTCACCAGGATTGGGGTTACGTCGCAACAAGGCCTCCACCGTCATGATCATGCCGTTCAGGCAATAGCCGCACTGCGCGGCCTGGCAGTCGATGAAAGCCTGCTGCGTAGTACCGGGTTGCTCGCGCGTGCCCAAGCCTTCCAGCGTGACCACGGCACGCCCTTGTGCTGCCCGCACCGGAATGACGCAAGACCGCGCGGCCACGCCGTCGATCAACACGGTGCATGCACCACATTCGCCCAAGCCACAGCCGTACTTCGGGCCGTTCAGCGCCAAGTCATTGCGCAGCACATGCAGCAGCGGCGTGCCGGGATCGGCGGGCACGTCGCAGTCGCATCCGTTCACGCTCAGGCGGATCGGAGGCGGGGTGCTGTTTGAATTGACGGTGGATCCCATGGCGTGTGGCGCGTGTGCGGGTTTTGAGAAGTACGAAGGTTGCCGCGACACGGGACTAGGGGCAAGCCCCCACGCCCGCGCGGCGGACAGATCCTCAGGCCGCGGCCCGCGTCTTGGGGTCTACCAGCGGTTCGTTGAACACGTCATAGCCGAAACACCAGGACGGATCCTCATTCGTGCGCAGCCAGGTGTTGTCGTGCGAAATGCGCTGCACCTTGCTGGCGCGTTCCGCGCGGTTGGCCTCGTACAGCGCAAACGCCAGTTCGTGATTGTTCACGCCCACTTCCTTGAAGCAGCGCGCCAGCATGGCGCCGTCTTCAATGGCCATGGCCGCGCCCTGCGCCATGTGCGGCTTCATGGGGTGGCAGGCGTCGCCCAGCAACACCAGTCGGCCACGGCTCCACAGCGGCAAGGGGTCACGTTCCAGCAGCGACCACTTGGTCACTTCAACCGTGGCGTCGATCAGCGCCTGCACGGTGGGGTGCCAGCCGCTGAACGCTTCGCGCATTTCATCCTTGCTGCTGGGCAGCCAACGGTCGTTCAAGTCCCAGTGTTCCACCGGCACGCCCGTCACGTAATAGAGCTCGTCGGCCTTGCTGGTGACGAAGTAGACCATCATGTGGCGGTCATCGCTCCACCATTTGACGCAGGAATCGAAGGGCAGCATGCCGGGCTTGGTCTGCGGCGTGGGGAACACGGCGCGGTGCGCCAGGTAGCCGGCGTACTTGGGCAGCTCGGGCCCCAGCAGTTCTTCACGGATGCGGGAGTTCACACCATCAGCGCCGATGACGATGTCGGCTTCTTCAGAGGTGCCATCGGCAAAGTGCATGACGACCACGTCGCCGCGATCTTCCACGCGGGTCAGGCTCTTGTCGTAGGCCAGCACGCCCTTGGGCAAGGCGTCGATCAGCAAGGCGTGGAAGTCGCCACGGTGCACGGTCAGGTACGACGCGCCGTATTCCTTGACGGCGTAATCGCCCAGCGGAATCTGCGCCAGGATGTCGCCGGTTTCCCAATGGCGGCTGTACCAGAAGTCCGGATGCGAGCCCTGGGCATTGAGCGCGTCTTCGATGCCGATGCGGCGCAGGATCTTCATGACGTTCGGCCCCACGTGGATGCCGGCCCCCAGCCGCGAAAAGCCGGGTGCCTGCTCGTAGACGCGGACGTTCAGCCCTTCCTTGAGCAGCAGCGCGGCGGTGGCGGCGCCGCCAAGGCCCGCGCCGACGATGGCGATACGAGGGGATGTAGACACGGAACTTCTCCTTGCTGGATAGTGAAAGACTGGGAAAGCGAATTCTTGAAAATTATGACGTACACGCTTAATTTATGGATACAGAAATTTTCGATCCAAGCGTAAACCCCAAGACGCATCACCAAAACAGTGCATAGATTTCACATCATTAGGTGAAAACCACTACGGAAACCGGGCTGGTCATCTGCGTCGCTCTTTGCAAGAATAGAGCGTATACGCTTCTTTTGAATTTATCGAAAACCCTAGGCCCGCCCCTTTTCAAGGCTTCTCCATGACGAAGACATTCCGAATCGGCCAGATCGTTCCCAGTTCCAACACCACGATGGAAACCGAAGTGCCCGCCATGCTGACGGCGCACTCATCGCTACGCCCCAGTGACCGCTTTACTTTCCATTCCAGCCGCATGCGCATGAAGAAGGTGCAAAAGGAAGAGCTGGCCGCCATGGACGCCGAAAGCGACCGCTGCGCGCTGGAACTCAGCGATGCGCGCGTCGACGTGCTGGGCTACGCCTGCCTGGTGGCCATCATGGCCATGGGGCGCGGCTACCACCGCGTGTCGCAAAAGCGCCTGACCGAGCGCACCGCGGAAAACGGCGCGTCGGCCCCCGTCATCACCAGCGCCGGCGCGCTGGTCGACGCGCTGCACGTCATGGGTGCCAAGAAGATTGCGCTGGTCGCGCCCTACATGATTCCGCTGACCGAACTGGTCATGGATTACATCGCCGCCGAAGGGTTTGAAATCGTGGACTGGCGCGCGCTGGAAATTCCCGACAACCTGGACGTGGGCCGCCACGACCCCGCCAAACTTCCCGGCATCGTCGCCGGCATGAACGTGGCCGACGCCGATGTGATCGTGCTGTCTGCCTGCGTGCAAATGCCGTCGCTGCCCGCCGTCTCGCAAGTGGAAGCCGAAACCGGCAAGCCCGTGCTCACTGCCTCCATCGCCACCACCTATGCCATCCTGAAGGAACTGGGCATGGACCCGGTAGTACCCGGCGCCGGCGCCCTGCTCTCGGGCGCTTACCCCTATTCCAGGAACGCACAATGACCCAAGCCGCCAGCACCTACCTCTATGGCGGCCACGTGCACGCCAACGGCATTCGCCAGCACTACCTGCGCTACGGCGGCACGGCGGACGAACGCGCCGGCCGCCCCGCCGTCATCTTGATTCCCGGCATCACCAGCCCCGCGGTTACCTGGGGCTTTGTGGCCGAACATCTGGGCCGCCAGTTCGACACCTACGTGCTGGACGTGCGCGGCCGAGGCCTGTCCGCATCCGGCCCCGGGCTCGACTACGGGCTGGACGCGCAAGCCGCCGACGTCACGGCGTTCGCGCAGGCGCTAGGGTTGACGAACTACGCGCTGGTGGGCCATTCCATGGGCGGCCGCATCGCTGTACGTGCCGCGCGCAGCCAACCTGAGGGCCTGACGCGTCTGGTCATCGTGGACCCGCCCGTCTCCGGCCCGGGCCGCCGCGCCTACCCGGCCAACCTGGCCTGGTACGTGGATTCCATCCGACAAGCCACGCACGGCATGACCGCCGAAGCCATGCTGGCCTTCTGCCCCACCTGGACCGAAGCCCAGCGCCAATTGCGCGCACAATGGCTGCACACCTGCTTTGAACCTGCCATCGTGCAGAGCTTTGAAGACTTTGGCCGCGACGACATCCATGCCGACCTGCCCGCCATCAAGATTCCGCTGTTGTTGATGACCGCTGAAAAAGGCGGCGTGGTCGGCGACGACGACGTAGCCGAATGGCAGGGGCTGGCGCCGCAGACGCAACACGTACGCGTGCCCGGCGCGGGCCACATGATTCCGTGGGACAACGAAGCCGGCTTCTACGCGGCCTTTGGCGACTTCCTTGGCAGCAAGGTCGACTGACACGCCTTTTCCTCAATCCGCTGATTCAAGGAGCCCGCCATGTCCGTCAGCGATATCGATTTGATCCACGCCTGGAAGCAGGTGCTGACGCTGTCACGGCTTGAAGCCGGGCAGATCGTCACCGTGTTGACCGGCGCCGACACGCATCCGCAAACACTGCGCTGCGCGATCGCCGCCGCCACTGACCTGGGCGCGCGCGTCAACCGGCTGGACCTGCCGCCCGTCAACGCCGAAAAATCCATCAGCCGCGACGCGCTGGCCTACCTGGGCGCGACCCCGCTGACGGGCAACCCCGCCGCCATCGCGGCGCTGAATGCCAGCGACCTGGTGCTGGACCTGATGACGCTGCTGTTCTCGCCCGAGCAGCACGAGATCTTGCAGACGGGCACCAAGATCCTGCTGGCCATCGAGCCGCCCGAAGTGCTGTGCCGCCTGGTGCCCACCGAAGCCGACCGTGCGCGCGTGCAAGCCGCCGCGCGTCGCATCGAAGCGTCCAAGCAAATGCACATCACGTCGGCGGCCGGCACCGACCTGCGCTGCGAACTGGGCGAATTCCCCGCCATTTCCGAATACGGTTTCGTGGATGAACCGGGCCGTTGGGACCACTGGCCCAGCGGCTTCGTGCTGACCTGGCCCAACGAAGGCCACAGCAATGGACGCGTGGTGCTGGACAGGGGCGACATCCTGCTGCCCATGAAAGACTACGTGACCGACCCGATTGAACTGGTCATTGAAAACGGCTACGTCACCCGCATCAACGGTGGCTTGCAGGCCGACATCCTGAAGGAATACATGGCGGCGTACGAAGACCCCGAAGCCTATGCGGTGTCGCACATAGGCTGGGGCCTGCAACCGCGCGCGCAGTGGTCGATGCTGGCGCACTACAACAAGGAAGCGCACATCGGCATGGACGCGCGCGCGTTCGAGGGCAATTTCCTGTGGTCCATGGGCCCCAACAATGAAGCGGGCGGCAACCGCACCACCGCCTGCCACATCGACATCCCCATGCGCCATTGCAGCGTGGCGCTGGACGGCCAGGCGGTCGTGACGCGCGGCGTGGTGCAAGACGAATCCGGCCTGGCGCACGCCGCCCGCCGCAAGGACAGCAAATGAACGCCTCAACCCAAACCATACCCACCGACGCCGTCACGGGCGATATCTCCGCGTATTCGCGCCAGGGCTTCGGCACGCCGTTGCCGCTCAAAGCGCCCTTTGGCTTGTTGATCGTGGACTTCGTGAACGGCTTTGCCGACCCCGCGGTGCTGGGCGGCGGCAACATCCCGGAAGCCATCGCGCAAACGCGCCACTTGCTGGCCCACGCGCGCGCCCAGGGATGGCCGGTGGCGCACAGCCGCATCGTGTTCTCGGACGACGATGCCGACAGCAATATCTTCTGCCTGAAAGTGCCCGCCATGCTGGCCCTGAAAGAGCACAGCCACAACAGCGCCATCGTGCCCGAGCTGGCCCCCGCGCCCGGCGAATACGTGGTGCGCAAGAGCACCCCGTCGGCCTTCTTCGGCACCATGCTGGCGCCCTGGCTGGCGCAGCGCGGCGTTCAGACCTTGCTGGTGGCCGGCTGCGTCACCAGCGGCTGCGTGCGCGCCAGCGTGGTGGACGCCATGCAGGCAGGTTTTCGGCCCTTGGTGGTAGCCGACTGCTGCGGCGACCGCGCCCTGGGTCCGCACGACGCCAACCTGTTCGACATGGCGCAGAAGTACGCCGCCGTCATGCCCTTGGACCACGCACTGGCCGAGACCCGCGCCTTGGTGGATGCCCCAGTGCCGGCCGCCCGGTAACGGCGACATAATCCTCCACCGGCCCAAAACCTGCTTCCTTCATGACCCTGCCCCCGCCCCACCACCTGCCTGGCGCGCTGCTCGCCCACCCCGACGCCTTGCTCGTGGTGCGCGAGCCCTCGGCGCCGCCCAAGCCGGCGCCGGGTCAGCCGGGCAGCGCGTCGGACTACGTTCAGGCCACGCCCGAGATCTTCATTGCCATCGTCCGCGATGCGGGCCTGGTAGCCGGTGACACGCCATCGCCCGGCTGGCGCGTGCTGGCCTTCAACGGCCATGTGGACCTGGGCACCGGCATCCGCACGTCGCTGGCGCAGATCGTTGCCGAAGAGCTGGACGTGCCGCTGTCGCGCCTGGACATGGTGCTGGGCCACACCAGCGCCGCGCCCAACCAGGGGCCGACCATCGCCAGCGCCAGCATCCAGATTTCCGCCGTGCCCTTGCGCCGCGCCGCCGCGCAGGCGCGCGAGCACTTGCTGATGCTGGCGGCGCGGCAATGGAACCTGCCACGTGATGCAGTGCAAGTGCGCGATGGCGTGGTGCGGCCTGTAGTGCGGCCAACTCCCGACGACGACACACGCCAACTGCATTACGGCCAGTTGCTGGCCGGCCAGCACATCCGGCTAACCCTGGCGCCGCCAGACCAAGCAGTTCCGTTGAAGCCCGCCAGCGAATACCGCATCGTCGGCCAAGGCGTGGCGCGCGTGGACATCCCCGCCAAAGCCACCGGCGAACTCAGCTTCGTGCATGACGTGCGCGTGCCCGGCATGCGCCACGGCCGCGTGGTGCGCCCGCCGCATCCGGGGCGCGACGCCGGCAGCTTCATCGGCCATTGCCTGATCGACGTGGACCGCCAATCCGTCGCGCATCTGCCCGGCAACGTGCAGGTAGTGGTGCAAGGCGACTTCGTTGGCGTGGTGGCCGACCGTGAAGAGCAGGCCATTGCCGCCATGCGTGCGCTGAAGGTGCGCTGGAAGCCCGTACCGCCCGCCCCCCAACTCGACGATCTGGCCACCGCCATCCGCGCCAACCCCGCCCAAGCCCGGCCCCTGATCGAAGAAGGCGATGTGGATGCCGCCTGCGCGCAAGCCGCCACGCACTTGCGCCGCAGCTACGTCTGGCCCTACCAGATGCATGCGTCCATAGGCCCGTCTTGCGCCGTGGCCGACTTTGCTGACGGCCGGCTCACCGTGTGGACCGGCACGCAGAACCCGCACATGCTGCGCACCGATCTGGACCGGCTGCTGAACCTGGGTGAAGGCCACATCGACCTGGTCCGTCTGGAAGCCGCCGGTTGCTATGGCCGCAACTGCGCGGACGACGTCTGTGCCGATGCGGCCCTGCTGTCCATGGCCGTGGGCGCACCCGTGCGCGTGCAGCTCACGCGCGAACAAGAACACCAATGGGAACCCAAGGGCACCGGGCAGTTGATGGACGTGGCCGCCGCCATCGACGCGCAAGGCGAGCTGCTGGCGGTGGACTTTGCCGTGCGCTACCCGTCCAACGACGCGCCGCTTTTGGCGCTGTTATTGACGGGCGTCGTCTCCGGCGAACCGCGCACGCTGGAAATGGGCGATCGCACCGCCGCGCCGCCCTACCGCTACAAAAGCCGCCGCGTGGTCTGCCACGACATGCCGCCGCTGGTGCGCTCATCGTGGTTGCGCGGCGTGTCGGCCTTGCCCAATTCCTTCGCGCATGACTGCATGATCGACGAACTGGCCGAGGCCGCCGGCGCCGACCCGGTCGACTATCGCGTGCGCAACCTGGACGATGCACGCGCCATCGCATTGATAGAGGCCACGGCCGCGCAAGCGCAGTGGCGCGCAGGTACGCGCGGCAGCCGTGGCAAGCCAGATGCCGATGGCCGCTTGCACGGTCGCGGCCTTGCCTACGCGCGCTATGTCCACAGCAAGTTTCCAGGCTTTGGGGCCGCCTGGGCCGCCTGGGTCATCGACCTGTGCGTGGACCCGGCCACGGGGCGTGTGCGCGTGGAACGGATAGTGGTTGGCCAGGACACCGGCATGATCGTCAACCCGGACGGCGTGCGCCACCAGATTCACGGCAACGTCATCCAGACGCTCAGCCGCTGCCTGCTGGAAAAGGTGGTCTTTGATGAAGCGGGCGTCGCCAGCCGCGAATGGGGTGGCTACCCCATCATCGGCTTCAAGGATGTGCCCGCCATAGACGTCTTGCTGATGCCACGCCAAGACGAGCCGCCCATGGGCGCGGGGGAATCCGCATCCGTGCCCGGCCCCGCCGCCATCGCCAACGCCCTGTTCGACGCCACCGGCAAGCGCTTCTATGAAGCGCCCTTCACGCCCGAAGCCGTGCGCGCCGTGCTCGCGTCCTGACCTATACCGCGTCCATGAGCGACATCAACATCCTGGTGCTGCGCCAAGCGCTTGACTGGCATCAGGCGGGCATGCCGGTGTGCCTGTTCACCGTGGCGCGCACCTGGGGCTCGTCTCCCCGGCCCGTTGGTTCCATCATGGCGATGAACGCGCAAGGCAAGGTGGTGGGGTCTGTGTCGGGCGGCTGCATTGAAGACGATCTGGCCGACCGTATCCCGCACATTGATCACGGCAACCCCGTGCCCGAAGTCTTGCGCTACGGCGTGCAGGCCGACGACGCCCGGCGCTTCGGCATCCCCTGCGGCGGCACGATTGAGTTGGTCAGGGAATGCATCGGCACGCATAGCCTGCTGCCGGAACTACTGGACGCCTGCGTCCAACGGCGTTGCGTGACGCGCACATTGGATCTCTCGACCGGACAGGTGAGGTTGAACGCCGGGCCGCCCGAGCGCGCACTCAGGTCGGCCGACGCCACGCTGTCAGCCACCACGCTGACCACCCGCTTCGGCCCCACGGCGCGGCTGATCGTGATTGGCGCGGGCGACACCAGCCGGTATCTGTGCCAGATTGCGCTGACGCTGGGGTTTGAAATCATCGTCTGCGACCCGCGTGAATCGCATCAAGAGAACGGGGAGCAAGAGGATTGGGCACAAGCCGGCATCACCTTCACGCGCGAGATGCCTGACGACCTGATCCTGCGCTTGCGGCCCGACGCGCGCACCGCGGTGGTCGCCCTGACGCACGACCCCAAGCTGGATGACCTGGCGCTGATTGACGCCTTGCAGTCGGATGCGTTCTATATCGGCGCGATCGGCTCGCGCAAGAACAGCGACAAGCGCCGTGCGCGCTTGCGCGAGTATTTCGATATCAGCGAGGCCGACTTGAACAAGCTGCACGGCCCCGCTGGCGTGTTCATCGGCAGCAAGACGCCCGCCGAGATCGCCTTGTCGATCATGACCGAAGTGGTGGCCGCGAAAAACGGGGTGGACAAGCCACCCCTGCAAAACGTCGCCGATGGCAAAGATCGGCTGGTGGGGGAAAGCGTCTAGACGCTATCCAGCCCTGCCCGGTCCACCGCTGCCGCCGCCGCTTGCGCGGCCTGCATTTCCTCGATGAAGACCGGCGTGCACAACCCAGAGATAAGCGCGGCCAAGTCCCGATCAGCATGGTCATAGGCCTTGCGGCCCGCCAGCAGGTTCAGCGATCCAATCACCCGGCCCTGATAGCGCACCGGGATATTGAACGCGGAATGCAGCCCGCGCTCGATCAGCATCGGCGCTTCGGAAAACACCGATCGCACGTCGTCCTGGTTGCTGGCGACGTACAACTGGCCTTGTTCCAGCACATGGCGCGACCACGGCCCGTTGCCCGTGGCCTTGAAGCCGCCCAGTGGGCTGATGCTTTCATCGGAGGTGTACAGCCGCTTCATCAGCCGGTGTTCTTCCAGATACAGCAAGGCGGTGAATAGCTGGTGCCCGAAGGCCTCTTCCAGCAAGGCCGACACCACCTGCCACTGCGCGGCGCGGTCACCGGCTTGCGCCAGGGCGCGCGCATGGGCCGCCCAAGGCGCCAACGTGGATGCTTGCGTCATCAGTGAATCGCCTCAAGTACCACGCCGCGCGTGTTCTTGCCGAAGAACAGAATGCCCAGCCCGCCCACCATCAAGATGGCCGTCATCATGGCGAACACGCCGGCAAAGCCCAGCACCGGATACGCCACGCCCACAATGGTGGGCGATGCAATCGACCCAATTCGCGCAAAGGCCGATGCCGCGCCCATGCCGGTTGCCCGGATCGAGGTCGGGTAGATCTCGGCGGTGTAGGTGTACTGGCCGGCAATCACGCCATTCATGCCGAACGACAGCAGCATGCTCAGCATGATGATCTGCTGCTCGCCGCTGGCCAGCGCCAGGCCCAGCGCCGACAAGCACGACAACAGCATGTACGCCAGAATCGTGTATTTGCGGCCGATCTTGTCGTTGAAATACGCGGCGGAGAAATAGCCGGGAATCTGCGACAGGTAGATCAGGATGGTGTACGAAAAACTCTTGGTGATGGTGAAGCCGCGCTCGACCAGCAAGCTGGGAATCCACACCAGGAAGGCGTAGTAGCAGAACAGCACGGTGATCCAGAACACCCACACCAGCACCGTCGTGCCCAGATAGGTTTTCGAGAACAGAGACGTCAGCTTTTCCATCGCGCTTTGCGGGTTTTCCGCGGCGGTAGCGGCGCGACGCGTGGCAACGGGCTTGGGCAAGGGGCGGCCCAGCTTCTGCTCCACTTCGGCTTCAATGGCCGAGCAGATGCGGTCGGCTTCGGCGGTCTGGCCGGTGTGCTCCAACCAACGCGGCGATTCGAACAACGACTTGCGCCACCACAGCAAGAACACCACCGGGACGGACGCGATGATCATGATCCAGCGCCAGCCGTCATCGCTCATGGGAACAATGAAGTAGCCCAGCAACGCCGACAACACGAAGCCAAACGAGAAGAAGCCCGCCAGCGCACCCGTGAAGCGGCCACGGTATTTGCTGCTGACGAATTCCGCCAGATACGGCGCAATGATGGCGCCTTCCGCGCCCATGCCGATGCCCGCGATCATGCGCAGAATGTAGAACTCGTGATAGTTGCGAGCGAAGGCGTTGATGAACGTGGCCACGCAGAACAGCATCAAGGCCCACATCATGATCTTCTTGCGGCCGTAGCGGTCGCCCAGAATGCCCGAGAACAGCGCGCCCACCAGGAAGCCCACGTAGGTGCTGCTGGCGATCCAGCCGATTTCGCCGGTGGACAGGCCCCATTGCGTGCGCAACGACGGGATGATGAACGCAATGATGCCGGCGTCCAGCGCTTCAAACGCCAGCCCCAGGCCGCCGATCATCAGCAAGCGGAAATGGAAGCTGGAGAACGGTAGCCGCTCCAGGCGGTCCGATACGGAATACATGATGAAGATTTCCGGAAGTAAGAGTGAAAGAACGTCAGCAGGCGTTCTTGTGCAACAAGCCGCGGTTCATGATCAGCTTGATGGAGTCGGGCTGGGTCAGCAGGGAAATGTCATCCAGCGGGTTGCCGTCGATCAGCAGCAGGTCGGCATGCGCGCCTACGCACACCTCGCCCAGCAGACCTTGCTGATTCAGGATTTCGGCGCCAATCAAGGTCGCCTGCTGAATCACCTTGGCGTTGCCCAGCACGCGGGCGCGCAGGGTCAGTTCATCGGCTTGCATGTAGTGGGTCTCGCCCAGCAGGTCGCTGCCGTAACCCATCTTCACGCCGACGTCGTCCAGGATCTCAAGCGCCGTCAGGCCTTGCGTGCGCACGGTGGCAATCTTTTTCACCGAGTCCAGCGGCAGGCCATAGCGTTCGCCGTCGTTGGCCAGCCCTTCGTAGGTGATCAGCGTGGGCACCATGTAGGCGCCGTGCTCTTTCATCACCTCGGCGGCCTCGCGGTCGACCAGGTTGCCGTGTTCGATGGTGCGTACGCCGCAGCGCACGGCGCGCATGATCGCGCGCGGCGTGTAGGCGTGCGCCATCACATACGTGTTGGCGTTGCCGGCCTCTTCCACGATGGCCAGCAGCTCGGCTTCGGAAAAGCCCAGGTTCTGGATCGGATCATTCGGCGAGGCCACGCCGCCCGACGCCATGACCTTGATCTGCGTCGCGCCCTTCAGGATTTCTTCGCGCACCGCCAAACGGCAGTTGTCCACGCCATCCACCACGCGGCCGATGTTGCCGATCTTGACCGAGCACGGGCAGGGGTCCAGTTCGTCGTTACGCTGCCGGAAGTCGCCATGGCCGCCCGTCTGCGACAGGGCCTTGCCCGCGCAGAAGAGGCGCGGGCCGTCGATCACGCCGTCCAGCACGGCTTGCGCCAAGGCCCAATCGGCCCCGCCGGCATCGCGCACGCTGGTAAAGCCCCGGTCCAGCATGCCCTGCATGATGGGCAGCGCGCGCAACAGCGCCAGGGCATTGGGCAAGGCCGCCACGCGGCCCAGGTTGAAGGACGACGCCACCACGTGCACGTGGCAGTCGATCATGCCCGGCATCAGCGTCATGCCCTTGGCGTCCACCACCTCGGCGTCCGGCACGGTCAGCTCGTCGGCGCTGATGCGAGTGATCATTCCGTCTTCGATCAACACATTCGCCGCGGCTTCCAGGGCCAACGATCGGGTATTCAAGATCTTGCAATTCTTAACAACAACCGGCTTCATATATAAATCACGCTATTCGTTCAACATGCAGGAAATTCAGCATGGCGAACTCTACCGGTACAATCCAAACGTCCGATACCGGGTCTCCCCTTAGGCGTTCGACACAAATTTGAACAGCCTTATGAGCTTTACTCATACCCCCCTTTTCTTGTCAGTCGACTCAGCCCCATCGTCATGAGACGCCGCTGCCCCACCCTCTCTGAATTGAATGCGTTCACCGCGGCGGCGCGCCATTTGTCGTTTTCCAAGGCGGGCAAGGAACTGTTCGTGACGCAAAGCGCCATCAGCCGGCACATCGCCACGCTGGAAAGCTATCTGGGCCACGCGCTGTTCATCCGCGCCACCAACGGGCTGCAACTGACCCGCATGGGCGCCACCTATCTCAGCCTGATCCGGCCCGCGCTGCACACGCTGGAAAGCGCCACGTCGCAAGTCATGGCGACGCAGCAGTCCGCCAAATCGCTGAACGTATCGGCCGCGCCCACCTTCGCCGCGCAGTGGCTGTTTCCCCGCTTGAAGACCTTCCGCGAATTCAATCCCGATATCTCGATCAATTTCGTGCGCTACAGCGTGGCGGATTACAAAAGCACCGAACTGGATTTCGATGCCTCTATTCAATATGGCTACGGCGATTGGCACGATGGCGACGCCAAGTATCTGACCGGGCGAGAAACCCGCCTGGTGTGCTCGCGCGAGTATCTGGAACAGCACCCCATAGGCAGCCTGGAAGACATCAAGCAGTGCACGCTGCTGCAGCACATCGAGATTCCGCTGTCTTGGGAATATTGGTTTTCCACTTATCTCGGCGATTATGACCGCGCGCGTTTCGGCCCCGGGTTCAATCTGTTTTCGATGATTATCCAGGCGGCCTCATCGGGCTTTGGCGTGGCGTTGATGCCGCATTGCCTGATCGAAAAGGAATTGGCCACCGGGCAGTTGGTGGACGTGTTCGACCGCACGTTCGAAAGCCCGCTGGGTTACTACCTGTGCGCGCCGAACTGGCGCAGCAATATGGAAAGCTATGACCGCCTGAGCCAATGGCTGTCGCATGAGTGTTTGCATGCGGCGGCGCTGGAAGGCATGCCGGCGCAAGCAGCCACGCCCGCTTTGGATTGCCCTTATTGCGTGGCGGCCCCGGTCGGCTCGCCTGACTAGTTCACTCGCTTAGTTCACACGATTGGGCAAAACCGCGCGCATCCACCGGCTTAATCGCGGCCGAATGCGCTGGTTATGCAATAGCACCGCGCCCAGCACGCCGATGAACGCGCCAATCACCGTATCGACGAACCGCGCCTCGATCACCTCGGCCGGATAGCCCTGCCCCAGATGCGGCGCTTCCGCCAGAAATATCGTCAACGGGGTGATCAGCGCCACGGCGCTGGCATAGTGCCGGACCACCAGGGTTTCAATCCCGAACGACAGCGCCATCATCACGGCGGCCAACGTCCACACGTTCAGCGGCAAACTCAATAAAGCCCACGCCACGCACAAGCCCAGCGCCGTACCCAATATTCGGTGTAGTTGACGGTTCCACGCCGCCCAAAGGCTTGCGCCCTGGATAATCGCCAGGCAACTGACCGGCACCCAGTACGGGCGCGGCAGTTGCAGCAGTTCGGCCACTAATAAGGAGATACCGACGAACAGGCCGATGATGACCGAGTCGTACACAACAAAATCAAACGTGGGCTTGGGCAAAGGCGTATCGGGCGGCGGCGGCGCCACGCGCGTCATGTGCAGGCAATAGGCAAAGGCCACCAGGCAGGCCACCAAGCAACCCAGCGCCACCATGCCTACCCGCATCGGCACATCCTCGATGCTGCCAGGCGTGTACGCCGCAATGGCGGTTGCCATGATGAAGAACAAGCTGCCGGGCGGCCCCAGCCGATAGCAGCGGCATACCATGTTCACCAGCATGGCAATCAGGGTCAGCGCCGCGATCGTGGCGGTGGGCCAGAACTGCGTCAGCGCGCCCACCGCAAAGCAGGCCACCATGCCGAAGGACGCGGCCAGCAACATCATCATCCGTTGTTGCAAGGAAGCATTGGGCAGGCTCAGAAACACCATGCCGCCCAGGCTGGACATCAGGCCATAATCCATGCGGCCAAAGTACGCGCCCACCATCAAGGGCAGGCCGGAAGACAAGGCGGCCGCCAGCGGCATCTCCCAACGCCGGTCGCTGGCATTGACGCGGATCAGTTCACGCCATGTGCCCTGCACCTGCTGCTTGACGAAGGCGCGGCCGGGTCGGCGTCGGTCATCGCCGTCTGCCTTTTTTTCTTGGTCTTTCTCGTTCATGCATCGCCCCTCTGTCGGCCTGGCAGCGATTATCCCTCCAAAATTCCGCCCAGTGGATTTAACGGGAATTCCCTGATATTCCCGCCCAGGCGCCGTGGCTACCATTCCGCGCACCTCGGCTTACCGGCCGACAGAATACCTATGCGCCCAACGCGCGGAGACACCATGAAAGCACTCAAACACGTTGCGGCAGGCACCGCCTTATTTCTTTCGTCCTGGGCCGCCACGGCCGGCGTGACTTTCGACAGCGTCAAGAGCAAAGGCTTTGTCCAGTGCGGCGTCTCGACCGGCGTGGCCGGCTTCTCGGTCAATGACAGCAAGGGCGGCTGGGTCGGCCTGGACGTGGACCTGTGCCGCGCGCTGGCCATCACCATGTTCGGCGACCCCGCCAAATCCAAGATCATGGCCGTCAGCGCCGTGCAGCGCTTCACCGCCTTGCAGTCGGGTGAAGTCGACGTGCTGCCGCGCAACACCACGCTGTCGCTGACCCGTGACACCACGCTGGGCTTGATCGGCGTGGGCGTCAACTTCTATGACAGCCAGGGCATCATGGTGAACAAGTCCCTGAACGTGAAAAGCGCCAAGGAACTGGACGGCGCCACCGTGTGCGTGCAGCCCGGCACGACCACCGAGCTGAACCTGGCCGACTGGTTCCGTTCGCAGAACATCGTCTTCAAGCCGGTGGTGGTGGAACGACTGGACGAGATCATCCGCGCCTTCGCAGTGGGCCGCTGCGACGCATTCACCGGCGACAAGTCGCAACTGGCGGCCGCGCGAAGCAATCTGGACAACCCGGGTCAGTACGACATCCTGCCCGAGAATTTCTCGAAGGAACCGCTGGGCCCCATGGTGCGCCAAGGCGACGAGCAATGGTTCAACGTCGTGCGCTGGACGATGTTCGCCATGCTGGAAGCCGAGGAATACGGCATCACGTCCAAGAACGTGGACGAGATGCTGAAAAGCACCAACCCCAACGTGCAGCGCCTGCTGGGCGTGACGCCCGGCATGGGCAAGAACCTGGGCGTGGACGACAAGTGGGCCTACAACATCATCAAGCACATCGGCAACTACGGCGAGAGCTTTGAGAAGAACCTGGGCCCCAGCAGCCCGCTGAAGCTGTCGCGCGGCCTGAATGCGTCGTACCGCGATGGTGGTTTGATGTATGGGTGGCCGGTGCGCTGATCGGGATTGATCCTGGGCTTGATCCCGGGCTTGGTTTCGGGCTTAGTCCCGGGATGACTCCCCCTTTTCAGGCCTGAACGGCCGGCGGGCGCTTCATGCGCCGGCCGGCCGTTTTCATTGGACGGAGCCGGCTGATGGAATCGTTACACTGGCGTCTGCCCCTGCGACATTCCTGCTCGCGCCTTATCCGCCTAGATGACCACAAACTCCCCTGCCCCCCAGTTCTTCCCCGCCGGCTTCGTTCCCACTGAAAAACAGAGCCGGATCCAGACCTCGCGGAGCCGGACCAGCCTAGTCATCGCCAACGCGGGCGCCGCCAAGACCACCACGCTGGCCCTGCGCATCGGCGAAGCGCTGACGCGCGGCCTGCCGCCCGAAGACATCCTGGCGCTGACCTTCACCGACGAAGCCCGCCAGGTGCTGCAAACGCGCTTGGTGGACGTGGGCATCGCCTACAACACGGCGCGGCGCGTCAACGTGCTGACGGTTGAAGAGTATGCGCAGCGGGTATTGGCCAAGGTCGAAGACGGCAAGCCCGAGCCCCTGCCGTCCACGCGCGAACAACAAAGCTACGCGCTGTTTGCGCTGGAAAACGTAGCGGCGAATAACCCGCAATACGCCGACCTGCTGGACATCCGCACCCACAACACCGCCGTCAGCCAGTTCCTGGACAACCTGCTGAAGCTCAAAGCCACCATGCGGATCGCGCCGGATGACGGGGCCGATGCGCTGTTCATTGCGGAAAGCGCGGGCGTGACCATCACCGACTATCTTTGGGCCGTTGAATACGAAAAGCAGCGCGTCGACGTCTTCGGCTACGTGGATGCCCGGGGCTTTTTCGACGCCACCTATGACTTGGCGCGCCTGCTGCGATCCGCGTCTGACCCGCGCGACGTGCTGGCCCCCTACAAGCTGGTTCTCGTCGACGAATTGCACGACATCAATGAAGCATCGTTCTGCATTATCGAAGCGCTGTTGAACGTGGACGTCACCTACTTCGTGGGCGTGGGCGACAAAGACCAGGTGATCTACTCCCACCTGGGCGCCGACGAATCTTTCCTGCAAACCCGCATCCGCGCAAGCTTCCCCGATTGCGCCAACTTCCCGCTGACGATGACCTACCGCCACGGCCCGCATCTGGCCTACGCGATGGAAGCCTTCAAGCAAAAGCCAGTGGATTCCAACCTGCCGCTGCGCACCGAGATCCACGAAGCCACCTACGCCGACACGCCGGGCGACTGCGGCGCGCAGGTCGTCAAGGCCATCTTGCAATGGAAGCAGGGCCGCAAGCCGCTGGACCAATGCTGCGTCTTGCTGCGCGACGCGCATCAATCCATCGAAATCGAAAACGCCCTGATGAACGCCGGCGTGCCCTACCGCACGCTGACGATGAAGAGCTACCTGCTGCGCGAAGAAATCCTGTTCCTGCGCGGCATGCTGGCCATTGCGCTTGACGACTTCCACCACGTGGCCGCACCCGCCACGCGCGAAGCCATCGTCGACGCGCTAACCACCTTCGCCGAAGTGCCGCTGACGCCCAAGGAACTGCAAGAGGCGCAGACGACGCTGGCAAAAGAACCCTCCGCGCTTAAGCACTTTTTTACCGGCCAGATCCAGCGCGTCGGCAGCCCCGCCGCCCGCGCCCGCATCTCGGAAGCCGTGGAGCATCTGCGCGCGCTATCCACCGACAGCCCCGCTTACCAAGCCCTGGAAACGGGGCGCGACCTGATGGACATGGACAAGGTCGCCAAGCGCCTGTACGTGCATCCCTATGAAGCGTCCGTCGTCACCCGCTCGGTCAACGGCTTCATCGCCTCGGCCAAAATGTCGGGCAAGACCCTGCGTGAGTTTTCAGAATGGATCGGTGCGGCCGAAGCCTTCGTCGGCGCACGGCCGGGTAAGAACACGGTGCAAATGGATTGCATCGTGAACGTCAAAGGCAAGGAATTCGAACACGTCATCCTTCCATTCATGGACGCCGACGCGTTTCCCGACCCGCTGCGTAAAGCGGGGGAGGAGGAAAACTTGTTCTATGTGGCGGCAACACGCACCAAGTCGCGCCTGACCTTGGTGTCTTCGGAAGATCCCGCGCGACGCAGTGCATTCATCGCGCGGATGCAGTTGGCGGGGACGCAGAAACGCGCGGATACGGCGCTACGCCGCAACATGGCGGCGCCCGTCAAGGCGGTGGGGCATCGCGACTTGAAGGTGGCGTATGCGAACCGGGACGTGGTGAAGGCGCTAGGCGCGCAATGGGACAAGACGCGCAAGGTTTGGTATGTGCCCAGCGGGATGGATCTGGAGGCGTTTCGGGAGTGGTTGGCGGAATAGGACTGCCCGCTTCCGTCCCGGACGACTCGTGCGCATTCAATTAGCAGAAACGCTGATAACCCCAAACGCCCTAACGCTCCGACCAAAAACTACCTCTCGGTGAAACTCCAAGTACCGCGCCTTCCTCGTCGAGAAGGCGCCGACGTTCATTTCCTCAGGGAGTTTCCAAGCTCGAACGGTTTCGACAGCATTGGGCTGCACTAGCAGATCACCATTGTTGGCGAAAGATATCCAGCCCCTGTCAAATAGTCGATCCACGTGAGGCGCCAGCATCAAGCCATTGTGACCGTCCAACCTCTCTTCATTCGAACAATCTTTCCAGGGCTTTATGTGGCTTGCAACAAGAAAATCCGGATCGGATATGTCCGTCAGGCGACACTTGGGTTCAATTCGCAAAACATCACGGCGGAAAGCGCCCTGCCCCACACGAGCTTGATGGAGGCGTATCCGTTGCGTCTCCGGGATGTGCATGGCGCCCAGCTCCAGCTCCATGGCAGTACCCAAAAGCAGAGTTTCATTGACGCCAACGTTGTGTACCAGCCAAGTACCAAACTCTTCGCTAATCGAACACAGATAAGCCATCTGCGCATCGCCGTTAGTCTTTAATGGAGCATTCTTGGAAGCCAAAAACGGTCGCACCGTATCGATATAGGGTTTCAATGAGAAGCCGACCGGCAAGCGTTCCCACTGAATCGTGACCTCCCAGCCCGAATGGTCCCAGCCCATCTCCGCATACCCAGGCTTCGGCTCAGAAGGAAACGAGCCAGTCTTTGCGACACCCACCGCCCTTACATGCTGTTCCGCGTAAGAAAAAATCACGTCACCGGGCAGGACCTTTGCGACGTTTAGCCAAGGGACGCGCTGGACATCGCCAGGGTGCACCTGGGGGCACCAGATATAGCCGCCTCCCAGCTCCTTCTTGTAAGACTTACTGTGATTCACCCACCAGAAGGCCATCCTTCGCTCCTTGTTATCTTTGGTAATAGTAGCGAAGTCTGCGGAGCGACTTGAAATCTTCTGCAAGATGTTGAGGGTGATTAAGACAAGGCTTTCTGGACTCCCGTTTATGATGGCACCGTAGTGAGCACGCCCAAATGCGTTACTCTCCCCTCCCCAATCTATTCCGCAAGGAGCCCTCATGGCACAAGCCTCCGCCCGTCACATCCTCGTTTCCACCGAAGCCAAGTGCAACGAACTCAAGACCGCCATTGAAAACGGCGCTGACTTTGCTCAAGTCGCCAAGGAAAACTCCAGCTGCCCGTCGAGCCGTGACGGTGGCAACCTGGGTACCTTTGGCCCGGGCCAGATGGTCAAGGAATTCGATACCGTCGTGTTCAGCGCGCCGGTTGGTGAAGTTCAAGGCCCGGTGAAGACCCAGTTCGGTTATCACCTGGTTGAAGTGACCAGCCGCCAGGACTAAGTCCCGCCGCTGCACGCAAAAAGGCCCCCCCCC
>NZ_JBHFIZ010000037.1:867563-933927 GCF_057334535.1 Achromobacter colocynthidis
GGGCGCCCTTTTTGCGTCTGAGCCCAGACCGGCGCGGGCAACAGTTCCATTCGGCAACAAGCGCCAGGATCACGCTGCGCCGCAGCACCGGAAACCGTATCAGTTGATAATTTCTGTTCAGGTGACAAGGGCAATGCCCTGCGACAGAATGGGCCGCACCCGGAGGAGACAGCCGGGGCCACGATAAAACGTCATACGTAAACGTCAGACCTCAACGTCATACGTCCAAGGCCCATGAAAAAACCCAAGAGCAATGTGATCATCACGTGCGCCATTACCGGTTCGGTGCATACGCCGTCGATGTCGCCCTATCTGCCCGTCACCCCCGACGAGATCGCGCAATCGGCATTGGATGCCGCCGAGGCGGGCGCGGCCATCGTGCATCTGCATGCGCGCGATCCGCAGACTGGCAGGCCCACGCAGGACCCGGCGCTGTACGCGCAGTTTCTGCCGCGCATCAAGGCGCAAAGCGATGTGGTCATCAATATCACCACCGGCGGTTCGCCCGTGCTGCCGGTCAGCGAACGCATGTTGCCGGCCACGCGATTCAAGCCGGAGGTTGCCTCGCTGAACATGGGGTCGATGAACTTCGGCATGTATGAATTGCTGGAACGCTTCAAGGAATTCAAGCACGACTGGGAACGCCCCTATCTGGAAAGCAGCAACGATCTGGTGTTCAAGAACACGTTCAAGGATATTGAGCACATCCTGTCGTCGTGCAATGACAACGGCACGCGCTTTGAGATCGAGTGCTACGACATCGGGCATCTGTACACGGCGGCGCATTTTGTGGACAAGGGGCTGTTGAAGCCGCCGTTCTTGATCCAGTCCGTCTTCGGCATCCGGGGCGGCATCGGCACGCATCCCGAAGACGTGATGATGATGCGCCGCACGGCCGACCGGCTGTTTGGCGATGACTACCGCTGGTCGGTCCTGGCGGCGGGGCGCAAGCAGACCACGCTTGCGACCATGGCGGCGACGATGGGCGGTTTTGTGCGCGTGGGGCTGGAAGATTCCTTGTGGGATGGTCCGGGCGAACTCGCGCAGTCGAATGCGGATCAGGTGCGCCGCATCCGCCGCATTCTTGAGGACTTGTCGCTGACCATCGCCACGCCCGACGAGGCGCGCGAGATTCTGCAACTGAAGGGCCGGGACAACGTCGCGTTCTGACGGCGGCACGGCAACAACAATCAAACCCCAGGCGGGAGACAAACATGAAAAAAATCTTGAACGCGGCAGTGGCGTCGGCCTTGCTGGCCATGGGCGGCGCAGCCATGGCCGACGACAACGTGATCCGTATCGGCTTCATTACCGACATGTCGGGCCTGTCGGCCGATGCCGACGGCCCGGGCGGGGCCGAAGCCATCAAGATGGCGGTGGCCGACATGGGCGGCGAGATCGCCGGCAAGAAGATTGAAGTGCTGGTGGCCGACCACCAGAACCGCGCTGACATCGCGTCGTCACGCGCACGCGAATGGCTGGACCAGCGCGGCGTGGACATGCTGATCGCGGGTGCGAATTCAGCCGCCGCGCTGGCGATGGCGAAGGTGGCTGAAGAGAAGAAGACGCCGTTCTTCGTGGTGAGCGCGGGCGCGTCGGAACTGACCAACGCGCAGTGCACGCCGTACACGGTTCACTACGTCTACGACACGGTATCGCTGTCGCGCGGCACGGCGCGCGCGATGCTCAAGGAAGGCAATAAGGACTGGTACTTCCTGACGGTGGACCACGCATTCGGCCACGCGCTGGAACGCGATGCATCGGCCGTGGTGCAGGCCAACGGCGGCCAGGTGAAAGGCCGCGTGCGCCATCCGCTGAACGCGGCGGACTTTTCTTCGTACATCTTGCAGGCGCAGGCGTCTGGCGCCACAGTGCTGGGGCTGGCCAACTCGGCCGCCGACACCAGCAACGCGGTCAAGGCCGCGGCGGAATTCGGGCTGACACCCAAGATGAAGATCGCGGGCCTGCTGGTGCTGATCACCGACATCCACGCGCTGGGCCTGGCGGCCGGGCAAGACATGTACCTGACCACCGCCTGGTACTGGGACCAGGACGATGCGTCGCGCAAGTGGGCGGCGCGCTTTGAAGAGCGCATGAAGAAGAAGCCGTCGATGCTGCAAGCGGGCGACTACTCCGTCACCACCACCTACCTGAACGCGGTGAAAGCCACCGGCACGACCGACGGCGAGACCATCATGAAGTGGGTGAAGTCCAACCCGGTGAACGACTTCTTCGTGAAGAACGCGACGGTGCGCGCCGACGGCCTGCTTGTGCACGACATGTATTTGATGCAGGTGAAGAAGCCGGCGGAATCCAAGGGCCCCTGGGACTACTACAAGCTGATCGCGAAGATTCCGGGCGACGAAATCTACACGTCGCCGCAGGAATCCAAGTGCCGACTGATGAAGCCATGATGTTGAAACCATGACACCCGCCCACGCCGAAGGAAACCGCATGAACCCGCAAGACTTGACCGCCCTGCCGGTGGACCTGAGCAGCCGCCGCGTCATCGTTACCGCCGGCGCGGCGGGCATCGGCGCGGCGCTGGCCGATGCTTTCGCCGAGCGCGGCGCGCATGTTCACGTCTGCGACGTGGACGAAGGCGCGCTGTTTGAATGCCGCCATGCCAACAGCCGTGCCGACGTGAGCCGCCGAGAAGACATCGACCGCTACATGGAGACCGCGCTAGCGCACCTGGGCGGCCTGGACGTGCTGGTGAACAACGCGGGGATCGCCGGCCCCACCGCCCGCATCACCGACATCCAGCCGGACGAGCTGGCCGCCACGCTGGACATCAACCTGGCATCGCAATTCCACACGGTGCGGCACGCCGTGCCCGCGCTGCGCCAGGCGGGTGGCGGCGCCATCATCAACATCAGTTCGGTGGCGGGCCGCATGGGGCTGCCCTTGCGCACACCCTACTCCGCCTCGAAATGGGGCGTGGTGGGCCTGACGCGATCGCTGGCGGTGGAACTGGGTGTTTACGGCATCCGTGTCAACGCCCTGCTGCCCGGGCTGGTGGCCGGCCCGCGCATCGACCGCGTGATTGCCGCGCGGGCGCGCGCGATGGGTCTGACGGTTGAAGAAGAAACCAAGCTGGAACTGGCGGGCGTCAGCCTGCGGCAGTTTGTCCAGGGCGCCGACATCGCGAACATGGCGCTGTTCCTGGCCAGCCCGTTTGGCGCGATGATCAGCGGGCAAGCGATCAGCATCGACGGCGATCTGCAATCTTTGCCGTGGCAGCCGCCGGCCGATTGAGCTTCCGCCCCCCCCGGTTCCCCTATGCCCGTCCCCTGTCCCCTGCCCCCGTGTGCACGGGGGCCGACGTGACGGGCTAGGCGATCAGTTGGATCGTGTGCGCAAAAACCCCGTTGCGTCTTGCCTGGGCCGTGGCGTGCAAGGCGCCCAGCAAGCGCTCGGCCAGATCCTGGTTCTGGGCTTCCTTGCGCGTGATCAGTACAAACTCGAACCACTGCCTCGACGCCAGCGGCACCGCGACGATGTCGGGGTAGACCGACACGATGTCCGACGCCGATATCGCGTTGACCAGGCTGACGCCTTTCACGGCGCGCACCGTGCCGGGCACCAAGGTCATATGCGCTTGCATGCCGGAGTCCAGCGCATCGGAATCGGCAATGTCGCCTTGCGCCACCACGTAGTCGGACCACAGCGGCTTGACGAAAGATTCGGGGGGAATGTCCGACACCGCCACCACGTCGCGCCGCGCCAAGGGGTGCTCACGGTGCGCGATCAGCATGACGTCGGTGCGCAGAAACGTCGTGAAGTTCACGCGTGGACTGTCGCTGCCCACCGCACCCAGGCCGAAGTCGGCCCGCATGGTTTCCACCGCGCTGATGCACTGCACCGACGATTCCACGTCGATGGAGAACGGCCGCTTGCCGTGTTCATCCAGGTGCCGCTTCACCGCTTCGGGCGCATACACCAGCGCCAACGCAGGCGACGAGGCCACGCGCAAGCCCCGCCCGCCAAACTTTTCAATGCTGTGCAGGGCTTCGTCGATGCGCACCAATTCGTCCAGCACGAACTTGGCTTCGGTGTACAGGTATTGCCCGGCTTCGGTGGGCCGCAGGGTCTTGTGCGACCGGTCAAACAACTGCACGCCCGTGGCGGTTTCCAGCCGCGACACCGCATGGCTGATTGCGGGCTGCGTCAGGCTCATGACCTGCGCGGCCTGGCGCGTGGACCCGGTCATGACCACCGTATAAAAGATGCGCAGGTCGTGGATGTTGAAGTTGCGTTTCATGCCGCTATTGCGCCACCCGCTGTATTTCCGGCGTGACCCACTTGCCGTCCAACAGCGCCGGCTTGGGCCAGTAGTAGCGCAGGGTCACCATGAACGGCCCAGGCGGCGCGGGCAGCCAATTGGACTCTTTGCCCTTGCCCGGCGACTGCGACTGGATGTAGATCGTCAGCCCGCCATCGCGGTCTTTCTTCAGCGACGGCAGCATGGGGGAATTGATTAGATAACGGTCGATCGGGTTGGACGCCAGCAATTGTTCTGGCAGCCGGTACATCGTCATGGACCAGAACGCATTCACGGGCGGCAGGCTGCGCGGCGCAAAGCGCAGCGTGTACGCGTACCGGCCATCCAGCTCCTGGCCCCGGCTGTCTTTTTCCAGCACGGGGTACAGCGCTTCTTCGCGGCTGTTGGCGCCGATGCCGATCTGCGTACCGGTCGCGCGCGCCAGATAGTCGTTCTTGAGCTTGGCGCGGCTGCCGAACAGCCCATCGGTCTTGCCGGCCAGTGCCGTGCGGTTCTTGTCGATGTCGTTCTGCGCCGTATGCATGCCTTCCTGCAAGGCGCGGCGCAGGCGCGGGTCCAACTGATCAACGGGATACGCTTGGCCGGGCTTGATGCCGATGCTGCCAAGCCGTTCGCGCAACCATTTTTCCGTGGGATGGGTGGGCGCAAATTGCAGCAGAAAAGCCAGCTGGTTGTAGAACTCCAGCGACGTGCGCATCTCGCCGGGCGGCACAGGGGGAATCCATTCAACGGCGGCGGGCGCGGGCGGCGCGGGCCGCGTGGCAAAGGAAGACAGGGGTTGGATCTTGTAGCGCGCCTGGATGCGCTTGACGTTGTTCAGGTCGGCCGCATTGAACAACTGCGTGCGGCCCACCACGTTGACGAGTTCGGTTTCCGACTTGATCACTTTGGTGATGCCGCGCGGCACCTTGCCGTCCCAGCGCGGCCCCGCCACCAGGAAGTTGCCGCCGCCGTTGCCGGTTTCGCGGCTGCCGATGTAGGCGAAGTTGTAGGTGTACAAGTCCATCAGTTGCAGGACGAAGTACCGCCGCTTTTCGATCGGCGGCACGCTGATCACGACGGGTTCGGCACGCAGGTCCAGCATGGCGAAGGAATAAGGCGTGTCGGCATTCGGCGTGACGAACGCGGTGTCGTCTGGCGTGAAGACGCGCGCGATGTTGTTGAAGGTGTTGGGCGGGCCTTTGTACTGCGGGTTGTTCTTGTCCAGGTTGAAGGCGTACATGGTCTGGTAGCTGGCCACCATGGGGGTGCCGTACAGATACGCTTCGCTGGCAATGCTGCGCGCTTGTTGCGCGGTGACGCCGTGGATGCCGACAGACTGCGACCCCGTGGCTTCGTCGGACGACGTGAAGCTGCAACCCGCCAGGCTGGCCATCAACAAGGGCGTGGCCAGCAGGGGCTTGGCCAGCAACCCCGCAAGACGGCGGTGGGCCTTGAACGCAAAGCCGGTGCTACTCTGACGATCGCGCATAATTTGCTCCAACACCTGCATGTTGTTGGCAACGCCCTGTTGGCGGCAGCGTCGCGGTCAAGGACAGCAATTCCGCAGGGGATTCTGGCATATTTCCCGCCAATGAAGAAGGATCGGGATACCGCAGCCCAAAAGAGAGAACATCCCCAGGCATGGATATCGACAGCAACTTTCCAGACCGCCCCCTGGGCGATGACGCCAACGTGCGCGCCCCCGCGTACTACGTGCTACAGGCCACGCACGCCTGCCGCCATTGCCAGCGTGCCACGCCCGTGTTCGCGTTGGCGCTGCCGCCAGATCACGAGAGCACGGAAGCCGATACTGAGCTGGAAGAGGACGGCGACAGCTTGGGCCTTTCGCCGACCGCCTTCCACGACTGGCTGTTCAGCCCCGCGCAATGGCAGCGTATCGCCGGGCCGGCGCTGATTTCGCAGGTGGGAATGGTGGCGGCGTCAGTAGCCCACACGCTGAACCAGACGGCGCCTACGCTGAGACCAGACCCCGACCGCCAGGGCCAATGGACCAATTTTTGCGACCACTGCCAGCGCGCGGTATGGGAAGGCGACTTGTACCCGACCGTGGGCCAGGCCTTCTGCCCGAAAGACGACGCCGCCGCCGCGCACATGACGGTGCACGTAGTGAACGCGCCCTTCGCGGCCTACGCCACCATGATCTGGTCAGACAGTTATCGCAATAAATGGCCGCTGTTCAAGCGTCTTGGCGTGCAATGCAGCGAGCCGTGATCGCCACGATGGCGCTCTCGGTGGCGCGCGCGTCGGTGTTCAGGTGCTGAATCAAGTCCAGCGTAGTGGAACGGCGGGTGAGCATCAGGCAGGTGACTTCGGCATCCTCCACGCGCGTGGCATGCCAGCACCCGGGCCGCATGCAAACGCCCTGCCCTTGCGGCACGCGAAAAGCGGCTAGCGTGGCCAGGTCGGGGCTACCGTCGGCTTGGCTTTGCGCCACCACCTGAATGATGGTGCCGGTCAGCGGCACGATGGCCTGCTGCGTCAGCAAGTGCTTTTCCAGGCTGGCGATTTCCGGGGAAGCGCTACGGTAATTGACCCACAGCACTTCGGCATCGCCGCCCGCGCCGGTGTTGAACACGTGTTCCTGCCAGAAATCCGTGGCGGGGTTCGAGAACAAGGGCACGCCGTTGCCATCCGGAATGGGCTTGCCCAACATCCAGCCATACGGCGTGAATGCCTGCGGCGTCAGATCATTGACTTCCAACTGCTGGTTGCTCGTCATGCAGAACCCTGTGATGGCTTGGGCGGCGTGCCGCGTTTGGGGAATTCGGCGGCGTAGTCGAAGTCGCCTCGGGCGATGGCCTCCAGGATGGCGGCGCGCCGATCAGCCGCGCGTTTCAAGTTGGCGGCCGTGGGCTTGACGCGGATGCGTTCAACGCAATGCCGGCCGTTATACATGAAGCCGATCTCGATGGACGATTCCGACGCGGGCCTGACGCCCTCGAACCCCTGGCTCATCGCCTTTCCCGTGGTGATTGCGAATGGGCGACATGATAATCGCCGGATATGCATCGTCCAAGCACGGCTTGCCTGATCACACCGGGCAAGCATGGTTACGATGGCGGATGACCCTGCAAGGATGAACCCGCCAAGAACACCCCTATCAAGGATGCCCACCATGACGACTGACCTGTCATCGCATTATGTTCTGCTGGACGCCACCGGCGCCGCCGCCACGGTCAAGGGTGGCGACGAGTTCTGGTCGCAGTCGCCCGAGGCGCTGGACCGGTTTGGCCGCGGCTGGCTGGTATCTGAATACACCTTCGCCAACGACTGGCCGCAATGGGAAATGCACCCCGAGGCGGACGAAATCGTGCGCCTGATGTCGGGCGCGGCCGAGCTGCATCTGGAATGGCCGACGGGCGTGCAAGTGGTGAAGATGCTGGCCGACGACGCCTACGTCATCCCCAAGGGCGCGTGGCATACCGTCAAGGTGGTCGAGCCCTGTCGCATGCTGCACATCACGATGGGCGCGGGCACGCAGCACCGGCCCGCCTAAGTCTTAACCGGCCGCGCCGACGGTGCGCACACGCAGGATCTCGCGGTCGTCGATGGGCCAATGCAGCACGGCGGACACCACGCCCAGCGCCATCGCGCCCAGCCAGATCAGGTCATACGACCGCGTGGCCTCGAACACCGCGCCGCCCAGCCACACGCCCAGGAACGACCCCAGTTGATGGCCGAAGAACACGAAGCCGAACAGCGTGGTCAGGTAGCGCACGCCGAACACCTGCGCGATCAGGCCATTGGTGAGCGGCACGGTGCCCAGCCAGACAAAGCCCATGATGGCGGCGAAGGCGTACACGGTCCACGTGGACAGGGGCAGCAACAGAAACAAGGCGATAGCCGCCGTGCGCAGCAGGTAGATGCCGGCCAGCAGGTATTTGCGGCGATGGCGCGCGCCCAGCACGCCGAACACATAGGTGCCCATGACGTTGGTCAGCGCAATGATGGCCAAGGCCGCCACCGCGTCGGCCGCCCGCATGCCCTTGTCCATCAGGTAGGCGGGCAGGTGCGTGCCGATGAACGCCAACTGGAATCCGCACGCCAGAAAACCCAGGTTCAACAGCCAGAATCCCGGCCGCGTGAACGCTTCGCCGATGGCGGCGCGCAAGGACAGGCTGGCGTCCGGCGCATTGGCGTCACGCGCTGCGCTGTCGGGCTCGCGCAGCGGCCGGGCCAAGGGCAGCAGAACGGCCATCACCACTGCAAACACCAGCAACGCGCTGACCCAGCCCCAAGCGCCGATCAGCCCCTGCGCGGCGGGCACCATGGCAAATTGCCCCAGGCCGCCCACGGCGCCAGCCACGCCCAGCGCCCACCCGCGACGCTCGGGCGGCACCAGCCGGCTTAGCGCGCCATAGACGGCGGCAAACGCCGTGCCGGACAGCGCGATGCCGATGCACACGCCCGCCATCAGCATGAACGCCAAGGGCGTGACAGCATGCGCCATGCCGACCAGGCCCAGCGCGTAGAACACCAGCCCGCCCGCGATGATCTTGGCCGATCCATAGCGGTCGGCCACCATGCCGGTAAACGGCTGCGCGATGCCCCAGGTGAGGTTCTGCACGGCCAGCGCCATCGCGAAGGTGTCGCGGCTCCAGCCCCGGTCCATCGACACGGGCAAGAGGAACAAGCCTTGTACGTGGCGCACGCCCAAGGCCAAGCCCATGATGATGCCGCCTGCCAGCACCAGCATCCACAAGCGTGAAGCATCGGGAGGCGATGCGTCGAGATGCGACGCAGCAGGACGTGAGGCAGCAGGGCCTGAAGCAGCGGGGGAAGGCGGAACAAGGGGCGCCGGCATGGTGTACCTCTCTGGTCGTACGCTGGGCCTCGGCACGGGAGGCATTGCGGCTTTATTACAGAAGGGCCGCGACGTGGCTTCAACCGATTATTTTTTGCCGGCTGCATGCGGCACGGGAATGCGAACAAAGGCCACCTGTTAACGCTTCGTTTTCTATAGTTACATTTACCCGTCTGTCCCCCGCAACTGCTGGTTACAGTGCTGCCTTCGCATATTCTGGCAAGGCATACGACCATGTGGCACGTCCGGCTTGGCTTTCCTCTTTTCGCGGCCCCTGCCCGCGTGTTCGCATGATGCGCGCCGCGATCAAGCCCTTGGCGCTGGCCGTGGCGCTGGCCTTGCCCGCCCTGCCCGATACGGCGCGTGCCGACTCCTGGCTGGACCAATGCACCACCAGCTACTACGGCCAGGGCGCGGACACGGTCTGCCATCAGTCCTTCAGCGAAGGCCTGGCCGGCGTGCTGACCGGGTCGCGCAGCGACGAGGCGGGCGCCTGGGGCTATATCGACAAGCAAGGCCGCATGGCCATCGCGCCCACCTACACGCAGGCCTCGCCGTTTCAGAATGGCCTGGCCGCCGTCAGCCAGGGCAACTTGTGGGGCTATATCGACACCAAGGGCCAGTGGGTCATCAAGCCGCGCTTCACCACGGCCACGGGCTTTAACGCCGAAGGCACCGCGCTGGTTGAAGACGACGAGCACGATGTGCTGATCGACCGGCAGGGCAAGGTGGTCAAGACCTTCCCGCTGGGCACCCGCACGTGGGGCTTCATGCCCGGCCAGAAGCTGGCGTCGATGGAGGTGCCCACGCCGCCCCGCCTGATCAACACCGCGACGGGTGCCGCTACCGCGCTGCCCGAAGGCGTGATGATGCTGGCCGCGCCGTCGGCCGGCTACTTGCCCGCGCAGGTACGCGGGTCGCGCTATTCCGGCTGGTGGGGCTTGCTGGACGCGCAGGGCCGCTGGGCCGTGACGCCGCAGGTGCTGCGCTCGCGCGAAGCGCCGATGCGCGACGGTGACGTCGTGGCGGTGCGCCGTGAAAAAGATTGGACCTTCGTGGACCCGCGCGGCGAAGCGATTTCGCAAGCCAGCTACGAGCGCGTGCAGTGGCTGGCGTCCGGCCTTTGGCTCGTGGCGGGCGAAGACGGCAAGTCCACTTTGCTGGACGCCAGGCTCAAACCCGTGCATGCGTTCTCTACGTCGTACATGGGCGTGCAGCAACGCGACGGCTGGCGCTATCTGTCCGACGCATCGACAACGCTGTTGATCAGCCCCAACGGCACGGTGCAGAAACTGGCGATACGCGACGGCCGGGTCGACATCGTTCAAGGCCGGGCATGGGTGTATGGCATGCCGGTTGATACCGCCGCCAGCGCTGGCGGCGGGAGCGAGGCCACGAACGACGCCACAGACGAGGAACCACCCGTGGCGGTGGAAGCATCGGACGGCAACGTGGACATCGCCGCTGACGCAATCGCCCCCGACGCGGTGGCCGACTCGGTTGGAACCTACGCGACCGACGCCTCCAAGCCCGCCACGGATGTGGCGACGGCGGCGGTCGACACCCCGGCGGTCGACACCGCAGCGACCGCCGCGGCATCGGCCGCCGCCGCGACCGTCGTGACAGACGCCGCCGAGACGGCCGACGCCGGGCAAGCGGCGGCCGACGCGGAAGTGGCCGACACCCTTAGCGCGGATGACGCCGCGTCGCATACCGCCCTCGCGATCAACGCCGAAGCTTCCCTCATGCAGGTGTACGCCGCTGACGGCAAGCCCTTGCTGGATGCGGACACCGGCATGCGCCTGCGCAGCTATGACGTCAGCGCGTTTTCTCCCGGCAAATCCGCCCAGCGAGGTTCCGGCGATCAGACCATGCCGCTGGCGCTGCTACGCGACCTCAACGGTGCACGGCCCCTGGCCATCCTGACCGTCACGGGCAAGATCGTGTCGAACCCGCAATGGGAAAACATCAACACCTATGACGTGACGATGCCGCTGGTGGTGCGCGCCACGAACGATAAGGTGGGCGCCATCGACGGCCAGGGCGCATGGGCCGTGCCGCCTGACTATGACGACTTGCGCCCGTTCAAGGGCCCCTACACCTGGGCGCGCACCCGCGACATGCTGCGCAACGACGCTCTGCTGATCGATGCGCGCGGCAAACCGGTGCGCTTGCCGGATGACGTGAGCGCGGCGGCGTCCGAACTGGAAGGCGACCTGCTGGTCTACCGCGCGGCGGACGACAACCGCGAACGCCGCTGGGGCCTGTGGAACGTGCGCCTGGGCGCGCCCGCGCTGAAGCCTGAATTTGACCGCATCGAGGAATTCGACGACGACTGGGTCCGCGTACAGGACAAGGGCCGCTGGGGCCTCGTCAACCGCCAGGGCCAGTGGGTCGTGCCGGCCACGCACGACAGCGCCTACAACATGGAATACCTGGGCAACGGCTTCATGCTGGTGAACGAGCCGGAAGGCAAGGGCCTGGCCGGCCGCTATGGCGACAGCCCGTACCGGATGGTCAACCTGCGCACCGGCAAGCGCAGCGACATCATCTTCGGCAAGCCCGACAAGTTGCAAGGCGGCCGCTACATGGGCGAACTGGCCGACGGCAGCGCCGTGCTGTTCGACGCGCAAGGCCGCGCCACGAAAATCTCTGACGGCCAGCCGGAAAGCAAAGAGCAGCATGGCGACTGGCTGATCGTGCGCCAAGGCGAACGCGAAGGCGCCATCAACGCGCGCGGCCAACTGCAAGTGCCCGCGCTGTATGGCGAATTCAATCCCTTCTTTGTGCAGCCCGAGGGACTGGCGCGCGTCAATCTGGGTTCGGGTTACCGCGTCATCGATCAGCAGGGCAAGACCGTGCTGGAAAAGCACGGCGACGGCTTTCCGCTGGCGTCCATGCAGCGCGTGCTGTTCGAGGACGACCGCGCGTCCACCTCCGTGCTGACGGACCTGCAGGGCCGCGAGGTCGCGCGCCTGTCCAACCGCTTTCCGGTGGGCTACCAGCGCGCCAGCGAAGGCGTGGTGCCTTATAGCGAAAACTACGGCAAGCAAGGCTTCCTGAATGCGGCGGGCAAGCGCGTCGTGGGCGCGCACTTCAGCGATCTGGGTGCGCTGAAGCACGGCCTGGCCCGGGCGCAGCGCCTGGACCGCACGGGCAAGCTGTACGGCTACATCGACCTGAGCGGGCGCTACGCCATCCCGCCCGCGTTCACATGGGCACAAGACTTCCAGGACGAACGCGCCATGGTGTTTCACGATCACCTGGTCGAATTCATCGACACACGCGGCAAGACCACCACCACCTTCGGCGTGCTGTGCGACCAGATCGTGATCTTCGACGCGGAAGAAAACCAGAGCTGGCCGCGCGAAGCTCTGACCTGCCAAGATGCGACGCGCATCGATCCCCCCGCCCTAGACACCGCCAAAGCAGAATGACCATGACGTCACGAGTGATCCGCACCACCCGTATCGCCTGCGCCCTGGCCGCGCTGGGCGCCTCCCTGTCCGCGCACGCGCAGATGGGCCATGTGTTTTGCGTTGACGAAGCCCGCGCGCGCAACGACGCCGCCGTCGACGACATCTCGTACCACACGCCCTACGCCAACGGCTGCATCCGCAACCTGGCGGACGGACGCGCCGCCGTGCTGCTGCCGTCCGCGCTGGAACCGATGCGCCGCGTGCCGTCGGACCAATCCCTGCGCCGCCATGCCTGGGGTTTTCTGGACCAGAACGGCAGGCTGGTGATCCGCCCCATCTTTGAGAACGTGCGCGACTTTCGCCACGGACTGGCCGCCGTGCAATGGCAAGGCAAGTGGGGCTTCATCAACCCACAAGGCCGCATGGCCGTGCCGCCGCGCTACGACAGCGTGGGCGACTTTGCTGAAATCGGCCTGGCCGTGGCCACGGTGGACGGACGCCACGAGTTCATCAACCGCCAAGGCGAAACGGTAGGCGAGCCGCTGGACGCCGGCATCGAAAGCCTGGTGATCGAAGACGGCGTGCCCGCGCGCGCAGCAGTGGCATTCAAGCTGGAATACCGGGCGCCATCGGGCGAACGCCGCTTCGCCATGCCCGGCGTGAAGGTGACGCAAGCCTATGGCCAGGGCTTCTTCATCGCCGACAACGGCGAGTATCGATACGGCTTGGTGGACCGCGACTGGAACTGGGTGGTTGAACCCATTTACGACGATATCTCGGTCAATCGCGACGGCATGCTGGCCGTGGCTTATGGGCCAGACGGCGTGGTGCTGCTGGGCACGGACGGCAAGGCGATCGGCGCGGACCAGCACTACGAATCGCTGAACCCCGTGGGCCGCAAGTTCTGGAGCGCGCAGTTGGGCGATCGCAAAGGCTATGCGGTACTGGACACCGCCGGCCAGCTGGTCGTGACCATGACGTTGCCCGAAGCCGAGGCCTCGCAGCGCTTTGGCGATGTGATCGTGTACCCGTCGGGCGACACGATGATGGCGTTGGTGCCTGGTCAGCCCAAGCCGGTGCCGCTGGGCGCGGGCCTTGCCCCCAGCGTCGATGAAGCAGGCTTCGTGCTGTTCAGGGGCGAGGCAGGCGTCGGCCTGCTGACGCCCAAGGGCGCGTGGTTGCACGGCGCCACCGCACCCGCCTGGTTGGCAGAGGCCGGCACGATGGAAGTGCAGCAAGGCCGGCTGTGGATCAAGAATCAGGAACGTGGGCTGCTCAATATCGTCGACGCCGACGGCCAGGTATTGCTGAAGCCTGACGCCGTCGAGGCCGTGCAGAACATGCAACTGAAGGCCCTGGCCGTGGACTTGCCTGGCGCGCCCTTGGGGCTGCTGGGCCAGTCGCATTGCCAATGCGGCCCGGCGGGCGCCGGCCTGCTGCTGGCGGATGGGAGCCTGGTGACCGACCCGTCGTGGAAGGACCTGACGATGCTGGAAGTGGGCGCGGACCGCGACAGCGATGCGCCCATATCCATCGACGGCCTCAAGCCGGAACAACTGCGCTACGCCGCGACCACCGCCGACGGCATCCGCCTGCTGGATGCCCAGGGCCGCGTGATGGACCTGCCGGCGCAGCAATACATAGGCGCGTTTCAGCAAGGCTATGCGCTGGTGTACGCCAACGGCGTGAACAAGATGATCGACCGCGACGGCAAGCTGTACGGCCTGCCCGCCGATGTCTTCGACTCGCAGGTCGTGGCGCCGGGGGTGATGCGCTACGTCAAGACCGCCAGCGCCGATGCGCCGTGGGGTCTGTACGACTTCGTGGCGGGCAAGGAACTGGCCGCGCCCGCGTTTCAGGAGATCGATGCGTTTGAGAACGGGCGCGCCGTCGCATCGCTGGGCGCGGACCGCGTGGGCGTGATCGATCTGCAAGGCAAGTGGACCGTGCCGGCGCGCCATCATGCCGTCGCGCGGGTCAACGACAGCTTGTGGAAGGTGATGCAGGCGGGCGCGCAGGACGAGGACTACGCCCGCCCCGTTGCGCTGTTCAACAGCCAGGGCCGCGCGCTGACGCCCTTCATCAGCCGGCTGCAAATTGGCCAGACGGAAGACGGCGCCGTCACGGCCGAGAGCGATCAGCGCCGCTGGATCTTTTCGGCAGACGGCGCCAATGCGCAAGACCTGGAAGATGCCCTCTACACGCGCCTGGGCGACTGGCTGGAGATTCGTCGCACGCCCCGTCACGGCTATCTGAACGAACAGGGCAAATGGCAGATGCCGCCCAGCGCCGCTACCGGCTCGGTGTTCCAGGGCTCGCCCGCGCGTGCGCTGGCATCCGATGAAAGCGGTGCGCGCCTGATCGACGCGGCGGGCAAGACGGTGGTGACGCTGCCCGCGGGCGAATGGCAGTGGCCGCAAGGTTCACCGCAACTGCTCAGGCATTACGAGGTGAACGGCCGGCTGCGCACGGACTATGTCGACACGAGCGGCAAGACGCGGCTGAGCGTTGAGGGCGTCACATCGGCGTTTTCGGAAGGCCAGGCGGTGTCGTTGCTGCCGACTCGCGCGATGCGCGCCGTGGATGCCAAGGGCGCGCTCACCGGCCCGGCGTTCAATGCGCTGGGCACGCTGCGCGACGGCTTGGCGCCTGCCCTGGGCGACATGAACATCGGCTTTGTCGACCGCCAGGGGCAGTACGTCATTCAGCCCGAGTACAGCACCGTCACGCCGTTCAAGAGCCAGCGCGCGGTGGTGTCCACGATGGACTACTCGGAACTCATCGACCCGGCCGGCCGCGCGCGGGCCCGCGTGGAAATGGTGTGCGGCGTGCGCGCGCTATACGGCAGCGCGGGGCAGCGCTTGTGGCCCAACACGATGCCGGCGCGTTGTGACCGCTAAGGCCGGCGCGTGCTTGAAGCGTCAGCGCGTGCTTGAAGTGCGTGCATGAAGCGCGTGCTTGAAAGGCGGGCGTGAAGCCCCGGCGTTGGACGCCTATTGCGTGTCCAACGCCAGGTAACGCTGGGTCTGCACGATGGCTTCGCGTTCCTTGAAGCTGGTGAGTTGGTCGGCCACCGCGCTGCTGTCGCCGGTCTGCTTGATGGCGGCCAGCGTGGCCTGCATGGCGTGGATGGCGGCGCGCTGCAAGTCCGACGGAATGATGGCCAGGCGATAACCCATGGCCGCCAGATCGGGCAGCGGCACCAGCGGCGTCTTGCCGCCATAAAACATGTTGATGAGCTTCAGGCCCGGCAGGCGGTCGGCAATGGCGCGAATCTGCGCCAGCGTTTCGGGGGCTTCCACGAAGATCATGTCGGCGCCCGCCTTCAGGTAGCGCTCGGCGCGCGTGATGGCAGCATCAAACCCTTCGACCGCGATGGCGTCCGTGCGCGCGATGACCAGCGTGTCTGGGTCGCCCAATGTTTGCCGCGCAATGTGGACCTTGCGGCACATTTCCTCGACGTCGACCAGGCTCTTGTCGTCCAGGTGGCCGCAGCGCTTGGGAAACGATTGGTCTTCGATATGAAAAGCAGCCACGCCCGCGCGCTCCATGATGCGTACCGTGCGCTCAACATTGGCGGACCCGCCGAAGCCCGTGTCCGCATCCGCGACCACCGGCAGCCCGCTTGCGTCCACTATCTTTTCCACGCGGTCCATCACTTCGGTAAAGCTGAGCAGGCCGATATCCGGATAGCCCGCCGCGCGCGCAATGGCGCCGCCGCTGGCGTAAACGGCGTTGAACCCGGCCAGGGCCACCAGCCGCGCGGACATACCGTCATAGGCGCCGGGCGCCACCACAATGCCATCGGCCAAATGCTGGCGCAGCAAGGCGCCGGGTTTCAAAGGGGAGTTCATGCGGGTTCCTGAAAGGGGGATCGATGCCTGCATGATCGGCTCGCAGGACTAGAATGTCCAATATATGGAATGTTGATAATCAGTATGTAAAAGGTATCGATATGGAACTGCGGCATCTGCGGTATTTCGTGGTGACGGCCGAGGCCCAGCACTTCACGCGCGCGGCGGAAATCCTGGGCATGGCGCAGCCGCCGCTGAGCCAGCAGATTCGTCAGTTGGAACAGGAAGTGGGCACGCCGCTGTTCGACCGAACGGGGCGCGGCGTGGTGCTGAACGACGCGGGCCGGGCGTTTTTTTCCTGCGCGCAGGATATTCTGCGACGCGCGGAGGCCGCGGTGCAGACGGCCCAACGCGCTGCGCGTGGCGAAGTGGGGGAACTGGCGTTGGGGTTCACGGAGTCGGCTTCGTTCAATGGCGTGGTGACGGAAGTGATCCGACGCTATCGCCAGCAGTATCCCGACGTTGAGATGACGCTGTCGCAAGGCGATAGCGAGACGCTGGTGGCGCAACTGCGCGATGGCGCGATAGACGCCGCCTTCGTGCGGCCGCCGTTCGCGCTGGACGGCGGGCTGACGTTCACACAGTTGACCGAAGAGCCGCTGGTGGTGGCATTGCCGCTGGGCCACGCGCTGGCGCGCCGCAAGCGCTTGGCGCCGAAGGATCTGACGCAGGAACGCTTCATCCTGTATTCGCGCAAATCCGGCTACGGGCTTAGCGCGGACATCATGGCGGCGTGCCGCCAGCATGGCTTGAACCCGTTGATCGGCCAACGCGCGCCGCAGTTATCGTCGGCGGTGAACCTGGTGGCGGCAGGCATGGGCGTGGCCGTGGTGCCGGCGTCATTACGCCCCCTGCGCCCCGACGGCGTGGTCTACCGCCCCTTCACCCTGGACTGGCCCCGCGCGGTGCTAGGCCTGGCCGTCCGCACAGACAAACCCGGCGGCCGCATAGAAAACCTGCTGCGCCTGGCCCGCGAAAAACCAACGCCAAGCCCGTAGGATGGGTGCAGCGCGAGAGAGCCGAAAAAAGAACGCAGACGCCGTTCGCGCGAAACCCATCAAACAACGCCCCAATTCTTAACAAGCCCAACGCAAGAACCCCCACCGCAAGATGGGTTCCGCGCGCTAAGCGTTCGAGTCCTTATCACGCCCCTGTCGCGCTACACCCATCCTACGATGGCACGACCGTAGGATGGGACGGACGTAGGATGGGTGCAGCGCGGCAAGGCAACAAAAAGAACCCCGACGCAGCCCGCGCGAAACCCATCATCCCCCCGCCCCAACACCCCCCCTCACCCCTCATGCGACTCATGTACCGCCACCGCCCCGCGCTTCCAATAGCTCGCGGCGCGAATACGGGATTTATCGATGGCATGCCGTGACACCATGATTTCGCGCACGGCCTTGGCCACGGCGGATTCGGCGGCGACCCAGACATAGCCTTCGCCTTCAGGCAGCACCAACTCACGCGCCGCATCCAGCAACAGCGTGCTATACCCCGGCGCGGTCCCATTACGCGGCAACCAACGCACCACAACGTTCGCCGCCGACGCCAGCGGCATCTCATTTTCCGCAGACGGCACTTCAATCAACACCAGCGCCTGCGCCTGCGCCGGCAATTCCTCCAGCCGGCGGGCAATCGCGGGCAGCGCGGTTTCATCGCCGATCAGCACATGCCAGTCAAACGCCTTTGGCACCACGAACGAACCACGCGGGCCGCCAATACCAAGCTGCTGACCCGGCTGGGCTTGTTCCGCCCACATGCAAGCCGGACCGTCGCCATGCAGCACGAATTCAATCTCCAGCTCACGACGCTCCGCATCAAAACGGCGCGGCGTGTAATCACGTGCGGCGGGCTTGGGCACACCTTCAGGAAACTTCACGCCGTCCGGGCCGACGCTGGGCAACGCCGGCGGCAGCAGAGGATCGGCGGGGAAGAACAGCTTCACGTGGTCGTCGAACGAGGCGGACACGAAGTCCTGCAGATCGTCGCCAGTGAAGGTAACGCGCGCCAACAGGCCCGCGACGCGCTCAACGCGCTGAACAGTCAGTACGCGCATCTTCAAGTTGTGGCGCACGCGCTCCACGGTCAGGTCACTACGATTCATCAAAGCTCCAGATTCTGGGAAAGTGCGGGATCAAGCACAGGGCTTGCCGTTGATCTCATCGGTGGCACGCGCCAGGATGGCGGCGATGCGGCGTTGTTCAGCGGGCGAGGCATCGGTGCGTTCCATCAGCGCGCGGCGGATCGCATGGCGGGCTTCAACAAACTCGGGCACCCATCCCGTGCGCGCGTCCTCGCCTTCCGGCCCCAGGCTGCGCGGCTCGCCGCTCCATGCCTGCCGCATCCAATCCATCTTGCGGGCGATGTGCTTGAAGCGGTTGAACATCATCGACACGCGATCACGATTCGCGTCCAGATGGACCCGGCCGGGTTCCGCCAGGTGGTAGCGCTTCTTCGCGCCATCCTGCTCGACGGTCGCGTAGCCCAGCTCTTCCAGATAGGTCAGCGCGGGGTACACCATGCCGGGGCTGGGCGTGTAGAAGCCGTTGCTAAGCGTGCCGAATGCCTTGATGAGCTCATAGCCGTGACTGGGGTTTTGTTCCAACAAGCCCAGCAGCATCAACTGCAAGTCATCGGCCGACACGCGACGGCCGCGCGTAAAGCCACGTCCGTCGCCGCCAAAGCCGCCGGCATCGCCGCCGCGCCCCCCGTCAGGCGGTCCGGAAAACCAATCACCCCCGGCACTGGCGTGGTGGGGGTGATGATGGCGATGGGGATGATGATGGCCACGGTGTCCGTGGGCATGGGTGTGATCGACGTCGTGCTGGTGCATGGAATGCCTCTTACGATGTATCTAAAGATATAGATCTTACGATACACCCGCGAAATTCCGGCCGTCAACCGCCCGTTTGTATCGCTAGGCGACGGCGGCCGGGTCGGCATGCGCCGCCAGCCAGTGCGCAAACTCCGCCGCCCGGGTTCGCCGGGCGCCGCCGCGTAGACGACCAGACGCAAATGGCGGCTTTCGTCGACGGTGAGCGTGGCGTGTTCGAACGCGATGTCGCCCAGCGTCTCCACGCGCAGCTTGCGCTGTCCCATGCACGCACCGTGCACGTCGTGTTCGCGCCACCAGGTCTTGAAATCCGGCGATACGGCTTCCAGCTCATCCACCAGCTCGGCAATGTCCGGCACCCCGCTTGCGCTGGCGAAGTCGCGGCGGAAGGTGGACAGCATGGCGGGCGCCTGCGCGGACCAGTCCACGAAAAGCTGCCGCATGCGGGGCTCCACAAACAGCATCCACAGCAGGTTGCGCCGGCCCGGCGCCTGCGCCGAAAAATCGAACACCCGATCCGCCGCGGCGTTCCACATCACCACGTCCCAACGCAAATTCAGGATGTAGGCGGGCCGCGTGGGCAGGTCGTCCATCAGGCGGCGCACTTGCGGCGGCACCGTGCACCAGGTGCGGCCGGGTTCAGCGGGCGGGCGCTGATGCGCAAGCAGATAAAGATGGCGGCGTTCGGCGGCGTCCAGCTTCAAAACGCGCGCCAGGTTTTCCAGAAAGGTGGCCGACACGCTGATGTTGCGGCCTTGCTCAAACCACGTGTACCAGGCCAGGCCCACGCCGGCCAACGCGGCGACCTCCTCGCGGCGCAGCCCAGGCGTGCGGCGACGGCTGCCGGCGGGCAAGCCCAGGTCCGACGGGTTGAGGCGTGCACGCCGCAGGCGCAGGAATTCAGCCAGGTCGGGGCGCGTGCGGTCCAGGCGTTCGGGGGTGGGCGTTGGGGTCATGAAGGGGTGCGAATCGGGTTTGGTGGACGGGGCTACTGTGGGCTGATTACTGCTGAAGCGTTATTGCTGACGGGTTGCTGCTACAAGGCCACTGCTGCCAGCCTATTGCCCGTAGTAACAGCATAAACAGCTAAATTGTATAAGGCTGCGCGCCCGCCCAGAATAGCGCCGATCCCAATCCAATAGCGCTGACATGACCTCGAACGCCCTGCCTTCTTCCCACGCCCGCGCCACCCCCGACACCCCCACCCTGGGCCCGCTGGGCCTGGCGGTGCTGTTGTCGGGCGGCTTCATCACCATCTTCGATTTGTTCGTGGTGAACGTCGCCATACCCAGCATGCAAAGCACGCTGGCGGCGAGCTTTTCACAAATCAACTTCATCATTGCCGCCTACGAAATGGCGTATGGCGTGTTGTTGATCGCGGGTAGCCGCCTGGGCGACCGCCACGGCCGGCGCCGTTTGTTCATGCTGGGCATGGCCGGTTTCGCGTTGGCCTCG
The DNA here is from genome assembly GCF_057334535.1 of Achromobacter colocynthidis. Classification (NCBI taxonomy): domain Bacteria; kingdom Pseudomonadati; phylum Pseudomonadota; class Betaproteobacteria; order Burkholderiales; family Alcaligenaceae; genus Achromobacter; species Achromobacter colocynthidis. Next base: position 888,220 of record NZ_JBHFIZ010000037.1, read on the forward strand.
GCGCTGTGCGGACTGGCACCCGACGCCAACGCGCTGATCGGCGCGCGGGTGCTGCAAGGCGTGGCGGCGGCCATGCTGTTTCCGCAGGTTTATGCGTTGATCCGTGTCAGCTTCGACGGCCAGGCGCGGCGGCGCGCGTTCGGCCTGATGGGCATGACGTTGGGCTTGGCCGCCATTGCCGGCCAGGTCCTGGGCGGCTGGATCGTGCATGCCGACCTGTTCGGCTTGGCCTGGCGCACCATCTTTCTGATCAACGTGCCGCTGGGCTTGCTGGCGTGGCGTCTGGCGCGCCATATCCCCGAATCCCGCGTGCCTTCCAGTGCGGCCATGGATTGGCCCGGCGCGGCGTGCGTGGCGGCGGGCCTGGCCTTGCTGCTGCTGGCGCTGATCGAGGGGCCGGCGCGACACTGGCCCGTGTGGGCGATAGCGTGCGCCGCAGTGGCCGTGCTGCTGTTGCTGTGGTTCGTGCGCATGCAACGTGGCATCAAGGCACGCGGCGGCGCGCCGCTGCTCGACATGGGCTTGATGACGCAGCCGCGCTTTGCCGTGGGGTGCCTCTTGGTGATGCTGGTGTTTTCCACCGCCAGCGCCATGTTTCTTTGCTACGCAATGCTGGTGCAAACCGGCTTTGGGCTGGACGCGTTCACGGCGGGGTTGATATTCGCGCCGGCAAGCGTCGGTTTTGTGGCCGGGTCCATGGCCGCGCCGCGCCTGGTGGCCCGCTTCGGCACGCCCGCCATTACGCTGGCCGCCCTGCTTTACGGCGGCGCCACCGTGGCATTGATGGTTCACGTGGGCATGGCCGGCGCGGACTTGTCGCCGTGGTCGCTGGTGCCCGCGCTGGTATGGCTGGGCGCGGCGCAGGGCGCGGTCAATACGCCGCTGGTCAACGTGGCGCTGGGCTTGGTCGAAGACCGCCATGCCGGCATGGCAGCGGGCGTGGTGTCGACCCTGCAACAGGTGGGCGCCGCGCTAGGCGTCGCGGCGGCGGGCATGCTGTTTGGCGGCGCCTTGCATGCCCATGCCGACGCCAGCGCGCCCGAACGCTACGCGCATGCCTTCAGCGCGGCCATGCAGTTCAACGTCGCGGCGATCGCGGCGGCGGTACTGCTGTTGTGGTGGTTGGGCCGACGTTTTAGCCCACCGACTTAGCCCGCCGACAACTCACGCGCGCGCGCTTCGGCCTTGCGCACCGCTTGCGTGATGGCATCCGCCACGCCGGCTTCCCGCATGTGCGACAACGCCGCATACGTGGTGCCGCCCTTGGACGTAACGCGTTCCTGCAGTTCCGTCAGCGGCACCGCTTCGCTAGCCGCCAAGCCCGCCGCCCCTCGGAACGTGGACACGGCCAGGCGGCGCGCGTCGTCGGCCGAAAAGCCCAGTTCCAACGCGCCCTTTTCCAGGGCCGCCATGAAATGGAACACGTAGCCGGGGCCGCTGCCCGTTACGGCGGTCACGGCGTCGATCATGGCTTCGGTATCGGTCCAGATACGTTCACCCACGGCGGCGAACAAGGCGTCCACTCGGTTGCGGTCGGCTTCCGCGCAGGCCGACGTGGCGTACAGGCCGGTCATGCCCAGGCCCACCTTGGCGGGCGTGTTGGGCATGGCGCGTACGATGCGCGCGTGCCCGCCCAGCCATTGCGACAGCGACCCCAGGTCCACCCCGGCCGCGATGCTGATCACGGTGGCGTCAGCCGGCAGGAATTCACGCACCTGCCCGCAGGCTTCTTGCAGCCCTTGCGGCTTGGTGGCCAGCACGCACAGTGCGGCGTCGCCAATATCTGCCCCCACGCTTTCCCGGCAGGCCAAACCGCGCGCGATGAGCGCGTCGCGCGTGGGCGCGTAAGGCTCGACCACCAGGAAATCGGCCAGCTCGCGGCCCTGTCCGAGCAAGCCGTCAATGATGGCGGAGGCCATGTTGCCGCCGCCGATGAAAACGATTTTTTCGCGCATAGGGATAGGGTCCAGGAAAGATTGCGAGCCAGCGTGCAAACGAGCTCACAGTAGATTGCATATCGCACGATACGATTGTATTTCGATCGTTTCAGCAACTGCAATCCAGGCGTGCCATTAGACGACGAGGCGGGCTGTGCTGCACGCGGGGCCTGAGTTCTGTCGCCCGCTTCCCGCCTAGGACATACCCTAAAATCAATTGATATACGATTAATCAAATCGAAAAGCGATTTAATCGATCGTATGCTGTGCCTCAATGCACTCGGGTTCCCTTGAACCCCGAGCTTCATTCGGGACGACAGACATGACCAACGGCATCACCCTGCTAGACGCGTTGACCCAGGCCCTGGGCGCCGACGCCATCCTTCACACCGAGGCCGACACCGCGGGCTACACCGAAGACTGGCGCGGCCGGTACAAGGGTCCGGCGTTGTGCGTCGCCCTGCCGGGCAACACGCAGCAGGTGGCTGACATCGTGCGCTTGTGCAACGCGCACGCCACGCCGGTACTGCCCCAAGGCGGCAACACCAGCCTATGCGGCGGCGCGGTGCCAAACGCGACCGGCACGCCGCCCGTCATTGTGAACCTGGCCCGCATGCGCCACGTGCGCCGGGTCGACGCGGCGAACAATTCCATGGAAGTCGAAGCGGGCTGCGTGCTGGCCACGGTGCAGGACGCCGCCGCCGCCGAAGGCCGGCTGTACCCGATCAGCCTGGGCGCCGAAGGCTCCTGCCAGATTGGCGGCACCATCGCCACCAACGCGGGCGGCACCGGCGTGCTGCGCTACGGCAACACCCGCGACAACATCCTGGGCCTGGAAGTGGTGCTGCCCGACGGCGCCATCTGGAACGGCCTGACGGCGCTGCGCAAGAACAATACGGGCTTCGACCTTAAACACCTGTTCATCGGGGCCGAGGGCACGATGGGCATCGTCACCGCCGCCGTGCTCAAGCTGCATCCCCTGCCCACGCGCCACGCCGTGGCCTGGGTGGCGCCGGACAGCCCGCAAGCGGCGCTGGACATACTGGGCATGTTCCAACGCAGCTGCGGTTCGCGCCTGTCGGCCTTTGAAATGATCGACAGCAACCAACTGGACATCGTGATGGCGCACGTGCCGGGGCGCAAGAATCCGTTGGACGGCACGCACCCATGGCATGTGCTGATTGAACTGTCCGACACCGGCAGCGGCGAAGAACTGCAAGACCTGTTGCAGCAGACACTTCTGCAAGCCGCTGAACGTGGCCTGCTGCACGACGCCGTGCTGGCCAGCAACGACACGCAGCGCGCCGCGCTGTGGGAAGTGCGCCACAGCGTGTCCGAAGGCAATAAGAAAGCGGGCGTGGGCCTGACCACCGACAGCGCCGTACCGGTCTCCAGCGTGCCGCGCTTTATCGACGAAGCCACCGCCGCCGTGCGCCGGCTGGTGCCGGACTTGCCCGTGCTGATCGTGGCGCACCTGGGCGACGGCAACGTGCACTTCATTCCCTTCTTCACGTTCGACGCCTGGAACGCCCTGCCCGACCGCGACGCGATGGCCGCCGATATCCGCCGCGCCGTCAATGACGTGGCCGATGCGCTGGGCGGCACCTTCAGTGCCGAGCACGGCGTGGGCCGCACGTCGCTGGCCGAGATGGCGCACTACAAATCGCCGGTTGAACTGGCGATGATGCGCGCGCTGAAGTCCACCTTTGATCCCGCCAATTTGTTCAACCCCGGCCGCTTGCTGCCATGAGCGGCTGTCTTTGACTCACAGCATTTGATCCGCAGTCCTTGATCCGTAGTCCCTGACCCGACCCGCAGGAGTCTTCCATGAAATCCATCCCCCACAACGCTTCGCGCCGCAACGCGCTGAAATCCGTCGCCGCCGGCGCCGCCGCCCTGGCCATGCCCATGATCTGGACGCCGTCGCGCGCGGCCTCCAAGCGCATCGTGGTGCGCGATGACGGCGGCATCTACAGCAAGGCGTATGGCGCCGTGTTCTACAAGCCGTTCACGGAAGCGACCGGTATCCAGGTAGTGGGCGTGCAGGCCAATGCCGAGCCCACCGCGCAGATCCGCAGCATGGTCGACACCGGCAACTACACCTGGGACATGGCCAAGATCAGCCAGCCGGCCATCCTGATGCTGACCGAAGGCGGCAAGGTCTATCTGGAAAAGCACGGCCTGGAATCCGACCCGGTCGTGGCCACCATTCCAAAGCAATACATGTCGCCGTACGGCGTGGGCAACAACGTCTACACCACCGTGCTGGCCTACCGCACTGACGCGTTCAAGGGCCGCCGCGCGCCCGAGTCGTGGGCCGATTTCTGGAACGTGAAAGACATCCCCGGCCGCCGTGGCCTGCGCAAGCATCCGTTCGACACCATCGAAGAAGCCCTGATGGCCGACGGCGTGCCCACCGACAAGGTCTACCCCTGCGACATCGACCGCGCCTTGGCCAGCCTGGACAAGATCAAGCCGTCGGTGGACGTGTGGTGGAACACGGGCGCGCAAGTTGAACAGATGCTGGGATCGGGCGAAGTCGACATGATCGCCACCTGGGTGTCGCGCGCGCAATCGGCCATTGCCAACGGCGCGCCGGTGCAGATCGTGTGGGACCAGAACATCTGGGGCTGCGACAACTGGGCCATTCTGAAAGGCTCGCCCAACGCCGACGCGTGCCGCGAGTTCATCAAGTTTGCCTCCGACCCCAAGCGCCAGGCGTCGCTGGTGGAGTACTTTGCCGCCGGCGTCACGCAACCCGCCGCCTTTGATTACATCAAGGCCGACGTGGCGCGCAACTGCCCCACCCACCCCGACAACATCAAGACCGGCTTGCACATCAACGCGGCGTACTGGTTGGACAAGCAGCGCGACGTGCTTGAGCGTTTCAACGGCTGGGTCCTGAAGTAAGTCGTCAATCGCGCGCCACGCCCGTGGCGCGCTCCGGGCATCTTTAACGTGTTGAACACCATGTCTTCTTCCAATCTGCAAATCTCGGGCCTGGGCAAACGCTATGGCGATTTCGTTGCGCTGGCGCCCACGCACCTGGACGTCGCCCCCGGCGAATTCCTGACGCTGCTGGGCCCGTCCGGCTCTGGCAAGACCACCCTGTTGAGCCTGATCGCCGGCCTGGCGCAGCCTGACGAGGGCCGCGTGCTGATCGACGGCGCCGACGTCACCTATGGCGCGCCGTATGAGCGGGATATCGGCATGGTGTTCCAGAACTACGCGCTGTTTCCGCACATGAGCATCGAGGAGAACATCGCGTTCCCCTTGAAGATGCGCAAGGTGCCGGCGGCCGAAGCGCGCCGCCGCGCGCACGAGGCGCTGGAAATGGTGCGCCTGCCGCACGTGGCCACGCGCCTGCCGCGCGAACTGTCGGGCGGCCAACAGCAGCGCATTGCGCTGGCGCGCTGCATGGTCTACCGCCCCGCCATCATCCTGATGGACGAGCCGCTGGGCGCGCTGGACAAGAAGCTGCGCGACCAGATGCAGTTGGAGATCAAGCGCATCCACCGCGAGCTGGGCACCACCATCGTGTACGTCACGCATGACCAGGAAGAGGCCATGACGATGTCCGACCGCATCTGCCTGATGAACGGCGGCGCGATCGAACAACTGGGCACGCCGGCCGACCTGTACTTCCGCCCCCGCACCTTGTTCGTGGCCGATTTCCTGGGCGAATCGAACCTGCTGCAAGGCGAGGTCACCTCGGTGGACGGCGACACGCTGACCGTGAAGCTGGCGCATCAGGGCGTGACCGGGCAGGCGCTGTCCAACGGCGCCCCCATCAAGGCCGGCCAGAAGGTCACGGTGATGCTGCGTCCGCAGAACCTGCGCGTGGGCACGGCTGGGCCGGGCCTGACCCGGCCGGGGCTGACCGGAAAGCTGCTGGACGTGATGGTGACCGGCAGCCTGACCAAGCTGTACCTGGACTCGGGCGTGCCCGACGCCGCGCCTATCGTCGTGGCGTATCCGACGCAGCGGCAGGCCGAGCAGTACGCCATCGGCCAGCCTTTGACCGTTAGCTGGCAAGCCGCCGACGCGGTGGCGATTGCGGAGTGAACGCATGACTACCCTTGCCACCCCTCGCCAGCGCATGAGCCCCGGCCGCCGCCATTTCCTGATGGCGGCGCCGCTGGTCGTGCTGCTGCTGGTGCTGCTGATCTATCCGGTCGGCCAGTTGCTGTTGCTGAGTTTCGTCGGCGACCAGGGCTTTACGCTGACGCAGTATCACCGGCTGTTTGAATCGTCGGTGTATATCAACGTGCTGCTGATCACGTTGAAGATCTCGTTATGGACCACCTTCTTCTCGGTGGTCGCAGGCTACCCGGTGGCCTATCTGATTTCCAGCCTGACGGCCAAGCGCAAGACCTCTCTGCTGTTCTGGGTACTGCTGTCGTTCTGGACCAGCTTCCTGGTGCGCACCTTTGCGTGGGTGGTGCTGTTGGGCCGCAATGGCGTGGTGAACCAGTTGCTGCAAGCGCTGGGCATCCTGGATGCGCCCGCCAACCTGCTCTACAACTTCGGCAGCGTGCTGGTGGGCATGGTGCATGCGCTGATGCCGCTGGCGGTGCTGACGATGCTGTCCGTCATGGAGAACATCGACCGCAACCTGCCGCGCGCCGCGTCCACGCTGGGCGCGCGCCCTGGCACCGCGTTCTGGAAGATCTATTTCCCGCTGTCGATGCCGGGTGTTGCGGCGGCGGCCATCATGGTGTTCGTGACCGCCATCGGCTTCTTCATCACGCCCGCGCTGCTGGGCGGGCGCAAGGAAACGATGATCACCCAGATCATCATCGACCAGGTGCAGCAGACCATGAACTGGGAGTTCGCCGGCGCGGTGTCGGTGCTGTTGCTGGTGGTGGTGCTGGTGGTGTTCGCCATCTATGACAAGGTGCTGGGCCTGTCCACCATGACGGGCGGCGCATCCACCCGTGTGCGTGCGTCAGGCAAGGAAAGCGTGTCGCGCCGCGCGGGTGATGCGGTGCTGACGGTGCTGGCCAACGTGTCCGATGCGCTGTTCGCACTGCTGCCCAAGCGCATGCGGCGGTCGGTCTCGGGCACCGGGCAGTCACGCACGCTGTGGTGGATGGTGCTGATTGTGCTGGCGTTTCTTAGCGCGCCGGCCTTCTTGATGATCCCGCTGTCGTTCGATTCCGGGTCCGGGCTGACGTGGCCGCCCAAGGGCTTTTCGCTGCAATGGTACGAGCAGATGTTCACGTCGCCCGTATGGATGCAGGCCATTACGCGGTCGCTGATCGTGGGGGTAGGCACGGGCTTGCTGGCGATGCTGATCGGCACGCCCGCCGCCTTCCTGCTGGTGCGCGCCAACATGCGCGGCAAGTCGGCGATGCTGGCCTTCGTGCTGTCGCCCATCGTGGTGCCGCGCATGATCATCGCTGTGGGCATGTTCTATTTCTTCGCCCGCGTGGGCCTGGTGGGCTCGATGATCGGGCTGATCCTGGCGCATACGGTGGGGGCGGTGCCGTACGTGGTGATCACGATGATGGCGGTGCTGCGCAACTACGACACGCGGCTGGATCTGGCGGCGCAAAGCCTGGGCGCGGGTCCCTGGTCCACGCTGCGCTTCGTGACGTTTCCGATTCTAGGCGCGGGGCTGATGTCGTCGTTCCTGTTCGCATTCGCCACGTCATTCGATGAATTGACGATTGCGCTGTTCGCCTCGGGCGGTCTGAACGCCACGTTGCCCAAGCAGTTCTGGGACGAGGTGACGTTGCAGATTTCACCCGTGATTGCGGCGGTATCCACCTGCTTGTTCATTTTCATTGCCGCGCTGATCTGGCTGGCCGACAGGCTGCGCCGCCGCAGCTTGGCCAACTGAACCCGGCGCGTTTGATTTATCTTTAGGAACCCCAACATGCTGAACGCAACCCATCTGCGCGGAGTCTTTCCCGCGATCCCGACGCCGGTCAACGCCGACGACACCATCAACGTTAAGGCGGCCCAGGCGCTGATCGCCTACCTGCTCAAGCAAGGCATCGACGGCATCGTGCCCTTGGGCGGTACGGGCGAGTACGGCGCGCTGGCCCGCGCCGAGCGCATCCGGATGTGCAAGCTGACCGTGGACGCCGTAGCCGGCCGCGTGCCGGTGATTCCCGGCGTGCTGGACCCGGGCTTTCATGATGCGCTGCAAGCGGGCCAGGAGTTCGCGGATGCCGGCGCGGATGCCTTGATGGTGCTGACGCCGTACTATACGACGCCGACGCAAGCGGGGATACGCGATTACTTTTTGCGCTACGCGGATGCGTCGCCGCTGCCCGTGATGATCTACGAAATTCCGTACCGCACGCGGATTGCGATTGCGCCGGAGGTGCTGCATGAGCTGTCGCGCCATGAAAATATTATTGGCATGAAGGCCTGCAATACGGACATGTATCACTTCCTGCGCACGGTGGCGGGGGTGGATGAGTCGTTCGCGGTGTTCAGTGGGGAAGATACCTTGCTGCCGGTGCATTTGGCCGCCGGCGCGAAGGGTGGGATCGTGGTGACGGCCAGCCTGCTGCCGTCGGCGTGGAAGCAGGTGGTTTCGTTGGCGTTGGAAGGGCGCACGAGTGAATCGATGGCGCTGCATCGCCGTTTGATTCCGTTGATGAATCTGGCGTTTGCGGAAACGAATCCGGGGCCGATGAAGTCGGTGATGGATTTGATTGGAGTGAATGCGCCCGAGGTGCTGGACCCGTTGGTGGCCCCGGCGGAGGGGTTGCAAGCGGCGTTGCGTAAGGAGTTGGTGCCGCTGTTGGAGGAGTTTGAAGGGGTGAAGTAGGCGGGGGGGTGTCGGCGTGGGTGGGATTTCGGCTTGCGCTGTGTGATGGGTTGCGCGCGATGGGGGTTGGCGTTCTTGCGGTGACTTTGCCGCGCTTCACCCATCCTACGGTGGGATGCTTGCACGTCACATCGTAGGATGGGTGAAGTGCGTGTGGGCGTGCAGCAGAATGCTGGCGGCTAGCGCACGGAACCCATCACAGCCGCCTCCACCTACCTCGAATACCCCGCGAACTTCGACTTTGAAATCGACGTGGCCGCCACTTGCACGTGGGGGGCCAATTCGGCTTCGACGCGGGCCACCGTCCAACGTGTCGTCGGCACCGAAATATTGATGGCGGCCACCGCGAACCCGCGATGGTCCGTCACGGGCGCGGCCACTGAAATATCACCCAACACCGTCTCGTTCACGATGATCGCGTAGCCCTTCTCGGCCACGCGCTGCACGCGGTCCAGCAATTTCTCGGGGTTCACTTCGGTGTACGGCGTGATCGCTTCCAGCCTGGTCTGCGCCAGAATCTCGCGGCGATGTTCATCCGACAGGCGTGACAGAATCGCCGTGCCCGACGCCGTGAAAAAGGCCGGCAGGCGGCTGCCGACGGCGATGTCCACGTTCACCAGATGATGGCCGGGAAACCGCGCGACGAAGACGATCTCGTGGCCGTCCAGCTCTTGCAGGTTCGTCGTTTCACCCAAGGTGCGGCTGATGTCCAGCAGATACGGCGATGCCTTGTCGATCAGCTCGTTCGCACGCACATAGTTGTACGAAAACTGCAGCACCTTCGGCGTCAGCCCATAGTTGCGCGTATCGGGAATGCGGCGCAGGTAGCCCAGCGTTTCCAGCGTGTAGACCAGGCGCTGCGTGGCGCTGCGGTCCAGGCCCGACTCACGCGCGATGTCGGCCAGGGTCATGTGCCGTTTGGAACCGTCGAAGGCGTGCAGCACCTGAAATGCTTTTTCAGTGGAGCCGACAAACCGCGACGACCGGGTTGCGGTGGGCGCCTGCGGTTCTTGCGTGTCGTCGATGTTTTTTTTGCGCACGGGGAACAGCCTATTGAGTTCTAGGGAGGCCACGCAAACATCAACGCGATGCGGGATTTGCCGGCCCGGCATCGCGTATTGCGCTTGATTTAATTGTAGTTCAATTACTAATAGCAGATATCAATCACTTTCGACGGGCGCCACCAGCCGCACCCCGGGCTGCGATGCCGAACGGGTGCCCGCCACGGGGTGGCATGACGCGGGGTGATACGTATGCACCACCGACAACTTCACCTGATCGCTACGGTTGCCCTGCGCCGCGTGCAAGGTGCGGCAGTGGAAGAACACCACGTCGCCGGCCTGAAGCTCGGGGCACACCGCGCGCGCAATCCAATCGGCGTTTTGCGGCGCGTCTTCGCGAAAGAATTTCTTCTCGTCGAACTGTTCGGGCGCAAAGGCCGCCGCGTGCGAACCCGGGATGAAAGACAGACCGCCGTTGTTGCGCGTTTCGGGTCCCAGGGCCAGCCAACAGGAAACCAGGTCGGTGTCCGTAAACGACCAATATCGAATGTCTTGATGCCACCCCGTCAGGCTGCCGTAGGCGGGGTGCTTGGTCATCACGCAGTTGTGGTGGACCGTGGACAGCACGGGCGGTTCGTCAAAGTAACGCGCCAGCCACCGTCCAATGCGCGGGTCCGTTGCCCATTGCGCGAACAAGGGGTCGCGGGCGTAGGCGTTCAATAGGCGCCGCACCGTCAGGCCGCCTTCGGCCCCGCGTGATGGCGGCGCGCCGGGGTATTGCAGATCGGCTTCGTATTCGATGGGCGCTACATGCTCCGCCAAGTGGCGCTGGGCCAAGGCGCGCAGCGCGGCCACCTGGCTGGGGTCCGCGAACTGACGGGCCACCACAAAGCCCTGCTTGCGCAGGACGGCTATCTGATCATCATGCAGAAACCCGGACATCTCGATCCTCACACCCCGCGGCGGTTGCGAAGCGTCTGCGTGCGGGGCAGGCGCGTACCGGTCAGGCGCCGGTATACGCGGGGATGGCTAGATTACCAAAGCGTCCGCGGCCGCGCGTCAGGTGGACGGGGTTTTTTCAACCTGGGGCGGCAAAGGCCGTTGGGATCGCCCGGCGTCCAGTTCCTGGACCTCGTGGTGGACCCATTCACGCCAGACGGCCACCAGCAGCGCCATCAGCACCGGGCCCACGAACAAGCCGACGATACCCATCGTCTTCACGCCGCCCACCAGCCCGAAGAAGGTCGGCAGGAACGGCAGTTTGACCGGGCCGCCCACCAGGCGCGGGCGCAGCGTTTTGTCGACGATGAACAGTTCGACACTGCCCCAGACCATCAGCGCAATGCCCGCAACAAGATGGCCGGAGCCCACCAGATACAGCGACACCAGCGTGAACGACAGCGGTGCGCCGCCCGGTATCAAAGCCATGAAGCCGGTGACCACGCCCAGCAGCACCGGCGACGGCACGCCCGCCACCCAGTACGCAATGCCCAGCACCAGGCCTTCGCCCAAGGCGATCAGGCCCATTCCGGTGACGGTGGAATTGATGGTGGCCGGCACCACGCGCGAAAAACGCTGCCAGCGGGCCGGCAGGATGCGTTCGCCCAGCACGTCCAATTGCGCCACCATGCGCACGCCGTCCTTGTAGACGAAGAACAGCGTGATCAGCATGAACAATACGGTCAGCAGAAGCTGGAACACGTTGCCCGTGGCCGCCAGCACCATGCGGTAGATGTTGCCCAGATGCTCGCCGCTGACCGCCTCGACCAGTTCGCCCAGCGCATGCGGCTGGCCGATATACGATTCCCAATATTGGCCCAGGCGTTCGCCAAAGACCGGCAAGGACGAGATCCAGTTGGGCACCGCCACCCCGTGGCGGTTGGCCGCGATGGCCCAGGCGAAGAAGGTGCTGGCTTCCTTGATGGCGTAGGACAGCGCGAATGACATCGGCACGATCAGCACCACGATGACCATCAGCAACGCCAAGGTAGCCGCTATCGCCGTGCGGCCGCCACAGCGCACGACCAAGCGCCGGTACAAAGGCCAACTGGCCAGGCCGATAATCATTGCCGCCAGGGCGGGGACGAGGAAGCCGCTAAGGAAGTACACCCCAGCCAACAGCACAAGCAGCAGCAGCCAACGGGCGATCAGGTAAGCGGGAAGTACAGGCTGCATAGAGCGGATCGACAGTAAGGGCGTTGTAGGCTTTGACTGTCGGACTATACAGACGTTTCAAAAAATACGAGGGACACGATCCCTGTATTTACTACGGGGTTTCCCGTGGTCTGGCTGCGTGGCGCGCCATCGGACGCACCACGCCAGGGAGCTTACAGCGCGTACTCGGCTGCCTCTTCACGCGGGCTGCGACGGCGCGGCGGGGTTTGGGCCAATACGGGTCCGGCCTGGGGCTGCACTTGGGGCTGAGCCGCCGGCGCGCCCATCGTCATGGCGCTGGGCATGCCCAGTTGACGCTGGTAAACGCCGCAACTGGCTGCCGCCGGGTCGGTTTCATCCCGGCCGCTAAGCAGCGGGCATCCGGCGAACAATTCCGCCACCCAATCGGTAAACGCGCGCACCTTGGGCGACAACTGCCGGCTTTGCGGATACAGCACCGAAATGGGGGTGGAGCTGGGCTTCCACTGCGGCAGGATCTCGATCAGTTCGCCCGATTGCAAGTGAGGCAAGGCCATATAGCGGGCCACTTGGATCAGGCCAAATCCCTTCAAGCCGCAATCCAGATAGGCGCCAGCTTCATTCACCGCCACCGTGCCCTTCATGTCCACTTCCTGGTGCTTGCCGTCCACCTTGAAATCCCAGGCGCAGTTGCGACCCGTGCGGCTCATGAAGTAGTGCACGGCGTGGTGGTCGCGCAGCGACTCGATGGTTTGCGGCATGCCATGGCGCGCCACATAGGTGGGCGACGCGCAGGTAACCGTCTGCAGGGTGCCGATACGGCGCGCCACCAGGCTGGAATCTTCCAGGTCGCCCGCGCGGATCACGCAGTCCACGGCCTCTTGCACCATATCCACGGGGCGGTCGCCCAGGCCTAGCACCAGCTCGACGTCGGGGTATTTGTCGTGGAAATCACACAATGAGGGAATCAGGATCAGCCGCCCGATGCAGGTCGGCACATCGATGCGCAACCGCCCTTTCAGGCGCAGCGCCGCTTCCTGGAAGCAGGCCTCGGTTTCTTCGACGTCTGCCAGGATGCGCACGCAGTGCTGGTAATAGCCCGCGCCGTCCGGCGTCAGGCCGATACGGCGCGTGGTGCGGTTGAGCAGGCGCACGCCCAGCAGGCGTTCGAGGTTCTGGATGATGGTGGTGACGGTGGTGCGCGGTAGCGAGAGGCTGTCGGCCGCCCGCGTGAAGCTGTTGGCGTCCACGACGCGCACAAACACCTGCATAGCCTGAAAACGGTCCATGGCAACGGTGTCCTTTTGGGCAAATAAGTCGGGGTGAACGGAGCATAACCCGATTTCGGCGCTGATTAGTCATCCGTGTCGAACAGTGTTGCCGAAATAACTGAGTTTATCCGGCCCCACAAAACACTCAGAATGCAAACCATCTTGAAGTGCCCTTGCCTCCCGGCGACCCCACAGGGCATGTCAATCCTCAGCTTTCCGCCCCTGTAGAAACCAGCCGCCAACTGGGTTTTCTGCCTAGGGACCCCGACCTTGTTGAATGCTGCGTTGCAGCATAAGCAAATTCCCCGGGGATGCTCAGGACTGCCATGCCCGACCGCCGCGGCCGCCTCCGCCCCAGGCCCAAACAAGCGCGCTTTCGCACCTATACCACTCAAGGAAACATCATGGTTTCGCGTAATCGTATTGCTTTGCTCGTTGTTTTTGCTGCCGTGCTGGCGGCCGGAGGCGGCTACGCCCTGACCCGTGGCCCCGCCGGCGGCAATGTCGCCATGGCCCAGGGCGCCCCGGCCGCCCCGCCCGTGGAAGTGGCTGAAGTGATCAACAAGACCATCGTGGACTGGCAGCGCTATTCCGGCCGCCTGGAAGCCATCGACCGCGTCGACATCCGCCCGCTGGTGTCGGGCACCCTGACCAAAGTGCATTTCCAGGACGGCAGCATCGTCAAGAAGGGCGACGTGCTCTTCACCATCGACCCGCGCCCCTACAAGGCCGAGGTGGACCGCGCCGCGGCCGCCTTGACCGCCGCCCGCGCCCGCGCCTCCTACACCGCCGCCGATCTTGCGCGCGGCCAGCGCCTCTTGAAAGACAACGCCATCGCCCGCCGCGATTTCGAGGAAAAGCAGAACGCCTCGCGCGAAGCCGCCGCCAACCTGCAAGGTGCGCAGGCCGCGCTGGACTACGCCAAGCTGAACCTGGGCTACACCAGCATCGAAGCGCCGGTTGACGGCCGCGTGTCTCGCGCCGAAGTCACCGAGGGCAACGTGGTAGCCGCCGGCGCCGGTTCGGTGCCGCTGACCACGCTGGTGTCGGTGTCGAAGATGTACGCATCGTTCGACGTGGACGAACAAACCTTCCTGAAGTACGTCAACCCCGCCCGCAATGGCAAGGCCGGCTCGGTGCCGGTTGAGCTGGGCCTGGCGAACGAAGAAGGCTATTCGCGCACGGGCGTCGTGCAATCGGTGGACAACCGCCTGGACGCCACCTCGGGCACGATCCGCGTGCGCGCCGAGTTCGACAACGCCGACGGCTCGCTCTTGCCTGGTTTGTATGCCCGCGTGCGCCTGGGCGGCAGCGAGCCCCGTTCCGCCGTGCTGATCGATGAAAAAGCCATCGGCACCGACCAGGACAAGCGCTACGTGCTTGTCCTGGACGACAAGAACCACGCCGTCTACCGCCAAGTGAAGCTGGGCGCCAACCAGGAAGGCCTGCGCGTGGTGGATTCCGGCCTTGCCGTCGGTGACCGCATTGTCGTCAACGGCCTGCAACGCATCCGCCCCGGCGACGCCGTGACCCCCACCGTCGTGCCCATGGTCGCCGCCAAGCGCGCCCCGGTGCAGACCGCCGCGGCCCAAGCCCAGTAAGGCCCGCGCGTCTTCAGAGAACGTTCATGAATATCTCAAAGTTCTTCATCGACCGGCCGATCTTTGCCGGTGTGCTGTCCATCCTGGTGCTGTTGGCGGGCCTCTTGGCCATGTTCCAACTGCCCATTTCCGAATACCCGGAAGTCGTGCCGCCGTCGGTGGTGGTGCGCGCGCAGTATCCGGGCGCCAACCCCAAGGTCATCGCCGAGACCGTTGCTTCGCCGCTGGAAGAATCCATCAACGGCGTCGAAGACATGCTGTACATGCAGTCGCAGGCCAACAGCGACGGCAACCTGACGCTGACGGTCAACTTCAAGCTGGGCGTGGACCCGGACAAGGCGCAGCAACTGGTGCAGAACCGCGTGTCGCAAGCGCTGCCGCGCCTGCCGCCGGACGTGCAGCGCCTGGGCGTGACCACGGCCAAGAGTTCGCCCACGCTGACGCTGGTGGTGCACCTGATCTCGCCGAACGACCGCTACGACATCACCTACCTGCGCAACTACGCGATCCTGAACATCAAGGACCGCCTGGCCCGCATCACGGGCGTGGGTGAAGTCACGGTGTGGGGCTCGGGCAATTACTCGATGCGCATCTGGCTGGACCCGCAAAAGGTGGCGCAGCGCGGCATGACCGCGTCGGAAGTCGTGGCCGCCATCCGCGAACAGAACGTGCAGGTGGCCGCCGGCGTGATCGGCGCATCGCCCACGCAAGGCGACGTGCCGCTGCAACTGAACGTGAATGCACGTGGCCGCCTGCAAACCGAGGAAGAATTCCGCGGCATCATCCTGAAGACCTCGCCCGATGGCGCCGTGACCTATCTGTCCGACGTCGCCCGCGTGGAACTGGACGCCCAGGAATACGGCCTGCGTTCGCTGCTGGACAACAAGCAGGCGGTGGGCATGGGCATCATGCAGTCGCCGGGCGCCAATGCCCTGGACGTATCGTCCCAGGTGCGCGCCGCCATGGCCGAGCTGGCGCAAGACTTCCCGCCGGGCGTGGAATACCGCATCGAATACGACCCCACGCAGTTCGTGCGGTCCAGTATCGAAGCCGTGGTGCACACGCTGCTGGAAGCCATTGCGCTGGTGGTGCTGGTGGTGATCCTGTTCCTGCAAACGTGGCGTGCGTCGATCATTCCGCTGCTGGCCGTGCCGGTTTCCATTGTGGGTACGTTCGCGCTGTTGCTGATGTTCGGCTATTCCATCAACGCGCTGTCGCTCTTCGGGATGGTGCTTGCCATCGGGATTGTGGTGGATGATGCGATCGTGGTGGTGGAAAACGTGGAACGCAATATCGCGGCGGGCTTGAGTCCACGCGACGCGACGTATCGGGCCATGCGTGAAGTCAGCGGCCCCATCATCGCCATCGCGCTGACGCTGTGCGCCGTGTTCGTGCCGCTGGCCTTCATGACGGGCCTGACCGGCCAGTTCTACAAGCAGTTCGCCATGACCATCGCCATTTCGACGGTGATCTCGGCCTTCAACTCGCTGACCCTGTCGCCCGCGCTGTCGGCCCTGCTGCTCAAGAGCCATCACGACAAGCCGGATTGGCTGACCCGTGGCATGAACCGCGTCTTCGGCCGCTTCTTCAACTGGTTCAACAACATGTTCGGCCGCGCGTCCGAGTCCTACGGCACGGGCGTGTCCAACGTGATCCGCCGCAAGGCGGGCGCCATGGGCGTGTACGCGGTGCTGGTGGCCGCGACGCTTGGCGTGTCGTACCTGGTGCCCGGCGGCTTCGTGCCCGCGCAGGACAAGCAGTACCTGATCGGCTTCACGCAGTTGCCCAACGGCGCGTCGCTGGACCGCACGGAAGCGGTGATCCGCCGCATGAGCGACATCGCCTTGAAGGAACCCGGCGTGCAATCGGCCATCGCGTTCCCCGGCCTGTCGATCAACGGCTTCACCAACAGTTCCAGCGCCGGCATCGTGTTCGTCACGCTCAAGCCCTTTGGTGAACGCAAGAGCGCCGAGCTTTCCGGCGACGCCATTGCCGCATCGCTGAACCAGAAGTTTGCCGCCATCCAGGACTCGTTCATTGCCGTGTTCCCGCCCCCGCCCGTGATGGGCCTGGGCACGCTGGGCGGCTTCAAGCTGCAACTGGAAGACCGCGCGGCACTGGGCTATGCCGAACTGGACAAGGCCAAGCAGGCCTTCCTGGCAAAGGCGCGTGAAACGCCTGAACTGGGCCCGGCGTTCTCCAGCTATGAAATCAACGTGCCGCAATTGGATGTGGACCTGGACCGCGTGAAGGCCAAGCAGTTGGGTGTGCCGGTGACGGAAGTGTTCGACACCATGCAGATCTACCTGGGCTCGATGTACGTGAACGACTTCAACCGCTTCGGCCGTGTGTTCCAGGTGCGGGCGCAAGCCGATGCCCAGTTCCGCGCGCATGCCGACGACATCCTGCAACTGAAGACCCGCAACGCGGCGGGCGACATGGTGCCGCTGTCGTCCTTGGTGACGGTCAACCAAACGTTCGGCCCGGAAATGGTGGTGCGCTACAACGGCTACACCGCCGCCGACATCAACGGCGGCCCGGCGCCCGGCTACTCGTCTGACCAGGCGCAAGCCGCGGCCGAACGTGTCGCCGCCGAAACGCTGCCGCGTGGCGTGAAGTTCGAATGGACCGACCTGACGTATCAGCAAATCCTGGCGGGCAATGCCGGCTTGTGGGTCTTCCCCATCAGCGTGCTGTTGGTGTTCCTGGTGCTGGCCGCGCTGTACGAAAGCCTGACCTTGCCGCTGGCCGTGATCCTGATCGTGCCGATGAGCATCCTGGCCGCGCTGACGGGCGTGTACCTGACGGGCAACGACAACAACATCTTCACGCAGATCGGCTTGATGGTGCTGGTGGGCTTGTCAGCGAAGAACGCGATTCTGATCGTGGAGTTCGCCCGAGAGCTTGAGATGAGTGGCCGCACGCCGCTGGAAGCCGCGATTGAAGCCAGCCGCCTGCGTCTGCGCCCGATCTTGATGACCTCCATCGCCTTCATCATGGGTGTGGTGCCGCTGGTGCTGTCGTCGGGCGCCGGTTCGGAAATGCGCCATGCCATGGGGGTGGCCGTGTTCTTCGGGATGTTGGGCGTGACCTTGTTCGGCCTGTTCCTGACGCCGGTGTTCTACGTGTTGCTGCGTTCGCTGGGCGGCAAGCCGCTGCATTCGGCGGCCCCGCATGAAGCGCCGGAGTGCGCGCCGCACATCGACACGAACGCGCCGCCCACCACGCAGCCTCACGCTTAACGCAGGCAGAAGAGAAGCCAGCGCGTCCTGCTCACAAGGCAGGGCGCGCGCCAAAGAGAATTCATCATGATCCAAAGACTGACCCGCGGTTCCGCCCTGCTTGCCGTCCTGCTCGTGCTGGCCGGCTGCGCGGTGGGCCCCACCTACGAAAAGCCATCCGCCGCCGCGCCGGCGGCCTTCAAGGAAGCGGCCTTGCCCGCGTCTGAAGCCGGCACCTGGAAGCCCGCCGAACCGTCGGAAGACGCGCTGCGCGGCGCCTGGTGGAAGGTATTCGGCGACGAAGGCCTGAACCAGTTGGAAGAAGAAGCGCAGCAGGCCAACCAGAACCTGCAAGCCGCCGCCGCCCGCCTGGCACAGTCGCGCGCGCTGCAACGCGAAGCCCGCGCCGGCTTTTTCCCGACGCTGGACGCGGCCTTTGGCCCGAACCGCCAGCGCCCCTCGGCCGTGTCGCAAGGCCTGCCCGACGGCACGTCCACCAGCCCGGTGACGACGTGGCGCGCGCAAGGTGCCGTGTCGTATGAAGCCGACCTGTTTGGCCGCGTGGCCTCCACCGCCGATGCCGCCACCGCCGACGCCCAACAAAGCGAGGCGCTGTACCGGTCGGTGCTGCTGGCCTTGCAGGCCGACGTGGCCTCGACCTACTTCCTGGTTCGCGAACAGGACGCCGAATCGCAGCTTTACCACCAGACGGTCAAGCTGCGCACCGACACGCTGCAATTGATCCAGCGCCGTTACGATGCCGGCGACATCAGCGAACTGGACCTGGCCCGCGCCAAGTCCGAGCTGGCGTCTGCGCAGTCGGAAGCGCTGGGCATCGACCGCCGCCGCGCCGCCGCCGAACACGCGCTGGCCGTGCTGCTGGGCCGCGCACCGTCTGACTTCACAATGCCGCCGCAGCCGATTGAAAAGGTGGCGCTGTCGATTCCCGCAGGCTTGCCGTCCACCTTGCTGGAACGCCGCCCCGACATCGCCGCCGCCGAACGCGCCATGGCCGCCGCCAATGCCCGCGTCGGCGCAGCCAAGTCCGCGTTCTTCCCGCGCCTGGACATCACCGGCGCCTTTGGCTACGAGTCGTCCGATCTGGGCAACCTGTTCCAGTGGTCCAGCCGCACGTTCCTGCTGGGCCCGCTGGTGGGCGCCGCGCTGTCGATGCCGATCTTCGACGGCGGCCGCCGCCAAGCCGGCCTGGACCGCGCCCGCGCCGTGTATGAAGAAGACGTTGCCGTGTATCGCCAGACGGTGCTTAATGCATTCCGCGAGGTCGAAGACAATTTGGCCAACCTGCGCATCCTGGCCGACCAGACCAAGGCGCAAGACGCCGCGGTCGAAGCCTCGGCCCGCGCCGCGATGCTGTCGCACACGCAATATCGCGAAGGTAGCATCAGCTACCTGGACGTGATCGAAGCCGACCGCAGCGTGCTATTGCAGCAACGCGTTGCCGTGCAGTTAAGCGGCGAACAGGCTCGCTCGGCGGTAGCCCTGATCCGCGCCATCGGCGGCGGCTGGGACAACCCCGTCCCGCCGGATACGGTGGCCGCCCGGTAGGATGGGTGAAGCGCGGCAAGACCGCGCCTAGCACCCAAACGCCGATCGCGCGTAACCCATCATGCAACGGTTGCTGTGTGGCTAAGCTTCAAAAGAACTGGACCGTTGCTTGATGGGTTTCGCGCGATTGGCAATTTCGTTCTATTGAAAATCCTGCCGCGCTGCACCCATCCTACGATGACAATGCCGCCGCAACGTCGGTAGGATGGGTGAAGCGCGGCAAGACCGCGCCTAGCACCCAAACGCCGATCGCGCGTAACCCATCATGCAACGGTTGCTGTGTGGCTAAGCTTCAAAAGAACTGGACCGTTGCTTGATGGGTTTCGCGCGATTGGCAATTTCGTTCTATTGAAAATCCTGCCGCGCTGCACCCATCCTACGATGACAATGCCGCCGCAACGTCGGTAGGATGGGTGAAGCGCGGCAAGACCGCGCCTAGCACCCAAACGCCGATCGCGCGTAACCCATCATGCAACGGTTGCTGTGTGGCTAAGCTTCAAAAGAACTGGACCGTTGCTTGATGGGTTTCGCGCGATTGGCAATTTCGTTCTATTGAAAATCCTGCCGCGCTGCACCCATCCTACGATGACAATGCCGCCGCAACGTCGGTAGGATGGGTGAAGCGCGGCAAGACCGCGCCTAGCACCCAAACGCCGAACGCGCGTAACCCATCATGCAACGGTTGCTGTGTGGCTACGCTTCAAAAGAACTGGACCGTTGCTTGATGGGTTTCGCGCGGTTGGCGATTTCGTTCTATTGAAAATCCTGCCGCGCTCCACCCATCCTACGTTGCGGATTTCCCGCGTTGCGCCACGCGCTGCGCCACGCGGTATCCGGCGAAGACATAGAACGCTGCGCTGTTCACTACCAGCCACGCCCCCAACCCGCCCAGCAGCGCTACCACCGGCCCCACCGCGCGCACCCCGCCTTGGGTCCATACCGCCACGCCCAGGGCGCCAACTGTCACCAGCGCCAGCACCAGCCACTTCACCACCACCAATCCGGCGGACCTGCCGGCCATCACCCACACCACGCCTATCGCCAAGGCCAGCGCCGTGCCTGCGCATACCGCCACCAACGCGAACGCCGCCCACGCGGCCCCGGCCGATTGCAACAACAGGCTCAGCACTTCGATCCCCACGCCCAGGCCGCCCGTCATGACCAGCACGGCCAGCACCAGGGGCGACCACATGCCGGGCGGCGCGTGGCGGGCGTCCATGTCGGCCACGAAGCGGTGCATCGCCGATGACGCCATCGGGTCGTCCGCATCCTCCCTGCCGGACAGCGCCGCCTCTACCTTGCGGCATTGCGCGATCAATGTGTTCAGTCCGGCCTTGGGCCTGTCGTCGGTTGAGGGCATCACAGTCGAGTCATCGTCCCATCGCAGTCAAATCATGGTCGGGTCTCTTCGTCACTTCACAGTCGCCTCACAGCCTGGTCACGCCCGGCGCGTGTTCCGCTACCGTGTTGCGCAGCGCCGCCATGGCCTCTTGCACCGCCAGCGGCCGGAATGCATCTTCGCGCCAGTACATCGCCACCGATCCAAAGCCCGACAGCCGCACCGGAATGATCCGCATCGCCCGCATCTGCGAAAAGCGCAGCGCGGCGCGATGCGAGGCAACGCCGATCATGTCGCTGTTATTGATCAGCGTGAGGTTGATCGTGACCGAATTTGATTCCACGTGATCGGCCGGCGGCGCTTGCCCCGCCGCCGCCAGCGCGGCATCCACCGCGTTGCGGATCGGCGTGCCCTTGGGCCACAAGATCCATCGATACGACAACAGATCCGGCCAGGTCGGCTGTTCAATCGCGAACAGCGGATGACGCGGCCGCGCCACCAAGTGGATAGGTTCCAGGTACAGCGCTTCAAAGCGAATGGCGGGGTCGTGGTGTTCAGGCGCCGAGCGGCCCACCACGATATCCAGATCGCCTTGCGCCAGTTGCGCCAGCAGCCGGTCGGTGGTGCCTTCCACCAGCTTGACGCGCGCTTGCGGCATGCGTTCCAACAGCTTCATCACCGCCAGCGGCACCGTATCGGAGGCCGACGCGCCGGATGCGCCAATCACCACGCGGCCGCCACCCCCTTCGCGCAGCGCGGCCATGTCGGCGCCCGCACGGTCCAGTTGCGCCTCCAGCCGCTGCGCGTGCGCGATCAGCACATCGCCATGCGGCGTGGGACGCAAGCCGCGCGCATGTCGTTCAAACAGCGGCAGCCCGATATCGTCTTCCAGGTCTTTCAGCCACTTCGACAGGCCGGGCTGCGTGGTGTTCAGCATTGCCGCCGAATGGCTGATGTTGCGGGTCTGCGCCAAGCTCAACAGCATCTTCAGATTGCGCAGCCGCAGGCGGTGGGTCCAGTCCATGCAGGCCCTCATCCGTGGGGGGTTGTCTCGTATGTATATGTTTATTGGTATGGATAATAAGATAATTTCATTTCAAAACACATAGCTGTTCTACGCATAATTGTCTGCAAACCTGGACCAGCCGCGAACCACGCGGCGGCCACCCGTAGAAGCCGGCATCAGCCGGACAACCCGGAGACAAACATGCCCGACGGCCACACCACCGGCGCGGAGCGCGGCACTGACCGCAGCGCCGACCGCAGCAACTACTACGCCCGCATTGCCAAGAAACACATGGCTCCGCTCTGGGAGTCATTGCATAACCTGGTACCCCGCCAGCCCACCCCGCGCTGCGTGCCCGCCATCTGGAAGTACGACGACGTGCGCGACGACGTCATGGCGTCCGGCTCGCTGATTACCGCCGAGGAAGCCGTGCGGCGCGTGCTGATCCTGGAAAACCCCGGCCTGCCCGGCCAGGCCAGCATCACCCAAAGCCTGTACGCGGGCCTGCAACTGATCCTGCCCGGCGAAGTGGCGCCCAGCCACCGCCACACGCAATCGGCGCTGCGCTTCATCGTCGAAGGCCGGGGCGCGTACACCGCCGTCAACGGCGAGCGCACCACCATGCATCCGGGCGACTTCATCATCACGCCGTCGTGGACCTGGCATGACCACGGCAATGCCGAAACCGTGGAGGGCGGCGAGCCCGTCGTCTGGCTGGACGGCCTGGACATTCCCTTGCTGCGCTTTCTGGATGCCGGCTTTGCCGAGAACTATCCGCAAGCCGCCCAACCGGTGACCCGCCCGGAAGGCGACAGCATGGCGCGCTTTGGCTACAACATGGCGCCCGTGCGCCATCAGGTGTCCAGCGGCACCTCGCCCATCTTCAACTACCCCTACGAACGCAGCCGCGAAGCGCTGGATGCGCTCTATCGGCATGGCGAACTGGACGCCTGGGACGGCGTGAAGCTGCGCTACCTGAACCCGGCCACGGGCGGCTACCCCATGCCCACGATGGCCACCTTCATGCAATTTTTGCCGGCCGGATTTCAGGGCAAGCCCTATCGCAGCACCGACTCCACCGTCTACAGCGTGGTGGAAGGCCGGGGCATCGCGCGCATTGGCGAAGAGGAATTTCACTTCGGCCCGCGCGACGTCTTCGTGGCGCCATCGTGGCTGCCCATGCAACTGGCCGCGCTGGACGACGCCACCCTGTTCAGCTATTCCGACCGCCCCGTGCAGGACGCGCTGGGCGTATGGCGCGAAGAGCGCGTCGGCTGATACGCGTCGCGCGGTTCGCCGCGCGGGGTTTGCGGCCCGCTTCCTGCTGGGTTCCCGCTTTGCTTTCCGCTTTGCTTGCCGCTTTGCTTTCCGCTTTGTTTCCCGCCTCTTCGATCAAAGGTTGATCCATGCCTTTCGTGTTTGCTCCCGCCGCTCCCGTCGCCGTGCCCATTGCCGGCGGCCAGGATGCCTTTCCCGTGCGCCGCGTCTACTGCGTGGGCCGCAACTACGCCGCCCACGCGCGCGAGATGGGCTTTGACCCAGACCGCGAACCGCCCTTCTTTTTCTGCAAGCCCGCCGATGCCGTCGTACCGGTGGCCGACGGCCAGACGCTGGATCTGCCCTACCCTCCCGAGACCGCCAACCTGCATTACGAGATTGAACTGGTTGCCGCCATCGGCCAGGGCGGCGCGAACATAGCCGTGGACGACGCGCTGCAACACGTCTGGGGCTACGCCGTGGGCCTGGACATGACGCGCCGCGACTTGCAGATGAAGATGCGCGAAGCAGGTCGCCCCTGGGAACTGGGCAAGGCCTTCGACCAGAGCGCGCCCCTCGGCCCGCTGCACCCGGCCGCGTCCGTCGCGGGCATCGAGCAGGCGGGCATCTGGCTACAGGTCAACGGCGCCGACAAGCAACGCAGCGACATCGGCAAGCTGATCTGGTCCGTGGCGGAAACCATTGCCTACCTGTCGCGCTATTTCCGCCTGGAACCCGGCGACCTGATCTACACCGGCACGCCGGAAGGCGTGGGCCCCGTGGTGCGCGGCGACAAGATGCTGGGCGGCGTCGACGGGCTGGGCACGCTGAGCGTGCAGATGGTCTGACGGGAGCCCCCATGCAACTGCACAGCTTTTTCAATAGCTCCACGTCGTATCGCGTGCGTATCGCGCTGGCGCTCAAGGGCCTGCCCTACGAGATCCTTCCTGTGAACCTGCGCAAGCAGGAACAACGCGCGCCCGAGTACGTGGCCAAGAATCCGTCGGCCGGTGTGCCGCTGCTGATTGAGGGCGACGTCCAGTTGTCGCAATCGCTGGCCATCATTGACTACCTGGACGCCACGCATCCCGTGCCGCGCCTGATACCCGCCGACACCTTGGCGCGCGCGCGGGTGCTGGAACTGTCCAACGCCATCGCCTGCGACATCCACCCCGTCAACAACATGCGCATCCTGCGCTATCTGCAAGACGTGCTGGGCGCGAGCGACGCGCAGAAAAACACCTGGTATCAGCACTGGGTAAACGAAGGCCTGGGCGCGGTAGAAGAACTGTTGGCCCGCCATGGCCACGGAGCGTACTGCTTTGGTGATGCACCCACGCTGGCCGATTGCTGCCTGGTGCCGCAAGTGGCCAACGCGCAGCGCATGGGCTGCGACTTGTCGGCCTTTCCGCGCATTCTGCGCATCCATGAGCACTGCAACGCCCAGCCGGCATTCCAGCACGCCGCGCCCGCCCGCCAACCCGACGCCATTCAATGACGATGAGCACGCCCATGCAAGAACCCGACACCCACGGCGCACCGCTGCGCGAATACACCGACCCCGCCTACCAGCCCCTGTGCGCCAACCTGGCCGAGGTGCGCGCCAACATCGACCGGCTGGACGACGAGATCGTGCGCCTGATCGCCGAACGCGCGCTGTATGTGAAAGACGCGGCGCGCTTCAAGCGCGATGCCTACCAGGTCAGCGCGCCCGCGCGCCAGGCCCAGGTTTTTGACAAGGCGCGCGCGCTGGCCACCCGCCACAACCGCGGCTTCGCCAATCTGGAAGCGGTGGTGGACGCGACCTATCGCGCGATGGTGGCGGCCTTCATCGCCGATGAGCAAACCTATTTCGACAACATGAAGAATGTGGGAGACACGGATGACTGAGTTTTTGCCCCTGAAGCGGCCACTGAGACGGCCACTGAGCGTGGCGGCGCGCGCGTTTACGCTGGCCATGGCCGTTGTTGCTCCGCTGTCCGCCCCGCTGTCCACCGCACACGCCGCCGACGCCTGGCCGTCGCAGCCGCTGAAAGCCGTCGTGCCTTTCGGCCCCGGCTCCAGCCCGGATCAGGTGGCGCGTGTGGTCGCCGAAAAGGCCAGCACCCTCCTGGGGCAAACCATCGTCATCGAGAACAAGCCCGGCGCCAGCGGCAACATCGGCACCTACGCCATCGCCAACGCCAAGCCCGACGGCTACACCTTCGGCGTGTCCATCACCGGCCCGCTGGTGAACAACACGCTGCTATTCGACAAGCTGCCCTACGCGCCCGCCACCGACTTGTCGCCGCTGACGCTGGCCGTGCATCAGCCCAACGTGCTGGTCGTGCCCGCGTCAGCCGGCATCGCCAACGTGGGCCAGTTGCTGGACGCGCTGAAGAAGAATCCCGACAAGTACAACTTCCCTTCGACGGGCGCGGGCACCGTGTCGCATCTGGCGGTTGAGCTGATGCTGCAACAGATCGGTGGTCGCGCGACGCACGTGCCCTACCCGTCGTCACCCGCCGCGCTGACGTCCCTGCTGTCGGGCGATACGCAGTTTGCGGCGCTGCCGCCCATTGCCGTCATGCCGATGGTGAAGGACGGGCGCTTGAAGGCGCTGGCGGTGACCTCATCCAAGCGGTCCGCGCTGCTGCCCGACATTCCGACGCTGGCGGAAGCCGGCGTATCGGGTATTGAGGGCTCGGCGTGGATCGGCTTCGTGGTGTCGTCCAAGGTGCCCGCCGATATACAGAAAAAACTGTCCGATGCGCTGATCCAGGCCATCCGCGACCCCGAGGTGGCCAAGCGCCTGCAAGCGCAGTACATGGACCCCGTGGGCAGCACGCCCGCCGAGTTCCGCGCCTACATGGACGACGAGCTCAAGCGCTGGGAGCCCTTGATCAAGAAGCTGGGCATCAAGGGGCAATAAGGCACACGCAAGACAAGCAAGGAGGACATCAATGCTCATTACCGAACCCGCCCGCCAAGTGCCGCTCTACGGCGAATTCGACGTCGTGGTGCTGGGCGGCGGCCCGGCCGGCGTGCTGGCCGCCGCCAGCGCGGCCCGCAATGGCGCACGCGTGCTGCTCGTGGAACGCTACGGCTTTCTGGGCGGCATGGGCACCGCCGCCGGCGTGTCCAATTTCTGCGGGCTGCACGCCAACATCCACGGCAACATCCGCCAGGTGGTGCACGGCATGACTGACGAGCTGCTCGACCGCATGCGCGCCATGGACGGCTTGAACGACCCGCACCTGATCCTGGGCAAGATCCACGCCCAGGCCTACGACATCTCCGCCTTCAAATGCGCGGCCGACGGCATGGTGCAGAACAGCGGCGCGCAGGTACTGTTCCACGCCCTGGCCACCGGCCTGGCGCGCGACGAGCAAGGGCGCGTCGACGTCTTGTTCCTGGAGACCAAGTCTGGTCGCTGCGCGGTGCGTGCCAAGGTCTTCATCGACTGCTCGGGCGATGGCGACATCGCGCAATGGGGCGGCCTGCCCTTCGAAAAAGGCGACGAACACGGTCACATGCTGTACCCCACGCTGATGTTCAAGGTAGGCAACGTGGACGGCGCGCGCGCGCAAGAAGCCTGGAAGACCATTCCGCTCTTGATGGATGAAGCCGCCGCCAGCGGCGAGTTCACCTTCCCGCGACGCGGCGCCATCGTGCGCCCGCAAAAGCACGACTACGAATGGCGCGTGAACGTTACGCAACTGGCCAATGCCGATGGCAGCGCGGCCGATGGCACCGACGCCGGTTCGCTGTCGGCCGGTGAACTGGAAGGCCGTCGGCAGATCATGCAGTACCTGGCCTTTCTACGCGCCAAGGTGCCGGGCTTTGAACAAGCCTACGTGCTGGACATCGCGCCGCAGCTTGGCATTCGCGAAACCCGCCGCATCGTGGGCGAGGCGGTGCTAACCAAAGAGCACGTGCTGGGCTGCGCCGACTTTGCCGACAGCATCGGCGTGAACGGTTGGCCCTTGGAAATGCACACGGCCGGCGACGTGAAATGGGTCTGGCCGCCCATTCCGGAATCTCGCGGCTACAACCAACTGCCGTTTCGGATGATGGTGCCCAAGCGCGGGCCGGGCGTCGCCGACAACGTGTTGGTGGCGGGCCGCTGCGCGTCCATGACGCATGAAGGCCAGTCCGCCGCGCGCGTCAGCGGCAGTTGCTTTGTGATGGGCGAAGCGGCGGGCACGGCGGCGGCCATGGCGCTAAGCGCGGGCGTCATGCCGGCCGAGCTTCCCATCGCGGCCTTGCAGGCGCAACTGACACGCCAGGGCGCCTTCCTGGGCGGCCAGGAATGAACCGGCACGGAACCTTGATATGAATGCATCCTCGACAACAACGACAACCCCCGCCACGCGCTCCGTCATCGTGGTCGGCGGCGGCATCGGCGGGCTGGCGGCCGCGCTGGCGCTGACCCGGCAAGGCATCGCCGTGCAACTGCTGGAGCAGGCCGCGCACATCGGCGAAATCGGCGCGGGCATCCAGCTTGGCCCCAACGCTTTCGCGGCGCTGGACGCGCTGGGCGTGGGCGACACGGCGCGTGCGCGCGCGGTGTTCACCGACCACATCATCATGATGGATGCGGTGGATGCGCAGGAGGTGGTGCGCATCGACACGGGCGAAGCGTTTCGCGCGCGCTTCGGTGGGCCATATGCAGTGATCCATCGCGCCGACATTCATTTGTCGATCCTTGACGCCGTGCAGCAGAACCCGCTGATCCGCTTTCGAACGTCGACGCAAATCGCCGCCATGTCGCAAGACGCGCAAGGCGTGGAGGTGGTGGACACGAACGGTGAACGCTACCGCGCGGATGCTGTGGTGGGCGCGGACGGCGTGAAGTCGGTGATCCGCGAACGCACCGTGGGCGACCCCGCGCGCGTGACGGGTCACGTGGTCTATCGCGCCGTGGTCGAACGCGAGAACATGCCCGAAGAACTGCGCATCAACGCGCCCGTGCTGTGGGCGGGGCCGCGCTGCCATCTGGTGCACTACCCGCTGCGCGGCGGCCAGCAATACAACCTGGTCGTGACCTTCCACAGCCGCGAAGAAGAGCAATGGGGCGTGCGCGAAGGCAGCAAGGAAGAAGTGCTGTCGTACTTCGATGGCATCCACCCGCGCCCGCACCAGATGCTGGACCGCCCCACGTCATGGAAACGCTGGGCCACCGCCGACCGCGACCCGGTCGAACACTGGGGCCAGGGCCGCGTCACCTTGCTGGGCGACGCGGCGCATCCGATGACGCAGTACATGGCGCAGGGCGCGTGCATGGCGCTGGAAGATGCGGTCACGCTGGGTGAAGCCGTACGCGAATGCGGGCACGACCTGGAAGCGGCGTTCCGCCTGTATGAATCGGTACGTATTCCGCGCAGCGCGCGCGTGGTCTGGTCCACCCGGGAAATGGGCAGGCTGTATCACGCGCGTGGCGTGGAGCGCACCGTGCGCAACATGCTGTGGACGGGCCGCAGCCAGTCACAGTTCTACGACGCGTTGCAGTGGTTGTACGGCTGGAAGGTGGAACGCTGCCTGGCGCCGATGTAGGGACTCAATACAAAGACATCAATACCGAAGCGCAGGTTCAAGAAGCGGGATTCAAGCACAAGGTCCAGGCAAACAACAGAAGCACAAGACCAAAGCACAACAGGAGACAACCATGACATGCCATATCCTACGGGGCGCCGCAGCCCTGGCGTTGGCGCTGACGGCATGCGCCGCCGGCGCGCAGGGCAAGCCGCTGGACATCGGCTTCATCGGCACGCTGTCCACGCCCGCCGGCTACATCGGCGAAGACGAGCGCGACGCCTTCATGCTGGCCGTCAAGGAAGGCGGCGGCAAACTGGGCGGCGTGCCGGTCAATGTGCGCGTGGAAGACGACGCGCTCAAACCCGCCAACGCCAAGCAAACCGCCGACAGGATGGTGCAGGACGGCGTGCGTCTCTTCACGGGCGTGAACTTTTCAAACGTCATGGCGGCGGTTGGCCCCACGGTGCTGAACGCGGGCGGCTTCTACGTCAGCCTGAACGCCGGCCCCTCCAACTACGCGGGCAAGGCTTGCAACCCGAACTACTTCGCGGTCGCCTTCCAGAACGACTCGTACGCCGACACCGCCGGCATCGCCGCCAACGAACTGGGCGTGAAGCGCGTGGTGGTGATGGCGCCCAACTACCAAGCCGGCCGCGACGCCGTGGCGGGTTTCAAGCGTGCGTACAAGGGTGACATCGTTGAAGAGATCTACACGAAGCTGGATCAGTCGGATTTCTCGGTCGAACTGGCCCGCATCCGCGCGTTGAACCCCGACGCCATTTTTCAGTTTCATCCGGGCGGCGCGGGCATCAACCTGACCAAGCAGTTCGCCAATTCGGGGCTGTCGGACAAGATCAAGATGATCACGCCGATCTATTCCATGGACGAACGCATGCTGGCCGCGACGGGCACGGCGGGCAAGGGGTTCTATCTGAGTTCGCTATGGAGCGCGGACCTGGACAACCCGCAGAACAAACATTTCGTCGAGGCGTTCACCAAGGCGTATCAACGTGCGCCCACGGCGTATGCGGCGCAGGCCTACGACACCGCGAATCTGATCGCGTCGGCATTAAAAGCCGTCAACGGCGACATCACCGGCCGCGCAGACGACTTCCGCGCCGCGCTACGCAAAGCAGACTTTGCGAGCGTGCGCGGAAAGTTTAAATTTGGACCCAATCAGCACCCGATCCAGGATTGGTATCTGCTGCACATCGAAGCGGACGCAAGCGGCAAGCTGGTCTACAAAAACATGAAGGTGCTGGCCCGCGATCACACAGACGTGCACGCGGCAAACTGCAAAATGTAGGTGCTTGCGGCAGACAGCAAAATGTAGGTGCGTGCGGAAGACAGCAAAATGTAGGTGCTTGCGGAAGATAGCAAAATGTAGGTGCGTGCGGAAGATAGCAAAATGTAGGATGGGTGGAGCGCGCCAGATCCGTAAAAAGAACACAGGCGTGAATCGCGCGTAACCCATCAGGCGATGCCTGCCCCAGCGCGGAACGCCAGAAAAAAACAGCCGCCCGATAAATACCTCGGGCGGCTGTTTGTTCGATTGTGGGGCCTATGCTGCTTCTACCGCTGCTTGATGGGTTCCGCGCGTTCGGCGTTGGCATTCTTGCCTGGACCGTGCCGCGCTACACCCATCCTACAAGAGACGTCCGGCACGTAGGATGGGTGCGGCGCGCCAGAAGAGACGGCCGGCACGTAGGATGGGTGTGGCGCGCCAGACTCGCCAAAAGAACCCCACCGTCAAGCGCGCGAACCCATCAGGCAACCCGCCAAATGTTCACGCAACCGCCAAATGTTCACGCAGCCGCCAACTACTCACGCCTCCGCGCCCCCCCACCCCTCAATTCAAGCTAGCGCCCGAAATCTTCACAATCTCCTGGTACTTCGCTTTTTCACCCTTCACGAACTCGGCAAACGCTTCCGGGGTCATCGGCGTGGCTTCCGAACCCATCGTCAGCAGGCGCTGCTTTACGTCCGGTTGCTGCATCGCATCCGCGTAGGCCTTGTTCAGCTTTGCCACCACCGGCGCGGGCGCGCCGCCGGTCGTGAACACGCCGAACCAGGTGCCCAGGTCAAAGCCCTTGATGCCCGACTCTTCAACCGTCGGCACATCCGCCAGCAGCGACGAACGCTTGGCCGTGGTCACGGCAAGCGCCTTGACCTTGCCGTCCTTGATCAAGGGTGCCGATGCAGCCAGGTTGTCGAACATGAAATCCGATTGGCCCGACAGCAAGGCCAACTGCGCGGGCGCCGCGCCTTGATAAGGAATGTGTTCAACCTTGATGTCGGCGCGCGCCTTCAGCAGTTCGCCCGACAGATGGCCCGCGCTGCCGTTGCCGCCCGAACCGTAGTTCAGCTTGCCGGGGTTCTTCTTCGCGTAGGCAATCAGGTCCGCCAGCGTCTTGATGCTGTTCTTCTCGGCGAATTCATTGTTCATCACCAGCACGTTCGGCACCGCCGCCACGATCGTCACGGGCGCGAAGTCCTTGACCGGGTCGTAAGGCAGGTTGGCGAACAGCCAGGGGTTGATGGCGTGCGTGGCCACCGCGCCCATGACCAGCGTGTAGCCGTCGGCCGGCGCCTTGGCCACCAGATCGGCGCCGATGTTGCCGCCCGCGCCCGACCGGTTTTCCACGATCACGGGTTGGCCGAGCGAACCGCGCACCTTTTCGGCCAGCATGCGGGCCATGGTGTCCAGCGGGCCGCCGGGCGGGTAAGGCACGACGAAGCGGATCGGCTTGGTCGGGAAATCGGTGGCTTGGGCCAGCGCGGGTGCGGCGAAAGGCAAGGTGGCGGCAAGCGCCACGGCGCCTTGCAACAGGGCACGGCGGACCGCGCTGTGGGGGGTTTTCGTCATAATGTTGTTCTCCTCAATCCAGATCAATGGCGGTCAGTAGCATACCGCAGCCCAGGCGCTGGCGTAACAAAGGGATACGCGGCAGATTGGCCCGATATTCGCGCGGGTAAGGGGGATTTCACCGCCACACGTGCGCCGATCAGCCTTGCGGCGTGGGTTCGGATTTGCGCCTGACCAGCGCGGTGAGTGAAACGCCTAGGGCGTTCATGACCTTGCGCAGGGTGTGGTAGCTCGGGTTTGCGCCGGGGGCCAGCACCCGATACAGGTTTGTTCTGGCAAGCCCTGTTTCACGAGCGATTTCAGTAATGCCGCGCGCGCGCGCCACGTCGCCTAGGGCTTGCAGGAAGGCGTCAGGATCGTCCTCCGCCGCCGCGTCCGCCAGGTAATGCGCGATCGTTTCGTCATCTTTCAAATAATTCGCTGCGTCGAAGTCGCGTAATTTGGTCATTTCTCGATGCTCCGCTTAATTTCCGTCCAAAGGCGTTTGGCTTGGGCAATGTCTTTGCCCTGGCTGGTCTTGTTACCGCCGCAAAGCAGCACGTAGACCACCTCGCCGGCTCGGGCGTAGTACACCCGGTAGCCGGCGCCAATATTCACGCGCATTTCACTGACGCCCTCGCCCACCGCCTCTACGTCGCCAAAATTTCCATTCATGGCGCGCGACAATCGGCGCAGGATTTGAGCACGCGCCCGCAGGTCTCGGAGGGAATCCAGCCAACGGGAGAACGCCTCGGTTTCTCGGAATCTAAGCATACCGAGAATTGTCGCCCAAAAGGTACATTTAGAACAACGGCCAGACCCTTCCTCGGCGTCAGCCGGCCACACACTTTCGTCGCGCTAAAAACAAAACACCCCAAAACCCGGATCGCAATCCAAGCCTTGGGGTGTTTGCCGAAACGGCGGTTCTTGACGTATCAGTGCAGGATCTGGCTCAGGAAAAGCTGAGTGCGTTCGTTCTGCGGATTGTCGAAGAACTGGTCGGGCGTGTTTTGTTCGATGATTTCGCCGCGGTCCATGAAGATGACGCGGTTGGCGACTTTGCGTGCGAAGCCCATTTCGTGGGTGACGCAGATCATCGTCATGCCGCTTTCCTGGGCCAGCGTGACCATGACGTCCAGCACTTCCTTGACCATTTCGGGGTCAAGCGCCGACGTCGGCTCATCAAACAGCATGATCTTCGGGCTCATGCACAACGACCGCGCAATGGCCACGCGCTGCTGCTGGCCGCCCGACAACTGGCCGGGGAATTTCTTGGCCTGTTCCGGAATGCGCACGCGCTCCAGGTATTTCATGGCCGTGGCTTCAGCTTCCGCGCGCGGCTTCTTCAGCACCCACATGGGTCCCAGCGTCAGGTTTTCCAGCACCGTCAGGTGCGGGAACAAGTTGAAGTGCTGGAACACCATGCCGACGTCCTTGCGGATCGTCTCGATGTGCTTCAAGTCATTGGTGAGCTCGGTGCCATCGACAATGATGTGGCCCTTCTGGTGCTCTTCCAGACGATTGATGCAGCGGATCATCGTGGACTTGCCCGAGCCCGACGGGCCGCACACCACAATGCGCTCACCCTGCGCCACGTCCAGATTGATATTGCGCAACACGTGGAACTGGCCGTACCACTTGTTCACGTCCTGCAAACGAATAATGGCATCCGACATGCCTGTACTCCCGTAAATATCGCTGTGCGCGCCCGCCGGCAGGCGGACGCGCACCATTGACTAGCGTTGGTGATCCGTCGCAAGACGTTTTTCAAGCGCCTGGCTGTACTTGGACATGGAAAAGCAGAACACGAAGTAGATCAGCGAGATGAACAGATACGCCTCTACGCCGAATCCGCGCCATGCCGCATCCGACAGGGCCGCCTTGGCTGCCAACGTCAGGTCGAAAATGCCGATGATGACCACCAGCGAGGTGTCCTTGAACAGCGCGATGAAAATGCTGACCAGCGGCGGAATCACGATCTTCAGCGCCTGCGGCAAGATGATCTTGCGCATCTGCTGCCAGTACTTCAGGCCCAGCGAATCCGCGCCTTCGTACTGCCCCTTCGGGATCGCCTGCAAACCACCGCGCACCGTTTCCGCAATGTAGGCCGCGGCGAACATGATGATGGCGATCTGCGCGCGCAGAAGCTTGTCGATGGACACGCCTTCCGGCAGGAACAGCGGCAACATCACCGACGACATGAACAGCAGGCTGATCAGCGGCACGCCACGGATCAGCTCGATGTACACGACGCACAGCGCCTTGATGGCCGGCATCTTCGAGCGCCGGCCCAGGGCCAGCAGCACGCCGATGGGGAACGCGAAGGCGATACCGAACGTGGACAGGATCAGCGTCAGCGGCAGGCCGCCCCAGCGTGCGTTTTCCACATAGGTCAGGCCGAACACGCCGCCCCACATCAAGAGCGCAACCGCCGTCAGGCCCACGACCCAGATGACGGCCAGCTTCCAGTTCCAGAAGCGGCGGATGCCGCTGCACACAATCACGGCCACCAGCAGGAAGGTGGCGATCAGCGGACGCCATTGCTCGTCGTACGGATAGGTGCCGAACAGGATCAGCCGGTGCTTTTCGATGATGAACGCCCAGCAGGCGCCACCCGAGGCCCGGCATTCCTGGGCGTTCGCCGCGTTGAAGTCGGCTTTGAAGAACGCCCATTCCAGCAGCGCCGGCACCGACATCAACAGGAACCACGCAAGCAGTACGGTGATGAGGATGTTCAGCGGCGACGAGAACAGGCGGGATTTCAGCCACGCCCATGGGCCCACATGCGTGCTGGGCGGCGGCATGGCGTCGGTGGGGGTATGCGTAGTGCTGCTCATCTCAACGCTCCACCAGCGCGATGCGCTTGTTGTACCAGTTCATGAATATCGAGATCGAGAGGCTGACCGTGAGGTACGCGCCCATGATGATAAGGATGCCCTCGATGGCCTGGCCCGTCTGGTTCAGCGTGGTGTTGACCACCGACACGATGTCCGGATAACCGATAGCCACGGCCAGCGAGCTGTTCTTCGTCAGGTTCAGGTACTGGCTGGTCATCGGGGGGATGATCACGCGCAGCGCCTGCGGCAGGATCACCAGGCGCAGCACCTTACCGCGCGGCAAGCCCAGCGAACCGGCGGCTTCCCATTGGCCGTTGTTGACGGCCTGGATGCCCGAGCGCACCACTTCGGCAATGAAGGCCGAGGTGTAGATCACCAGACCCGCCAGCAGCGCGGCGAATTCCGGCGACAGCGTCAGACCGCCCGCGAAGTTGAAGCCCTTGAGTTCCGGCATTTGCAGCGTCAGCGACGCGCCGCTAACCAGCCATCCGATGAACGGCAGCCCGATCAGCAGGCCGATGGCCCAGCGACCCAGCGGGAACATGTGGCCCGTGGCTTCGTGGCGCTTCTTGCCGTAGTGGCCCAGGAAGATGATCGCGACGATGGCCAGGCCGAGGCCCGCCAGCATCCAGTCCAGCGAATTGCCTTCCAGCGACGGCACCTTCAGGCCGCGATTGGAAATGAACACCCCGGGCAGCGGATTGTGCGCCTGACGCGGACCCGGCATGTTTTCCGTGATCAGCGCGTACCAGAAGAACAATTGCAGCAAGAGCGGCACGTTGCGCATCACTTCGACGTAAACCGAGGTGATCTTGGCGACGAGCCAGTTCTTGGACAGACGGCCAATGCCGATCAGCGTACCGAGGATGGTGGCAAGCACGATGCCGATGACGGCGACGCGCAAGGTGTTGAGCAAGCCGACCAGAATGGCCCGGCCGTAGTCATTCGAGGGGGAGTAGTCGATGGCCGTTTCGCCGATCGCAAATCCGGCTTCTCGGCTCAGAAACCCGAAGCCCGTGGCGATATTGCGCACGGACAGGTTGTGTAGCGTATTGGAAACCAGGAACCACACTGCCCAGGCCACCGCGGCCAGCGCGAACACCTGGTACACCACCGAGCGTACGCCGGGGTCGTTCCAGTTGAGCCGCCGGCGAGGAGCCGCAATTGGGGCACTATTTTTAGAAGTCGTCATGATGAATCTACAGAAGTCGTAAACCGGGCGGCAACGCCGGCAAGGCCACCCCTACTCCTGCCGCCCGCTCGGGTGGCGGGCTAGGCAAAACGGAGCGCCAGGCTCCGTTTTGCCAGGCAGCCGTGTTAGCGCACCGGCCAGCCGTACATCAAACCGCCTTGCTTGTACGACGCGTTCAAACCACGCTCCAGCTTCATCGGGCTGTTCTTGCCCAGCGTGCTTTCGAAGCTTTCGCCGTAGTTACCCACGCTCTTGATGATGTGGTAAGCCCACTTGTCGTCCACGCCCAGGTTCTTGCCCATGCCCGGGGTCACGCCCAGGATGCGCTGGATGTTGGGGTTGGGGCTCTTGGTCATTTCATCGACGTTCGCCTTGGTGATGCCGTATTCCTCGGCTTCCAGCATGGCGTTCAGCGTCCAACGAACGATGTTGAACCACTGCTCGTCGCCCTGGCGGACCATGGGGCCCAGCGGCTCCTTGGAGAAGTCTTCCGGCAGGATCACGAACTTGTCCGGGTTCTCGAGCGTGGTGCGGGTGGAGGCCAGTTGCGACTTGTCGGTGGTGAAGGCGTCGCAGCGGCCGGCCGAGAAGGCGCGGATGATTTCGTCGTACTTGTCGATCACGACCGGCTTGAATTCAATCTTCTGGCTGCGGAACCAGTCGGCCAGGTTCAGCTCGGTGGTGGTGCCCGGCTGCACGCAGATGGTGGCGCCGTTCAATTCCTTGGCGCTCTTGATGTTCAGGTCCTTGGAGACCATCACGCCTTGCGAATCGTAGTAGTTCACGCCCGCGCCGATCAGGCCCAGCGTCGTGTCACGCGTCAGCGTCACGGTGGTGTTGCGGGTCAGCACGTCGATTTCGCCGGATTGCAGCGCGGTGAAGCGTTGCTGCGTGTTCAGCGGCGTGAACTTGACCTTGGTGGGATCGCCGAACATGGTCGAGGCGATGGCGCGGCACATGTCCACGTCGATGCCCTTGTATTCGCCCTTGCTGTCAGCAATCGAGAATCCCGGAATGCCCGTTGAAACCCCGCATTGGACAAACCCTTTCTTCTTAACGTTATCGAAGGTCGCGCCCGCATTGGCAGCCGCGGATGCAGCGAACAGTGCCGCGCCAATAGCAGCGAGTTTCAGTACTTTCATCGTGATCTCCGTGTGGGACAAATCGAGCTTGCAACGGCCGGGTTGGGCCGAAGCATGGGGCGGATGGTAGCGTCCGGACACGGGCGGGCACATCCGGGAATTCCCTTGAAATATAGGGACACTGGCGAAATCAATTGATGTTTTCGTTCGAAAACGGGGACGCCTTTTTTCAGTTGAACGGCGTTCGAAGATGTGTTCATTTCGTTCTGCTCAAAAGGTGTCCAACTGGTCACGCGGAAACGCTTTTTCACAGGACCATCGTGAATCGGCTTATGCCTGCCTCCTGTCCCCGAGTTACTATTGCGGCTTCATCCGACAGCCGCCATGATCGAATTCCAGCACGTATTCAAATCATATGGTCGCGGCCGAAATATCCTGGCCGACATCAACTTCCGCGTAAGCGCGGGAGAATTCGTTTTTGTATCCGGGCCGTCAGGCGCCGGTAAATCCACGCTGCTCAAGTTGATCGGCGGGTTGGAGCCCGCCAGCCGCGGATCCATCCAGGTCAACGGGCAACGGCTGGACAAGCTGCCTGCCCGCGCGCGCCCTTATCTGCGCCGCGCCGTGGGGGTCATCTTGCAAGACACTCACCTGCTGTTCGATCGAAGCGCGTTCGAAAACGTCATGCTGCCGCTGGCGGTCCAGGGCCATCCCTGGGATTCCGCCGCGTCGCGCGCCCGCGCCGCCCTGGACAAGGTAGGCCTGTCGGGCAAGGAAGACCTGAATCCCATTGAATTGTCCGGCGGCGAACAACAGCGCCTGGCCATCGCGCGGGCCATCGTGAACCGGCCCGCCATCCTGATTGCCGACGAACCCACCGCCAACCTTGACGATGACAACGCGCAGCGCATCATGAACGTGTTCCGCGATTTCAACCGCGTGGGCGTAACCACGCTGATTGCCTCGCACGACCAGGGCTTGATGGCGCGCTACGCCTCGCGCACCCTGCGCATCGACCCGGGCAAGTTCGCCGATTCGCACGGCCCCGCCACGCCACCGTCCGACGCGGGGCAACCCGCTTCTTCCGGCCCGTCGCGCGCCAGCGGCCGCACTGAACCGGGCATGGGTAATCCGGGAGCCTCGTCATGAACGCCTGGCTGCGGCAACACCGCTATGCGTTGATGGTCACCGTGCGCCGGCTGGCCAAGCAACCGTTCTCATCGTTGGCCAACCTGCTGGTCATGGCTCTGGCGCTGGCCTTGCCCTTGTTGGGTAGCGCCATCCTCGTGTCCGTGCAGCCCGTTGCACGCCAAATGTCCGTCACGCCGGAAGTCACCGTGTTCATGCGCGTGGATGCCCCGGCGGGCGCGGCCGCGGACGTGGCCAAGCGCATCAAGGACGATTACCAAAGCGACGTGCGCGCCGTGCGCGTGGTCGGGCGCGACGCGGCGCTTGCCGACTTGCGTGCCAACCCCGCCTGGCAGCAGGCGCTGGCCGTGCTGCCCGGCAACCCGCTACCCGATGCCGTGGTCGTGACGCTGGCCGATGGCGACAACCTGGCCGGCCGCGCCGACAAGCTGGCGGGCGACTGGAAACAATGGAACCACGTCGACCTGGTGCAGTTGGACAGCGCCTGGGTGCAACGCCTGGAGGCCATCCTGCGCTTTGCCCGCATCGGCCTGGGTTTCCTTGCCGCCTGCGTGGCCGTCGTGGTGTTGGCCACGGTGTTCAACACCGTGCGCATGCAAGCGCTGTCGCAACGTGAAGAGATCGGCGTCGCCCGCCTGGTGGGCGCCACGGAATCCTTCGTGCGCCGCCCCTTCTTGTATCTGGGCGCGCTCTCGGGCGCGGTGGCCTCGCTGCTGGCCATCGGCGTGTCGGCCATTGCGCTGTCGCCTCTGAACGACGCCCTGCTGGGGCTGGCCCGCAGCTACGGCGCGGAATTTGC
Organism: Achromobacter colocynthidis; assembly: GCF_057334535.1. Taxonomy (NCBI): domain Bacteria; kingdom Pseudomonadati; phylum Pseudomonadota; class Betaproteobacteria; order Burkholderiales; family Alcaligenaceae; genus Achromobacter; species Achromobacter colocynthidis. The sequence goes on from NZ_JBHFIZ010000037.1 coordinate 926,760, forward strand.
CCTGCATTTGCCCGGCGCGTCTGTCCTGGTCACCGCCGTGGTGGCTTCGGCCGCGCTGGGCGCGCTGTCGGCCCGCTGGTCGGTGACGCGCAGCACCCGCTTTTAAGCGCCCTCACCCTCCCGGGGCGCCTCACTCCACGCGCCCCGGTTCCGCATTAAAGCCACGTATAAAGCCCGAACCTCCCCGTGATCCGGGGAAAGACTCCGCGCGCGCCTGTGTACGATGGTTTCCAGTTGCTGGCCGCTGGCTCGGTCGTCGTCACCGGGGTGGCGTTCGGCGTTACGTCTGACTGTAAACAGGGCCACATCACTCCCCGCCGTTACAAGCATTTCTCCCGTTGTCATTCGGGATATGTAAGAATAAAGCGAAATTTTTCTACACTTTTTGAAACATAACGTTCCGCAGGGCTTCGTCCTTCATGTCCCAATCGCCGTTCTTGCCTGATAAGTCCCATGGTCTCCCGACTTGAAGCCCGCGCAACGCGCCACTACTTCGACAGCGCGTTCCAATGCCAAGCGGTGAAAGTGCTCCCTAACGAGTACTACGTCACCAACGAAGACCTGATGATCTCGACCGTTCTTGGGTCCTGTGTCGCCGCCTGCATTCACGATCCGGTGACCGGCGTGGGGGGTATGAACCACTTCATGTTGCCGGAAGGCGACATGCAGTCGCCCGCGTCGGCGACGATGCGCTACGGCGCTTTCGCCATGGAAGTGCTGATCAACGAATTGCTCAAGGCCGGCGCCTCGCGCGACCGCCTGGAAGCCAAGGTGTTTGGCGGCGGCGCGGTGCTAAGCGCCATGCAGCAGATGAACATCGGCGAACGCAATGGCGTGTTTGTCCTGAATTACCTGAAGCTCGAAGGCATTCCGGTCAAGGCCCAGGACCTGGGCGACGTGCACGCGCGCCGCATCAATTATTTCCCGCGTGACGGCCGGGTGATGGTGCGCAAGATGGCGCCGCACCACCAGCGCGCCGAAGAGATCATCGCCAAGCGCGAACAGGCCGCGGCCCAAAGCGCGCAGGCAAAAACGCAAAGCCCACCGCGCGTGGAACGTTTCACCCGCCCTGGCGTCGAGCGCTTCGACAAACCGGCTCGTCCGGGCGTGGAACGTTTCGACAAGCCCGCGCGTCCCGGCGTGGAACGCTTCGATAAGCCTGACCGCCCCGCGCGGCCGGGCGTCGAACGCTTCGACACCGCGCTGTCTCGCCTGCGCAAGTCGGAAAACACGGGGACTTGAACGGCGCTTCGGCGACGTAAACAACGCCTGGCAAGGGTCCCGCGCCTACAATCGGCGCATGTCCGCCGTCCGTCTTTTCTTCGCCTTGTGGCCGTCGCCGCCCTTGGCCGCGTCCTTGGCCGAATGGGCGCAAGCCGCCCGCCCGCATTGCGGCGGCCGCGTGATGCGCACCGAGACACTGCATTTGACGCTGGCTTTCCTGGGGCCGGTCGAAGCGCAGTTGGCGGATGCACTGGCCGCCGCCACGCCCGACCGCTGTGTGCCGCCGGGAGAACTGGAGTTGGATCGCTACGGGGTATTCAAGCGCCAGCGCATTCTGTGGGCCGGGCCGCGTGAGGCCGGGCCGCGTGAGGCGGGGCCGCGTGAGGCCCCCGCGCCACTGCAAGCCATGCACGACGGCCTGTGGCACTGGTTGGCCGACTATGGCCTGGCCGCGCCGCCGCAGCCGTTTCGCCCGCACGTCACCTTGCTGCGCAACATCGAACGCGACGACCCGCCGCCGCCCCCGCCCGACGCGTTGATCTGGCGCTATGACCGCCTGGTGCTGGTGGCGTCCGAATCGCAGACGGGCGGCAGCCGCTACCGGCTCGTGGCGCAATCGCGTCCGCTTTCGCCGTAGCCGCTCTGGCACAATCAGGCGGTTGCAACTCCTGGGATTGCCATGATCATCCTGCTGGACCAAGACGGCGTGCTGGCCGACTTCGAACACGCGTTCCTCGACGCCTGGCGCCTGCGCCATCCCGACATCCCGCCCGTGGAATTCGAAGACCGCAAGTCTTTCCACATCCGCGAGGACTACGCCCCCGAACTACGCAAGATGGCCGAGGCCATCTACACGGCGCCGGGTTTCATCCGCGAGCTGCCGCCCGTGCCGGGCGCGCTGGACGCCGTGCGCGAGCTGCTGGCATTGGGCATGGACGTGCGCATCTGCTCGTCGCCACTTTCGCAGTTTGAAAACTGCGTGGCGGAAAAGTACCTGTGGGTGGAAAAGAACCTGGGTCGCGACGCCACCAACCGGCTGATCCTGACCAAGGACAAGACGCTGGTGCACGGCAACCTGCTGATCGACGACAAGCCCAAAATTGAAGGCGCCGTGAAGCCGCGCTGGAAGCACATTCTGTTTGACGCGCCCTACAACCGGCAGGTGACCGACCGCCCCCGCATCACCTGGGCGAACTGGCGCAACGTGCTGGCGGGCGAGCTCTATACCGCGGACGCATGAGGCCCGCTGGACGCTGTTCAGTCGTCATGATTTAGGACTATTCTGTGCTGGCTGTACCCCCACCCCGGAGGAGTCCGCACTATGAATCTGCACCGTCTGCTCAAGCAGCGAGAAGCCGACCACAAGCCCTTGCGTGTTGCATTGCTGGGCGCCGGAAAGTTCGGCGCCATGTTCATGAGCCAGGCTCCCCGCACGCCGGGCATGCGGCTGGTGGCGGTAGCCGATCTGGCGCCCGACCGCGCCCGCGCCGCCTTGACCCGGGTGGGCTGGCCGGCCAGCGCACTCAATGCCAGCAGCACCAATGACGCGCTGAAGAACGGCAAGGTTTTCTTCAGCGACGACCCGCTTGCCATCATCGCCAGCCCTGACGTCGACATCGTCATCGACGCCACGGGCCAAGCCGCCGCCGGCATCACCCACGTGCTGGCCTGCTGCGAATACGGCAAGCACATCATCATGGTCAATGTTGAAGCCGACGCCCTGGCCGGGCCGCTGCTGGCGCGCCGCGCGCGCGAAGCAGGCATCGTCTATTCGCTGGCCTATGGCGACCAGCCCGCCCTGATCTGCGAAATGGTGGACTGGGCGCGCGCCAGCGGCTTCGAGGTCATGGCGGCCGGCAAGGGCACCAAGTACCTGCCGGAATTTCACACATCCACGCCCGACACCGTCTGGCCCTACTACGGCTTCACCGCTGAAATGGTGGCCGCGGGCGACTTCAACGCGCAGATGTTCAACAGCTTTCTGGACGGCACCAAAAGCGCCATCGAAATGGCGGCGGTATCGAACGCCACCGGCCTCTTGCCCTCGCCATCGGGCCTGCATTTTCCGCCGTGCGGCGTGGACGACCTGGCCCGCGTGCTGCGCCCCCGCGAAGACGGCGGCATCCTGCACCATCGCGGCCAGGTGGAAGTGATTTCATCGCTGGAGCGCGACGGCCGCCCCGTGTTTCGCGACCTGCGTTGGGGCGTCTACGTGACGCTGGCCGCCGACAGCGACTACGTGCGCCGCTGCTTCCAGGAATACGGCCTGGTCACCGACCCCAGCGGCAACTACACCGCCATGTACAAGCCCTATCACCTGATTGGCCTGGAACTGGGCATCAGCGTGGCCAGCGTGGGCTTGCGGCGCGAACCCACCGGCGCGCCGGCCGGTTGGCACGGCGATGTGGTCGCCACCGCCAAGCGCGACCTGCAAGCGGGCCAGATCCTGGACGGCGAAGGCGGCTACACGGTGTTTGGCCGGCTGATGCCGGCGCCCGACTCGGTGGAAGAAGGCTATCTGCCCTTGGGGCTGTCGCACGGCGTCAAGCTCAAGAATCCGGTGCGGCAGTCGCAGGCCATACGCTGGCGCGACGTGGAGTACGACGAGACGTCAACGGCGGTGCAGTTCCGGCGGGAAATGGAACAGACGTTCGCCTAGGCACACAAACCCGTACCCCGCCCCGCAGCCAAAACCACATCCACGCACAGCACTCCACACCGACGCCCCGCCCGCTACACCGGCGCGGGGCGTTCCGCCTGGAACAGCCGCAAGCGGTCGGCCGCGTTACGCAGATGCTGTTCGGCCGCGCGGCCGGCGGCGTCCGGGTCTGCCCCTTCAATGGCGACGAAGATGGCTTGATGCTCGCTTTGCACCGCCGCCATCCGCTCGGCATACCGGCGCGCCGTGTTGTGGCGCGCACTGCGGATGACGCGGCGCACATTCGCTTCCAGATAATCGTTCAACGACACCAGGTGCGGGTTATGCGTGGCCTGCACGATGGCCTGATGGAATTGATAGTCTTCCTCGTCGCCCAGCTTGTCGTTGATCAGCGCGTATTCCATGCCGACCAGCGCCTGCCGCATCTTCTTCAAGTCTTGATCCGTGCGGCGCTGCGCGGCATAGCGCGCGGCGGTCACTTCAATGGACAGCATCAATTCCAGGATGTGTTCCAGGTCTTGCGTGTCGCCGGGCGTGGGCGCGTTGATGCGAAAGGCGTTGCGCTGAAAGTTGGGATCCACGAACACGCCGCTGCCCTGCTGCGACGTGATCAGCCCTTCGGACTTCAGGCGCGCCAGCGCCTCGCGCACCACCGCGCGGCTGACCGAATAGGTTTCGGTCAACTGTTTTTCGGTGGGCAGGCGGTCGCCGGGGGCCAGCGCCCCTTGGCGTATCTGCTCGGCCAGCGCATCGCCCAACGCGGCGGAAAGTGAGCTCTTGGGCGCGGTGCGCGGCGGATCCTGATCTTGATTCGGCGGCATGGAAGGTCGGGGAAACGTGATGGTTGCGTCCTGCACTTTAAGCGATATAGATGCCGCCGTTGACCTGCATGACTTCACCCGTCACGAAGCCCGCCAGCGGTGAACACAGGAAGGCGATCGCCCCCGCGATTTCATCGGCCGTGCCAAAGCGGCGCAGCGGCGTGCTTTCCAGCAGGTGCGCGCCCTTCTGTCCGATCAGCTCATGCGTCATGGACGTGGCGATGATGCCCGGCGCCACCGCATTCACGCGGATCTGCGGCGCCAGTTCCAGCGCCAGGCTGCGGGTGAAGCTTTGCACCGCGCCCTTGGACGCCGAATACGCCGCATGCGCGTAACTGCCGCGCTGCGCGGCCAATGAGGTCAGCAGCACGATCGACCCGTTGTGGCGCAGATGGCGCTGGGCCGCGCGGCACGCATAGAAGGTGCCGTCCAGGTTCACACGCATCAGCGTGCGCCAGGCCTCGTCGCTGGTGTCCTTGACCAGTTGTTCCGGGTAGATGCCGGCGCAATGCACCAGGTGGTCCAGCCCACCGAAATGCTTGGCCGCCGCCTCGAACACCCGTTCGCAATCATGCGACACCGACACATCCAGCGCATGCGTATAGATGCGTTGGCCGGTCGGGTCGAGTTCGGCGGCGATGTCGTCCAGGCGCGCGCCGTCAATGTCCGTCAGCACCAGGCGGGCGCCATGGGCCGCCATCAGGCGCGCCGTTGCCAAGCCGATGCCATTGCCCGCGCCCGTGATCGCGGCTACCTGCCCTTCAAATGAAATCATCCTGTCTCCAGTCGTCTGTCTTTTGTCTTCTGTGTGCGGTTTCGACGATCGCTTTGATCGCCGTGTCATCTGCGATTGAACTCCTGAATGCGCCGCTTGACACGAGAAAAACGCTTGCCCTATTATTTATCAGACAACTTATAAAAGTTAACTGACAACTTATCCGGAAAGCGTAAAGCAACTCAGGTTTCCAGGCAAGCCAGTCAGAGAAAAACAAGGCCGAAGCGCCGCAAAACAGGACGGGGACAACAGGGTGAATACCACCGGCAGCACGACGGTGTTCGCCCCCATCTTGCGATACCCCCCACCCCGATTTGCCCGTCTCCGGCCTGCAAAAGCCGCCACCAAGCGCGCTTGTTTGACGGTCGTACGCATTCTTTACGCACACAACACCACTCCCGTCCCACGGAGGAGACACGCATGAAATTGGCTTTCACCACCGGCCTGCTGTGCCTGGCCGGCATCGCCGCATCGGCACACGCCGCACCCGTCAAGATCGGCCTGATCGAAACGCTGTCCGGCCCGCAGGCCTCAACCGGCCTGATGTTCCGCGCCGCGGTCAAATATGAACTGGACCGCATCAACGCGGCCGGCGGCTGGAACGGCCAGCCGCTGGAATTGGTTGAATTCGACAACCAGGGCGGCCCTGTCGGCGCCTCCGACCGCTTCCGCGCCGCCGCCGCCGAAGGCGTGCAAGTACTGGTGCAAGGCTCGTCGTCGGCCATCTCGGGCCAACTGACCGAAGACGTGCGCAAGCACAACCTGCGCAACCCCGGCAAGGAAGTCGTCTTCCTGAACGTGGGCGGCGAAGCGCTGGAACTGACCGGCCAGAAGTGCCACTTCTACCACTTCCGTTTCACCACCAATGCCGACCTGCGCGTGAAGTCGCTGGCCTCGGTCATGTCGGCCGACGGCACGCTGGGCAAGCGCGTGTACGCCATCAACCAGAACTATTCCTGGGGCCAGGACATGGAGGACGCCACCGAGCGTTTCGCCAAGCAATACGGCTATGAAGTGGTGGGCAAGACGCTGCACGAAGTCAACAAGATCCAGGACTTCGCGCCCTACGTCGCGCGCATCCGCGCGGCTTCGCCCGACACCGTCATCACGGGCAACTGGTCCAACGACCTGCTGCTGTTGATGAAGGCCACGCAGGCCGGCGGCCTCAAGGTGCGTTTCGCCACCGTGTTCCTGGACCAGGTGGGCAACCTGGCCAACGCGGGCGAGGTGGCGATGGGGCATTACATCGCCCACCCGTACAACATCGAAGCGGCGGGTGAAGAAGGCGCCAAGTTCGCCGAAGACTACAAGGCCAAGACCGGCCACTACCCCAGCTATACGGAACCGCAGACGGTGATCGGCGTGCGTTTCCTGGGTGAAGCGCTGAAACAGGTGCAGCCCCAGGACGGCAAGCTGTCCGTCCCGGCGCTGGCCAACGCGCTGGAAAAGGTCACCTATACGTCGGCGCTGGGCACCTACACGATGCGCGCCGAAGACCATCAGGTGCAGTTGCCGATGGTGGTGTCCAAGGTCAGCAAGAACGCCAAGTACAAGGCCGACGGCACGGACATGGGCTTTGAGCCGGTGAAGGTGTTGGCGGCGGCGGACGTGTCGGCGCCGGTGCAGGCAACGTGCAAGATGAAGCGGCCTGAATAGGCTGCGTGATGGGTTTGGGGGGGGGGGATAACC
>NZ_JBHFIZ010000037.1:933976-960257 GCF_057334535.1 Achromobacter colocynthidis
TTCGATAACCGCGCGCAACCCACCACCACACCCCCCAAAAAAAACATGCTCCCCCGGCGCGGGCCGGCTCGCAACACGCCCCGCCGTCTTGACGCAAGAATGATGGATCAGACATGGAATACTTTACCGTCTCGCTGTTGAACGGCGTGATCTACGGCCTGCTGCTATTCATGGTGTCGGCGGGCCTGACGCTGATTTTCGGGATGATGGGCGTGCTGAATTTCGCGCACGCCTCGTTCTACATGATCGGCGCCTACGCCGCCTATACGCTCTCGCCCGTCACCGGCTTCTGGACGGCGCTGGTGCTGGCCACCCTTATCGCGGGCGTGCTGGGCATGGGCGTGGAACGCTTTTTCCTGCGCCGCGTCCACAAGTTCGGCCATGCGCAGGAACTGCTGGTCACTTTCGGGCTGGCCTTCATCGTGGCCGAGCTCATCAAGCTGTTCTACGGTGACTTCCCCGTTGACTACCGCGTTCCCCAATTCCTGAACTTCGCGGCCTTCCGTGTGTTCGACGCGGACTACCCCTTCTACCGCCTCTTGATGGGCGGCGTGTCGCTGGCGATGTTCGCCGTCATCTACCTGCTGCTGTCGCGCACCCGCGTGGGCATCGTCGTGCGCTCGGCCATCTACCGGCCGCGCATGGCCGAGGCGCTGGGCCACAACGTGCCGCTCGTCTTCATGAGCGTGTTCGGCGTGGGCGCGGCCATGGCCGGCCTTGCCGGCGCCGTGGCGGGCGCGTTCTACACCACCAACCCCAACATGGCGCTTGAATTGGGCGTGCTGGTGTTCGTGGTGGTCGTCGTGGGCGGGCTGGGCTCGCTGGAAGGCGCCATGATCGCCTCGTTGCTGATCGGCTTGATCAGTTCGTTCTCGGTCGGTATCGACGCCAGCCTCGCGTCGCTCTTCGGCCTGTTCGGCGCGGGTGAATGGGCCGAAAGCGTGGGCGGCCTGATGACCGTGAAGGTGTCCAGCCTGGCGGCCACCCTGCCCTTCCTGCTGATGCTGGTGGTGCTGCTGGTCAAGCCGTCGGGACTGAAGGGAGAGCAAGCATGAGCCACACCCGTCTTGCTTCCAGCGCCTTGCTGCTGGCCCTGTGCGTGGCCGCGCTGTGCGCCTTGCCCTGGCTGCTGCCCCCGGGCCAGTTGGTGGCCGCCGTGCAGATGCTGATTGCCGCGCTCTTCGCCTGCGCCTTCAACCTGCTGGCCGGCCAGGGCGGCATGCTGTCCTTCGGCCATGCCGCGTACTTCGGCGTGGGCACCTTCGCCACCATCCACGCCATGAATGCCCTGGGCGGCGCGGGCCTGTTGCCCACGCCCTTGATGCCGCTGGTGGGCGGCGTGGCCGGGCTGTTGTTCGGGCTAGTCGCCGGCTGGTTCGCCACCATGCGTTCGGGCGTGTACTTTTCGATGATCACGCTGGCGCTGGCCGAACTGCTGCACGCGCTGGCGCCGCACCTGAAAGGTGTGTTCGGCGGCGAAGCGGGCGTGTCCGCCATGCGCATGCCGGCCTGGGGCTTTACCTTTGGTTCCGACATCGAGGTGTACTTCCTGGTGCTGGCTTGGGTGCTGATTTCGCTTGCCGCGCTGTACGGCCTGACCCGCACGCCGCTGGGCCGTTTGACGCTGGGCCTGCGCGAAAACGCCAACCGCCTGCGCTACCTGGGCTACCGCCCGCACACGCTCAAGACCATGGTGTTTGCCTTGTCGGCCATGTTCGCCGGCATCGCGGGCGGCTTGCAGGCCTTGAACATCGAAGCCGGCAACTACGTGCTGTTTGAGGTCAAGCTGTCCACCGACGCCGTGCTGTTCGCCTACATCGGCGGCGTGAATGCATTTCTGGGCCCCGTACTGGGTGCCGCCGTGCTGACGTTCCTGTCGCAGACGCTGGCCGACATCACGCGCTCGTGGCTGCTGTACCAAGGTGTTCTGTTTGTTCTGGTGATGCTGTTCGTGCCCGATGGCCTGGTGGGCCTGGTGCAGCGCGCCGCCAAGTCGCTGCGTGAACGCGGCCTGGCCAACTGGCTGCCGCGCGCGCTGGTATCGGTGGCGGGCGGCCTGCTGTTGACTGCCGCCACCGTGTTCTCGGTGGAACTGCTGCAACGCATGTTCGCGCGCGACTACCGTTCGCTGCTGGCCATGAACCCCGACGCCGGCTGGCCCGCCATTACGCTGTTCGGCCAAGACTGGGCGCCGCTGGCCTTGTCGACCTGGCTGGTCCCTGTAGCGCTGTTCGCCTTCGGGCTGGCCGCCTGCCGCTGGGCGCTGGCCCTGTGGCGTAACGACGGCGATGCCGCCCCTGTGCTGGAGCCCGCAAAATGAGCCACGAGATCCTGACCCTGACCGATGTGCGCAAGTCCTTTGGCCAAGCGGAAATCATCCGGGGCGTAAACCTGGCGATCGAAGCCGGTGAACGCCATGCGGTCATCGGCCCCAACGGCGCGGGCAAGTCCACGCTGTTTCACCTGATGTCAGGCTCGTTCGCGCCCACCTCGGGCGACATCAGCCTGCGCTCGCGATCCATCGGCGGCCTGGCGCCCGAAGCCATCAACTGGCTGGGGCTGGCGCGTTCGTTCCAGATCACCAATGTGTTCCCGCGCCTGTCCGTGCGTGAAAACCTGCGCCTGGCCGTGCAGCGCATGCACGGGCTGGTCTACAACTTCTGGCGCCCCATCGCGCGCAACCGCGGGGTGAACGAAGACGTGGACCGTCTGCTGGAAAAGGTGCGGCTGACGCCCAAGCAACACACCGCCGCGGGCGACCTGAATTATTCCGAACAGCGCTCGCTGGAAATCGGCATGACGCTGGCCTCGCGCCCCAAGGTCATCCTGCTGGATGAACCCATGGCCGGCATGTCGCAGCACGAAGTCGATTACACGGTGGAACTGATCAAGGACGTTACGCGCGACTGCACCTTGCTGATCGTCGAGCACGACATGCAGGTGGTGTTTTCCTTGGCCGACCGCATCAGCGTGCTGGTGTACGGCGAGATCCTGGCCACCGGCACGCCCGCCGCCATCCGTGGCGACGCCCGCGTGCGCGAAGCCTACCTGGGAGAGGAAACGGTATGACCATTCACGCAACTGCGCACCCAACTGCGCACCCAACCCCGCACCCAACCCCTTCATCGCCCCTGCTCAGCCTGCAAGGCGTGCATGCGCACTACGGCAAGAGCCACATCCTGCATGGCATCGACCTGTCCATCGGACGCGGCGAAGTCGTCAGCCTGCTGGGCCGCAACGGCGCGGGCCGCTCCACCACCCTGAAGAGCATCATGGGCTTGGTGGACGTGACCGGTGGCCGCATCGCCATTGAAGGGCGCGACATCACCAACAAGCGCCCCTTTGAAATCGCGCGCGCCGGGTTGGGCTTTGTGCCGGAAGAACGCGAGGTCTTCGCCAACCTGACCGTGGACGAAAACCTGCGCATGGGCGAACAGCCCAAGCGCGACGACGCGCCGCACTGGACCGCCGCGCAGATGTTCGACTATTTCCCGCGCCTGAAGGAACGCAGCAACACCCGCGCGGGCAACCTGTCGGGTGGCGAACAGCAGATGCTGACCATGTGCCGTTCGCTGCTGGGCAACCCCAAGGTCATGCTGATCGACGAACCCACCGAAGGGCTGGCGCCGAAGATCGTGGAAGTCATCGCCGACGTGATCCGCGATATCCACAAGCGCGGCGTGTCGGTCGTGCTGGTGGAACAGAAGCTGACGATTGCGCTGAAAGTGTCGACGCGCGTCAGCGTCATGGGCCATGGCCGCATCGTGTTCGAAGGACCGCCCGCGCAGTTGCATGAGCGCCAGGACGTCGTCCAGGAATGGCTGGCGGTCTGACCGCCGCCCGTACGCAAATCCTCTACAGGCATCTATCTTGGACCACACCACAGAAGTCATCCACAGCGAGCTGCGTGGCCAGCGCGTCGTCATTACCGGCGGCGCCAAGGGTATCGGCTTTTCCACCGCGCAGGCCTTTGTGCGCCAAGGCGCGCGCGTGGCCTTGCTGGACATGGACGCCACTGCGCTGGACGCCGCCGTGGCGGACTTGAAAACGGCGGGCGGCGACGCCATGGCCGTGCAGGCATCCGTGACCGACGCCGACGCGGTCGAGCGCGCGTTCGCCCAGGTCGAACAGGCCTGGGGCGGCATCGACGTATTGATCAATAACGCCGGCATCTCCGCCAACAAGCCCACGCTGGAAGTCACCGTGGATGAATGGCGCCGCGCCGTGGACATCAACCTGACGGGCGTATTTCTTTGCGCGCAGGCGGCGGGCCGCCGCATGGTGCCGGCCGGCTCGGGCAGCATCATCAACCTGGCCTCGATGTACGGCGTGGTGGCCGCGCCCGACCGCGCCGCCTACTGCGCCACCAAGGGCGCCGTCGTGCTCTTGACCGAAACACTGGCGGTGGAATGGGGCCCGATGGGGGTGCGCGTGAATGCGCTGGCGCCCGGCTACGTTGAAACCGACCTGGTGCGCGACCTGGCGGCGCGCGGCCGTCTTGACCCCGAACGCCTGAAACAGCGCACGCCCCTGCGGCGCATGGCGCAGCCGGCCGAAATGGCCGACCTGGCGGTTTTCCTGGCATCGCGCCAGGCCGCCTACATCACCGGACACACCCTGGTGGCCGATGGCGGCTGGAGCCGCTACAGCTACCTTTAATCGCACTGACGCTAAAAACATTCTGGAGACACACTCATGGCCACCTACCAACCGCTTGAGTCCCAAGCGCCCTGGCGGCAACTGACGGTTGACGCCGGCGACTGGCAGCAGGCGGACCCCGCCCTGCTCGGCACCATGCTCACCCAGTTGCACTGGATACGCGCCTTTGAAGAGGCCGTGCTGGACCTGGCCGCCGAAGGCCTGGTGCACGGCCCCGCGCACTCGTCCGTGGGCCAGGAAGGCGGCGCGGTCGGTTCCGTGCTGGCCCTGGGCGCGGGCGACCAGATCAACGGCTCGCATCGCGGGCACCACCAGTTCCTGGCCAAGGCGTTGCAACACGTGGCCCCGCTGGGCCTGGACCCGCGCAACCCGCTCACGCCCGCCATTGATGAAGTCCTGCAAAAGACGCTGGCCGAGATCATGGGCCTGGCGCAAGGCTATTGCCGGGGCCGTGGGGGCAGCATGCACCTGCGCTGGCTGGAAGCGGGCGCGCTGGGCACCAACGCCATCGTGGGCGGCGGCGTGCCGCTGGCCGCGGGCGCGGGCTGGGCGCACAAGCACGCGGGCACCGACCGCGTGGCCGTCACCTACTTCGGCGACGGCGCGGTGAACATCGGGTCCGTGCTGGAAACGATGAACCTGACCGCCGCGTGGAAAACGCCGCTGTGCTTCTTCATCGAAAACAACCGCTACGCCGTGTCCACCACGGTGGAAGAGTCCACCGCCGAACCGCGCCTGTCGGCGCGCGGCCTGGCCTTCAACATTCCGGCGTGGAAAGTCGACGGCATGGACCCGCTGGCCGTGCACCTGGCCATGTCGGAAGCCGTGGCGCACATGCGCGCCGGCAACGGCCCGACCATCGTGGAAGTGGACGTGTACCGCTTCTTCCACCAGAACGGCCCGTTTCCCGGCAGCGCCTTTGGCTACCGCACGAAGGACGAAGAAGCCCAGTGGCGCCGTCGCGATCCCCTGGACAAGATCGCCACCGAAATGATCGGCCGCCAACTGATCACGCAAGCGGAAGTGGACGCGCTGCGCCAACGCTGCAAGGACGTCATGAAAGACGTATGCAGCCGCCTGACCGAAGCGGCTGACGGCGGCAAGCGCCGCGTGCGCGCCGACCTCTGGCCACGTCCGGACTTCCGCGACGTGGGCCTGCGCAGTGATGGTTCCGAGCTGGCCGACCTGCGCTACCAGGACGCCGACGACTACACGGGCGCCAAGGTCGAACGCAAGTTCGTCGATGCGGTGGCCGACGTGCTGGACCGTCGCATGGAAACCGACCCCGGCGTCGTGGTGCTGGGCGAAGACGTGCACCGCTTGAAGGGCGGCACCAACGGCGCCACGCGCGGCCTGAAGGACAAGTATCCCGACCGCGTGCTGGGCACCCCGATTTCCGAGAACGCCTTCGCCGGCCTGGGCGGCGGCCTGGCGATGGACGGGCGCTACAAGCCCATCGTTGAATTCATGTACCCCGACTTCATGTGGGTGGCGGCCGACCAGATCTTCAACCAGATCGGCAAGGCCCGCCACATGTTCGGCGGCGACATCGACGTGCCTTTCGTGCTGCGCACCAAGGTCGCGATGGGCACGGGCTACGGCTCGCAGCATTCGATGGACCCGGCCGGCATCTTCGCCACCGCGCCGGGCTGGCGCATCGTGGCGCCCTCTACGCCGTATGACTACGTGGGCCTGATGAACACCGCGCTGGCCTCCAAGGACCCGGTGCTGGTCATCGAACACGTGGACTTGTATGCGTCGTCGGGCGACGTGGCCGACGGCGACCTGGACTACGCCATTCCGTTTGGCCGCGCCCGCGTGCGCCGCGAGGGCGGCAAGGTCACCATCCTGACGTACCTGTCGATGGTCAGCCGCGCGCTCAAGGCGGCCGAGGAAGCAGGCGTAGACGCCGAAGTGATCGACCTGCGCACGCTGGACCGCGCCAGCCTCGATTGGGACACCATCGGCGCCAGCATCCAGAAGACCAACAACGTGCTGATCGTGGAGCAAGGCGCGCGCGGCACGTCCTATGGCGCGATGCTGTCCGACGAGATTCAGCGTCGCTACTTCGATTGGCTGGATCAGCCGATCAAGCGCGTCACCGGCGGCGAAGCGTCACCCAGCATCTCGAAGGTGCTGGAACGCGCGGCGTTCGCAGACACCGAGGAAGTGCTGGCGGGCCTGGCCGATGTGCTGGCCGATCTGGGAGAACAGGCATGAGCGCACTGCACATGACCGTGCCGATGGAAGTCGGCATCTGCTGCCAGGACCTGGACGCGTTGCTGGCGTTCTACACGGACGTCGTCGGCCTGACGCTGGTGAACCGCGTGAGCGTGCCTGCCGACAAGGCGCGCGCTACCGGGCTGACCGTGCACGGCTACGACGTGGCGCGCTTGCAGACGCCTTACGGCGAACGCATCAAGCTGCTGCAACCCAGCGTGGCGCCTGACGCCGCCGTGCGCGGCGCGGCCATCCTGGACCGCCAGGGCGCCACCTACCTGACCTTCATCGTGCGTGATCTGGCCGGCGTGGTGCGCGGCCTGCAAGCGCGCGGCGTGGTGTTCGACAGCGCGCCCGCGCCGATGGAAGTGCGCCCCGGCACCTGGCTCGCGTTCTTCCGCGACCCCGAGGGCAACGTGCTGGAACTGGTCGAATACGACGATCCCGCCGCCTACCGGCCCGACCTGGCCGCCGCCGCAAACTAGGACGAACATCGTGGCTCACCTTATCAAGCTCCCTTCAATTGCCGCCGATACGTCGGACGGCAACCTGCATCAGTGGCTCAAGAAAGAAGGCGACCCGGTTGCCGTCGGCGATGCGCTGGCGGAAATCGAAACCGAAAAAGCAATTGTCGAAATCAACGCCGAACACGCGGGCGTGCTGGGCCGCATCGTGGTCCCGGCAGGCGCGACGGCGGTGCCGATCAATACGGTGATTGGCGTGTTGCTGGCCGACGGCGATGATGACTCGGCGATTGATCGCGCGTTGAAGGAACATGGCGGGGCGGCGGCGGTTGCATCGTCGGGCAGTACGGAACCCAGAGCTGGATCGCCCACCGCGCCCATCCTATCCGCGTCTGGCATTGCCCCCGCCGCCAACACTCCCGTCCCCGGCGGACGCCTGTTCGCCAGCCCCTTGGCGCGCCGATTGGCCGCGCAATGGCATGTGAACCTGCTGGGCGTGACAGGCACCGGCCCGCATGGCCGCATCGTGCGCCGCGACGTCGAAGCCGCGCGCGACCGTGCGCCCGATGCATCCGGTTTGGCCACTACCACCGCCCTCGCCTCATCAAACCGCCCGGCCGCCCGCCGCGTGCCGCACACCGGCATGCGCCGCGCCATCGCCCGCCGCCTGACGGAAAGCAAGCAGAACGTGCCGCATTTCTACCTGTCGGTGGATTGCAAGATGGACGCACTGCTGGCGCTGCGGTCGCAAGCCAATCATGGCGGCGCGGTGAAGCTGTCGGTCAACGACTTCATCGTGCGCGCCGCCGCGCTGGCGCTGCGCGAAGTGCCTGAAGTGAATGTCAGTTGGCACGACGACGCCATCGAATACCACGCGGGCGCCGACATCTCGGGGGCCGTCGCCACCGACGGCGGCCTGGTCACGCCCATCGTGCGCGACGCCGACGTGAAGCCGCTGTCCGCCATCGCCGCCGAGATCGTCGAACTGGCCGCCCGCGCCAAGGTCAACCGTTTGAAACCCGAGGAATTCACCGGCGGCTCGCTGACCGTCAGCAACCTGGGCATGTACGGCATCACCCAGTTCGCCGCCATCATCAACCCGCCGCAGGCCGCCATCCTGGCCGTGGGCGCGGCCGAACGCCGCCCCGTAGTGGGCGAGAACGGAGAGCTGGTGGCAGCCACCGTCATGACGGTGACCCTGGCGGCCGACCACCGCGCGGGGGACGGCGCCGTCGGAGCGCGCTGGCTGGCGGCCTTTCGCACGCTGATCGAAAACCCCGTGCGGATTCTGCTGTGAGGCCCGCCACAATGACGAAGACCGAGTTTGATCTGATCGTCGTGGGCGGCGGTCCCGGCGGCTATGTGGCCGCCATTCGCGCCGCGCAGTTGGGCATGTCGGTGGCGCTGGTGGAACGCGCGGAGCTCGGCGGCATCTGCCTGAACTGGGGCTGCATTCCCACCAAGGCGCTACTGCACAGCGCGACGGTGTTGCGTGCCTGCCAGGAAGCCTCGCACTACGGCGTGACGGGTTCCAGCGAGGCGCGCGCCGACCTGGCCGCCATGGTGGCAAGGTCACGCAAGGTGGCGGGCCGGCTGGGCCAGGGCGTTGCGCACCTGATGAAGAAGAACGGCGTGACGGTGTTTGCCGCCACGGCCACGTTGGCGGGCGCGGGCAAGCTGTCGCTCGACAGCGGCACGACGCTGGCGGGCAAACAGTCGATCGACAACGGCACGCTACCGACAACCAAACTGGCGCTCGACAACGGCACCACGCTGGCGGCCAAGCACATCATTCTTGCAACCGGCGCACGCGCCCGCGAACTACCCGCGTTGCCGGTGGGTGAACGCATCTGGGCCTATCGCCAGGCCTTGATGCCCACCGAGATTCCGAAGACTTTGCTGGTGGTGGGTGCAGGCGCCATCGGCGCGGAGTTCGCCAGCTTCTACCGCGCCATCGGATCTGAAGTCACGCTGATCGACATGACGCCCGAAATCCTGCCGCAAGAAGACGCGGAAATTTCGCAGTTGGCACGCAAGGCATTCGAAAAGCAAGGCATCCGCGTCATGACGCAATGCGCCGTCACCGCGTCTGCGTTGACCAACACGGGCGTGAAGGTGACGTTGGAGCAGCAAGGCAAGAAGACAGACCTGGAGGTAGACCGCGTCATCGTCGCCGCCGGCATCGTCGGCAATGTCGAAAACCTGGGGCTGGAGAAGACGCGCGTAAAGGTCGAGAAAACCCACATCGTCACCGATGGTTTTTGCCGCACCGCCGAGCCCGGCGTCTACGCCATCGGCGACGTGGCCGGCGCACCCTGGCTTGCCCACAAGGCCAGCCACGAAGGCGTGCTGTGCGTGGAAGCCATTGCCGGAAAATCCGTGCACGCCATCGACCCCTTGCGCATTCCCGCCTGCACCTATTCGTACCCGCAAGTGGCCAGCATCGGCATGACGGAAGCCCGCGCGCGCGAACACGCGAAGGCGCACGGCAGCGAGATCCGCGTCGGCAAATTCAGCTTCGCGGGCAACGGCAAGGCCATCGCCATGGGCGAAGACCAAGGCCTGGTGAAGACCGTGTTCGACGCAAAATCAGGCGAACTGCTGGGCGCGCACATCATTCACCCGGAAGCGTCCGAGTTGATCACCGGGTACGGCGTGGCAGCATCATTGGAAGCAACCGAGGAAGATCTGATGCACACCGTCTTCGCGCACCCGACCTTGTCGGAGACCCTGCATGAATCGGTGTTAAGCGCGTTTGGGCGGGCGTTGCATGGGTAGGCTTGCATGATGGGTTACGCGCGATCACCATTAGCCAATTGGTGACGCGCCGCGCGCGCTTCACCCATCCTACAAATGACCGGTCCCCGTAGGATGGGTGAAGCGCGACATCACCGCCAAAAGCAAGCAACCACCCATCGCGCGCAACCCATCAAACCCGCCCCGCAAAAAAATCCAAAAAACACGCAATCCGCCGCGACAGCTGCGTGTTGCGGTGGTACACCGCGTGCATCGGCTGCAACTGATCGCTATACACCCCTTCCATCACCTTCACCAACCGTCCCGCCGCAATATCCTCGCGCACCACAAAGTCAGACAAACACGCGATGCCCACCCCACGCAACGCCAACTGCCGTTGCGTTTCCCCACTTGACGTCGCCAAGGTCGGCGTCGCCTGATAACTTGACCCGCCCGCGTGCTTCAGCGGCCACAAGTTCAGGCTTTCGGGCTGTGTAAAGCCCAGCACCTCATGCTTGGCCAAATCCTCCACCGTTTCCGGCGCCCCATGCCGGGCGATGTATTCAGGGCTTGCCATCATCCAGCGCGGCGACGGCCGTAGAACGCGCGCGTGCAGGGTGGAATCCGTCAGCGGACCCATGCGGATCGCAACATCTGTTCGGTGCTCAATCAAATCCACGATGCGGTCGTTGCTGGTCAGCTCCAGCGATATCTCGGGATACTCGCGCCGGAATTCCCCTACATGCGGCACCACGCAATGCAGCATCACCGGCACCGACGCATCCACCCGCAAGCGTCCCGCCGGCCGCTGATGCACCATGCGCATGCACTCTTCGGCCTCTTCCAACGACGCAACGATCTGCCGCGCCTTGGGCAGAAAATGCGCGCCCTCTTCCGTCAGCTCCATGCGCCGTGTCGTGCGGTTCAGCAGCATCACGCCCAAATCTTCTTCCAGCCGCGACAGCGCGCGGCTGACACCTGATGCGGTCTGGCCCAGGAGTTCGGCGGCGGCGCTAAGCGACCCGGCATCCACCACCCCCAGGAACACGCGCAATGCGTCGGAATTCAAAGCCATATGAAGCGTCCTTGCGCTTGAAAAACAGCCTATCTGCTATGTAGGGAATTTACAGCTTTAATGCAGTACCCCGTAGCAGTACCCCGTAGCAATACCCCGCAGCGGCATCCCGCATCAACGCTGACGCCGCGCCAGCCCAAAAAAACGGCGCCCCAAAAGGGCGCCGCTTTCTGCATCAATCCCGCTCGATCAACGCTTGGCTTTCTGCTTCAACTGCGACAGATCACGCACCGCGCCGCGATCGGCAGACGTGGCCAACGCCGCATAAGCCTGCAAGGCTTGCGACACCACACGCTCACGCCCGACGGGCTCCCAACCATCCGCGCGCGCATCCATCGCGGCGCGGCGGCGGGCCAGTTCTTCGTCGGACACGGCCAGGTGCATCTTGCGATTCGGGATGTCGATCTCGATCACGTCGCCCTCTTCCACCAGGCCGATCGTGCCGCCTTCGGCCGCTTCCGGCGAGGCGTGGCCGATCACCAGGCCCGACGAACCGCCCGAAAAACGGCCATCGGTGAACAGCGCGCAGGTCTTGCCCAAGCCCTTGGACTTCAGGTACGACGTGGGGTACAGCATTTCCTGCATGCCCGGGCCGCCCTTGGGGCCTTCGTAGCGGATCACGACCACGTCGCCCGCCACGATCTTGTCGCCCAGGATGCCTTCAACGGCGTCGTCCTGGCTTTCAAACACGCGGGCGCGGCCCGTGAAGACCCATTGCGATTCGTCCACGCCGGCCGTCTTGACGATGCAGCCCTTCTCGGCCAGGTTGCCGTACAGCACGGCCAGGCCGCCGTCCTTGGAATACGCGTTTTCCTTGCTGCGGATGCAACCCGTCTTGCGGTCGGTGTCCAGCGTCAGGAAGGTGGCGTCCTGGCTGAAGGCAACCGTGGTCGGGATGCCGCCGGGGGCCGCGCGGTAGAACTTCTGCGCTTCTTCGCTTGCGCCGCCGGCCACGTCCCACTGCTGGATGGCGTTGCCCAGCGTGCCGCTGTGCACGTTGCCGCAAGACAGGTCCAAGAGATCGGCGCGCGCCAGTTCACCCAGGATGCCCAGGATGCCGCCCGCGCGGTGCACGTCTTCAATGTGGTACTTGTCGGTGGCGGGCGCCGCCTTGCACAGGCAGGGCACCTTGCGCGAAATGCGGTCGATGTCGGCCATGGTGAAGTCCACGCCGGCTTCTTGCGCGGCAGCCAGCAAGTGCAGCACGGTATTGGTGGAGCCGCCCATGGCCACGTCCAGCGCCATCGCGTTCTGGAAGGCGCTCTTGGTGGCGATGTTGCGCGGCAGGACCGATTCGTCTTCTTCCACGTAATAGCGGCGGCACAGGTCGACGACCAGGCGGCCGGCTTGCTCGAACAAGCCCTTGCGCCATGCGTGCGTGGCCACGATGGTGCCGTTGCCCGGCAGCGCCAGGCCGATGGCTTCGGTCAGGCAGTTCATCGAGTTGGCGGTGAACATGCCGGAACAGGAGCCGCACGTCGGGCAGGCGCTGCGTTCCACTTCGGCGACTTCGGCGTCCGACACCTTCGGGTCGGCGGCCTTGATCATGGCGTCGATCAGGTCGATCTTGGCGATGACCTTGCCGTCGGTGGGCGACTTGACCTTGCCTGCTTCCATCGGGCCGCCGGACACGAACACGACGGGAATGTTCAGGCGCATGGCGGCCATCAGCATCCCCGGGGTGATCTTGTCGCAGTTCGAAATGCAGACCATGGCGTCAGCGCAGTGCGCGTTGACCATGTATTCGACCGAGTCGGCGATGAGTTCGCGCGACGGCAGCGAATACAGCATGCCGCCGTGGCCCATGGCGATGCCGTCATCGACGGCGATCGTGTTGAATTCCTTGGCGACGCCGCCAGCGGCTTCGATTTCCTTGGCGACCAGCGCGCCCAGGTCGCGCAGGTGCACGTGGCCCGGCACGAACTGCGTGAAGGAGTTCACCACCGCGATAATCGGCTTGCCGAAATCACCGTCCTTCATGCCAGTGGCGCGCCACAGGGCGCGGGCGCCGGCCATGTTACGGCCGTGGGTCGATGTGCGGGAACGGTAGTGCGGCATGATTTGTCTCGAGTGCTGTTAGCGTGGCGGCAAAACGCTAAATAATACGCTGTATCGGGGCGGCGCTGCCCGCGAGCCGCCCGGACCCTTACTCCCGCAGCGCCAGCAGCGCCTCTTGCAGGTGGCGCAGGCCCCGGCTAAGCGGCTTGTCGCGGCGCATCACGATGGCCAGCTCGCGCGACAGGCGGGGCGTCAGCGCATGCACCGCCAGCGCATCGCGGTGCCCCGCGCCCGACACCGCCAGCTTGGGCAGCACCGCGCAGCCCAACCCCGCCGCCACGATCTCCTTCATGGCTTCGGTACTGCCCAGCTCCATGAAGGGCTTGGCCGCCACGCCCGCCGCCTCGAACCAGTCATCCACCAGACGGCGCGTGCGGGCGCCGGGCTCGAACAGCACCAGGGGCCACGGCGCCAATGCCTGCGGCGTCACCTGAATGGGAATGGAGGCCGCGTCGCGGGCGGGAAAGATGGCCACGAATTCGTCTTCCATGAGCGGCGTCACCTGGAACATCCGGCCCGGCGCGGGCAAGGTCACCAGCCCCATGTCCAGCGTGTTGCTCTCCAGCCCGCGCAGCATGTCCGCCGTGTTGCCGGTGCTGGCCACAATGTCCAGCGCGGGAAAGCGGCGGCGCAACTGGGCCAGCACGGGAGGCAGCAGATAGGTGCAGGCGGTGGCGCCCGTGCCCAGCCGGATGCGGCCGGACACCTGCGAGGCATGCGCGGTCATGGCCTGCTCGGCCTGCGCCAGCGCGGCGTCGATCACGCGGATATGGGTCAGCAGTTCAAGCCCCGCCGCCGTCGGCCCGGCCCGGCGGCCGACCCGCTCGACCAGCTTCAAGCCAAAACGTCTTTCCAACTGGCGCACCTGCAGGCTGACCGCCGGTTGGGTCACGCCCCCGCGCTCGGCGGCGGCAGAGAAACTGCCCAGCTCAATGACCTGCGCGAAGAGGCGCAGGTGGTCCAGGTTCAAGCCGCGCATGGCGTCCACCAAAAATTTTGCTTATGCAAATCATAATCTTCCAAAGCTTTATTTATGATTTATTTCGGACCACACTGGCGGCTGGATTTTTTCCCTTCTACCTGCCGGCCCTGTTATGCCCCCCACCACCCCTACCGTCCTGATCCGCGACAGCGCGGAAGCAGACCTGCCCGCCATCAAGACCATCTACGCCCACCATGTCGAACACGGCACCGCGTCGTTCGAGCTGGAGCCGCCTTCCATCGCCGAAATGCGGCAGCGCCGCGCGGGCGTGCTGGAAAAAGACATGCCGCACCTGGTGGCCGAGATCAACGGCGAGGTCGTCGGCTATGCCTACGTCACCCCTTACCGTCCGCGCCCGGCGTACCGCCACACGGTCGAGGACTCGGTCTACGTCAAGGCCGGCCGGGCCGGCTTGGGCATCGGCGGCAAGCTGCTGGCTGAGCTGATCACACGCTGCACCGCGGCGGGTTGGCGTCAGATGCTGGCGGTGGTGGGCGACAGCCGCAACGCCGCGTCGTTGGCGCTGCACGCCAGCCAGGGTTTTCATCCTGTGGGCACGCTGCGCTCGGTGGGCCATAAGCATGGTGAATGGCGCGATACCGTGCTGATGCAACGCAGCCTGGGCGAAGGCGACAGCACGCCGCCGCAACGCCCGTGATCGGGCCGCGCGCCGTCGTCTGCCTGGGTCTGACCCAGTTGGTGAACTGGGGCGTGACGTTTTATCTGATCGGCGCGTTCGGCCCGGCCATGACGGCCGACCTGGGCTGGGATGCCACCCTCATCTATGGCGGGCTTTCCGCCGCCATCGTGACGATGGCGCTGGTGTCGCCGTTGGCGGGCAGCGCGGTGGACCGCTGGGGCGGGCATGTGGTGATGCCGGTGGGTGCCATGGTGGCCGCCGCCGGTTGCGTGCTGCTGGCCGCCGCGCATACCGTCGTCTGGTACTACCTGGCCTGGCTATTGCTGGGCATCGGCATGCGGCTAAGCCTGTACGACGCTGCCTTTGCCGCGTTGGCGCGGGCGGGCGGTCCCACGGCGCGGCGAGCGATGTCGCAGATCACGCTGTTCGGGGGCTTGTCGTCCACGGCAATGTGGCCGGCGGGTCACGCACTGGCCGCCTGGCTGGGTTGGCGCGGCGCGGTGCTGGTCTATGCCGCGCTGGCCCTGGCCACCTTGCCGCTTTACCTGGCGCTGCCCCGCCAACGCTACGCCGCGCCCGCCACGGCCGCCGACAGCAACACCCCCGGCCTGACCCGCAGCCTGGCCGAACGCCGCCTGGCCGGCACGCTTTACGCCGTGATCGCCATGGTGACCAACTTCCTGGCGGCCGGCACCGCCGCGCATCTGATCGCCTTGCTGACCGGCGTGGGCCTGGCCAGCGCGGCGGCGGCCGGCGTGGCCGCGCTATGGGGCATCGGCCAATTCGCCGCGCGCATGGCGGATGTGGCCGTGGGCGCCCGGCTGCATCCGTTGACGCTGAACTGGGCCGTCACCGCGCTGATGCCATTTTGCTTCGTGCTGGGCTGGTTCTCGAACGGCAACCTGTATGCCACCGCCGCCTATGCGTTTTTCTACGGCGCGTGCAACGGCCTGCTGACGATCACGCGCGGCACGCTGCCGCTGGCCTTGTTCGATTTCCGCAGCTACGGCACGCTGGTCGGTGCGCTGCTGGTGCCCAGCTTCTTGCTGACGGCCGCGGCGCCCGTGGCGTATGCGTTTGTGATCCAGACGCAGGGCGCGCGCGCCGCCATGGCGATGTCCGTGGTCCTGGCGGCCGCGATTGCCACGGCGGCCTGGGTATTGCGAAAGCGGTTTATCGGCAGGGTGACGGCAATGGCCGCGTAGGATTCGCAGCCATTGCCAAACGTGCAGCCGTTCTTGACACCGGCGCCGCCGAAAAAAATCAGCCTTCAGCGGCGGAAGCCACCACCCACTTTTCCCAGCCAATTTTCCGGAGCTTGCACGCCGGGCACTCGCCGCAGCCATACCCCCAGTCGTGCCGTGCGCCGCGCTCGCCCAGATAACAGGTGTGGCTGTCTTCAACGACGATGTCCACCAAGGCGTCCCCGCCCAATTGATGCGCCAGCGCCCAGGTTTCGGACTTGTCGATCCACATCAGCGGCGTCTCGATGGTGATGCGTGACCCCAGCCCCAACCCCAGCGCCACCTGTTGCGCCTTGATGGTGTCGTCGCGGCAATCGGGGTAGCCCGAAAAATCCGTTTCGCACATGCCGCCCACCAGCACATCCAGTTGGCGTCGATACCCCAGCGCCGCCGCCAGCGTCAGGAACAGCAGGTTGCGGCCCGGCACGAAGGTATTGGGCAGCCCGTTGGCCTGCATTTCGATGGCGCGGTCGCTGGTCATGGCGGTGTCGCCCACCTGGCCCAGCACCTTCAGGTCCAGCAGATGGTCTTCACCCAGGCGCGGCGCCCAGTCGGGGAAGTTGGCGCGGATTTCACGCAGCACGTTCAGCCGGGCCGACAGTTCGATGTGATGGCGTTGGCCGTAGTCGAACGCCACCGTTTCCACATGGGCATAGCGGTCCAGCGCCCACGCCAGGCAAGTAGTGGAATCCTGGCCGCCCGAAAACAGCACGAGCGCGCGACGTTGATGATTTTGCATAAAGGGGGCTTCTAGAAAGACGAAGGGACATCACGGACTTTAACCGAGACAAACGCGCGTCCCCGTAAGGAACGCTGCGTAAAATCAATCGGTTCGATTTTCCTGGTTTTGCCGCAACGCCCACGCCTTTCCTTTTTCTTTCCCTTCTTCAGCCCGACGGATCCACCGCCCGATGAAAGCCATTCGCCCGCAGTCCGACTCCGCAGAACCCTTGCGCCACGATATCCGGCTGCTAGGCCGTTTTTTAGGCGCCGTTATTGAAGAATGCGAAGGCAAGCGTGTCTTTGACACCATCGAAACGCTGCGCCGCACGGCGGTGAAATTTCGTCGCGAAGGTAATGAGGCGGACAGCAAGCTGCTGGAGCAGCGCGTCAAGCGCTTGCAAGGCAACGACCCGAATTCGGTGGCGCGCGCCTTCAGCTACTTTCTGCACCTGGCCAACATTGCCGAAGACCGCGACCAGAACCGCAATCAGCGCGCCCGCGCGCTGGCCGGCGACACCGCCCCGCGCGGCAGCCTGCGCGACGCCGTGCAGACGCTGGGCAAGCAAGGCGTAGGCGTGGCCCGCATCCGCCGGCTGCTGGCGGATGCCAGCGTGGTGCCGGTGCTGACCGCGCACCCCACCGAAGTGCAGCGCAAGAGCACGCTGGACGTGCACCGCGAAATTGCCGCCGCGCTGACCCAGCGCGGCAACCCGCTGACGCCGGAAGAGCTGGCCGAACTGGATGCCGCGCTGCTTGGCCGCGTGGCCACCTTGTGGCAGACCCGCATGCTGCGCTACACGCGCCTGACGGTGGCCGACGAGATCGAAAACGCGCTGTCGTACTACCGCAGCACCTTTCTGCAAGTCATCCCGCGCCTGTACGCGGATTTGTCCAAGCTCTTGAACCGCGAAACCGCCAAGCCGTTTGCCGCCCCACCCCCGCCGCTGGAACCGTTCCTGCGCATGGGTAGCTGGATCGGCGGCGACCGCGACGGCAATCCCAATGTGGACGCCGGCACACTGGAGCGCGCGCTGCTGCGCCAGGCCACCGTGCTGTTCGAACACTATCTGCAAGAGGTGCACGCGCTGGGCGCGGAACTGTCGATCACCACCATGCTGATTTCGGCCGACCCGGAATTGCTGGCGCTGGCCGACAACAGCGGCGACGATTCCCCGCACCGCCGCGACGAGCCCTACCGCCGCGCGCTGGTCGGCGTGTACGCCCGCCTGGCCGCCACCGCCCAGGCGCTGACCGGGCAGAACCTGGCGCGCCGCAGCACCGTGGCGGCGCCCGCCTACCAGGCGCCGCAAGAACTGTCGGCCGACCTGGCCGTCATCGCCGCGTCGCTAGCCGCGCACCATGGTTCGCCGCTGGCCAAGCTGCGGCTGTCCGGCTTGCAACAGGCCATTGAGGTGTTCGGTTTCCACCTGGCCACTGTCGACCTGCGCCAAAGCTCAGACGTGCATGAAAACGCCTTGGCCGAATTGTTCGAACGCGCCGGCGTCCAGCACGAGGGCAAGCCGCTGAACTACCTGTCGCTGGACGAAGACCAGCGCGTGGCGCTCTTGCGCGCCGAACTGGCCCAGGCACGCCCGCTGGCCTCGCCCTGGATCGCCTACAGCGAAGACACCACGCGCGAACTCGCCGTATTGCGCGCCGCCGCCGCCGGCCGCGCGCGCTATGGCAAGCAGGCGGTGCGCCAGACCATCGTGTCGCATACCGAAACCTTGAGCGACCTGCTGGAAGTGATGGTGCTGCAAAAGGAAGCCGGCCTGATCGCGCCGGCCGGCCAGGACATCGCCCCCGAAGACGGCCTGATGGTGGTGCCGCTCTTCGAAACCATTCCCGACTTGCAGCGCGGCGCCGACATCATGGCTGCCTGGCTGGACCTGCCCGAAGTGCGCCAGCGCGTGAAGCAGGCGCAGAACGGCGCGCAGGAAGTCATGCTGGGTTATTCAGACAGCAATAAGGACGGCGGCTTCCTCACGTCGAACTGGTCGCTGTACCAGGCCGAACGCGCGCTGGTGGATGTGTTTTCGTCGCGTAACGTGCGGCTGCGCCTGTTCCACGGACGCGGCGGCTCGGTGGGGCGCGGCGGCGGCTCAAGCTTTGACGCCATCCTGGCGCAGCCCCCGGGCACCGTGGCCGGCCAGATCCGCCTGACCGAGCAAGGCGAAGTCATCCAAAGCAAGTACAAGGACGCCGAGGTGGGCCGCTGGCATCTGGAACTGCTGGTGGCGGCCACGCTGGAATCCAGCCTGGCGCCGCGCGCCGAGGCCACCAGCGCCGAAGACGCGCACATGGCGCAGCACGGCCCGGCGATGTCGTTCATGTCGGAAACCGCACAGCGCACCTACCGTGGCCTGGTCTACGACACGCCGCGCTTTGCCGAGTACTTCTTCGCCGCCACCCCCATCAGCGAAATCGCGGGCCTGAACATCGGTTCGCGCCCGGCTTCCCGCAAGAAGGGCCAGCGCATTGAAGACCTGCGCGCCATTCCCTGGGGCTTTTCGTGGGCGCAATGCCGGCTGATGCTGACCGGCTGGTACGGCATGGGTTCGGCCATCGAGGCCTATCTGGAAACGGGCGCCCCCGACGCCCCCCGCTCGCGCCGCGCTCGCCTGACGCAATTGCGCGAGATGGCGCGCGAGTGGCCGGCGTTTCGCACGCTGCTGTCCAACATGGAAATGGTGCTGGCCAAGTCCGACCTGGCCATCGCCGCGCGCTACGCGCAACTGGTGCCGCAGCGCGCGCTGCGCGAGCGCGTGTTCGGCATGATCAGCGCCGAACATGGCCGCACGCTGGCCATGCTGAAGCTGCTGACCCAGCGCGAACTGCTGGCCGACAACCCGGCCCTGCAAGATTCCTTGCGCGAACGCTTTGCGTATATCGATCCCTTGAATTATTTGCAGATCGACCTGATCCGCCGCCACCGCGCGGCGCAGAAGCATCCCGAGGCGGACGTCGACAAGCGGGTGCAGCGCGCGATTCACTTAACGATCAACGGCATCGCGGCGGGGCTGCGCAATTCTGGCTAGGCGGGCAGCGTCCACCTGCCGAACACCCGCTGATGCCGGTTTGTCCACCCCTGGCGACTTTTAGTACTATCCCTGACAGAAATTCTAAGTACGCACAAATGTTCGTAGTTAGAACAAAACGATTTTTCCGGCCGAGCGGCACGGAAAGGCATCCCGGAAGAGACAGAGTTGCCCCCTGATTCCCCCGTGTGCCCGCCCGTCCCGTTCGCCTGCAAGCATCAAGCGAACCGTCATGGATACTCCCCTCAAGAATCTGGCCGTCATCGGCGCAGGCGCCATGGGCAGCGGCATTGCCGCCTTGTTCGCGTCGAAGGGACTGAACATCGTCCTGATCGACCCGATGGAAGGCGCGCTGGACCGCGCCCGCGCCGTCATCGACCGCCAGTTGAACGTCTACGCCCCCACCCAGGTCCAGGAAGCGCTCCAGCGCATCCGCATGGAACCGGGCCTGGAAGCCGCCGCGAACTGCGAACTGGTGATCGAGGCCGTACCGGAAAACCTGGAACTCAAGCGCGGCATCTTCGCCAAGCTTGACGCGCTGTGCGCGCCGTACACGCTGTTCGCCACCAACACATCAGGCCTGTCCATCAACGCGATCGCCAGCGCCGTGGCGCGACGCGACCGCTTCGTGGGCACCCACTTCTTCACGCCGGCCGACGTCATTCCGCTGGTTGAAGTGGTGCGCAACGACGACACCTCGGAAGCCACCGTCGCCCAAGTCATGGCGACCTTGCGCTTTGCCGGCAAGCGGCCGGTGCTGGTGCGCCAGGACATCCCCGGCTTCATCGCCAACCGCATCCAGCACGCCCTGGCCCGCGAAGCCATTTCGCTCTTGGAAAAGGGCGTGGCCAGCGCCGAAGACATCGACGAAGTGGTCAAGTGGAGCCTGGGCATCCGCCTGGCCCTGTCGGGCCCGCTGGAACAGCGCGACATGAACGGCATCGACGTGCATTACGCGATTGCCAGCTACCTGTACAAAGACCTGGAAAACCGCACCGAGCCGTCCGACCTGCTGAAAAGCAAGGTCGACAGCGGCCAGATCGGCGCCAAGAGCGGCCAGGGTTTCTACACCTGGAGCCCCGAGCGCCGCGAGCGCGTGCTGCGCGAGAAAAGCGCCGCGCTGGGCGAACTGGCTGCCTGGCTGAACAGCAAGGCCGGCGACACCTGACGGCGCTTTTTTCCGACGCCGCAATCGAATTCAAGACAGATAAGGCGCGGGGGCCACGCCCACCGCGCCATCGGGCCACGAGCCCCACCACACAAAGAAACCAATCGTCGGTCTACCCGCGCATCGCCACCCGATGACGCCCGGGACCAGACACTAGAGAACCGCCTACGGAGTTGTTGGAGGCACCATGAATAAACTGGCTTCATTCTTTACCGAGCTGATGCGCAAGTATCTGCCGGATCCTTTTGTTTTCGCGATTGCACTGACGCTATTGACCGTGCTGCTGGCCATGGGCATTGAAGGCCAGAGCATCG
Source organism: Achromobacter colocynthidis (assembly GCF_057334535.1). Classification (NCBI taxonomy): domain Bacteria; kingdom Pseudomonadati; phylum Pseudomonadota; class Betaproteobacteria; order Burkholderiales; family Alcaligenaceae; genus Achromobacter; species Achromobacter colocynthidis. The sequence goes on from NZ_JBHFIZ010000037.1 coordinate 955,298, forward strand.
GCGACGTGACCCGCGCCTGGGGCAAGGGCTTCTGGAGCCTGCTGGCCTTCACGACCCAGATGGCCGTGATTCTGGCCATGGGCTACGTGCTGGCCACCGCGCCGCTGACCGACCGCTTGCTGAACCGCATCGTCAGCCACGTGCACAAGCCGCACACCGCCATCATCGTCGCGACCCTGGTCGGCGGCGTGGGCAGCTACCTGAACTGGGGCTTTGGCCTCGTCATTGGCGGCATCGTCGCCAAGAAGCTGGCGCTGAAGGTCAAGGGCGTGCACTACCCGCTGATCATCGCGGCGGCCTATAGCGGCTTCACCATGTACGGCCTGGGCTTGTCGGCCAGCATCCCCGTGCTGGTCGCCACCCCCGGCCACCCCACCGCCAAGCAGATGGGCACCATCCCGCTGTCGGAAACCATTTTCTCGGTGCCCATGCTGATCACCAGCCTGGTCATCATCATCACGCTGCCGCTGCTGAACGCCTGGCTGCACCCGAAGAAGGGCGAGAAGATTGTTGAAGTGGACCCGGGCATCGACCGCGACGCCAACGCTTCCAACGCCAGCGAAGACATGCTGGAAAAAGGCACCATCGCCTCGAAGCTGAACAACAGCCGCATCCTGAGCATGCTGATCGGCGCGCTGGGCATTGCCTACGTCACGTTCCACTTCATGGACGGCGGCTCGCTGGACCTGAACCTGATCAACTTCATCATCCTGTTCCTGGGCATCATCCTGCTGGGCACGCCGGCCGCCTACGTGGCCAAGCTGACCGAAGGCATCAAGACGATCTCCGGCATCATCCTGCAATACCCGTTCTACGCCGGCATCATGGCCATCATGGCCGCGTCGGGCCTGGTGACGTCGATCTCGCAAGTGTTCGTTGACTTCGCCACGCCGGCCACGCTGCCGTTCTGGGGCCTGATCAGCTCGTTCTTCATCAACTTCTTCGCACCGTCCGCCGGCGGCCACTGGGTGATCCAGGGTCCGTTCATGATCGACGCGGCCAAGGAAATCGGCAGCGCGATGAACCAGACGACCATGGCCGTCATGCTGGGCAATGCCTGGAACGACTTGGTGCAACCTTTCTGGATCCTGCCGGCGCTGGCTTTGTCGAAGCTGAAGCTGCGCGACGTGATGGGCTACACCGTCATCATGATGCTGTGGGTGGGCGTGATCCACATCACCGCCGTGCTGGCCTGGGGCTACGCCACGCACTGATCCCACGCGCTTACCTCAAACAGACTGGAAACCGATATGAGCAAACCGACTGCGTATCTCGTCACCGGCGGCAGCGCCGGCATTGGCGCCGCCATCATCCGCATGCTGCTGGATGCGGGCCATAAAGTGGTCAACATTGACTACCGCCTGCCCGAGAATCCGCCGGCCGGGCTGGTCTCGTATCAGGCCGATCTGACCGATGACGCGCGCACGAAGGAAGTCGCCGCCGAAGTCACCAGCGCCTACAACATCGTGGGCCTGGTGAACAACGCCGGCGCCACCCGCCCGGGCACGGCCGACACGGCCACCCTGGCGGATCTGGACTATGTGGTGAACCTGCATCTGCGCACCGCGCTGATCCTGGTGCAGGCCGCGCTGCCCGCCATGCGCGAAGCCGGCTTTGGCCGCATCGTGAACATGTCGTCGCGCGCCGCTTTAGGCAAGCCGGATCGCGTGGTTTATTCGGCCACCAAGGCCGGGCTGGTGGGCCTGACGCGCACGCTGGCCATGGAACTGGGTGGCGACGGCATCACCGTCAACGCCATCGGCCCGGGCCCCATCGCCACCGACCTCTTCACCAAGAGCAATCCGGCGGGCGCTCCGCAAACCGAACGCATCATCAACAGCATCGTCGTCAAGCGCCTGGGCACGCCGGAAGACGTGGCGCGCGCCGCCATGTTCTTCCTGTCGCCGGACAACGGTTTCGTGACGGGCCAGATGCTGTATGTGTGTGGCGGCACGACGCTGGGCGTCGCCCCCATCTGAGCGCGCGCGCCATGGCCGCCCACCTTGACCTTCGCGCCTGCCCGCCGCAACTAGCGGCGCAGCAGTGCGTGGTTGATCTGGTCGGCGGCGCGGCGCAAGGGCGGCAGGAAGGCGTCCAGCATGGCCTCGCGCGTAAAGCGGTTGGACTGCCCGCTGACGTTCATCGCGGCAATCACACGACCACTGCGGTCAACAATGGGCACGGCCACCGATTGCAAACCGGGCTCCAGTTCCTGCGCCACGCAGGCGTAGCCATCGGCGCGCACGCCGGCCAGCAGGCGCTTGAGCTCGGCGATGTCGGTAACCGTTTGCGGGGTGTAGGGCTGGATCTGGCTCATGGCCAGCACCCGGTCCAGTTCCGCTTCCGGCAGGCCGGCCAGCAGCACGCGGCCCATCGACGTCACCCACGCCGGCAGGCGGCTGCCCACGGCCAGGTTGATGGTCATCACCTTGTGCGTGGACAGGCGCAGGATGTAGACGATGTCGGCGCCTTCCAGCACCGACACCGAACACGATTCGCGCGTCTGCTCGGCCACTTCTTCCATGTACGGCAGCGCCAGGTTCCACAGCGGCGTGCCGGACAGGTAGGCGTAACCCAGTTCCAGGATGCGCGGCGTCAGCTCGAACTTGCGGTCGTCGACGGTGACGTAGCCCAGGTGCTCCAAGGTCAGCAGGATGCGACGCGCGCCGGCACGGGTCAGCCCGGTAACGGCAGCCACTTCGGACAGCGTCATCTGCGAACGGCCGGGGCCGAATGCCCGGATCACCGACAGGCCGCGCGCGAAAGATTGCACGTAGCTGTCACTGGGTTGTTGGGGGTCGAGCTCGGCCATCCGGTGGGTCCCAAGAGTAAAAAGCTCGCCGCTGGCGAGCCGTTCGTTGCCGTTGCGGGCAACGCCAAACGATGGAGGATCGTCATGCGTCGGCCTGCCTTGACGCTGTGCGGTCCCCATGAAACGATGTTCTTCAGCAGAACGAAAGTTCTAATGAAGAACAAATTATGACACGCCACCTATGAGCGAACATCATGATCTCTAAGCTTGTTTCAAGCGCGGCGGCCGCCCTGGCGGACGTACCCGACGGCGCCACCGTCATGATCGGCGGCTTCGGCACTGCCGGCCAGCCCATGGAATTGATCGACGCCCTGCTCGAACAGGGCGCCAAAGACCTGGTCATCATCAACAACAACGCCGGCAACGGCACCACGGGCCTTGCCGCCCTGCTGGGCGCGAACCGCGTCCGCAAGATCATCTGCTCGTTCCCGCGCCAGGCGGACTCGCAGATTTTCGACGGCCTGTACCGCAGCGGCAAGCTGGAGCTGGAACTGGTGCCGCAAGGCAACCTGGCCGAGCGCATCCGCGCGGCGGGCGCCGGCATCGGCGCGTTCTTCTCGCCCACCGGCTACGGCACCCCGCTGGCCGATGGCAAGGAAGTGCGTGAGATCAATGGCCGCCACTACGTGCTGGAATATCCGCTGCACGCCGACTACGCGCTGATCAAGGCCGAACGCGGCGACCGCTGGGGCAACCTGGTCTACCGCAAGACGGCCCGCAACTTCGGCCCCATCATGGCCAGCGCCGCGCGCGTGGCCGTGGCGCAAGTGCGCGAAGTGGTTGAACTGGGCACGCTGGACCCCGAAACCGTCGTCACCCCCGGCATCTTCGTGCAGCGCGTCGTGCAGATCGACGCCGCCCCGGCCGCCAAGGAGCAGAAATGAGCACCAAACTGACCCGCGACCAGATCGCCGCCCGCGTCGCGCAGGACATTCCCGAAGGCGCCTACGTCAACCTGGGCATCGGCTTGCCCACGCTGGTGGCCAACCACCTGCCGGCTGACCGCGAAGTGATTCTGCATACCGAAAACGGCATGCTGGGCATGGGCCCCGCGCCGGCCAAGGGCGAAGAAGACTACGACCTGATCAACGCCGGCAAGCAGCCCGTGACCGAACTGCCGGGCTGCTCGTTCTTCCATCACGCCGACTCGTTCGCGATGATGCGCGGCGGCCATCTGGACATCTGCGTGCTGGGCGCCTTCCAGGTGTCGCAACACGGCGACCTGGCCAACTGGCACACCGGCGCGCCCGACGCCATCCCCGCCGTGGGCGGCGCGATGGACCTGGCCATCGGCGCCAAAGACGTCTTCGTGATGATGGAACTGCAAACGCGCGAAGGCCAGAGCAAGCTGGTTGAGGCCTGCACGTATCCGCTGACGGGCGTGCGCTGCGTATCACGCGTGTACACGGACGTTGCCGTCTTCGATATCCGCGCCGACGGCGTGACCGTCACCGATATCTTCGGCGACGTCACCGCCGACGAACTGCTGGCCCTGACCGGCCTGCCGCTGAAATTTTCCCGCTAATCAGGAGCCCTCATCATGCTGTTCATGGTTCAAATGCAAGTCAACCTGCCCGTCGACATGCCGGCCGAGCAAGCCAACAAACTGAAGGCGGACGAAAAGGCGCTGGCCCAACAACTGCAACGCGACGGCAAGTGGAAAGAGCTGTGGCGCGTGGTGGGCCGCTACGCCAACGTCAGCATTTTCGACGTCGAAAGCAATGACGAGCTGCACACGCTGCTGTCGTCGCTGCCGCTGTTTCCGTACATGGACATCAACGTCACGGCGCTGGCGCGCCACCCCTCGGCGATCTGACCGGAGCCTTCCATGCCCTACATCATCGAAACCTTCGACAAGCCCAACCACCAGGAAGTGCGCCAGCAGCATCGCGCGGCGCATCTGGAATACCTGGACGCCAACAAGCAGTTGCTGCTGGCCTGCGGCGCCAAGCTGCAAGACGACGGCAAGGACGCGGGCGGCGGTTTGTACATCGTGGACCTGGACACGCGCGAAGCCGCGCAACAGTTCATCGATGCCGATCCGTTCTCGCAAGCCAATCTGTTCGACCGCGTGACCATCACGCGCTGGCGCAAAGCCTACGTCGACGGCACCTGCCACCTGTAATCCTGTCGCGGGGGGCCTTGCGC
>NZ_JBHFIZ010000037.1:960306-983469 GCF_057334535.1 Achromobacter colocynthidis
GACAGCCCTTGCGGGGCCGCGGTTTCATCCGAGGACTTCCCACATGGCTTACGCCGATCTCAGCCAAGCCCGGCTGTTCTACGTCATTGATGGCCCCGCCGACGCGCCGGTGCTGGTGTTTTCCAATTCGTTGGGCACCTGCTCCGACATGTGGGCGCGCCAGATTCCCGAACTGACCAAGCATTTTCGTGTGCTGCGCTACGACACGCGCGGCCACGGCAAGTCGTCGATTCCCGACGGCGAATACACGTTTGAGCAACTGGCCGGCGACGTCGCCGAATTGCTGGCGCATCTGAACATCAAGCGCGCGCACTTCTGCGGGCTGTCGATGGGCGGCCCCACCGGCATCGCGCTGGCGCTGGCGCACCCGGAACTGGTTGGCAAGCTGGTGCTGTGCAACACGGCCGCGCGCATCGGGTCGGTGGAAGGCTGGAGCACGCGCATCGCCGCCGTGGCTGATCAAACGTTGGAAAAGATGGCGCCCACGCTCGTGGAACGCTGGTTGACCGACGACTACCGCGCCGCCGAACCGGGCCTGACGCAAGTGCTGATCGACATGCTGCGCCGCACGCCGGACGCCGGTTATTCGGCCAACTGCGCCGCGCTGCGCGACGCCGACTACCGCCAGCAAGTGTCCGCCATCACCGCGCCCACGCTGGTCATCAGCAGCACGCATGATCTGGCCGCGACCCCGGCCCAGGGCAAGGAACTGGCCGCCGCCATCCCCGGCGCGCGCTATGTTGAATTGAATACGTCCCATATTTCAAACTGGGAACAACCGGAAGCCTTCACCCGAGCGGTCGTCGACTTCCTGACGGAGTAACCGCATGCAGCGCTGGAAACATCGGCCCGAAGGCTCCAACTGGGGCGACTTCGGACCCGACGACCAACTCGGCCGCCTGAACCTGATTACCGAAGAACAAGTGCTGAAGGGCGCGCGGGAAATCCGCGCGGGCAAGACGTTTTGCTTGTCCTTGCCCTTGGACTTGCCGGGCGGCAACGTGCTGAACCCGCGCCGCCATCCGCCGCAACTGAGCCCGACCAAGCTTGCGGATACGCCGTACCTGAACTTTCCGTTGCGCAACGTCAACCCGGACGCGGTGGATGTATTGAGCGATGACCAGGTGCTGCTGTCGATGCAGTATTCCACGCAGTGGGATGCGCTGGCGCACGTGGGCGCGCTGTTTGATGCCGATGGAGATGGCAAGCCCGAGCTGCGCTACTACAACGGCTTTCAGGCGGGTGTGGATGTGGTCGGCCCGGCGGATAGCGAACATACCGGCTGCGGCTGCTCGACCGGCGGCCCGTCCGCGGCGTTGAAGTTGGGGGTGGAGAATCTGGCGCAGAAAGGCATGCAGGGGCGCGGCGTGCTGGTGGACCTGTTTCGCCACTACGGCCCGGGCCGCACGCTGATCGGCCATGCTGAATTGATGCATGTGCTGGAAACGGATGGCATCACGGTGGAACGCGGCGACATGCTGGTGCTGCGCACGGGCTACGCGGAAGCGGTCGTGGCGATGAACGGCACGCCGGACCCGGAAGTGCTGCATACGTACGGCGCGGCGCTGGACGGTACCGATGCGGCCTTGCTGCAATGGATCACCGACAGCGGCATCGCCGCGATCTGCGCGGACAACTACGCGGTCGAGGCTTACCCCGCCCGCGAAAAAACCGGCCCGCGCGCGATGCTGCCGTTGCATCACCATTGTCTGTTCAAGCTGGGCCTGCCGTTGGCGGAGCTTTGGTATTTGAAAGACCTGGCGGAGTTTTTGCATGCCAATGGCCGGCATCATTTCATGCTGACCGCCCCCCCGCTGCGCCTGCCGCACGCGATCGGCTCACCGGTGACCCCGATCGCGACTGCATGATGGGTTTCGCGCGATTTCCATTATGTTCCTTGCGGATGCCTCCTCGCGCTGCACCCATCCTACGGGTTGATGGATGGTGGCGGGTTGTGGCTGGATGGGTCGTGATGTCACCGCTGCATGATGGGTTTCGCGCGATGGGCGTTGCGGTATTGGCGGATGCCGGCGCGCGCTGCACCCATCCTACGGTTGATGGATGGTGGCGGGGTTGGCTGGATGGGTCGTGATGTCACCGCTGCATGATGGGTTTCGCGCGATGGGCGTTACGGTATTGGCGGATGCCAGCGCGCGCTGCACCCATCCTACGGGTCGTAAATTGTAGGATGGGTGGAGCGCGCAATATCAATGGCAAGAACCCCGCTGCGTATCGCGCGAAACCCATCATCCCGCCGCGGCGTTATGGCTGAATTGGCCATCTATCCACCGCCGCTTGATGGGTTTCGCGCGATTTCCATTGTGTTCCTTGCGAACACCTTTCCGCGCTGCACCCATCCTACGTGCCCATGACCGACTCCGTGGGGCGGCGAATTCCATGACGGGCCTGTGGACGGCGTCGCCCCGCCCCGATCATCCCTTCAGGCAGGTGCTCATGAATGTCTTGCGCGCATCCCCCGTCAATTTTTGATCGCCCGCCTTGGCGTTGCAGTCTTTCATTTTCTGCTGCTGCGGCGTCAATTCCTTGCCCGACGACGTTGTCTCGCCTTTCAGGCAACTGCTCATGTAGGCCTTGCGGTCGTCGCCCGTCTTGCCCGTGGCCGACTTATTGCATTCCGTCATGCGCTGCTGCTGCGGCGTGGGGGTCTTGGCGGGGGTGGCGGGGGTTTGGGCGTAGGCCCCAAAAAAACATGCGGACAACACCATGGCCGAGGCCATCCGAGTGGTACGGGAAAGCATGAGTTTTCTCCCTTGCGTTTAGCGCCCGCCTGCGTAGATACACGCATCAGACCGGGCTGCCGGCCGGTTGCCGACCCGGCCATCATCGAACAAACCGCCACGCGCCGCAAGCATCGGAAAGTTAGGAAAAGACAAGGCCGAAAAATCTCAATCTAGAGACATTCCGACGCATCCTTGTCATTAGGCGACGAATCTGGGAACAACCCACGCAACCTGTTACCGATTCATCCTTTTGACCCGTTGTGCACGGTGGCGGAAAGGTGTGAGATAGCCCCGTCCGCCCCAATAAGCGGATGGCGCAAACGGCGGCGCGGACAGCTAAGCGCCCCTACGCCGGCACACCTGGAGACCGCCATGAAACTCGCCCTTGCTTCCCTTGCCTTGCTGGCCGGGATGTCCGGCGCCGCCAGCGCGCAAAACCTGACTTACGGCGTCACGCTGGGCAATGTGCAATCGGTACGCGACACCAACATCAACATGTCCACCATTACCGGGTCGCTGGCCAACCTGTCGGGTCGCCCCATCTCCAGCGCGGTGCTGACCTACGTGCTGTACGACGCGCAAGGCCGCGAAGTGGGCCGAGTCAACGATGACGTAATCGGGCCGATTCCCCCGGGGCAGATCCGGCTGGTCAAGGCGGTGACGCCGCTGCAATTCACGAAGGTCACCGTGCTGGACGTCCGGGCGCAGTAGGCCGACGCGGTAAAAAAACCCTTATTCAAGCAGGGTTTAGACAGGCGGTTGTAGGGGCAAATATGGGAAAATTCCGCTTGCCGACTCGATAACAGGGGCTTCCAAACGAAGCCCCTTATTGCGTCTGTCGGCGTGCCAGCAAGCCTGGCCTAGATACTAGGAAGTGACACCATGTTCCCCAAAAGACTCACCGAAGGCTATCAATCGTTCCTGGACGGCCGTTTCCACTCGGAAAGCAGCCGCTATCAAAAACTTGCCGAACTGGGCCAAAGCCCGGAAATCCTGCTTATTGGCTGCTGCGATTCCCGCGTGTCGCCTGAAGTGATCTTTGACGCCGGCCCGGGCGAGATGTTCGTGGTGCGCAACGTCGCCAACCTGGTTCCGCCCTGTGAGCCGGATTCCGAATCGTCCTACCACGGCACCAGCGCCGCCATCGAGTTCGCGGTCAACGGCCTGAACGTGAAGCACATCGTCGTGCTGGGCCACGCCTCTTGCGGCGGCATCCGCTCGTTCTTCGACGACGCCAAGCCCCTGTCCAAGGGCGACTTCATCGGCAAGTGGATGTCGCAGATCGAACCGATGGCCGAGCGTCTGGGCCCCGGCTCCGGCGACCGCCAGACCAAGCTCAAGCGCCTGGAACTGGCCGTTGTCGAACACAGCCTGAATAACCTGATGACGTTCCCGTCCATCCGCCGCCGTGTGGAAAAGGGCGAACTGGAACTGCACGGCACCTACTTCGGCGTGGCCACCGGCGTGCTGTTCTTGCGCGATCCGGCAACGGGTGAATTCAACCCTTGCCTGGAAACCGGCATCACCGAATAAGGCGCATATCCGGTACGCTTGCGGCTGCTTTTCGCTTTCTTCAAAGACGCTACGCAACCGACAAGGACCGCTATGAAATTGTTTTTCTCGCCGGCTTCACCCTTCGTGCGCAAATGCATGGTCATTGCGCACGAACTGGCGCTGACAGAACGCATCGAAAACCTGCCCAGCGCCGCCGGCCCCGTCGCCCGCGACAAGAGCATCATTCCCAGCAACCCGCTGGGCAAGGTGCCCACCTTGATCACGGACGACGGCCAGGTGCTGTACGACAGCCGCGTCATCTGCGAATACCTGAACGACCTGGGCGGCGGTGCGCTGTTCCCCGCGAACGGCCGCGCGCGCTGGCAGGCGCTGGCTGATCAGGCCCTGGGCGATGGCGTCATGGACGCGGCGCTGCTGGCCCGCTATGAAACCGCCCTGCGCCCCGAAGCCTTGCGCTGGTCCGATTGGGTCGACGGCCAGATGAGCAAGGCGCACGACGCGCTGGCGCAACTGGAAAAGAACGTGGCCAGCCTGGAAGGCCGTGTAGATATCGGCACCATCGCCATCGGCTGCGCCCTGGGCTATCTGGACTTCCGCTACGCCAGCTACGACTGGCGCAGCAACCACCCCGGCGTTGCCGCGTGGTTCAAGACCTTCAACGCACGCCCGTCCATGCAGGCAACCCTGCCGCCGGCCTGACACGGTTACGCCTTGACGCCTAGTGCGACGGGCTGACACGACGCCGCGCCCGCAGCGCGGTAAATTTTGACGCAGGAAGTTCTGACGCCAAATATTGAACTTGTCAGCCCCCGGCAGAACCAAACCTCTGGTTCTTGTCGACTCGCACAGGGAGCAAGGATGAACATCACTGCGATCTCGCCCATTGCCCGCGTTGCGGCGCCCTACGCGGCGCACATCGCGCGGGTAGACGACACCCGCCCCAGTTGGGAAGCCGAGCGTCTGGCCCAGACCGTAGCCGCGCGCGAGGCCCAGCGCAGCGCGCAGGCGCAAGCGGCGTGGGAAGCCCAGCGCATCGCCCGCGCACGCGAAGCGGCCAGGTCGACAGAAGCGGCCAGGGCGAGCGATTCGCCAGCGTCGTCACAAACCATTCACACCCGCGCCGACGCGGCCGCCCGTGCGGCGGCCGCCGCGCTGCCCAGCCTGGATGTCTTTCGCGATCAGTACGCGGACACGCGCCTGCGCCGCGCCCTGGACGCTTACGCCACCCAACCCGACCCGGTGGCCCAGCGCGCCGGCAACGTGAACGACCTGGGCACCATCGAAGGCCTGATGCCCTTGCAGGCGTATCGCGTCGCCATGGCCAACCCGCAGGTGCAGGAACTGCAAACCGCGGTGGCCATGAAGGCCGCATCGGTGGCAGTGCCGGCGGTGGCCAACATCGGCGCCACCGAAAACGCTACCGACAACGCGCGCTACCGTCCCGGGTTTTCAGCCGCCATTTCCTGAGCGCAGCACGGCAGTCAGCCCACGACCCACCATGTAAAAAAGGCCGCCTGAGAATCTCTCAGGCGGCCTTTCCACATTCAGCGCGGTTCGGATCAGTGGAAGAATTCCGCGATCATCGTGGCGCCCAGGAAGGTGCCGGCGTTGGCGGCCAAGGACACCACCACGATCTTCCAGCCCAGCTTGCGGAAGGCGGGCAGGTCCTTCAGGATCGACAACCCGGCCATGGCCAGGATGACGGTCGTGAACGGCAGGAAGTTCACCTTGCCGACCAGCGCAATGATCTGGTCCGAATACGGCAGCACGCCCGGGCAGCCCGCGGTCATGGCGATCAGCGACAGCACGAACACGGCCGGCAGCTTGGGCACCACACGCAGGATCAGGTCGGTCAGCACCACCAGCAGGATGATGATGCCCATGCCCGGCAGCGCGTCCATGAACGGCACGTTGTAGCCCAGGCGGTTGCCCACCAGCGCGAACAGGCCGCAGATGACATAGGCGGTCAGGCGGTCGCCAAAGCCCAATTTGGAGTTATGCGCCGGCACGTCTTCCGACACACTGTTGTCGACCACGGCTTCATCGGCCTTGCCGCGCGAAAAGCGGCCCAGCACGGGTTCCAGCTTGCCGTACAGGAAGATGGTGGTCGGCAGCGAAATGAACAGCGTGAAGTACACGCCCACCACTGTCGTCAGCAAGTTGGCGGCGGCGGCCAGCGCGGCCACCTGGTGCGCCATCTCAGGCGTCTGCTGGGACGCAATGGCGCCCACGCCGGCGGCCATCATGCTGCCCGAACCGACGCCTGCGCCCATGGCCAGCGATCGCGGATCAAAAATGTTCAGGCTGGTGATGAAGCCGGCCATCAGCGCCACGAACAGTGCGCCGATCACCGTGCCCGTGATGTACTCGGCCATCACGCCACGGCCTTCCGGCGAGTTCATGCCGTAGCGCTCGCCGATGATGGCCAGGCTGGGCTCGCGGCCCACCGAGAACGTGGCGCCGATGGCTTCACGCTTGATGCCCAGCAATAGTGCCAACGGCAGGCCGATGGCCATGGTGCCGAAGAAGTGCCCGAATTCCTGGAACACCAGCGCCCAGCCGGCCTCGCGCACCTGCGGCAGCGCGCCGCCCACCATCAGGCCAAGCTTGGCCAGGAACGGCAGCAAGGCGTATTGCAGATAGCCGCTGATGCGGGTCTGCATGGCCTTGTCGATGGCGCTGCCCACGGGCAGCCGCTGGCCAAAAGCCGCCACGATGGCGCCAATGAAGATGGCCCAAAGCATCGGTTGCAGAACGATCTTGCCCGGGCCCACCGAAAACGTGACGCTGCCAATCGCTTCGGAAATGACCACCACCAACAAGATGGCGGCAAGCATTCGAACGCGGGCGGATAGCGACATGGAAGGCGCGGCCAGACTGGCGCTGGCGTAAGACATCAATTTCCCCTGATGAACGTGAGTATGTTTTCGCGGTCCGGCGATCCGGCGGTCCGGCGATCCGGCGGTCCGGCGGTCCGGCGATCCGGCGGTCGGCATTCCGCAGGTTTGGTGGCCGCTGGCCGGCGGCTGGCAACCCGGCGATCAGCCGGTCAGGCCATTCGGCGGTCCGGCGCCTGCCTATCCGGCGACCTGCGTCCTGCGACCGGCGACCGGCGAACCAGCGATCCGGACACCCAACTGCGTGCGCGAACAGCAGGCGCGATTTTCGCCTGGGGGTCCGATCGGCAACCATGACATCGCGCGGGCATAAGCGTTGCGTAAAATGCAACGCACGGCCTTTTCCTGGGAAAATTTTGCACGACATCCCAAAAGATTCGGGTAAACCCTGACCTACCACTGTGGATCTGCCGCCGCACCACCCCGCCCGCAGCCTGCCTTCAAGAGCCCGCCATGGATGAAAAACTCGACGCCCGCCGCACCCACTATTTCATGCAGGTCATGAGCCGGGGCTCCGTGCGCGGCGCCGCCGAGGTGCTGGACATGGACCCGTCCGCCGTCAGCCGCGCCATCGCCGCGCTGGAACGCGACTGCGGCATGGCGCTGTTCGAACGCCGCGGGCGCGGGGTCGTGCCCACCGACGCCGGCCACATCCTGGCGCGCTATGTGAAGCGCCAGCAGAACATTCAGGAAAGCTTCTTTTCCGAGATCGACAGCCTGCGCAACGCCGAACGTGGCCATATCGACCTGGTGCTGGGCGAGGGCTTCGTCGAACTGATGTTCGACCGCGTGCTGCCCGGCTATTGGCGCAGCCACCCCGAGGTGACGTTGGACATCGACGTGGCGCGCACGTCGGAAATCGTGCAGCGCATCGTGGACGACCGCGCCTATATCGGGCTGGTGTTCCAGCCGCCCAATGACGCGCGCCTGCGCACGCACTATTCGCGCCCCGAACCCATCCGCGCCATCGTGCAGCAAGACCATCCGCTGACCCGGCTGGGCCGGCCGCTGCTGTTGACTGACCTGGCCGATTATTCCGGCGCGTCGATGCAGGAAGGGTTTGGGGTCCGGCAACACATACAGGCCGCCGAAATCAGCGAACAGGTACGGCTGCGTAACGTGCTGACCACGTCATCCTTCAAGGCGCTGTGGCAGTTCGCGGCGGCGGGCATCGGGTACGCGCTAACGCCGCCCATCGCCGTCACCGCCGACATGCGCGCCCAGCGCCTGGCCAGCCTGCCGCTGGCCAACCCGATCCTGAACCAAGGCAGCCTGCACGTCCTGAGCCGCGCCGGCCGCCACATTTCCCCCGCGGCAAGAGAACTGCTGGACCACATCGTGCGCGGAATTGGTGCGACGGCGGCGGACGGACCCATCGAAGCCGATCGCCAATCGTAGGATGGGTGAAGCGCGAGGATGGATGGCAAAAGAATGCGGGCGCCGAACGCGCGGAACCCATCGGACGGTGGTTGTGCCGTGGCGAAAATTGCCGTGTGTTCACCGGCGTTTGATGGGTTTCGCCGTGGCGAAAATTGCCGGGTGGTCACGGGCGTTTGATGGGTTGCGCGCGGTCAGGGTTGGGGTTCTTGCCTGGGTCCTGCCGCGCTTCACCCATCCTACGTGCCTTTTGGGGACCTGTGGTTGGGGTGGGGCCGATCGCCATCGCGGCGGTGATCAAATCCCGCCGCCCCAAGGCGGACCGCCGCCTTATTTCCTTATTACCATAATGACTTAGACGCTGATATCTGCTGCCTGTTACGGTTATGAATCCCCTTTTCCGCCGCCCCGCGCCGGGCGCAAAAAGGCTCGAACCGCGAAGACCACAAGGGCAGTAGACATGTACGTGTATGACCCCGTCGACCAGCAGCTTGTCGAGCAACGTGTGGCGCAGTTTGCCGATCAGACGCGCCGCTTCCTCGACGGCCAGCTTACCGAAGATGAATTCCGCGTTCTGCGCTTGCAGAACGGCCTGTACATCCAGCGCCACGCGCCCATGCTGCGCGTGGCCATTCCGTACGGCATGCTGGCGTCGCGCCAACTGCGCACGCTGGCGCACATCGCGCGCAAGTGGGATCGCGGCTACGGCCACTTCAGCACCCGCCAGAACATCCAGTTCAACTGGCCCAAGTTGGAAGACGTGCCGGACATCCTGGCGGAACTCGCCACCGTCCAGATGCACGCCATCCAGACCAGCGGCAACTGCATCCGCAACACCACCACCGACCACTTCGCCGGCGTCGCGCCCGATGAGCTCGTCGACCCGCTCGTCTGGTGCGAGATCATTCGCCAGTGGTCCACGCTGCACCCCGAATTCGCTTTCCTGCCGCGCAAGTTCAAGATCGCCGTCAGCGGCGCCGTGCAAGACCGCGCGGCCGTGGGCGTGCACGATATCGGCCTGCAAGCCGTTGAACGCGATGGCAAGCTGGGCTTTCGCGTGTGGGGCGGCGGCGGCATGGGCCGCACGCCCATCGTCGGCAAGCTGATCAACCCCTTCGTGGAATGGCAGCATCTGCTGACCTATCTGCAAGCCGCGCTGCGGGTCTACAACCTGCATGGCCGCCGCGACAACAAGTACAAGGCGCGCATCAAGATCCTGGTCAAGGACCTGACGCCCGAAGTCTATGCCCAGCAGGTCGATGAACAGTGGCAGCTCATCAAAGACGGCCCCGACACCATCACCCAGGAATTCGTTGACGGCATCAAGGCCCGCTTCGTGTGGCCGCAATACGACGCCGCCGCCGCGCAAGACACCGACAACACCGACGCCCTGGCCGCCGGCGACAAGCGCTTTGCGCGCTGGCTGCGCACCAACGTGCACGCGCACAAGGTCGCGGGCTACGCCGCCGTCACCGTTTCGCTCAAGCCCACCGGCGTGCCGCCCGGCGACATCACGGCCGACCAAATGGACGCCGTGGCCGACCTGGCCGACGCCTATGGTTACGGCGAACTGCGCGTCTCGCACGAGCAGAACCTCATCCTGGCCGACGTACGCCGCGCCCGTCTGCACGAGCTTTGGCAGAAGCTGGAAGCGCTGAACCTGGCCACGCCCAACGTCGGCCTGTTGACCAACATCATCGCCTGTCCCGGCGGCGACTTCTGCGCGCTGGCCAACGCCGTGTCCATCCCCGTGGCCGAAGCCATCCAACGCCAATTCGACGACCTGGACTACCTGTTCGAAATCGGCGAACTGGACCTGAACATCTCCGGCTGCATCAATTCCTGTGGCCACCACCACGTGGGCCACATCGGCATCCTGGGTGTCGATAAGGCCGGCGAAGAGTGGTATCAGGTCACGCTGGGCGGCCGCCAGAACGGCGCGGCCAAGCCCCTGCCCGACCTGGAATCCACCCGGGGCGGCGGCGCCGCCGTGGGTCGCATCATCGGCCCCTCGTTCGCGCGCGACCAGGTGCCCGGCGTGGTCGACCGCCTGATCCGCACCTACCTGGGCCTGCGCGACAGTGAAACCGAGCGCTTCATCGACGTGGTGGACCGCGTTGGCATCGACCCCTTCAAGCAGGACGTCTACGCCGATCCCGCCTTCGCCAAACCCGCACAAAGCGCCGAGCCCGCCCATGTCTGACCTCTACGCCCACGACGCCCCCGGCCCGCACCTGATTCTTGACGGCCGCCTGCAAGCCGATACGTCTCGCCCGTTCGTGCCCGAACCCGAAGTGGCGGCCGAAGGCCAGGTGCCCACGGACGAACCCGGCTGGGTCGTGCCGCTGTCCATCTGGAAGACGTCGCGCGCCACCTTGCGCCGCCACAAGCATCCCGTGGCCGTGCTGCTGGAACCCGACGCCGACCTGCGCGACCTGCTTGATGCCGACGGCACCCTGAACCCCGCCGGCATCGCCTTCATTGCCGTGGATTTCCCGAACTACACGGACGGCCGCGGTTATTCGCTGGCGCAGTTGCTGCGCACGCAATACCACTGGGCCGGCGAACTGCGCGCGGTGGGTGACGTCATGATCGACACCATCCACTACCAGGCCCGCGTCGGCTTCAACAGCTTTCTGGTCAAGCCCGGCCACGACCCGCACAAGGCGCTGGACGCCTTCAAGACGTTCACGGTGCACTACCAGAAAACGTATCGCGCGCCCCCGTCAGCAGCGGCCGCCTGATACGCCCACGCGCCGCGCTACAGCCGGGCTTCGTCCTGCGCCAGGTGCGTGCGGATGAGCTCGGCAATACTGCGCTGGCGCGTGGCTTGCATGCGGTCGATCACGCTGGACACGCTGACCGCCAGTCGCGGATAGCCGCTGGCATCGCACAGCGCCACGCCCACGCCCAGCACCCCGGGCACGGCGGCGTTGCCCACCACCGCCCAGCCCCGGCCCCGCGTGTTCTCCACCAGGCGCCGCATGTGCGCGGCGGTCATGCCGCCATAGGCGCTCAGGGCTTGCGCGTTTTGCGTCACCACATCATCGGCTTCGCCCGGCGGCAAGGCGGCCAGTAGCGCCAGCCCCGCCGCGCCCACGCCCAAGGGCTGGCGGTGGCCCACCGTTACCGCCAGCACCTGCACGGCGTAGTTGCCCACCTCGCGGTGCAGGCACAGCGAATCATTGGCCGCGCGGCAAATCAGGAAGGCCGAGTCGCCCGTTACATCGCTGATCTGGCGCAGTATCGGCCGCAGCCTCCGCACCGCCTGCGCGTGGGGGTCGTCCGCCAGCATCACCCCCAGCTCCGCCAAGCGCCAGCGCGGCGCGTTCGGCTCGCGCAGGGCGTAGCCCTCTTCCATCAGCACATCCAGGTAGCGGTACACCGTAGACCGCTGCATCCCCGCCGCGCGCGCAATATCCGCCACGTGCATGCCCCCGGCCCCCGCCTGCCGCAACACCCCCAACACCCGCAGCCCACGGCGCAGGATGCGCGGGCCAGTCTCTTCCGAATCACGTTTGTTCATATTTTGGACACGCTGCGTTGATGACGCCCTTGACTAAGCCCAATATGAAAACGGGCAGACAAAGATCTGTCCAAATACTAGACAAATAGGACGGAGACAACAATGAAGACAATCACCAGGAGGCTGGCCGCCATCGCGGCCGCCCTGAGCGGCACGCTAGCCGTCAATGGCGCTTCGCTTGCGGCCGCGCCCTATCCCGATCGGCCCGTGACCATCGTGGTGGGCTACGCCGCCGGTGGCGCCACCGATATCGTCGCGCGCTTGATGGCCAAGTCGCTGACGGAAGAGCTTGGGCAAAGCTTCGTCGTCGAAAACAAGACGGGCGCCAACAGCAATATCGGCGCGGAAATCGTGTCGCGCGCGACGGCCGACGGCTACACGCTGTACATGGGCTCCATCGCCAACACCATCAACCGCTCGCTGTACAGCCAGCTCAACTACGACTTCATCAAAGACTTCAAGCCGGTCGGGCTGGTCGCCACCATTCCCAACATTCTTGTGGTCAACCCCAAGGTGCCCATCAAGACGGTGCAGGAATACATCGCCTACGCCAAGGCCCACCCCGGCAAGCTGACCTGCGCATCGTCCGGCAGCGGCTCGTCCATCCACCTGTCGTGCGAGCTCTTCAAGATGGAAACCGGCACCGACATCCTGCACGTCCCGTATCGCGGCAGCGGCCCGGCCGTGGCCGATCTGCTGGGCGGACAAGTGGATTCCATGTTCGACAACCTGCCGTCGTCGCTGCCGCATGTGCAGGCCGGCAAGCTGCGCGCGCTGGGCGTCACGTCGCCCAAGCGGCTGGATGCCACCCCCGATGTGCCCACGCTGGCCGAATCCGGCCTGCCCGGCTTCGACGTGGAATCCTGGTTCGGCCTGGTGGCGCCCGCCGGTACGCCCGACGCCGTCGTCAAGCGCTTGAACGAGGCCTTGAACAAGGCGCTGGCCAGCCCGGCAGTGCAGGCGTCCTACAAGCAGGCCGGCTTCTACGCGCCGCAGCCGCCGAATACCCCGCAGACCTTCAGCAAGAAGATCGACAGCGAAATCGACAAATGGGGCGCCGTGGTCAAGCGCGCCAACATCAAGGCCAACTAGGTTCAAGGAGCACAGGTGTACCCGATCGATTTTTTCTTCCGCGCCGCCGAGCAGTACCCGCAGCGCGTAGCCCTGGACGGCCCCGATGGCGTCGTGACCTACGCCGAACTCGCGGCCGACACGCGGGCGCTGGCGGCCGCCTTGCAAGACCTGGACCCTGCCCCGCAAACCCGCGTGGCCATCTGCGCGGGCAATTCCGCGCGGCACATCCTTGCCTTGCTGGCGGTGATGGCCAGCGGCAAGGTCTGGGTACCGCTCAACTACCGCAGCACCGAGCGTGAGATCGGGCGCATCCTGGACGCCACGGCCCCGTCGATCGTCATCGTCGACGGCGTCGGGGCGCCGCTGGCGCCCACATCGGATGGCGCGCGCATCCATCTGGACGACAACACGGAAGCATTGGCGGCGGGCGCGCTGCTCAAGCGTTATGCAGGGCGCGAACCCGTGCGCCACGACTTGTCACGCGATGCCACCCAGGCCATCAAGTTCACGGGCGGCACGACTGGGCTACCCAAGGGCGTGATGCAGCCGTACCGCGCGTGGAACGCCGGCATCATCAACCAGATCGCCAGCTGGGAACTGACCAGCGAAGACCGCTACGTGGTGTCCGCCCCCATCACGCACGGCACGGGCACGTATCTGTTGCCCATCCTGGCCCGTGGCGGCGCGCACCTGCTGCTGGACAGCGTGACGCCGGCCAGCATCACGGCGGCGTTTCGCGAACGGGGCGGCACGCTGAGCTTCATGCCGCCCACGCTGATCTACATGATCATGGCGCAGCCAGGCGTGTCTCGCGCCGACTTCCCTCGCCTACGCAACCTGATCTACGGCGGCGCCCCCATGCCGCCCGAAAAAATCGACCGCGCGCGCGACTTCTTCGGCCCCGTGCTGGGCACCACCTACGGCCAGACAGAAGCGCCGCAGATCGTCACCGTGCTGCGCCCCGCCGACCTGGAAACGCCCGAGAACCGCGCCTCGGTTGGCCGGGTGACCTGGCTGTCAGACGTGGCCATCATGGGCGCCGACGGCGCGTTGCTGCCCCGGGGCGAGATCGGCGAAGTGGTGGTGCAGGGCGACCTGACCATGACCGGCTACTGGCGCCTGCCCGAGAAGACGGCGGAGACCGTGGTCAACGGCTGGCTGCACACGGGCGACACCGGCCTGATCGATGCGCGCGGCTACCTGTTCCTGAAAGACCGCCTGCGCGACGTCATCATCACCGGCGGCTTCAACGTGTATCCCGTGGATGTCGAGAACGCGCTGTCGGCGCACCCCTCGGTGTATGAGTGCTCGGTGTTCGGCCTGCCCGACGACAAATGGGGCGAGGCCGTGCACGCCGCCGTCCAGCTACAACCTGGCGCGCAAGCCGACGCCGACGCGCTCAAAGCCCATGTGCGCGCGCTGCTGGGTCCGGTCGCCACGCCCAAACAATTCCATTTCCACGACAGCCTGCCACGCTCCAGCGTCGGCAAGGTGTTGAAGAACGCTGTGCGCGACGCCGCGCAAAAGGAAACGCCATGAGCACCACCCCTGAAACCCGTCTTTGCGCCCACCACCTGACCGGCATGTCGTACCGGGACGTCGATCTGGTTGAAGACCTGATCGGCAAGAAGACGTTTACCGAAGTCATGATCATGCAGATCCTGGGGCGTGACGCGCGCCCCGTGGACATGCGCATCGTCGACGCCGTGCTGGTGACCTTGATGGAACACGGCATGACGCCCAGCGCCATTGCCACGCGCCTGATCTACATGAGCGCGCCCGAGAATCTGCAAGGCGCGGTCGCCTCCGGGCTGATGGCCGTGGGCAGCCAGTTCGTGGGCACCATGGAAAATTGCTCGCGCCTGCTGGACCGCATCAAGCAGGCGGCCGATGGGCGCACCGAAGCGCTGGCCATCGCACGCGAGTTCCGCGAGCAGCGCCGCGCCCTGCCCGGCTTTGGCCACCATCTGCACAAGCCCGACGACCCACGTTCGATCAAGCTGTTGGCGCTGGCCGAAGCCGAGCCGGATCTGGACGGCGCATCGCTGCGCGCGCTGCGCCTGCTGGCAAGCGCGGTGGACGAGACCTATGGCAAGCACATCACCATCAACGCAACGGGCGCGGTGGCGGCGCTGCTGAGCGAGATCGGTGTACCCACCAACCTGATGCGCGGCTTCGCCGTCATTTCGCGCGCGGCGGGCCTGGTGTCGCACGTGGCGGAAGAACAGCAAAGCCCGTCGGGCCGCTACATCTGGGAAACCATCGACCACGCCATTCCCTACGTGGGCAAGGGCAAGACACATCAGCAGGACGGCGAGGGCTCGGCATGACGGCCACGGGCGCTGCCTCTATCACCAATGCCACCGCTGCCACCAGCGGCGCGCGTCTGGCAGGCAAGATCGCCTTGGTGGCCGGCGCCGGGGCGTCGGCCGCCGGCTGGAGCATCGGCCGCGCAAGCTGTGTGACGTTGGCGCGCGAAGGCGCGTCAGTGGTGGCGCTGGACGTGGACCTTGCCGCCGCCGAAGACGCCGCGCACCAGGTTGAACTGGCGGGCGGCAGCGCCTTGCCCGTGCAGGCAGATGTGGCCGACCCGGACGCCATGCAGGCCGCAGTCGATGCCGCGCTGCGCCGCTACGGGCGTATCGACATCCTGCAAGCCAATGCGGGCATCGGCAAGGTGGGCGGGCCGGAAGACATTTCGCTGGAAGACTGGAACCGCATCCAGCAAGTGAACGTGACCAGCCTGCTGATCGCCACGCGCATCCTGGCACCGCTGATGCGCCAGCAAGGCGGCGGGGCCATCGTCACGGTGTCGTCGATTGCGGGCATCCGTTACACCGGCTATCCGCACCTGGCCTATAGCGTCAGCAAAGCCGCGGTGATTCATTTTGCGCGCATGGCGGCGCAGCAATACGCGGCCGACGGCATCCGCGTGAATACCGTCATCCCCGGCCTGATCGACACGCCGCGCGTGGCGCAAAACGTGGCGCGCATGTTCGACCCCAACGACCTCCAGGCAGCGCTGGCCGCGCGCGACAAGCAGGTGCCGATGGGTCGGATGGGCACGCCCTGGGAAGTGGCGAAAGCGGTGGCCTTCCTGGCATCGGACGATGCGTCCTACATCACCGGCACGGAGCTGGTGGTGGACGGCGGGTTGACAGGCAAGTACGCCTGACGCGCAGTGCGTCAGGCGCGGCGCCCCTTGCAGGCGCCGCGTTTCGAAGGCGGGCAGGCAGCGCGGGTATGGCGGCTTACCAAGACGTGGAATACGCGCCCGGGAACTGCTTGGCCACAAACGCCTTCACCTCGTCCGACTGGTACGCCTTGATGAAGCGCGCAACACGCGGGTCATTCTTGTTGTCTTCGCGCGCGGCGATCACCACGGCGGCGAACGGCGCGTCCTTGCTTTCCAGTGCCAGCGCGTCCTTGGCGGGCGACAGGCCGGCCGGGATGGCATAGGCGGAATTCACCGCCGCCGCATCCACGTCCGACAGCGAGTGCGGCAACTGCGCCGCTTCGATTTCGATGAACTTCAGCTTCTTGGGGTTCTCGACCACATCGAACAGCGACGCGGTCACCGTGACGCCGTCCTTGAGTTTGATCAGCTTGGCCGCCTGCAACACCAGCAGCGCGCGGGCGCCGTTGGTCGGGTCGTTGGGAATGGCAACCTTGCCGCCTTGCGGCAGATCATCAAGCGACTTCAAGCGCTTGGAATAGATGCCCATCTGCTGCACCACGGCGGTCGCCACCGGCACCAGCTTGTAGCCGCGCGCCTTGTTCTGCGAATCCAGGAAGGGCTTGTGCTGGTAGATGTTCAGGTCCAGCTCCTTGGCGTCCAGCGCGGCGTTGGGCTGGATGAAGTCGCTGAATTCAATCAGCTTCACTTTCAGGCCCTGCTTGGCCGCCACCTGCTGCGCCACTTCACCGATTTGCGCGTGCGGACCAACGGTGACGCCCACCTTCAGTTCGGCGTCCTGCGCCATGGCTTGGGTGCCGGCGAATCCGAGCACGGCGGCAAAAATGGCGAGGGTATGGCGAAGGCGCATAGGAAGCTCTGCATGTAAAAAGAATGACCCGCGATTCTATGCAGCGCGCTACCAAACTGGAAGCGATGAATATTCATATTGATATGAGCCAAATCGTATAAAGCGCCGCCCCATGACAAGCCCGCCTCATGCGGACACAATAGCGGCTGCCTTCAATTACACGCCTTGCGCCATGTCCACCAACAACGAACTCCACCCGCACGCGCGCGCGCTGCTTGCCGACCACTACGCCGCCATCGATGCCGACCTGCCCGCATTGCTGGAGTTGCTGTTCGCGCGCAGCGCCGGCGAAGACTGGCACAAGACCGGCACCTTCAAGCACCATCTGCTGGGCGTGTACCGCACGCTGGCGCTGTGGAACCAGCCGCGCGAAGTGCGGATGCTGGGTCTGTTCCACAGCGTCTACGGCAACGAATACGTGGACTTGACGCTGTTTGACCGCGAGCGTGAACGCTCGACGCTGCGCGAGGTGCTGGGCGAAGAAGCCGAAGCGTGGGTCAGCCTGTTCTGCGAGATGCCGCGCACGAAGTTCGTGCAGGCGGTGCTGGCGGGCCAAGGTGCGGGCAGCGACGGCATGACGCTTGAGGGCGCTAACGGGCAGGTCTTTACGTTGACGCCACGCCAGGTCGCCGCGTTCATCGTCGTGTCCGCCGCCGACATCGGCGAACAATGGCATAGCTGGCAAGACGAGATCTTCGCGGGCTATCCGCAGCAGCAGCGCCGCGATTTGAAAACGAACTGGGCGTCGTCGCTGTGGCCAGGTCCGCTGAAGCCGCCGTCGAATATTCTGTCGATGCTGTCGCACCTGTTGGCGCCCTTGTCGCGCATGCCCGCCGATACCGGCATCCCCATTCCCCCGGCGTTCGACGCCTGCCGCGCCACGCTCAGCGCGCGCGACGAGGCGGCCGCCAGCGCGCTGTACTGGCAAGTCATCACGCGCATGCACCCGCTGACGGAAATGGACAGCGCGCGCCACCTGCTGGAAGCCGCCGTCGAACACAACCCCTGGGTGGGCGAGCCGCGCTTGCTGCTGGCGCAATTGGCATTGACCTCGGGCGATTTCGATGCGGCACAAGCGCATGCGGCAGCGGGCCTGGCGGCCTTGCAAGCCTGGGGCACGGCATGGGACAAGCGGATTGAGTGGGCGGGCTGGATGGCCTGGGCGCGCATCGAACTGCAAAACGCCCGCGCACGCCAATGGCCGGAGAATCTGGCCGCGCTGAATGGCCTGGGGCTGGTCGAGTAAACGCGCGCGGCCGCGATGCAAACAGCCCCGCATGCGGGGCTGCTTCATGTTCGCGCTACATGTTTACGCTACATGTGCACGCTAGATGTGCACGCTACATATTCACGCTACCGAGGCTCGTCGGCTACTTCATGCCTTCCCAGTGCGGGCCGGGCACGACGATGTCGAACAGTTCCAGCACGCGCGCCACGGTGTGGTCCACCATTTCTTCAATGCTTGCCGGGCGGTGATAAAACGCCGGCAGCGGCGGAAACACGATGCCGCCCATTTCGGTCACGGCGGTCATGTTGCGCAGGTGCGCCAGATTGAAAGGCGTTTCCCGCACCATCAGCACCAGGCGCCGACGCTCCTTCAAGGTGACGTCGGCGGCGCGCGTGATGAGGTTATCCGACAGGCCATGCGCCACGGCCGCCAAGGTGCGCATCGAACACGGCACGATCACCATGCCCGCCGTCTGGAACGCGCCGCTGGCCAGCGTGGCGCCCACATCGCGCACCGAATGCACGTGGTCGGCCAGCGCATAGATGTCGTGGCGGCTGACATCAAGCTCGTGCTTGATGTTCAACACGCCCGAGGCCGACACAACCAGGTGAGTCTCGACATCGTCCACGCCGCGCAAGGCTTGCAGCATGCGCACCGCGTAGAGCGCGCCGGTGGCGCCCGTGATGCCGATGACAAGTCGCCGCATGGGCGACTTAAGCCGTGGCGCCGGATTGCTCCAGCAGCGTCTTCAGTTCGCCGGATTCATTCATCTCGTTCATGATGTCCGAGCCGCCGATGAATTCGCCCGCCACGTAAAGCTGCGGGATGGTGGGCCAGCTGGAGAATTCCTTGATGCCCTGGCGGACTTCGTCGTCTTCCAGCACGTTGACGGTAACCAGCTTCTTCACGCCACAGCCCTTCAGGATCTGAATGGCCTTGCCGGAAAAGCCGCATTGCGGGAATTGGGCAGTGCCCTTCATGAACAGCACGACGGGGTGCTGGGTCACGGTTTCGCGGATGAATTCTTGAACGTCGCTCATGGTGGTCTCTTGGACAGGCATAACGGAATACGCCAATTATAGGTACAGCGGAAAAAACGGCCGTAAATACCCGTAAAGCTGGGCGGATACCGGCCCCGCGCCGGGCTACTCGGGCGGGCTTTTCGCGGGTTTGCCGTAGTGGAAAACTGTAACAGCCGGGTCAACTGCCCGGGCGGTCAACGCCCCCCGGCCGGCCAGCGCCCGCCGGAAATTCTTTCAATGCCCGCCAGGTCGTGCCGGCTGTGCACCGATTCAAAGCCCGCCTCCGCCAGCAAGCCGCGTACCGCCTGCGCCTGATCCCAGCCATGCTCCATCCATAGCTGCGCGCCCGGCTTCAGGTGCGCGCCGGCGCCGGCCACGATGCGGCCCAGGCCTTCCAGCCCGCCCGCGCCATCGGTCAGCGCGCCGCGCGGTTCGAAGCGCAAGTCGCCCTGGTCCAGGTGCGGGTCGTCATTGGCGACGTAGGGCGGATTGGACACGATCAGGTCAAAGCCCTCGCCCGCGGGCACGGCGTCAAACCAACTGCCTTCCACGAAACGCACCGAAGCGGTCAGATCCCAGGCGTTGGCCGCCGCCACCTTCAGCGCGGCGGCACTGACGTCGGACGCCATCACGCGCGCGTCGCGGCGCGCCAGGGCGATCGATATCGCGATGGCGCCGCTGCCCGTACCTAGATCCAGCACGGCCGGCCCCGCAATGCCCGCCACGCATTCCAGCGCGGTTTCCACCAGCACTTCGGTGTCGGGGCGCGGAATCAGCACGTCGGGCGTGACGCGAAACCGGTGGCCCATGAACTCGCGATGGCCCAGCAGATACGCCATGGGTTCGCCGGCCAGGCGGCGCGCCAGCAAGGCCTCGAACGCCGCCGCCACATCAGGCGCAAGCGGATCGGTGTCATGCGCCAGCAGCCAGGCGCGCGGCTTTTGCAACACGTGCTCAAGCAGCATGCGCACTTCCAGGCGCGGCAGGCGGGTGTCCAGCAGCAGGCTTTTCAGCTGGGGCGTCGTCATGGCGCCGCCTTAGATGTCGTCGCCCAGCGCCGCCAACTGCTCGGCCTGATGCTCGGCGATCAGCGCGCCGGTCAGCTCTTCCAGGTCGCCTTCCATGATCTGCTGCAACTTGTACAGCGTCAGGTTGATGCGGTGATCCGTCACGCGGCCCTGCGGGAAGTTATAGGTGCGGATGCGCTCGGACCGGTCGCCCGTGCCGATCAGGCTCTTGCGCTCGGCCGCTTCCTTGCTTTGGCGTTCGCGCGTTTCCTTGTCTTTCAAGCGCGCGGCCAGCACCTGCATGGCCTTGTCCTTGTTGCGGTGCTGCGAGCGGTCGTCCTGGCATTCCACCACCAGCCCCGTCGGCAAGTGCGTGATGCGCACGGCGGAATCGGTCTTGTTGATGTGCTGGCCGCCCGCGCCGCTGGCACGGAACGTGTCGATGCGCAGGTCATTGGCGTTGATGACGATTTCCGACATCTCGTCGGCTTCGGCCATAACGGCCACGGTGCAGGCCGACGTGTGGATGCGACCCTGCGCTTCGGTGGCGGGCACGCGCTGCACGCGGTGCGCGCCGGACTCGAACTTCACGCGGCCGTAGGCGCCGTCGCCGTCAATGCGGGCGATCACTTCCTTGTAGCCGCCCAGTTCCGAGGCGCTTTCCGACATCAGCTCGACGCGCCAACCGCGCGTTTCCGCATAGCGCGTGTACATGCGCAGCAGGTCGCCCGAGAACAGCGCGCTTTCATCGCCACCCGTGCCCGCGCGAATTTCCAGGAACACGCTGCGTCCGTCATTGGGGTCGCGCGGCAGCAGCAGCAATTGCAGTGCGCTCTCCAGGCTTTCCAGCTTGCCTCGGCCCGATTTGATCTCGTCTTCGGCCATGGCCTTCATTTCGGGGTCAGACAGCATTTCCTGCGCGGTCGCCAGGTCTTCCTCGGTGCGGGCGAAAGCGGTGAAGGCCTCGACCACGGGTTCCAGCTCGGCGCGTTCGCGCGAGAGCTTGCGGAAACGGTCCATATCGGACGCGGTTTCCGGTTGGGCGAGCAACGCGTCCACCTCGATCAGGCGGTTACACAGATGCTCCAGCCGGCTGCGCATGGAAGATTTCATGGGGAATGACCAAAGAGAAAACAGGAATAGCGGGCGCCCACAAAGACGAACGCCCGCCAGGAGGCGGGACGTGGGGCAGATTCGCTAACGGCGGGAGTCGCGGCCGGGGAACAGGCGCGGCATCCAGGCAAGCAGTTGCTTGCGGTCGTCGCCTTCGCTGCGGTTCAACGCCGCCAGCGGGCCGTGCAGGTATTTTTGCGTCAGCCCGTGCGCCAGTTGTTCCAGCACGGCTTCGGGCGATTCGCCACGCGCCAGCAGGCGGCGCGCGCGTTCCAGTTCAGCGGCGCGGACGTCTTCGGCGGCCTGGTGCAGGTCGCGGATGACGGGCACCACTTCGCGGGACTGCATCCAGTGCATGAAGCCCTGGACGCGGGTTTCGATAATGGCTTCGGCCTGCACCACGGCGGCGCGGCGCGCGTCGGTGCCGGTCTGCACCAGGCGGCCCAGGTCATCCACCGAATACAGGTAGACGTCGTCCAGGCGGCCGACTTCAGGTTCGATGTCGCGCGGCACGGCCAGGTCGATCATGACCATGGGGCGGTGGCGGCGCAGGCGCGTGGCCCGTTCCACCATCCCCAAGCCGAGGATGGGCAGGGAGCTTGCCGTACAGGACACGATGACGTCGAATTCCGACAGGCGGTCGGTCAGGTCGGACAGCTTCATGGTGCTGGCCGAAAAACGGTTGGCCAGGATTTCGGCGCGCTCGGCCGTGCGGTTGGCCACAACCATGCTGCGCGGGCGTTGCGCGGCAAAGTGGGTGGCGCACAGTTCAATCATTTCGCCCGCGCCGATGAACAGCGTGCGGGCCTGGTCCAGGTTGCCGAACACGCGCTCGGCCAGGCGGACGGCGGCGGCGGCCATGGACACCGACTGCGCGCCGATGGCGGTTTGCGACCGCACTTCCTTGGCCACCGAGAACGTGCGCTGGAACATCTGGTGCAGCAAGGTACCCAGCGACCCGGCTTCGCCGGCGGCGCGCACGGCGTCTTTCATCTGACCGACGATCTGGGTTTCACCCAGCACCATGGAATCCAGCCCGCTGGCCACGCGGAAAGCGTGACGCACGGCGTCGTCTTGATGATGGCGGTACAGGTGCGGGCGCAGCGTGCCGGCGTCCAGGCGGTTGTGTTCAGCCAGCCAGGCAGGCAGTTGATCGGCAACGTGGCCGTCAGCGGCGCAATAGATCTCGGTGCGGTTACAGGTGGACAGGATGGCGGCTTCGCGGACGGAACCGCCGAATGCCGAACGCAGACCTTCCAGCGCGGGCTTGACCAGATCGACGGGCATGGACACGCGCTCGCGAACCGAAACCGGCGCGGACGTGTGGTTCAGACCGAAGGCAAGGACAGCTACCGACATGTGGGATGCGTAAAAGACTGCCACGAAATAACTGGAAGATTATACCCCTGCGGGTTATCCCCAGCGCAGTTCCGCCCCCTGCCGCGACGCTGCGTCGCACCTATCCGTGCCATTCACCCAACAGTCAGGGCGGAAACCGGGGCGGAAAAATTGTTGGCGAATTGCCCCGCCTTGCTGGCGTGGCCCCAAAAAATTGTGTATAGTTGCGGACTTCGTTGGCCTGGTAGCTCAGTCGGTAGAGCAGAGGATTGAAAATCC
>NZ_JBHFIZ010000038.1:0-1322 GCF_057334535.1 Achromobacter colocynthidis
AAGGTACCCAGCGACCCGGCTTCGCCGGCGGCGCGCACGGCGTCTTTCATCTGACCGACGATCTGGGTTTCACCCAGCACCATGGAATCCAGCCCGCTGGCCACGCGGAAAGCGTGACGCACGGCGTCGTCTTGATGATGGCGGTACAGGTGCGGGCGCAGCGTGCCGGCGTCCAGGCGGTTGTGTTCAGCCAGCCAGGCAGGCAGTTGATCGGCAACGTGGCCGTCAGCGGCGCAATAGATCTCGGTGCGGTTACAGGTGGACAGGATGGCGGCTTCGCGGACGGAACCGCCGAATGCCGAACGCAGACCTTCCAGCGCGGGCTTGACCAGATCGACGGGCATGGACACGCGCTCGCGAACCGAAACCGGCGCGGACGTGTGGTTCAGACCGAAGGCAAGGACAGCTACCGACATGTGGGATGCGTAAAAGACTGCCACGAAATAACTGGAAGATTATACCCCTGCGGGTTATCCCCAGCGCAGTTCCGCCCCCTGCCGCGACGCTGCGTCGCACCTATCCGTGCCATTCACCCAACAGTCAGGGCGGAAACCGGGGCGGAAAAATTGTTGGCGAATTGCCCCGCCTTGCTGGCGTGGCCCCAAAAAATTGTGTATAGTTGCGGACTTCGTTGGCCTGGTAGCTCAGTCGGTAGAGCAGAGGATTGAAAATCCTTGTGTCGGTGGTTCGATTCCGCCCCAGGCCACCAAAAGAATTATTGGGATTGCGGTAGCAATATCAAGTCCCAAAAAAAGCCCAGCCGCCGCGCTGGGCTTTTTGCACCGTGTACGTGTTGGCCTGGTAGCTCAGTCGGTAGAGCAGAGGATTGAAAATCCTTGTGTCGGTGGTTCGATTCCGCCCCAGGCCACCAAAAGAATTATTGGGATTGCGGTAGCAATATCAAGTCCCAAAAAAAGCCCAGCCGCCGCGCTGGGCTTTTTGCACCGTGTACGTGTTGGCCTGGTAGCTCAGTCGGTAGAGCAGAGGATTGAAAATCCTTGTGTCGGTGGTTCGATTCCGCCCCAGGCCACCAAAAGAATTATTGGGATTGCGGTAGCAATATCAAGTCCCAAAAAAAGCCCAGCCGCCGCGCTGGGCTTTTTGCACCGTGTACGTGTTGGCCTGGTAGCTCAGTCGGTAGAGCAGAGGATTGAAAATCCTTGTGTCGGTGGTTCGATTCCGCCCCAGGCCACCAAAAGAATTATTGGGATTGCGGTAGCAATATCAAGTCCCAAAAAAAGCCCAGCCGCCGCGCTGGGCTTTTTGCACCGTGTACGTGTTGGCCTGGTAGCTCAGTCGGTAGAGCAGAGGATTGAAAATCC
>NZ_JBHFIZ010000038.1:1342-28284 GCF_057334535.1 Achromobacter colocynthidis
GCCGCCGCGCTGGGCTTTTTGCACCGTGTACGTGTTGGCCTGGTAGCTCAGTCGGTAGAGCAGAGGATTGAAAATCCTTGTGTCGGTGGTTCGATTCCGCCCCAGGCCACCAAAAGAATTATTGGGATTGCGGTAGCAATATCAAGTCCCAAAAAAAGCCCAGCCGCCGCGCTGGGCTTTTTGCACCGTGTACGTGTTGGCCTGGTAGCTCAGTCGGTAGAGCAGAGGATTGAAAATCCTTGTGTCGGTGGTTCGATTCCGCCCCAGGCCACCAAAAGAATTATTGGGATTGCGGTAGCAATATCAAGTCCCAAAAAAAGCCCAGCCGCCGCGCTGGGCTTTTTGCACCGTGTACGTGTTGGCCTGGTAGCTCAGTCGGTAGAGCAGAGGATTGAAAATCCTTGTGTCGGTGGTTCGATTCCGCCCCAGGCCACCAAAAGATTCAAGCATTGAGCCCCGCCATTGGCGGGGCTTTTTGCGTTTGGCGCTGCCCTTCTTTCTAGCGATGTCTTTCTTATCATCGCGCCCTAATCTTGTCGTAATCTTATCGAAATCTTGTCAGGTGATAGGTTTTGAGCGCGAATCTTGTCCCCCCCCCCCCCCCCCCCCCCGCCCCTCCAGGGCGGACAGCGCTACGCTGGCGCACGCGCGGTGCCTAGCTTGCAAAATATTACAGACCCGCGAAATAGCCCGGGACGAGGTCTACAATCGTCGCTATGAAACCCGCCGACAATCTTCGCTTCGCTCTCCGCGACCGCATCAATGGCGTTGATGTGGGGCCGAAGGCTGTTCCGCTCAGTTTGCTTGGCGAATTTCAGAAAGAGGTCAGCGACTTCCTGCAAGGATCAACCCGAGAGGTCAACCCTGCCGAAGTGCTGGTGTCGATAGAAGAAGGGTCTCTGGTTTTCGTCGCCGAGGGGTTGTTGGCGGCTTCGATGCTCTGGGCGGATATGGAACGTCTGGCCGCGCCAGATTCTCTCAACGCCATCGACCCCAGGCGAGCTGCCGTCATTGAGCGTTGGCAAGCTCAGGCCCGTAACAACCCTCATCGCGTTTACGCGCTTGAGGACACCGCCCGGCGCCCTCTCACGATCATCAATGCCCAATCAGACTTCAAACAATCGATCGATATCTGGGTAACGGTTGAAAAATACCTGCACGGAAAAATCGTGGACTGGGGCGGCAAGACCAAGGCAAATGTTCATCTTGTGCTTGAAAACGGCAAGTCGCTAACGGTTTCCGCTACTCAACAGTTGCTCGCACAAGAGAGCGAAAACCGTCTCTATCGTCCGGCCTTGCTGCACGTGACGGCTGAAGAGAATTTGCGCACGGGCGAACTGCGCAATTTGAATCTGCGTTCGTTCGAGGTGCACCACCCTGCCTACGACGAAGACGAATTCCAGCAGATGGTACGCAAAGGCACCGCCGCCTGGTCGGACGTACCCGACGCCACGCGATGGGTTGAATCACTGCGGGGCGACGACTCATGACGGCAGCGGTACTGCTGGACACCAGCTATCTGATCTCGCTCGGCGACGCGACTCGCCCTAACCATCAAACCGCCACCAAGTATTTTCGACAGATGCTCGACGAGTCTTTGCCGGTCTACTTTTCGGCCGTTGTCGCGGCGGAGTTCGGCATTAAGCAGTCCATCACTGATCTGCCGCTGCAAAAGTTCCGTCATTTGCCATTCAACATTCCGCACGGGCAGCGAGCCGCCCAACTATGGAATGCACTAGGCCCACGAAATGACGACACGGCGCGCGCGGTCGCGCGTGATGACATCAAATTGGTCGCCCAGGCGTGTCATGAACGCATTCCCTTTGTCCTTACGGAGGACGCATCGTCGTTGCACAAATACTGCGAACGGCTCCGTGATGCGGGCGCATGCCAGGTGCGGTCCATCGTGCTGGCCAGCGGTTATGACCCCGCGGCCTTCCGACTGGACGGCCAGCAGGGATTCGACCTAAGCGACGAACCCTAGAGCGGGTTAACATTGCCTCTGCTCCGGGGTGCACGCCAGTGCTGAGAATCAAACCCGCGAACTTGACCCGGTTCATGCCGGCGTAAGAAGAGCATTCGCCCTGCCGCGCCTTTGCGCCGCTTGTGCGGGCGGGCTTCGGAGCTTCCCTGTATTGGAATCAACGAACGCCCATGAACAACGCCGCCCCGCCCGTCGCGGAACTCCTTGAATTCATTGCCCAGGACGGCTGCACCGACGCGCAGTTTGACCAGCTCGCGCTGCGGCTGTTTGCGTATCAGTACAGCGCCAACGCCCCCTACCGCAGCTTCTGCCAGCGCCGAGGCGCCACGGTGCGCAATGTGAAGACCTGGAGCGATATTCCCGCCGTGCCCATCGACGCCTTCAAGGCGATGGAACTGCGCTGTGAACCCGCCCGCCCCGACGAGCGCGTCTTCATGACCAGCGGCACGACGCGCGCCGATATGCGCGGGCGCCACTTTCATCCGCACCTGGACGTCTACGACCTGTCCATGACGCGCAACTTCGCCGTCCGCGTCATGCGGGGCACGCCGCGCTTGCCGATGGGCATCTTGTTCCCGGACGAAGTGGCCATGCCGAATTCGTCGCTGGCGCATTATCTGGCACTGGCCAAGACCGCGTTTGGCACCGACGACAGCCGCTACTTCATGTCGCCGCAGGGGATTGATCTTGATGGCTTGTGGCGCCGCCTGGAAACCGCCGAGCGCGATGGCGAGCCCTATGCCCTGCTGGGCGCCAGCTTCAGCTTCGTGCATGTGATCGATGCGCTGCGCAAGGAAGGCCGAACGTTCCGCCTGCCGCCGGGCAGCCGCATCCTGGATACCGGCGGCTACAAGGGCCAGTCGCGGGAATTGCCGCTGGACACGTTCTATTCCGAACTATCGGACCTGCTGGGCGTGCCGCGCGCGCTGTGCATCAACATGTACGGCATGACCGAACTCAGCACCCAGTTTTATGACGACGGCAACGCCACGGTCCCGTCCGTGAAATCGGGGCCGCACTGGATCCGTTCGCGCCTGGTGGACCCGGCCACGGGGCGCACGGTGCCGGCCGGCGAACGCGGCATCCTGACGCACTGCGACCTGGGCAACTTCAATTCCGTCAGCACCATCCTCACTGAAGACGTGGGAGAACCCGCCGATGGCGGCTTCCTGCTGCTGGGCCGCGCCGAAGGCGCGCAGGCCAAGGGCTGCTCGCTGGCGGTCGAAGAATTCATTCAGTCGACGCGGCCATGAACGTGCAACGGATCGAAGCAGGCTATCTGCCGGGGCTGGCTTCGGCCGATGTCCAATGGCAGACGCTGCCCTTCGAGCAGGACGGCCGGCGCGTGGACGTCGCCGTGCCGGTGCTGACCGCCTTGCAGATGCAGGCGCTGGCCCAGCGCGTCCAACAGGCCAGCGCGCGGCATCTGAAGACGATGACGGTGTCGGAAATCATCAACGTCATCGACCGCGCCATCGCCCGGCTGCTGGACCCCAGCGACCCGTACCGCCGGCAAGCCGACGCGCTGCTGCCGATTGTCAGCGGCTACGACGCGCACATGGTGCGGCTGGGTCTCACCGGGTTTTTCAAGACGTTCCGCGCGCCGCAACTGCACCGCTTTGTGGCCGAGGACTTCGCCAACCCCAAGGTGCTGGACGGCTTTCAACCGACACCCAAGGGCGGCGCGGTGCGCGCCTACGGCCCGCAATTGCTGGTGCATAGCTGGGCGGGCAACGTGCCCGCGCTAGCGTTATGGAGCCTGGTTTGCGGGTTGCTCGTGAAGGCGGGCAATATCGGCAAGCTGCCCAGCGCCGAGCCGCTGTTTGCCGGCTGGTTCGCGCGCCTGCTGGCCGAGGTGCATCCGCCGCTGGCCGACTGCCTGGCCGTGGTCTGGTGGCGCGGCGCGGGGGATGAAGACGCCGCCGCGCTCTACGCGCAGGCGGACACGGTGGTGGCTTACGGCGGCAACGACGCGCTGCACGCCATCCAGCGCCGCCTGCCGGTCACGGCGCGCTTTCTAGCGCACGGCCACAAGCTGGGCTTTGGCGTGGTCAGCGTCGCCGCGTTGGATGCGCAGAAGGCGCCCGCCCTGGCGCGCCGCGCGGCCTGGGATGTGATGCGTTACGACCAGCAGGGCTGTTATTCCCCGCAGGTTTTCTACGTGCAGCGCGGCGGCCAGGTTTCACCGCGCGACTTCGCCGCCTATCTGGCGGGCGAGCTCTCGAATCTGCAACAGCGCTTTCCGCGCCGCGCGCTGGACCTGGCGGAATCCGCCGCGATTGCCAAGTGGCGGCAGAGCATCGAATGGCAGTTGCCGGCCGACGGCGCCGATGCGCTGATCGGCGACCCCGACACAGCCTGGAGCGTCTCGTACACCGATGCCGCCACGCCGCTTGCGCCCACGGCCTTGCAACGCAGCATCGTGGTGGCCGGCGTCGACACGCTGGATGACGTGGCGCCGTTGGTGGCCGCGCACAGCCGCTATCTGCAAACGGTGGGCGTGGCCGCCTCGCCCGAAGAGCTCTACCGTCTGGCCGATCAACTGGGCGCGGCGGGCGTCACCCGCATCAGTGCCATCGGCGCGATGAGCGTGCCCGAAGCCGGCTGGCATCACGACGGCCGCTTCAACCTGCTGGATCTGGTTCGCATGACGGAGATCGAGCAATCCGCCGAAGCCGCCGCCGACCCTTACGCGTCGTACGAACCATGATTGCCGATCCGTCCCGGCCCTTTCTTCACATCGAAGGGGCAGTCTACACCTACCCCGGTCGCGCGCCCATCGTGAACGGCATCGACTGGCGCCTGCAAGCCGGTGGCTTTCATTGCCTGGTTGGCCGCAGCGGCTGCGGCAAGACGACGCTGCTGAAACTTGCCGCGGGCCTGCTCACGCCGCAGTCCGGCCGCGTGGTGCTGCAAGACGGCACGCCCGCCGCGCCCGGCCCGCAACTGGGTTATGTGTTTCAAGCGCCCACGCTGCTGGAATGGCAACGCGTGATCGATAACGTATTGCTGCCTGTGTCGCTGCAACGCCGCCCGCTGCCGGAAGACCTGGAACGCGCGCACGGCCTGCTCGCCATGCTGGGGCTTTCTGACCACGCCCAACACTATCCCCGCCAACTGTCCGGCGGCCAGCAAAGCCGCGTGGCGCTGGCGCGGGCGTTGATTCTTGAACCGGCCTTGCTGTTGCTGGACGAACCTTTCGCCGCGCTGGACGCCATCACGCGCGGCGAGCTGCAAGACGACCTGCTGCGCATGTGCCGCCTGCGCAATACCACCGTGCTGTTCGTCACCCACGACATCAGCGAAGCCGTCTACCTGGGCGACCGCGTAGCCGTCATGCATCAGGGCCGCATGCTGGCCGACCTGCCCGTGGACCTGCCCGCGCCGCGCCCGCAAGCCATGCGCCATGGCGCGGCGTTCAATGCGGCCTGCGCCCAAGTATTTGCGTTCATGAACGGGGCGCGCCCATGAAGCCGACCGCCATCAAAGCGGCGACCCAAGCCGCCGATAACGCCGCTGCTAAAGCCGCCGACCCAGCCATCCCCCAGGCCGCCCCCCAAGCCACGCTGAAGCCCCGCCTGCTTGCCCTGGCCCTGTTGGTCTTGCTGCTGGCCGTCTGGGAAATCACCGTGCGGCAGGTGGGGATATCGGCACTGGTGCTGCCCGCCCCCTCGGCCGTGGCGAAGACGTTGTGGACCAGTCTTGCCACCGGCTACCTCTGGCCGCACATCGGCGCAACGCTTGCCGAGATGCTGCTGGGCCTGGCGATCGGCGGCGCGGCGGGGCTGGGCATCGGCGTGGCGCTGGCGGAATCCGCCTTGCTGGACCGCGTGCTCAAGCCCTATGTCATCGTCAGCCAGGTGGTCCCCAAGCTGGCGCTCGCGCCGCTGTTCGTGCTGTGGTTCGGCTTCGGCATGGCGCCCACCGTGGTCATGACGGCGCTGATCTGCTTTTTCCCCTTGATGGAGAACACCCTGACCGCCCTGCGGCAGGTCGACCCGAACCGGCTGCAACTGTTCCGCATGCTGGGCGCGTCACGCACGCAGACCTTGTTGCGACTGAAGCTGCCCGCCGGCCTGCCCGGCATTCTGGCCGGGCTGCGCGTGGCGCTGGTGCTGGCGCTGGTGGGCGCCGTGGTGGGCGAATTCATCGGCGCCAGCCGGGGGCTGGGCGCGGTCATCATCGCCGCGCAAGGCATGATGGACACGCCCCTGATGTTCGCCGCGCTGACCGCCATCGCCGTCATCGGGCTGCTGGGCTATCAGGCCACGCTGCTGCTGGAACGGCGCCTGCTGCGCCCCTATGCCGATCAATCATGACTATCTTCGAGACCCCTTCCATGCCTCCCCATCCGACCCGCCGCGCCCTGTTGACGGCCGCCGCAAGCCTTGCCGCCGTGTCACTGGCGCCGCTAGCCGCTCGCGCCCAGGGCGCCCAGAGCGTCGCATCCGGCAAGGTCACCCTGGCCGGCTGGAGCAAGCCCATCAGCGAAATCACCAACCTGCTGGCCGAACCCGACAAGGGCTTCTTCAAGGCGCAGGGCGTGGAACTGGTTTACCTGCCCGGCGCGGGCGGCGGTGACGCCATCCGCAACATACTCAGCGGCCAGGCCGACGTGGCCTTCACCGACCCCGGTTCATTCTTCATGGCCTTGGACAAGGGCGAGAAGCTGCGCGCCATCTACGACATCTATCCGCAGAACGTGTTCAACGTGGTGTCGCTGAAGTCGGCCAACATCACGCGGCCCGCTGACCTGAAGGGCAAGCGCATCGGCGTCTACAGCCTGGCCAGCGGCACGCGCCAGAACCTGTTGGTGATGCTGCATCAGGCGGGCCTGACCGAAGCCGATGTGGAAATCGTGGTGACCGGCGTGCTGAACTTCGCGCCGCTACTGCAAGGCCAGGTGGACGCCACGGCCGCCACCGACACCGGCTTGCTGGTTGGGCGGAGGCGCGGCCTGGGCGACGTCAACGTCATGGAAGTGCGCGACACGCTCAACGTGTCCAGCGACCTGTTCGTGGTGCGCGAAGTGGTCTATCAACAAAAGCAGCCGCTGCTGCGGGCGTTTTTGAAGGCATATCGCGACAGCGCCGCGTGGATGATCGCCCAGCCGGAAGAAGCCGCCACCCTGGCCGGCAAACGCGCCATCGATGGCACCGACCGCGCCATCAGCCTGGAGGTGATCCGGCTGCGCAATGCGGCCTCGACCGCCGCCGGCCGCCCGCTGGGCACGTTCGATCTGGACTCGCTGCAAAAGGCGGCCGACGCCTACCGCGCGCTGGGCCTGATCGAAAAGCCCATCGACATCGCAGCCGTGGTCGACACCGGCCTGCTGCCGGGAGACTGACATGGACACGCCAAAGAAATTCGCGGGCAAGGTCGTGCTGGTGACGGGCGCCAGCCGAGGCATCGGCGCCGAGATCGCACGCGGGTTCGCGCGCGAAGGCGCGACGGTGGTCGTCAACTATCTAAGCAATGCCGATGCGGCCGAGGCCGTGGTGGCGCAGTGCCAGACGGAGGGCGGCGACGCCTGGGCCGTGCAAGCCGATGTGGGCTCGTCGGACGCGGTGCGCGCCATGGTGGACGGCATTGTGCAGGACGCCGGCCGGCTGGACGTGGTGGTCAACAACGCCTTTCGGCCATACGCTTTCGACCCCCGCCAGCGGACCGCGTTCGACGCGCTGTCGTGGCAGCAGTACCAGTCGCAGTTCGATGGCTCGGTGGGCGCCGCGTTCAACGTCTGCCACGCCGCGCTGCCGCATTTCAAGCAGCGCGCCCAGGGCTGCATCGTCAACATCGCCAGCAACCTGGTCGAGCACCCTGTCGTGCCGTACCACGACTACACCACCGCCAAGGCCGCGCTGGTGGCGTTCAGCCGCAACCTGGCGGCGGAACTGGGCCCCTACGGCATCCGGGTCAATTGCGTGGCGCCCGGCCTGGTCTACCCCACCGAAGCCAGCGGCAGCACCCAGGAGTCGTTCCGCGACGCCTTGATTGCCGCGACGCCGCTGCGGCGCATCGCCCGGCCCGAGGACGTAGCCGGCCCGGTGCTGTTCCTGGCGTCCGACTGGAGCGGCTTCATGACCGGGCAGGTGCTGTTCGTGGACGGCGGACTGGTGATGCGCTAGAGTGGCTTAGCCCCCGGTTCGCAGCACCCCACGGAGCCGCCCCATGCGCGTCCGAGCACGACTGTTTACCTGCCTGTTCGGATTGCTCCTTGGCTTGCTGAGCCTGACCCAGGCTCGTCTTGCGCTGGCCGACCCGCCCGCCGCCACACCCCCCGCCCTACCCGCAGCACCCGCCGCCATTCAGATGGGCGACATTCCGCTGCGCGCCGACAGCGACATGCGCTACGCCGAAGCCGTGTTGCAACGCGTCGCCACCACCGACCCCGACACCGCGCTCGGCCCGGCATTGGAAGCGATCACCAAATCCACCGACGAAAAGCTCTACGAATTCCAGCCGGCCCAACTGCGCACCCTGCCCATCATGCGGGTCGAAAGCCTGGAACGGCATTGGGTCTTTGACGCGCACCGGCTGGCGCGCTGGCAGGCGGATCTGCGCCAGGCCACCGCCTGGTACGCCAGCGACGCGGCCGAACTGCTGCGTCGCCGCGACGCCTGGCAGGCCATCAAGAATTCGGCCTCGGCCGCCAGCCTGCCGCCCGCGCTGGCCGACCGCGTGGATGCCGTGCTGGCGCAACTGACCGCGGCCGCACAGGCGCTGTCCGGCCCGCTGTCGCGACAGGCCGGCCTTGAACAACGGGCCAACGCCGTCGAAGAACGCATCAAGGCGGGACACCGCGCCGTGGCCGAAGCCATCAACGATATCGACGCGCGCCTGATGCGGGTGGATTCCCCGCCGCTTTGGGATCTGGGCAAGACGCAAGACACCAGCCAAGACACCATGGCCTTGCTGCGCACCGGCATCGACATCGAAGCCCGCTTCGCGCGTGATTACAGCGGCACCGGCAGCGGCAACCAACGCGCGCTGCATGTGATTCAGATCGTGCTGCTGGTGTTTCTGCTGTGGCTGGCCAGAAAGAGCCGCGACGCCATTCGCGCAGGCGTCATGAGCGAAACTGCGGCGGGCGTCCTGGGCCGCCCCTTGTCCACCTGGTTGCTGCTGTCGATGGTGGCGGTGCTGGCGTTGGAGCCCGACGCGCCACTGATGGTGCAGCAAGTGGCGCTGGTGCTGGCGGCGGTGCCGGTGCTGCGTCTGCTGCCGCCCTCGGCGCGCCGGCAACTGGATCTATGGCCCTATGTAATCACCGCCCTGTTCCTGGCGGAGCGGCTGGGCTTTCTGTTTTTAGCCAACACCTTGTTCTACCGCGTGTCCACCGTGGCGCTGACCGTGGTGGCGCTGTCCGCCATCCTGTGGCTGCTGCGCCGTGGCCGGCGCCCCGCGTCGTCCCCCGCCCCCACCCGCCTGGCGGGCACACTGCGCGGCATTGCCTGGGTTGCGGTTGGGTTGCTATGTGTGTCGCTGGCAGCCAACCTGGTCGGCAATGTCTCGCTGGCGGAAATGCTGACCAGCGCGGTCATCGGTTGCGGCTACTTCGGGCTGGTGCTCTACGCCGGCGTCACCGTCATCATCACCCTGGTGCAAGTGATGTTGGCGCGCCAAGGCATTGCGCGCTTCCGGCTGGCGCGCGAACATGCGCCGCCACTGGTGCAGTTGCTGATCCGCCTCTTGACCGTTGCCGCCGTCGTGGGCTGGGCGGTCTACGCGATGGACCGCTTCCGCATCCTGCGCGCCACCTATGCATTCACCGTTCAGGTGCTGTCCTACACCCTGACCGTGGGCGAAGTGTCCATCAGCCTGGGCAACGTGCTGCTCTTCCTGATTTCGGTAGTGATTGCGTTCTGGGCCGCGCGCACCATCCGCCTGATCCTGCGCGACGAGGTGCTGACCCGCATGGCGCTGCCGCGCGGCGTGGGCAACAGCATCGCATCGCTGTCGTACTACCTGGTGCTGCTGCTGGGCCTGGGCATCGCGCTGTCGGCGGCGGGCTTTCAGACCAGTCAGTTGACCATCGTGTTCGGCGCGCTGGGCGTGGGCATCGGCTTCGGCCTGCAAGGGGTCGTGAACAACTTCGTGTCGGGCCTGATCCTGATGTTTGAACGGCCGATACAGCCGGGCGACGTGGTGGAAATCAGCGGCACGTCCGGGCAGGTGCGCGACATCGGGATGCGCGCCACCCGCATCAAGACCTTCGAAGGCGCCGATGTGATCGTGCCCAACGGCACGCTGCTGTCCGACAAGCTCACCAACTGGACTCTGCTGGACCGCAGCCGCCGCATCGAAGTCAGTATCGGCCTGGCCTACGGCACCGAGCCCAACCGGGCAATTGAATTGCTGGACGCCGTGGCCCGCGACACGCCCGGCGTCGTCACCGAACCGGCGCCCACGGTGCTGTTCATGGGCTTTGGCGCCAGCACGCTGGATTTCAGCGTCCGCGCCTGGACCCATGACTTCGACCGCTGGATCAACATCCGCAGCGACATGATGACGCGCATGGTTGACGCGCTGCGGCAGGCTGATATCGAGATCGCGTTTCCGCAACGTGATCTGCACTTGCGCAGCGTGTCGGATGAAGCGGGCGCGGCGTTGGACGCCGTATTGAGCGGCGCGCGCAAGCCCCAAGCGCCCGCGTCCAACGCCCCCTTGGCGCCCGACACGCAGGCGCGCTAGGCCGGCATCATTTCATGCTGACCGCCCCACCGATGACGCCGATCGCGACTATGTAGGATGGGTGGAGCGCGCCAGATTGAAGGCAAGAACCCCGCTGCCCATCGCGCGAAACCCATCACGCGGCGGTTGCGTTGTGGCTGGATCTGCCGACTATCCACCGCTGCTTGATGGGTTTCGCGCGATATGCGTTGCGTTATTTGCGGGCGGCGGCGCGCGCTGCACCCATCCTACGTGCCTATCGCGGTGATTCGCGGCACGCCTTGCGGAGCTGGTGCCCTAGACATTCCCCGATGTCGTCACCGGCACTGTCAGCGTGTTCTTCACCGGGTTCATCACCACCAGGGTGGAGAAGCGCTTGACGTTGGGGTTGCCCCAGAAATGGCGTTGGGCAAAGGTGTCGTAGTCGGCCATGTCGACCATGGTCAGCGTCAGCACAAAGTCGACTTCGCCCGTGACGGACAGGCACTGCATGACCTCGGGCGCGCCCTGCATGGCGCGCTTGAACACGTCCAGCTTGTCGGCGCGCTCGCTCTCCAGCGACACCAACACCACCATCATGATGCCGCGCCCCACGGCTGCGGGGTCCACCACGGACACGTCGGCCGTCACCACGCCGGCTTCACGCAGCCGCTTCATGCGGCGCAGGCACGACACGGGCGACAGGTTCACCCGCTGGGCAAGGTCCTGGCTGGTGCGCTGGTTGTCTTCCTGCAGGCTTTGCAGGATTTGAAGGTCGAAATCGTCTAGTTCCATGGGGGCTTGGAAACGCTGGGGAGTCGGGCCGAGCCGGATGAAGAATCAGGAGAAAATCGGCCTTCGGCAGATTCTAATCCCGGCCGCGACAGACTCCGGCCCCAATTCGACGGGAAACTTCATTTTGCCGGTGCCGGACGCAGAAAATAATCAGGCCGCTTGCTTACACTGGGAACCCATTCGCCCGCGCTCCCGCTTCTTCGCCTGCGCCCCCGCTTCTTCGGCCGTCTTCCGCAATGCCCTCGCTACAGCTTTTCCTGCTTTTTCTTGCCGCCGACGCGGCGCTCAAGCTTACCCCCGGGCCGGACATGGCGTTGACCCTGTCACGCGGCATGACCCAGGGGTTTCGCCCCGCCTTCCATAGCGTGCTGGGCAACGTGGCCGCCGGCTTCATCCAGGTGCCGGCCGTGGTGCTGGGCCTGGCGTCCGTGCTGCAAGCGTTTCCGACGCTGTTCGTGGGCATCAAGGCCGCGGGCGGTCTGTATCTGGGCTACCTGGGTGTCAAGGCAATGATCCGTTGCGCGCGGTCGGCCGATGTTTCCCTGTCGGCCCGCCCCGGCGATGCGCGCGATGCCTTCTGGCAAGGCTTCATGACCAACCTGCTGAATCCCAAGGTGCTGCTGTTCATGATCGCCTTCCTGCCGCAGTTCACGTCGCCGGAGAACGGGCCCGTATGGATTCAGATGTTGGTGTTGGGCATCACCATGAAGCTGCTCAGCCTGCCCTACGGCAGTGGCTTCGCCTACGGCGCTTCGCGCATACGTGGATGGGTCGGACGCAACCCCTGGTTCTTGCGCATGCAGCAAGGCCTGCTGGGCGCCGTCATGCTGGGCCTGGCGCTGTATGTGCTTTACTCCACGGCCGCCACGCCGACGCCCTGATCTTCCATTTCGTTTGCACCGTTACCTGTTCTTGCCTTGCCCTTGCCCTGACTTTCCATGACCGCCGCCACCTTGAACGCCGGGCACAACGCCCCCGCCTCCACCTTGCTTCCCACGCTGTCGCTGATCGGCGCCATGGCCTCGCTGTGCATCGGCACCTCGTTCGCCAAATCGCTGTTTCCCGAAGTGGGCGCGCAGGGCACGACTGCCTACCGCATTGTTATCGGCGCCATCATCCTGATGGCGTTCTGGCGGCCGTGGCGCTTTCCGCTGACCCGCCAGAACGCCGCCAAGATCGCGCTGTATGGTGTGACGCTGGCGTGCATGAACCTGCTGTTCTACATGGCGCTGCGCACGCTGCCGCTGGGCGTGGCCATTGCCATTGAATTTACCGGGCCGCTGACGCTGGCCGTGGTGCTGTCGCGGCGCGCCATCGATTTTGTGTGGATCGCCTGTGCGCTGGCCGGCCTGGTGCTGCTGATCCCCACCGGGCAATCCATCCACGACCTGGATCCGACCGGCATTGCCTACGCGCTGGCAGCCGCCGTGTGCTGGGCGCTGTACATCATCTTCGGCAAGATGGCTGGCAACGTGCATGGCGGCCAGGCAACGTCACTGGGTTTGCTGGCGGCGACGATGGTGGCACTGCCCGTGGGCGCGGCGCATGCGGGCATGGCCTTGCTGGACCCGTCGTTGATCCTGGCCGGGATCGGGGTGGGCATTCTGTCCAGCGCGCTGCCCTATTCGCTGGAGATGGTGGCGTTGCGGCGCTTGCCGCAGAAGACGTTTGGCGTGCTGCTCAGCATGGAACCCGCCATGGGCGCGCTGGCCGGCGTGATCGTGCTGAATGAACATCTGACCCAGACGCAATGGCTGGCCATCGGCGGCATCATCATTGCGTCGGCGGGTTGCGCGGCCACGGCGCAGCGCGGCAAGAAGCGTCAGGCGCCGGTGCACGACTAGGCGCGCGCCCGTACACGGTGAAGCGCGCACCTGCACGCGCGCCGGTAGGATCAGGGGTGCGCGCACCCGGCGCTTATTCCACCGAAATTCCCTTGTGGCGGATCACCGCGCCCCAGCGCTCGCGCTCTTCACTTGAATACTCGGCGAACCGCGCCGGCGTGCTGCCCGTGGGTTCCATGCCCTGCAAGCGCAGTTGCTTGACCACATCGGGCGATTGCAATGCCGCCACGATGGCGCGGCTGAGCTTGTCGACGATGGGCGCGGGCGTGCCGGCCGGCGCCACCACGCCTTGCCAGGCGGCGGCCTCGAATGGATCCGCGCCCGCTTCGGCAAACGTCGGCACGTCCGGCAACTGGGCCGAACGCTGCGCGGCCGGTACGGCAATGGCGCGTAGCTTGCCCGCCTGAATCAGCGGCCGGGCGGCGGCCAGGTCAGCCATCATCATGGGCACCACGCCGGACGCCACGTCTTGCAACGCGGGCGGCGTGCCCTTGTAGGGAATGGCGGTGGCGCGGCCACCGATCGATTCCAGGAACAGTTCCATCGCCAGGTGGTGCGGGCTGCCCACGCCCAAGGACGCATAACTGCCCGGCTGCTCGCTACGCAAGTACTGCAAGACG
Organism: Achromobacter colocynthidis; assembly: GCF_057334535.1. Taxonomy (NCBI): domain Bacteria; kingdom Pseudomonadati; phylum Pseudomonadota; class Betaproteobacteria; order Burkholderiales; family Alcaligenaceae; genus Achromobacter; species Achromobacter colocynthidis. The sequence continues at coordinate 15,238 of NZ_JBHFIZ010000038.1, forward strand.
GCCGGCATGTCGGTCAGCTTGGAACCGGGCGAGGTCACCAACACGATGGGCAAGGCCACCAGCGTGGACACCGGCGTCAGGTTGCGGGCCGGGTCATAAGGCAGGTTCTTGTATAGCCAGGGGTTCAGCGCCAGCGTGCTCATGCCTGCCGTCATCAGGGTGTAGCCGTCGGGCGCGGCACGGGCAGTCTCTTGCGCCGCGACGATGGTGGCGGCGCCCGGGCGGTTTTCCACGACGACCGCTTGCCCCAGCGCATCGCCCACGTGCTTGGCCACGATGCGGGTGGCGATATCGCTGCCGCCTCCGGCACTGAACGGCACGAGCCAACGGATGGGATGATCGGGGAATTCCGCCGCCGAGGCGGTGGCGGGCAACACGGTGAACGCCACGGCGCAAAGCGCGGCGGCGCCCCTCAATGCCACCTTGAACAACGCCGCCTTCAACACCATGCGCGGCAGGAAGCTGCTAGTCATGTCCTGGTCTCCTCGAACCACGATCGAATAAATTTTTAATTAACATATTAATGATTTTCGAAGCGCACGCAAGCCCGGGAATTTACCGTAAGCGGCAACCGGGACACGGGCAGCGCAAGGTATGGAGACGGCAACAACAGAAGCGCAAGGCAGGCAGCGCGCTTACCGATCACGCGCGCGCGGCATTAAGCCATCGCAGCCCCGCCGACGTATCGCTTGCGGGGCGGTATTCACAACCGATCCAACCGGTGTAGTGCAGTTCGCGCAGTACGCTGAACACCCATCCGTAATCAAGCTCACCCCGATCGGGTTCCTGGCGCAGCGGCACCCCCGCGATCTGCAAATGCCCCACCCGGCCCGTCGGCAGATATTCACGCAACTTGGTGGTGACGTCGCCTTCCACGATCTGGCAGTGGTAAAGGTCCATCTGCACTTTCAGGTTCGGTGCGTTGACGGTCTGCACGATCGCGTGGGCCTCGTCCTGGCGGTTCAGGATGTAGCCCGGAATGTCGCGGGTATTGATGGGTTCGATCAACAAGGTCACGCCCGCCGACCTTGCCTGGCGCGCGGCCCAGTCCAGGTTTTCGCGATAGCAATCCAGCAGCGCCTCGCGTGGCACGCCGTCCGGCGCCAGGCCCGCCATGACGTGCACGTTCGAACAAGACAGCGTGGTTGCGTAGGCCAGCGCCTGTTCGACGCCTGCCTGAAATTCCGCCTGCCGCCCCGGCAGCGCCGCCAGCCCCCGTTCGCCACGGCTGGGCACGCCCGGTGGCGCATTGAACAGCACTTGCGACACCCCCACCGCATCCATGCGCTCGCGCACGAAGGCGGCGGGCTCGGCGTAGGGAAACATGCATTCCACCCCCATGAAGCCGTCCGACGCGGCGGCGGCATAGCGGTCCAGGAAGGCGTGTTCCTGATACATCATCGACAGATTGGCGGCGAATTTCAGCATGGCGGGGCTCCGGTCCGGACGGGATTTTTCCGGCAACTTAGCACACCGCCGCACCGTTTCGCGCACGTTGTCCGCAGCGCGGGGATCACGCCAACCCAAGGGCGTAATCCCCGCGTCGATTGACGCAGCGCATCAATACGTCAAACGGACACCCAGCAACACACTGCGGCCCGGCAGCGGGGCTACCGACGAGATGAACGAAGCGTGGTTGTAGGCCAGTTTGTTCAGCAGGTTGGTGCCGCGCAGATAGACTTCGTAGCCCGTCGTGTTGTAGCTACCGCGATAGGCGACCACCGCGTTGACCAGGTTGTAGCCCGGCGTGCTGTCTTCATAGGCCGCGATGTCTTTTTGCGAGAACACGCGCGCGTATTCCACGCCGCCCGACCACTGCTGCCACTTCACGTTGCCGCGCACGCCCGCACGCGCCGCCGGGATGCGCGGCAGATTGCCGTCGCCGCCCGTCAGCTTGCCGCGCACGTAGTCGCCGAACACGGCGGCCGAGAATATCGGCGTGAACTGGTGGCGCAATTCGCCTTCCACGCCCGTGAATTCCGCGTCGCGCTGGGTGTACTCGATCAGGCGGAAGTCTTCGTAGCGGTCCAGCGTGTTGGCGTAGATGTAGTTCTTCACGCGGTTGTGGAACACGCTGGCAGAGAACGTCGTGTCGCCCGCGTGCTTGCGCAAGGTCAGGTCGATGTTGTGCGAGGTTTCACGGCCCAGGTCGGCGTTGCCCAATTCGTAGGTGTTGGTGGCCAAGTGCACCCCGTCGGCATACAGTTCCTGCGCGTTCGGCAGGCGTTGCGAGCGCGACAAGGACAGCGCCACGGAGTACTGCGGCGCGAAGTCCCAGATGGCGGCGGCCGACAGGGATGTGCCCGACAGGCTGCTGCGCGACGCGCCGCCTTCCGGCGAGATGTTTTGCCAGTCCTGACGCGCGCCCACTTCGAAACGCCAGTCGTTCAACTGGTATTCCTCAAGCACGAACAAGCCGTTCGAGCGCGTACGGCTGCGCGGCAGGAAGGCTTCTTCGCCGTCAGCGCGGAAATCGCTGTAGGCGTTCTGGAAGCCCACCACGCCGCGCCAGCCGGCGATGGGCTTGTGCTGCAATTCCACGCGCAGGTCGTAGCCCTTATTCTTGAAACGCGTGCCGACTTCGCCGCCTTCAATTTCGTCGTGCTGATAATCGGTCAGCCCGCCACGCACGCGGATCTTTTCAAAGCCGGCAAACGGGTCCTGGTATTCGGCGCGCAGGTCCAGACGATTGCTGCGCAGCTTCACATACGGCACGCCGCCGTGTTCATGGTCGTGGTCGTGGCCCTCTTCGCCGTGGCCCTCTTCTTCGTGGTCGTGATCGTCGTGACCGCCGCAATGCAGGTGCGTGCCGTGCGGGTGGCAGCCTTCGTATTCGTGGTTGTGCCCCGGCAAGCCGTACTTGCTTTCCAGGTGCGTGAACGCCAGGCCGACGTAGCCGCGCGGCGTAATCCACGACATGCCGACGGAGCCCTGGCTGGATTCGCTGTACGAGCCTTCCAGCTTGCCGCCCGGCCAATCGGGCACGTCGTAGTCGCTGGTGCGGCGCTTCATGCCTTCGACGCGCACGGCAAACTGGCCTTCGCCCGCGGTGATGCCGACGACACCCGCGCGTTCCTTCGTACCCGTCGCGCCACGCAATTCCATTTCTGCTTCAACACCGTTTTCCGGCACGGCGGTCGGCACCTTCTTGTCCACCACGTTGACCACGCCGCCGATGGCGCCGCCGCCGTACAGCAGCGTTGCCGGGCCGCGCAGCACTTCGATGCGTTCGGCCAGCAGCGGCTCGACGGTCACGGCGTGGTCGGGCGAAATGCTGGAGGCATCCATCACTTCGGAGCCATCGGACAGCACCTTCACGCGCGGCGCGGTCTGGCCGCGTATCACCGGACGGCTGGCGCCACCCCCAAACGTGTCGCTGTTGACACCGGGCAGGCTCGTCAGGGACTCACCCAGCGTGCCGCTACGCCGTTCGATCAGCTCGTTGCCTTCCAACACAGAGGCCGGCAGCGTGGTGCTGTTGAGGTCCAAGCCCAGCGGGTTGGCGGAAACCGTAATGGGCGCCAGCGTCTTGGCGCGCTTGCTGTCCACCTCGGTCTCGGCTTGCGCGATAGGTGCGATCAGCATCAGCGAACACACCAGCGGTTTCAGGCTGCCACGGCGTGCTGGCCGGGCAATTGCAATCTTGCGGCTTCCCTTCTTGAACCCCAGTTTCTTGCCTTTCATCGTATTCTCTCGGATGTTATATCATTACAAATTGCGGACGAATGATATAACATTTCAGAATCGAAGCGATGAAAGTTTGGCGATGAACTGACGCGAACATGCCACGGTTTAGGGATCAGGCGCTATCGAGCCGCCATTGCTGTGCGGCGTGCAGAATCGCCAGCAAATCCTCGCGAGCCGTTTCGCGCCATTCAAGAACCGGCACGGCGCTTCTTCTTGCTGATCAGGGCACGAGCCTCGTCCATGACCGCTTCATGGGCGACCGGTGGCCGCGTATCGGCCAAGGCCTCTTGCACCTTCGCGCGAAACCAAGAGTCGTAGCTCATGGCGTCGACGGCCAAGCCGGCGGGCAAACCGCCTTCTTTTGCCACTCTCGTTAGCAAAATTAGCACCGCATCCGAGATGGTCAGGCCAACGTTGGCGAGCTTTTCCGCCGCTTCGGCCTTGAGCTTGTCGTCGACACGGACGTGCAACATTGAAGTGGGTGCCATGGGAAGCCTCCGGTGATGGACCGGCCATTATGTATCTCAATTGAGATACACACAAACGACGAGCCGTTTGCCACAAAAACCTGACAGTTGAAACGGGATTTGGCGAACGAGAATCGGCTCCACTGACCGAGTATCCTCAACACCACGAACCCCTGCACGTGATGTGCGCCGGTTGTTCGGGCGCCAGGCGTCGACGGGTTTTCAACCAACCAGGAGACCCCCGATGATTCCCAAGAACACCATTTGTCTTTGGTATGAAAGCGATGCGCTGGAAGCGGCGCGATTCTATGCCAAGACGTTTCCCGATAGCGCCGTGGGCGCTGTGCACCATGCGCCGTCCGACTACCCTTCCGGCGAGGAAGGCGATGTGTTGACCGTGGAATTCACGGTCATGGGCATCCCCTGCCTGGGCCTGAATGGCGGCCCGGCGTTCCAGCACAATGAGTCCTTCTCGTTTCAGGTGGCCACTGACGACCAGGCGGAAACCGACCGCTTGTGGGATGCCATCGTGGGCAATGGCGGGCAGGAAAGCGAGTGCGGCTGGTGCAAGGACAAGTGGGGAATTTCGTGGCAGATCACGCCGCGCGTGTTGACCGAGGCCTACACGGGTGCCGACCGCGCCGCCGCCAAGCGCGTGTTTGAAGCCATGATGACGATGGGCAAAATCGACGTTGCCACGATCGAAGCGGCGCGGCGCGGGTGAGGCTGCGGCCGAGGGCGAGAGCAAAGGTTGCCGCTGGAGCCGGCCGCGCCGGCCCCAACCCTATCAACCCGCTATCAACCCGCTATCAAGCCCGCCCTAAGCCCAGCCGATCAACCCGCCTTGAATTCCTTGTTCCAGAATTCCAGCATATCGGCCTTGCCTTCGGTCAGGCCCTTCAAGTCATACGCCTTCAAGAGCTTCACCTCAGCCTCGGTGAAACCGACGCGCTTCAGGTTTTCCGGCAGCGACGCATTGGTCACCGTCGGCGCGTAGCCCATTTTTTCGGCGAAGCCGACCTGGCCTTGCGGGTCGAGCATGGCGTTCAGGTATTCCCACGCGGCGTCCTTGTTGCGGCTGTTCTTGGCAACGCCCGCCTCGAACGACACCGGCACCGAACCTTCCTTCGGAATCACGAAGCCCAGCGGCAGGCCGCTGTCCTTCCATTGCAGCGCGCGCGCCTTCCACATGCACGCAATGGCGATCTCGCCCGACTTGAAGGCGGACGCCACCGCTTCGTTGGACGGGTAGATGCGCGGCGCGTTGGCCTTGAGCTTGGCCAGGAAGCGCTTGCCGCCGTCAAAGCTCTTGGTGTCGCCGCCCGCGCCCAAGCCGACGAAGACCGAGTTGTACAGATACAGAATGTCCGAGAAGCCGACCTGGCCCTTCCACTTCGGGTCCAGCAGCACTTCCAGCGAGTCCGGCGGCGTGGGGAATTTTTCGGTGTTGTAGACCAGCGTCATGGCGCTGAAGATGTGCGGAATGGAATACGGCGTCTTCAGCGCGGCGATGGCGTGCGCCAGGTTGGGTAGCTTCTTCGCGTCGATGGGTTCCAGCGTGCCCGAGCGTTCGGCGTCGTACATATCGACTTCACCCAGCAGCGCCACATCCATGCTGCCGCGCCGCGAGTTCTTTTCGGCGCGCAGCTTGGTGACGCGGCCCACGGCGTTGCCGGTGTCGTACACCACGGTCACGCCCTGCTTGGTCACGATGGGGTTGATGATCTGTTGCAGCAGGTTTTGGTAATCACCGCCCCAGGTTCCCACAACGATCTGTTTTTCGGCGGCGTGCGCCATGCCGGGCACCCAGCCCAACGCGGGGGCCAACGCCAGGCCAGAGGCGGATTTGATGAAGCCACGGCGAGTCAGGTTTTTCTCTTGCATAACAACCTCGTATCGAAGGGGGACTAACGACTTGCTACGGTGCGGCTGCGCGGTGCGGCTGTGCCCGGCCGCGCAGCCAGGGTTCTTGCATACGTTCAGGCCAGCATTTCCACCGACGCATCGGGCGACAAGGCGCGGATGTCATCCGCATCGATGTCGCGCGCGATCACGATGATGGCGGCGCTGGCGTCGGGCTGGCGCGTCAGCCGTTGCGGCGCGCTGAAGGTGGTGCCCACCGACTGGATCAGAATGGGTTCGGCGCAGTCGGCCACGCGCACCACTGCCTTCACGCGCAGCAGGCGTTCGCCGCACAGGCCGGCCAGGTTATCCAGCCATTCTGAAAAATCCGTCCAACTGATGCCCTCACGCGCCCGCGCGGCCATGACGCGGATGCGCGGGTGCGGCAGACCCGGTTTGCTTGCGGCCAACATCCGGGCCGCAAGCCCCGCCAGGTCGGCAACGCCTTGCGACGGGGCAAACGCGGCTTGCACGGCACGACGGCGGTCTGGTTCCGCGATCACGTCCGCCAGCGGATTCAGCAAGGCGGCGCGCGCGGCGCGGGCATCCAGCGCGGACGCCGGCAACAGGTCAGTCTTCGTCAGCACGATGCGGTGCGCGGCGCCAAACTGCGCCATGGCTTCGTCCATCTCGGCCAGCGCGTCGGGGTCGCGCGCACAGTCGTCGGTGCAGACCACCGTCAGCCGCAGGCCACGGCTGGCCAGTTCGGGATCGGCCAGCGACGCGATGATGGGGCCGGGCCGTGACAGCCCGCTGCATTCCAGGATCACGCGCTGCAAGGGCCCTTCGCCCTCGGGGCGCGGCGCGTCCAGCAGCGCGCTCAAGGTGTAGACCAGGTCACTGCGCAGCGAGCAACACACGCAGCCATTGGCCATCAGCGTCATCGGCACGTTGTCGCTGTCGTTGGCCACAATGGCGCCGTCCACACCGATTTCTCCCGCCTCGTTGACGATCACGCCCGTATCGCGGGAAGCCGGATCGCGCAGGTAGTCCACCAGCAGCGTGGTCTTGCCACTGCCCAGGAACCCACACAAGAGGAACAGGTCGACCGCCATGTCAGGACGCCTGATCCGCGCTGTCGCAAGGCGAACCCGCGGGCGATCCGCCAAACGGCGGACGCTCTCCATCGGGGTCGTCGGCCCAACTATCCTTCACCATCTTGCGCACGTCCGCCAGCAGTTCGGCGGTGTCGTACACCACGCCGGACTTGATGGTGGTTTGCAGGCAGCGCTTCCATTCCACCTTGGCCGTGTCGTCGTTCAGGCGCATGGCGCCGGTGCCGAACAGCAGCTTGAAATCGGTCAGCGGGTTTTGATCGTGGATCAGCAGGTCGGCGCGCTTTTGCACGTCGATGGAGCCCGTGTCCTCATCGATCCCCAGCAGCGCGGCGCTTTGCGAGGTGGCCGCGCGCAACACTTCAATGGGATGAAAACCCGCTTCCTGCAGCAGTTCCAGTTCACGCACGAAACCAAAGCCGTAGATCTGGAAGATAAAACCGGAATCGCTGCCCGCGCACACGCGGCCGCCCAGGTTCTTGTATTCGTTGATGAACTGCATCCACAGGCGATAGTTCTGCTTCCACTCGATCTCGTTGGTGGTGCTCCAGCGATACCAGTAGGCGCCGTGCCCGCCGCGCTGCGGCTGGAAGTATTTCCACACCGCTTTCCAGGTGTAGTCGTCGTGCCAGTCGGCACGGCGCGCGCGCATCAGGTCGCGGTTGGCGTCGTAGATATTGAAGGTGGGCACGAAGGTGTGACCCAACTCCAGGAACTGGTCCATCACCTGGCGCCACTTGGCCGAACCGGGTTGCGCCGCCTGCATGAAGGTCTGGCCGGCCACGGCGAAGCGGTAGTACTCGTCGCTGTAGTTGTAGTCGGTGGGAAAGGACTGCACCACGCGGTCCTCGAACAGCGCTTCGGGCAGGCCGTAATAGTGTTCGGAACTGGTCAGGCCCCAACGCGCGGACTTCAGCGCGTTCACGCGCGTCACCGCCATCTGCGCGTGGTGGCAGCCCGAACGCAGGCCCAGTTGCGCGGCCTCGTCCAAGGCCGCTTCCATGATGGCGGGCGGCGCGCCGAAGAACTTGATGCCGTCGGCGCCACGCGCGGCCAGCTTGCGCACCCATTCGCGGCCCTGCTCGGGCGTGTGGATGGTCTTGACGCGGTCGTTCACGGCGGGAAACACCGAATGCACCACCATGCGCGGCGCGGCGATCTTGTTGGCGGCCGAGAGCTCGCGCTGCTCCATCGTCCAGCCCAGGCCGCCCATCGCGCCCATCTCGCGCACCGTCGTCACGCCATGCGCCAGCCACAGCTTGTAGATGTAGTCGGCGGGCGGCACGATGCCGCTCATCGCGTGATACGGCGTGCCGATGTGCGCATGCGCGTCCACGAAACCGGGCGTGACGAACTTGCCGTGGCAATCAATCTCGTGGTCGCCGGGGCCGGGCCGACGCTTGGGGTCGATGGCCTTGTGCGGCGTGCCCACGTTGACCAGGGCGGTGATGCGGTCGTTCTCGATCACGATGTCCACCGGCCCCCAGGGCGGCGCGCCGGTGCCGTCGATGATGGTGGCGCCGCGCAGGATCAGCCGGGGAAACGGCCCCAGCCCCCGATCACGCGACGCGGGCGCGGACGGCGGATGCCAGCCCTTGGCGGCATTGACGTCGCGGGATTCCTCACCAACTTCCGATTGCGAAAACGTGGGATCGCTCATGGCGCTTACACCCCCAGACCGTTATGTTCGATGACGCCTTCCTTCATGATCAGCGCGATGTGCTCGCCCTGACCCAGCAGGCAGGACAGGTCGCGGTACGGATTGCCGTCCACCAGCAGCACGTCCGCCAACGCGCCCACCTGGATGCGGCCCAACTGCCCGACCTGGTTCAGCACTTCGGCGGCGGTCGTGGTGGCGCACTGGATCACTTCCTGCGCGGACAGCACTTCGTTGCGGATCCGGAATTCATCGCTTTGCAGGCGCTGCGACGGGCCCAGCAGATCCGAGCCGTAGCCGATCTTCACGCCCGCCTTCTTGTAGATCTCCAGCGAATGCAGCCCGGCGGTGCGTACCGTGGCAATCTTCGCCACCGAATCCGGCGGCAGGCCGTAGTCGGCGCCTTCGTTGGCCAGCGCTTCATAGGTCACCAGCGTGGGCACCACAAACGCGCCCTTCTCGGCCATGAAGCGCGCCACGCGCTCGTCAACCAGGTTGCCGTGTTCGATGGTGCGCACGCCGTTGCGGATGGCGCGTTCGATGGCGTCGGCCGTGTAGGAATGCGCCATCACATAGGTCTGGCGGCTGGCGGCTTCGTCAACGATGACGCGAATTTCTTCTTCCGAATAGCCGAAGGAGGCAATCGGGTCAGTGGGCGATGCGACGCCGCCCGAGGCCATCATCTTGATCTGATCCGCGCCCATCTGGAGTTCCTGGCGCACGGCCTTGCGCACGTCGTCGATGCCATCGGCCACGCGGCCGATGTCGCCCGCGCGGAAGCAGCAGCCGCAAAAGCTCATGGGACGCAGGTGGTCGGAGCGCGGACGCGGGTCGCCGTGGCCGCCCGTCTGGCTGATGGCGCGGCCCGAGATGAATAGGCGCGGCCCCTTCACCGTGCCTTCGTTGACGGCGCACTTCAAACCCCAGCCGGCGCCGCCCGCATCGCGCACGGTGGTGAAGCCCCGGCGCAGCATGGCCGCCATGATGGGCACGGCGCGCATCATCACCAGCGCATCGGGCAACACGCCTTGCGTGCTCAGGTTCAGTTGCGTGGCCAGCACATGCACGTGCAGGTCAATCAGGCCCGGCATCAGCGTGCGGCCGGCGGCGTCGATCACCTGCGCCGACGCGCTCGCGATGGGCTTGTCCGACACTTCCTTGATGACGCCATCCTCGACCAGCACGTGGTGGCCTTCCTGCAGGTCAGCCAGCAAGGGGTCGAGCAGGTTCGCGTTCTTGAACAATACGGATGCCATGAAATTTCCTTGTTGTGGCTCGGGCTCAAGACGCCATGGTCTTGATGTAGCGCCGATGGATCAGCCAGTTCGAAAGCAGTGCAATGATCAGCGTGCCGCACACCAAAATGACGGCCAGCGCGGCGCCGAACGGCCAGTTCGACGCACGGGTGATCTGGTCATACAGCGCGGGCGCCATCATCGTCAGGCCGGAACCGCCCAGCAGCACCGGCGTGGCGTAGGCGTTCATGCACAAGATGAACACGAGCATCGTGCCCGCCGCCACGCCCGGCGCGGCAATGGGCAGCACGATGCGGCGAAACGTAGTGAAGAAGCTGGCGCCGACGTTGCGCGCGGCTTCTTCCACCGACAGGTCCATGCCTTCCAGCACGCTTTGCAGCGTCAATATCAGGTAGGGCATGACCACGGCCGTGGTGCCGATGACCACCGCCGTGGGCGTGTACATCAGCGTGATGGGCTTGTCGATCAGGCCCAGGCCCTGCAACACGGCGTTCACCACGCCCGCATTGCCCAGCGCCACCATCCAGCCCGCCGCGCGCACCACGTTGCCCACCATCAGCGGAAACACCAGCAGGATCACGAACAGGCTTTTGTATTTACTCTGCGTGCGCGCCAGAAAGTACGCCACCGGAAAGCCCAGCACCAGCGCCAGCACCGTGCATAGCCCCGCCACCCACAAGGTGGTGAAGAAGATGTCGCGGTAATACGCATCGCCAAAGAACTTGGCGTAGTTGTCGAAGGTGAAGGCGGTTTGCATCAGCTCCGCCGGGTCGAACTGGTTGAAGCTGTAGCGCGCCAATTGCAGGATGGGCACCATGATGATCACCAGCACCACCAGCGATGCCGGAAAGGCCAGCCCGGGCCCCAGCCAGCGGCTGGGCCGCCCGTCTACGGTTGCAGTCGTCATGGTGGCTCCTATTGCGTGAAGGCCACGCAGTCTTCGGGCTCGAAGCACGCGTACACGCGCGCACCGGGCGCCGGCTGCGCGCGGCCCGCGCCGCCATTGACCACCTGGCTGATCATGCGGTTGCCGCCTTCCAACTGCACGCGCACTTCCAGCACCGACCCCAGGTACAGCGACGACTCCACCACACCCGCCAAAGCATTGCCGCCCGAAGGCTGTTCTGCCAGCCGCACGCGCTCGGGCCGCACGCCCACATGCGTGGCCCCTGCCCCGCCCGGCGTGGTGATACGCTGGCCCGCGTCGGTGTGGAACTGGTTATCGGCCTGGCCACTGCCGGTGAACACGTTCATCTTGCCCAGGAAGTCGGCCACGAACAGATTGGCGGGGTGTTCATACAAGGTGTCGGGCGCACCCACTTGCTGCACGATGCCGTCATGCATGATGGCCATGCGGTCGGCAATCGCCAGGGCTTCTTCCTGGTCGTGCGTGACGAACACGGTGGTCAGGCCCAGGCGCTGCTGCAAGGAACGGATTTCCTCGCGAACTTCCAGCCGCAGCTTGGCGTCCAGGTTGGACAAGGGTTCGTCCAGCAAGAACACCTTGGGTTCAATGGCCAGCGCGCGCGCAATCGCCACGCGCTGCTGCTGGCCGCCCGACAACTGGCGCGGATAGCGGTCGCGCAGTTCGGTCATGCGCACCATGTCCAGCACGCGGCGTATCTTGGCGTCGCGCTCGGCCTTGGGCACCTTGTGCATCTCTAGCCCAAAGGCCACGTTCTCGGCCACCGTCATGTGCGGAAACAGCGCGTAGCGCTGGAACACCATGCCGGTGTCGCGCTTGTGAACCGGCAGCCGGGTCACGTCGGTGTCGCCGATAAGAATACGGCCGGCCGTGGGGGTAATGAAGCCGGCGATCATGCGCAAGGTCGTCGTCTTGCCGCAGCCGCTGGGGCCCAGGAACGTGACCAGCTCGCCTTCCGCGATCTCCAGTGAAAAGTCGGATACCGCCACCGCCGCACCGAACTGCTTGCGGATATTCTCGATTGAGACCTTCGCCATTTTCTTACACCACCTGACTGAGTTTCACATAGCGGTCGGTCACAAGCATGATGATGCCCAACAGCAAGATTTGCACCGAAGCCACCGAAGCGATGGTCGGGTCCAGATTGAATTCCAGGTACTGCATGATGGCGATCGGCAGCGTGGTGCGCCCCGGCCCCACCAGCGAGAGCGACAGCTCCAGGTTCTCGAACGACACCACGAAGCTGAACAGCGCGGCCGCCACGATGGACGGGCGCAGCATCGGCAGCGTCACGCGCATGAAGGCTTTGGGCGCGCTGGCGCCCAGATTGCGCGCGGCTTCCTCGATGGAGCCATCCAGCCCGGCCATGCCGGCCGTGACCAAACGCACGGTCCAGGGAATCGTCAGGCAGACGTGCGCGATGATCAGGCCGCCGAAGGTGCCGACGATGTCCTGGTCCAGCACTTCTTCAGCGCGCAGATAAAACAGGTAGATGCCCACGCCCGCCACGATGCCGGGTATCAGCAAGGGCGACAGCAGCAGGGTGTTGACGCCCTTGCTGCCCTGGAAGCGGTAACGCGCGATGCCGACGGCGGCCAGCACGCCCATGACCACACCGATGGCGGCGGCCACCAGCGACACTTGCAGGCTGAACAGGAAGCCGTTGGCGAACGCGGGGTTGTCCCACGCTTTCACGTACCAGGACAGCGTGTAGCCGGACGGGGGGAAATAGAGGATGGCGTCCTTGAAGAAGCTCAACCAGACCACCAGCACGATGGGGCAGAGCATGAACGCATACATCAATACGACGAAGACCCGATGCAGCCACGTTGCCCACGGAATCATGCGGATAGGCTTGACCCGGGTGGCCGCGACGGCCGAGTTCAAAGGAGGCGCGCTATGCAAATCCTGTTTCCTTGTCAGCGAGGTGCCGGCTCGGTTTGAAACTCCTCCGGTTGGAACTCTTTGATTCCTTCGGTTAACCGAAGCATATCGACGGGTTGCTGCGCGGCTCAACTAGGGATTACCCAACATGGGGCATTTCACGCGGGTAATTCCGTAGCACGGTGCAAACACGCGGGTGGGGCCCCCGCCGCAT
>NZ_JBHFIZ010000038.1:28358-64916 GCF_057334535.1 Achromobacter colocynthidis
CGCCGCATCATGGGGGGGGGGCCCCACCCAAGGTTTACATTGAAGGATTGCGGCGCTTGTCGAGCGCCTGGCGTCAGGACGCCGCTTCAAGCCCGCACAGCGCTTGCAGCACGGCCACGCGGCTTTGCCCCAGCACCATGCCGTGCCAGTCGTAGGCGTGGCAATAGAAAGCGTCTTGCGTGGTTTGCAGGATGTCGCGGCGCAGCGCGGCGGGGGCATCGGGGTTTGCCCGCAGCCAGTTGCGGCCGCGCAGCGCCAGCACCACGTCGTCGAAAGGCACCGTGCCGTATTCCAGGGCCATCAGCGTGGGTGACGACTGCGGGCACGCCTGGTAGATCAGGCTGGCCAGGTGGCCGGTAATGTCCACCGAGGCCGACGTGCCCTGGAACGGCACCGCGATGTCCAGGCCCCACCATTGGCGCGCGCGCGCCACTTCGGCGTCATTGCGGCGGCCGGCGTAGATTTTTTCGCCATGGCCGCGCGGCCCCAGCCCGGTATGCACGTCGATCCAGCCGATATGCGCATAGGGGCTGGCATGGGTTTCCAGGATGCGGCGCAGGTTTTCGCGCGATGCGGCAGGCGCGGCGCCGCCGTAGAACAGGCCGTCGGCGTGGGTGTATTGGCCGCGCGACACGGCTTGCGCAAACGCGGCTTGCCCATGTTCGGCCACATAGCGGGCCACATCGCGCTGGTTGTCTTCCGACGGCGGCCATTGCGCCGGCAGCAGCAGCGGATGCAGCGCGCCATAGTCCGGGTTCGCCGGCAGCGGCGTGCCATCAAAGGGCTGGACGTTACGGTTCAAATCGACATTGCCTTCGTCGGTGCGCGCCATCCACGAATAACCGTAAGGGTTCACCGCGTGTACCAGCAGCAGGGCCACGCCCGCCTGGCGCGCGCGCTTCAACATCGGCGCGTCGTCCATCAAGGAAAACTGGCAGCCCGCGCCGCAGAAGCCTTCAACGCCGTGCGTGGCGGACGTCATCACCAACAGGCGTTGCGCGTTGGGCGCGCCGATCAGCGCCACGTCGGTGGCCAAGGCTTCGCCCTCGCTGCCGCGCGCCTCGATCGGGTAGGACGCGACCGACGCGCCCAGGCGCTCGGCGTCGGCCAGGAATCGTTCGCGCGACTCCGCGTAGCTGCGGGGGAAGTAGCTGGTACTGCTGGGCATCATGCCTCCTGAGTGTCGATTGCATGGCCGGTGCGGTCCTGTATCCAGAACAGCACCACGGTGGAAAGCGTCACGGTCACCATCAAGTACCAGGCGGGCGCCATGGGGTTGCCGGTGACGTGCAGCAGCCAGGTCACGAAGAACTGCGCAAAGCCGCCAAAAACCGAGATGCCCAGACCATACACGACAGACATCCCGGTGGTGCGCACCGCCTTCGGAAACAGTTCGGGCAGCATCGTGATCACCGGCGCCGTCTGCAAAGCCAGCAACACGGCCAGCAGCGCGATCACCGTCATCAGCCGCGCCGTACTGGGCGCGGATACCAGCCACTGAAAGCAGGGCAACAAGGCGCACACCGTGGCCGCGCGCGACCAGAAGATGACCTTCTTGCGGCCCACGCGGTCGGCCAGCATGCCGACAAAGGGCGCAAGCACAAAGCCGATGGCGCCCAGCACCACGCTGGCGAACAGCGTGGACGTGGCGGGCAGGCCCAGCTCTTTGTTGGCGTAGGCGGGCATGTAGAAGCCGATGATCTGCGCGCATACCATGCCGCCGATGACCAGCAGGATGCCCTTGACGACCAGCGCCTTGTGTTCGGAGAAGACGCGGCGCAGCGGCTGGTGGGTCGGCGCGGCATGTACGGCCTCGCGCACATTCGTGGCGGTTGGCGTGGAAGCCGGGGTGGCTTGTAGCTGGGGTTCCAGAGTTTCCTCCAGGTTGCGGCGGATATAGGCGCCCACCGGCACGGTCAGGATGCCGATCACGAACGGCACGCGCCAGCCCCAGGCTTGCATCTGGTCCTTGCTGAGCGTGGCCGTCAGCAGCGCCACCGTCAGCGCGCCCAGCATCACCCCCAGCGACTGGCTGCCGAACTGCCAGCTTGAGTAAAAGCCGCGCTGGTTGGCGGGCGCGTGCTCCACCAGCAGCGTGGTCGACGCCCCGACCTCGCCGCCCGCGGCGAAACCCTGGATCAAGCGCGCCAGCACCATCAGCACGGGGCCGGCCACGCCCATCTGCGCATACGTGGGCGCGGCGGCGATCAGCGCGCAACCCAGGCCCATCAGCCACAGCGTCAGCGTCATGGCGGCGCGGGGGCCGTGGCGGGCGGCGTAGGAACCAATCAGCATGCCGCCCACCGGCCGCATCAAGAAGCCCACGCCAAAGGTGGCGGTGGTCAGCAGGAGTTGGCCGTAGCTGGAGGCGGCCGGAAAGAACAGCGGCCCGATGACCAGCATCAGAAACGTGAAGACGGTGAAGTCGAAGAACTCCAGCGCGTTGCCGATGGTGGTGCCGGCGATCACGCGCCGGCGCATCGTCGACGAATGCAAAGGCTGCTGCCCGCCGGGCGCGGCGGCGATGGCGATAGACATGTTTTCCCCTTGATGTCCGTGGCGGGGCGGTGCTCGGACCACCCGGCCCTCTAAGCCCGCCCCATCCGCGTGAATATACGGATGGCGCACGATAAGGAAAAGACAGTATTTTTGTTCCAGTGAAACCTTTTTGTTATAGCCCTGGCCCATGAACCTTCGCCAATTGCGCGCCTTTGTCCTGATTGCCGAACACGGCAGCATCCGCGCGGCCGCGCGCGCCCTGTTCGTGACGCAGCCGGCCGCCACGCGCAGCCTGCGCGAGCTTGAGCAAAGCGTGGGCGCCGAACTGGTGCGCCGCAGCGCGCGCGGCGTCGAGCTGACGCCTTATGGCGCGGCGCTGTACAAGCGCGCCGTGGTGATCCTGCAAGAGGCGCGGCGCGCGCAGGAAGAGATCGGGCAAATGCGCGACGGCGAAGGGGGTTCCTTGAACCTGGCCATCAGTTCTGCCGCCTTGACGGTGCTGCCCGCCGCGCTGGCGGCGTTTCGGGCGCGCATGCCGCGCGTGGCGGTGGCCTTCAACGAAGTGGCGCCGCCCTTCAGCCACGAACAACTAGAATCCGGCCGCTACGACTTCCTGGTGCAAACCGAATACGACGGCGACATCGACGACGGCTTTGCCCGTACCACGCTGTTCACGCTGCCCCTGGCGGTGGGCGCGCGCGCGGGCCACCCGTTGCGCCATGCACGCACGCTGGCCGACTTGCACGACGCGCTGTGGCTGCTGCCCGGCAATATCCAGGCGCCCGCCAACCTGCTGCGGCTGGCCTTTGAAGCGCACAAGCTGCCCGCGCCGCGCGACGTGATTCCGTGCCAGTCGATTGCGGTGGCGTTGGCCATCATTGCCGACAGCGACGCGCTGGGCATCTTCGTGCGCAATCTGTTTGACCACCGGCTGCTGCCGCGCGACCTGCGCATGGTGCCCTTGTCCCACGAACTACCGGCCGCGCGCGTGTCCATCCTGACCCGCGCCGATTCCCCACCCACGCCCGCCGCGCAGTGCTTTATCGATTGCCTGCTCAACGCCCATGCCTCGCCAACACGCTAGCGTTGATAGAGGACCGGTTATCATGGGCGCCGTGCCCGCCGACGGCCTTGAAACCGGCCGCTGACCCTTACCGGCCGCTCCCTCCCTCGCAGTCAAGATCCATGGTGTTCCCCCGACTTCCGTCCCCGCCCACGTTGACCGACACGGTCGCCAAGCGCCTGCTCGCCGAAATCGACGAAGGCCGCGTGCTGCCGGGTGAAAAGCTGCCCACCGAAGCCGCGCTGGCCGAGCAGTTTGGCGTCAGCCGCACCGTCATCCGCGAAGCGGTGTCGCGGCTGCGGCAGGACGGCATCGTGGAAGCGCGGCAAGGCAGCGGCGTGTACGTCACCGGGCTGACGGGCAACCGGGCCTTGCGCATCGACGCCACCGAACTCAGTTCACTGGACGCGGTGCTGCACATTGTGGATTTGCGCCGTGCGCTGGAAACCGAAATCGCGGCCCAGGCCGCGGCGGTGCGCAAAAAGCGCGACATGGTCGAGATCGACCGCGCGCTGGCCGCGATTTCACAGGCCGTGGCGGACGGCGGCGACGGCGTGAAGGAAGACGTGGCGTTTCACCGCAGCATTGCGCGCGCCACCGGCAACCCCTATTTCTTGACCACGCTGGCGTTCGTCAGCCAGTTCCTGGAAGCCGCCACCCGCGTGACGCGCGGCAACGAAGCCCGCCATGCCGACTTGATGCGCGACGTGCTGCAAGAACACGTCGCCATCGTCGAAGCCATCCGCCGGCAAGACGTGGAAGGCGCGCGCGAGGCGGCGCGCATCCACATGGTGAACGCGGCCAAGCGCCTTAGCCAGGCGCACCGCTGAGCTGCTCGCGCCGCCGGCGGGTGCCGATGCCCCAGCGCTGCGCGATCAGACCCATCAGCACAATCACGCCCGCCAGCAAGGACGTGTAGGCGACTTCGTTTCGATACGTGCCTTCCACCACCATCGTGATCAACGCAGCGATGATGCACACGATGACCGCATAGGTCAGCCACGGAAACAGCCACATCTTGAACGTCAGCTCAACGCCTTGCGCCTGTAGCCGGTAGCGCATGCGCAACTGCGACAGCGCAATGGCCAGATACACGAACAACGCGATGGTGCCGGTGGCCTGCATCAGCACGTCGTACAGATCCATCTTTGACGTGGCCATCATCCACACCGCCACGAACGCGAACGCGCTGGAAATCAGCACCCCCACATACGGCGTGCCGGTGCGGCGGCCGGTCACCTGCATGATGCGATGCGCGTCGCCTCGCCGCGACAGCGAATACAACATGCGCGACGCGGTGTACAAGGCCGAATTGAAGCAACTGCACACGGACGTCAGCACGATGAAGTTGACGATGGCCTGCGCGTACGGCACGCCCAACCTGCTGAGCGCCACGTTATAGCTGCCGTGCGTGGGCTGCGACAGCAGCGGGTCGTTGTACGGCACCAGGCAGACGATGATGAAGATGGAGCCCACGTAGAACAGGCAGATCCGCCACACTACCGAGCGCGTGGTCCTGATGATTTCACGCGCGGGGTCGGCGGATTCGGCGGCGGCCACCGTCACGATTTCCGCGCCGATGAAGGCGAACATCACGCCCAGCATGGCCACCACCACCGACTTGATGCCATTGGGCATGAAGCCCTGCGCCGTCAACTGCGACACGCCGCGCGCTTCGCCCCAGGGCCACAGATGCACCACCGCCAGGCTGCCGATGATCAGGAAGGCCACGATGGCAATCACCTTGATCAGCGCGAACCAGAATTCGAATTCGCCGTAGTTGCGCACGTTCATAAAGTTGACGACGATGAGCGCCACAGTGATGAAGAGCGCATAGCCCCAGTCGGGCACCATCGGAAACCAGCCGTGCAGGATCTGCCCGGCCACATAGGCTTCCCAGCCCATCAGCAAGGCCCAGAAATACCAGTACAGCCAGCCGATGGTGAAGCCCGCCCAGCGCCCGATGGCGCGGTCGGCGTAGGTGGAGAATGACCCCGTGTCGGGCTGCGCAACAGCCATTTCGCCCAGCATGCGCATGGCCAGAATGACGAGGATGCCGCCGCCCAGGTACGCCAGGATGACGGCCGGCCCCGCCAGCGCGATCTGCTTGCCGGACCCGACGAACAACGCCGCCCCGATGACCCCGGCGATCGACATCATCGTCAGGTGACGCGACTTCAAGCCGCCCTTGAGCTCGGTGTTTTGTTTGCTGGCCAATGCCCTGCTCCTGTATCTACTGCTGCTTTTGCTGCTGCTTTTGCTGCTGCTTTTGCTGCTGCTTTTGCTGCTGCTTTTGCTGCTGCTTTTGCAGCTATCTCCGGCCTTAGCCGAATGCCTTGGTGAAAAAATCCCGCGTGCCGAAATTGCCGGACTTCAGCGCGATGCTGACGTCGCCACGCGCCACCGGCGTGTAGCCGGCGCACCACGGCACGCCCGGGTCGATCTGCTCGCCGATTGCCATCTGCTGCAAGCCCAGCGCCTGCACCACGGCGCCCGACGTTTCACCGCCCGCAACAATCAATTGGCGCACGCCGCGTTCAACCAGCCCGACCGCGATACGCGCAATGGCCGCTTCGATCAGTGCGCCCGCTCGCGCCACGCCCAGCGCGCCTTGCGCCGCCTTGACCGCATCGGGCTCGGCGGTGGAATAGACCAGCACCGGGCCGTCCTGCATGCGCGGCTCGGCCCAGTCCAGCACCTGCGCCACCACATCCTCGTCCGTTGCCAGCCGCATCGGGTCCAGCGCCAGCGCCGGCCGACCGCTGTCGATAAACGCCGCCACCTGCGCATTGGTGGCGCTGGAGCAGCTACCCGCCACCACGGCCTGCAAGCCCGGCGCGCGAACCTGGCTGGCGGCGCTGGTGGGTGCCAGGCCCCAGTTGCCCGGCAGGCCGATCGCCACGCCGGAGCCCGCCGTCACCAGCGGCATGCCGCGCAGCGCCGGGCCCAGCCGCAGCAGATCATCGTTGGACACCGCGTCCACAATCGCAATCTCCACGCCCTCGCCTTGCAAGGCCTGCATGCGCGCAAGAATCGCGTCGCCCCCCGCGGCCACCACGCTGTAGTCGATCAGCCCGACCTTGCGCGTGGTCTGCGCCTGCAACACGCGCACGAGGTTCGGGTCGGTCATCGGTGTCAGCGGGTGATGCTGCATGCCCGATTCGTTCAGCAGCACGTCGCCCGCGAACAGGTAGCCCTTGAAGACGGTGCGCTTGTTGTCAGGAAACGCGGGCGTGGCGATGGTGAAGCGCGTGCCCAGCCGCGTCATCAAGGCATCGGTCACCGGCCCGATATTGCCGTCCGGCGTGCTGTCGAAGGTGGAGCAGTATTTGAAGTAGATCTGCTCGGCGCCTTGCTGCTGCAACCATTCCAGCGCGGCCAGGGATTGCGCCACGGCGTCTTCCACCGGCAGCGTGCGCGTTTTCAATGCCACCACCACGGCGTCCGCGTCGGCGCGCAAAGGCTCGCCCGGTACGCCTATGGTTTGCACCGTGCGCATGCCCGCGCGCACCAGGTTGTTGGCCAGGTCGGTGGCGCCCGTGAAGTCGTCGGCGATACAGCCCAGTTTGATACTCATTTGGCCTCCGGCAATTTGATGCCAGGAAAAATCTTGATGACGGCGCTGTCGTCCTCGCGGCCATGCCCGGCCGTAGACGCCTGCATGAACATCTGATGCGCGGTGGACGCCAGCGGCAGCGGAAACTTGCTGTGCCGCGCGGTGTCCAGCACCAGCCCCAGGTCCTTCACAAAAATATCCACGGCCGACAAGGGCGTGTAGTCGGCCGCCAACACATGGGGCATGCGGTTTTCGAACATCCAGCTATTGCCGGCGCTGTGCGTGATGACCTCGTACAGCGCGTCCGCATCCACGCCTTCGCGCAAGCCCAGCGCCATGGCTTCGGCCGCGACGGCAATGTGTACGCCGGCCAGCAGTTGGTTGATGATCTTGACCTTGCTGCCCGCGCCCGCGCGGTCACCCAGCCGGTAGACCTTGCCGGCCATGGATTCCAGCACCGCGCCGCAGGCGGCGTAGGCCGCTGCGCTGCCCGCCGTCATCATCGTCATCTGGCCGGCGGCGGCCTTGGCCGCCCCGCCCGAGATCGGCGCGTCCAGGTACAGGATGCCCAGTTCGGCCAGGCGCGACTCCAGCGCGATGGACCAGTTGGGGTCCACGGTGGAGCACATCACGAATACCGCGCCGGGGCGCAGCGCGGCGGCGATACCGCCGTCGCCATACAGCACGGCTTCGGTCTGCTGCGCGTTGACGACCACACTCACGACGATGTCGCAGGCGGCGGCCATGTCGGCCAACGTGGCGCAGGCCACGCCGCCTTCGGCGGCGAAGGCGGCGGCGGCCTCGGGGCGGATGTCATAGACGTGCACCTCGTGGCCGGCGCGGCGCAGGCTTTGGGCAATGCCCGCGCCCATGGCGCCCAGGCCGATGACGCCGACGCGGCGGGGTGAGGGTTGCGGATGGCTCATGGCGGTGTCGTCCGGAATGTCGATGGGAATGGCGATAGGAAAGTGTCGATACGGCGTGTCGATACGGAAGCGTCACGCCGAGCTTCAGCGCGGCAGGTCGTCTGCCAGGTAAGCGCGGATGATGTCGGCAAAGCTCTTGTCGCCCGCCAAGCCCAGACGGTTGGCGCGGCTGGTGTCCCAACGGCCGGGCCAACTGCCCACAATGCGTTCCACCCGTTCATCCGGCCGCCAGGTAATACGGTCAGCCACGGCGTCGCCCGCTACGTCGCGCAGCGCCTGCTCCATGTCGGCCACGGTGACGGACACGCCCGGCAGGTTGATCGGCGCGCGGTCGGCCACGGCGTCAGCGGGCAGTTCGCAACCGGCGATCAGCGCTTGAATGGCGCCACGCGGCGACAGCAGCCACAGGCGGGTGTCGGGGCCCACCGGGCACACGGCGTTTTCGCCATTGAGCGGTTCGCGGATGATGCCGCTGGCAAACGACGAGGCGGCCGCGTTGGGCCGACCGGGGCGCACGCTGATGGTGGGCAAGCGCAGCACGCGCCCATCCACGAAGCCGCGCCGCGTGTAGTCGGCCAGCAGCAGTTCGGCAATGGCCTTCTGCGTGCCGTAGGACGACTGCGGGCTCAAGGCGGTGTCGTCGCGCACGGTATCAGGCAAGTCGCCGCCATACACCGCCACCGAGCTGGTGAAGATCACGCGCGGCTGATGGCCCAGCGCGCGGCACACGTCCAGCAAGGCGCGCGAGGCATCCAGGTTGATACGCATGCCCAGATCGAAATCCGCCTCGGCCTGGCCGCTGACGATGGCCGCCAGGTGAAAGACGACGCGCGTATCGGTGTCGATGGCGTCGCGCAGCACGGCGGGGTCGGCGATGTCGCCCACCCGCGAATGTACGCGCTTGTCGGTGAATGCGTCGGTCTTGACGACGTCCAGCAGGTCGATGCGCGTAATGGCTTGCGGGCCGCTGGCGTCCAGCGTCAGCGTGCCTTGCTCAAGCAGTTGTCGAGCCAGCCGCTGGCCCAGGAATCCGGCGCCGCCGGTGATCAGGATTTTCATGGTGGGGTGCTCGCTTCTTGTTGACTCAGTGCTTGGCCAGATAGGCTTGGGCCCAGCCCAGGCCCGCGCGCGTGCCGGCCTTGGGGCGGTATTCGCAGCCGACCCAGCCGGCATAGCCCAGCGCGTCGATGCGGTCGAATAGATAGGGGTAGTTCAGTTCGCCCAGGTTGGGCTCGTGGCGGTCGGGCACGCCGGCAATCTGGACGTGCCCGATGCCGGCCATGTCGCGCTCCAGCTTCACGGCGATATCGCCTTCGACGATCTGGCAGTGATAGCAATCGAACTGCACCTTCAGATTGGCCGCGCCAACCTCGGCGCAAATGGCCTGGGCCTCGTCTTGGCGGTTCAGAAAGAAGCCGGGGATGTCGCGCGTGTTGATGGGTTCGATCACCACGGTGATACCCGCCGATGCAGCGGCGCTGGCTGCACGCGCCAGGTTCCGCACATACACCGCGCGATGCGCCGCGCGGTCTTGATCAGGCCGGATCAGGCCCGCCATCACGTGCAGGCTGCGGTTGCCCAATTGCGCCGCATAGCCAAGCGCCTGGTCCAGGCCGCGCAGGAACTCGTCTTCACGGCCCGGCAGCGACGCAATGCCGCGCTCGCCCGCCGCCCAATCACCGGGCGGCGCATTGAACAAGGCTTGCGTCAGCCCGTTATCTTGCAGCCGCGCACGGATGTCGGCGGCGGCGAAGTCGTAGGGGAACAGAAACTCCACCCCCTGGAACCCGTCACTGGCGGCGGCCTGGAAGCGGTCCAGGAAGGGGTGCTCGTTGTACATCATGGTCAGGTTGGCGGCCAGGCGCGGCATGGCGGGTCCTTATTGATTGGGGTGGCGTGGGCGTCGGGCCATCAACGGTTGACCAACTTGGCTGGCGTAAACCAGACCGCGATGGCGCCGATGACCAGCACGGCGGCCAGCACATACATGCCGGACGCGGTGGATTGGGTCAGGTCTTTCAGGTAGCCGATCATGTAGGGGCTGGCGAAGCCCGCCAAGTTGCCAACCGAGTTCACGATGGCGATGCCCGCCGCCGCCGCGGTGCCCGACAAGAAGGCCGTGGGCAAGGACCAGAACAGCGGCGCGCACGTCAGCACGCCGGCGGCGGCCAGGGACAGGCAGACCAGCGAAATAACCGTGCTGTCGGCAAAGGACGCCGCGGCGGTAAAGCCCACCGCGCCCGCCAGCGCCGGCACGATCAAGTGCCAGCGGCGTTCACGTCGCTTGTCGGCCGAGTGGCCAAGCAGGTTCATCACGATGATGGCGCAGATGAACGGAATGGCGCTTAGCAGGCCGATGTTGAAGGCGCCCGTCACGCCCGTCGATTTGATCAGCGTGGGCATCCAGAAGGTCAGGCCGTACTGGCCCGCCACGAAGGCGAAGTAGATCAGGCACATCCACCACACGCGCTTGTCGGAAAACACCGCGCGCAGCGAGTGTTTTTGCGTGCCCGTCTGCTTCTGGTCCTGTTCGATCTCGCGCGTCAGCAACTGCTTTTCATCCGCGGTCAGCCATTTGGCGCTGGCGATGCCGTTGTCCAGGTACATGATGGTGATCACCCCGATAAGCAGCGCGGGGATGGCTTCAATCAGGAACATCCACTGCCAGCCCTGCAAGCCATGCGTGCCGTGAAAGGCTTCCATGATCCAGCCCGACAGCGGGTTGCCGAAAATGCCGGCCACGGGAATGGCGGACATGAACAACGCGATGATCTTGGCGCGGCGATGCGCGGGATACCAGTAGGTCAGGTACAGGATGACGCCGGGGTAGAACCCCGCTTCGGCCAGACCAAGCAGGAAGCGCAGGATGTAGAAGCCGGAGGGCGTTTCCACGAACATGAACATGCCGGAAAGAATGCCCCAGGTGATCATGATGCGCGCGATCCAGATGCGCGCGCCCAGGCGGTGCATGAGCAGGTTGCTGGGCACTTCAAAAAGGAAGTAGCCGATGAAGAACACGCCGGCGCCCAGGCCGAACACGGTTTCGCTGAAGCCCAGGTCTTGCGACATTTGCAGCTTGGCGAAGCCGACGTTGACGCGGTCCAGATACGCGATGACATAGCAAAGCATCAAGAACGGCACGAGCCGCCAGAACACCTTGGCGTAGGCGCGCGCGGTTTCCAGGGAGTCAGGCTGCGGCGCGCCAGCGGCGGCGGTGTCCGGGATACCGGGTTTGCCAGGCGCCGTGCCGGACGTCAAATCCATCGGGGGCATGCATCGTCTCCAAAAGAATGCGCCGACCCGGTCCGCCACACGGCGGCCAGACGGCTTTGTACAGGTGAGGGAACTAGTAGCGCGCGCCGAAGGTGGCGCGAAGTTCATCGATGGCCTGGGCGGACAGCGGCGCGGGGCGCGGCTGGCTCATCAGCCACAGGCGGGCGGTTTCTTCCAGCTCTTCCAGCGCATACGACGCATGCGCCACCGAGCGTTCCCACACCACCGGCCCCAGCCTTTCGAACAGCGCGCCACGCACCTGCCCCGCCACGGCGGCCACGTCTGCGGCGGCTTGCGGGTCGCCCGGCCGGCGATACGCGATCAAGGGAATGCGCCCCACCTTCATGACCTGATAAGGCGTGATGGGCGGCAGCACTTCGTCAGGCCGCCACACGCCGGCAAGCGTCAAGGCCACCAGATGCGTGGAATGCGTGTGGATGATGCCGCGCGATTCGGGGCTGGCGCGATAGATGCCCTGATGCAGCACCAGCGTCTTGGACGGCTTGGTGCCGGACACCCAGTTGCCGTCCAGATCGACCTTGGCCAGATCGGCGGGGTCCAGCCGCCCCAGGCAAGCGTCGGTCGGGGTGATGAGCCATCCATCATCCAACCGGGCGCTGATGTTGCCGGCTGCGCCCACGGTGTAGCCGCGTTGATAGAGGCTGGCGCCGACGACGCAGATTTCCTCACGGATTCGGGTTTCATCAGTCATGAAAAAACCCCTGTTCGGCAGGGGTGCATGTCTGGAATAAGCGGCGCGAAAAGTTCGGCGCGGATCTCGGCTGGGCCAGCATGATGGGATGTCTCTTGTGTTGAATTTATCGGGTCATCATACAAATTTAATGATCGCGGCCATATCGGGTAAACCCTTAAACAGCCAAACAAAAGGCCCGGGCAGATGCCCAGGCCCCACGGACGAAAACTAGCGCGAACAGCAGCGTCTATGCGAGCGCAAAGACAGCCTGCGCGGCGCTTATTCCAGCACGCGCCCCTTCGTCTCGGGCAAGAGCAGCGCCGTCACGATCACCACCGCGTACGCCCCCGTGGCAAACGCGCCGATGGCCCAACCCAGCCCGTGCGTCTGGCTAAGAAAGCCGACCAGGCTGGGAAACAGCGCACCAATGCCGCGCCCGAAGTTGTAGGCAAACCCTTGGCCCGATGCCCGCACGCCAGACGGGAACAGCTCGGTCAGGTAAGCGCCGATGCCGCTGAAAATGCCCGACGCGGCAAAGCCCAGCGGAAACCCCAGGAACAGCATCTGGTGATCAGTCAGCGGCACCTGCGTGTACACATAAACGCTGATGGTCGACAGCACCGAGAAGATCAACAGGTTTGCGCGACGGCCCAGGCGGTCGGCCAGATAAGCCCCCGCAATGTAGCCGCAGAACGAGCCGAAAATAATGACCATCAGGTAACCGCCCGTGTTCAGCACCGACAGTTGGCGCTCCACCTTCAGATAGGTTGGCAACCACGTGGTGATGGCGTAGTAACCGCCCTGCACGCCCGTGCAAAGAATGGCCGTGATGACAGTGGTCTTGATCAGCGCGGGCGAAAAGATCGTCCAGAACGACGCGCGCGCCTCGCCCGCCTGCACCTTGGCCTGGGCGCGCTGGAACACTTCGGGTTCGGGCACGTTCTTGCGGATGTACAGCACCAGGAAAGCGGGCAGCACGCCGATCCAGAACAGGCTGCGCCATGCCCATTCCGGCGGCAACAACGAGAACGCCACGGTGTACAAGATCGCCGCCGCGCCCCACCCCACGGCCCAGCCGCTTTGCACGGTGCCCACCGCTTTGCCTCGGTGTTCGGCGCGCACGATCTCGCCCATCAACACCGAGCCCACGGCCCACTCGCCGCCAAAGCCCAGGCCTTGCAACGCGCGCAGCACGAACAACTGTTCGAAGTTCTGCGCGAAGCCAATGGCCACGGTGCATGCCGAAAACCACAGGATCGTGTATTGCAGGACGCGCACGCGGCCATAGCGGTCGGCCAGGATGCCGGCCAGCCAACCGCCAATGGCGGAGAACAGCAGCGTTACCGTGCCCAGCATGCCCGCCTGGCCCTTGTCGATGCCCCACAGGGTCATCAACGTGGCGATCACGAAGGTGAACACCATGAAGTCCAGGGCGTCGATGGCCCATCCGCCGAACGCGGCAATGAAGGTGCGGCGTTCGGTCTTGTTCAGCTCTCTATACCACTGCATGGTTTGTCTCTTGAATAGTTCTGAAGGGGCGTGCGCTTAGCGCGCCGGGGTGAAGCCATACAGGCGTTCGGGGTTGCTGACCAGGATGCGGTGGCGCACGTCGGCATCCGGCGCCCATTGCGCAAGCTGGTTACGCAAGCGGCCCGTGTTGACCATGCGCGTTTGATGCACGTGGGGCCAGTCGCTGCCCCACAGCATGCGGTCGGGAGCGGTGTCGATCAGCGTCTGCGCCCACGGCGTCACGTCGCTGAAATCGTCGAAGCGGTCGCTGATGCGGTAGGCGCCTGACAACTTCACCCACCAACCGTGGTCGCGCACCAGATGCTGCAAGGCCAGAAAGCCCGCACTGTCGGTGCCATCGGCCACCGGCATGTGCCCCATGTGGTCCACCACGCCCGGCACCGGCAGCTTGCGCATGCGCGGCAGCAGGTCGGGTAGTTGGCGCGCATCCATCAGAAACTGCATGTGCCAGCCCAAGCCGGCAATACGATGCGCCAGCGTTTCCATGGCGTCAAAGCCGATGCCACCGCCAAACAAGACGTTGATGCGCAGGCCGCGCACGCCGGCGGCATGCATGGCTTCAAGTTCCTGGGCGCTGACGTCGGGCGCGACGACGCCCACGCCACGCAACTGGTCGGGATGACGGCGCAGCACTTCCAGCATGTAGCGGTTGTCGGTGCCGTACACGCTGATCTGCACCAGCACACCACGCGACATGCCGGTTTGGCGCAGCATGCCCAGGTAGGCGGATTCCGGCGCGGGCGGCGGCGTGTAGGTGCGCTCGGGCACGAGCGGATACGCGCGGCTGTCGGCGGCAACCACGTGCGCATGCGTGTCGCAGGCGCCGGGCGGAATGTCGAACGTGGCGGCGTCCATGTCGGGCAACGGGGCCAGGCACAGCGGCGGTTCTTGAGACGGCTGGCCGGACGGGGTGGACGGGATGGTACTCATGCGTATGTCTCCTTGTTTCATGATCGCTTGGTGATCATGCCAGCAGATCGGGGTGGCGCCAAAGGAACTGGCAACAAAGCGGCTGGCGCCACCCCGGCCTTCAATTGACGGTGATGTTGGCGTCCTGGATCAAGGCCGCGAAGTGCGGCACGTCACGCGCGATCAAGGCCTGGAATGCCGCCGCGCCCTGGTCTTTGCCGACGGGCGCCTGCGCCGCCAGCTTGTCCAATGAATCGCGCACGCCGGGGCTGTTCAAGGCTGCCGCCAGCGCCCGCTCCAGGCGCGCGATGACGGCGGGTGGCGTGCCGGCCGGTGCGGCGATGCCGTTCCAGACGCTCATGTTGAAGTCCGGTACGCCAGCTTCCGCAAACGTCGGTACATCCGGAATCTGCGGCAGGCGCGAGGCGCTGGCCACGGCCAGGGCCGTGACGCGCTTGCCTTCATGGATGGGAATCATCGTCACAGTCTGGTCGATCACCGCGTCCACCGTGCCGGCCATCAGGTCGGCGATGGCCGGTCCCGCCCCGCGATACGGAATCTGCATGCCCTGGGTCTGCGTCACGTGCATGAAGTAGGCCGCTGCGATGTGGCTGGTGGAGCCGGACCCCGCATTGCCGAAGTTCACCTCCGCACCGTTCTTCTTCATGCGCGCAACGAAGTCGGACAACGTGGTGATGCCGCTTTTCTTGCTGACCGACAGCACCATCGGCACCGTGGCCACCAGGCCGATGGCGGCCATGTCGCGGCGCGGATCAAACTTGGCCTTGGGATACAGCGACGGCGCAATCGCCAGCGACCCCATGTTGCCGAAGGTGATGGTGTAGCCATCGGGCGCGGCGCGCGTCACGCGCTGATTGCCGATCATGGTGCCGCCGCCGCCCAGGTTTTCCACAACGACGGTCTGGCCCAGGTTCTCGCCCATGGCCTGCGCCACGATGCGGGCCAGGCCATCGGTGGAGCCGCCCGCCGCATAGGGCACCACCATCGAGATGGACCGCGTGGGGTAGTCCTGCGCGCTGGCGTTGGCGCCAAGCGCAAGCAGGCCGACGGCCAGGGCCGCCCGCAATGTCTTCTTCATGTCTCGCTCCTTGCTGTATGTGCCGGCGATAGCCGGCCCCTCCGCCTGGTACCGGCGGTTGTGGGTGATGCAGGTTTAAAAAAAAGCGCGGACCATGCCGCGCCGTAGGATGAAATCTAGGAATCCGTTGTCTTTGCGCCCAGCTCCACGCCGGCCAACTGTTCAGATAAGCGCGCCACGGCGGTGTGGTCCTGCCCCTTGCCCAGCGTCTTGCCGGCCGAGGCCCAGAGCTCGCGGCACAGCGACGCAAACGGCGTGGGCGTGCCGGTGTCGGTGGCGATACCCAACGCGATGCCCAGGTCCTTCACCATCAGATCCAGGCCGAAGCCCGAGTTGAATTCGCGCGACAGCACGAACTGCTTGAACTTCTTTTGCGTGGAATTGTTCATGCCGGTGGACGCGTTCAGCACGTCCACGATCACGTTCGGATCCAGGCCGAATTGCTGGCCGATCAACATGGCTTCCACGCCGATCAAGAAGCCGCCCGCCGACACCAGATTGTTCAGCGCCTTCATGGCGTGGGCGCTGCCTACATCGCCCACCGGCGTGATCGACGTGCCCATGGCGGATAGCGCCGGGCGCACGCGCTCAAGCGTGGCGGCCGGGCCGCCGAACATGATGGACAAGTCGCCGGTGCGCGCGCGCGGCACGCCGCCGGACACGGGTGCATCCACCATCTGCCCGCCCGCCTCGGCCACCGCCTGGGCCAGGCGCTGCGTATGGGCCGGCACGCCCGAGCTCATTTCCACCACCACGCTGCCGGGGCGCAGGCCCGCCAACACGCCATCGGCGCCGCTCAGCACTTGTTCAACGATGCCGCTGGTGGGCAGCATGGTGACGATGATGTCGCTTTGCGCGGCCAGCGCCGCGCAGGTGGCGGCTGCCTGGCCACCCACTTCCCGCGCGAACTTGTCGGCTTGCCCCGGCACGGCGTCGAACACCGTCACCGCGAAGCCGGCCTGCACCAGCCGCGCCGCCATCGGCCAACCCATGCTGCCGATGCCGATCAGGCCCACGCGTTCTTGCGCTGCGCTCATGCTTGCTGCTCCTTGAAGGCGCCCTCTTCTTCCAGCACCTGGTTGGCCACCTTGAAGGCGTCCAGCCCCGCCGGAATGCCGCAGTACACGGTGGCTTGCAGCAAGATCTCTTTGATCTCTTCCACCGTGACGCCGTTGTTCAGCGCGCCCTTGACGTGCAGCTTGATCTCGGCCGGGCGGTTCAGCGCCGTCAGCATGGCCAGGTTCAGCATGCTGCGCGTCTTCTTCTCCAGGCCCGGACGGCCCCAGGTATAGCCCCAGCACCATTCGGTGGTGATGTGCTGGAACGCCATCATGAAGTCGTTGGCGCGCGCCAGCGAACCATCCACGTACTCGGTGCCCAGCACCTCGCGACGCAGGTTCAGGCCTTGGTCAAACAGGGCTTGGGTTTCGGATTTGATGTCTGCCATGAGTTCCTCGTTGGTGATGGTGATCGGCAATTACGTGATCGATTGTCAGCCCATTTTTGTCGGATCGTCAATAGTCGGATTGTCAGACAATATGCTTGACTGCGTAAATATTGAGCACAATAATGCGGCAAAGCGCCGGGCTGGCTGCCGTGCGCCCCATCCCCATAAAAGCCAGGAGACAAGCATGAAAAGCAACGCCAAACAGGTAGTGCGTCACGCAGCCGTGCACCACGCAGCCGTGCGCCACTCAGCCGTGCGCCACTCAGCCGTGCACCACGCAGCCGTGCGCCAAGGCCGTCGGGAATTTGTCGCGGGACTGGGCGCGGCCGCCCTGGCGGCCTCGCTGCCGGGCATGGCACGGGCCGCACCGGCCGAGATCAATGTCGGCGTCATCCTGCCGCTGTCCGGCGCCAACGCGCAGTTCGGGATCAATTCCCGCCAGGGGCTGGAACTGGCCGCCGACGAGATCAACGCGGCCGGCGGCATCAAGTCGATCGGCGGCGCCAAGCTCAAGCTGATCATCGCGGACGCCACCTCGCAGCCCACCACCGCCGCCACCGTGGCGCAGCGCCTGATCACGCAGAACCGTTGCGTGGCCATCATCGGCGCGTACGCCTCGTCGCTGACGCTGGCCGTCTCCGAAGTAACCGAACGCCGTGGCATTCCGCTGTTGACCATGTCGTTCTCGGACATGCTCACCGAGCGCGGCTTCAAGCACATCTTCCAGGTGGTGTCCAAGGGCTCGGTGCTGGGCAAGGCTCAATACGATTACGCCGCATCGGTCGTGGCGGGCGCGTCCGACATCAAGAAGATTGCGCTGCTGTACGAAGACACGGCCTACGGCACCTCGCAGGCGGTGGGCGTGCGCAACGCGGCCAAGGCGGCCGGCGCCCAGATCGTGCTGGACGAGGCCTACCCGCTGGGCATCACCGACGTGACGCCGCTGATCAGCAAGCTACGCGGCTCCGATGCGCAGATCGTGTTCCCCATTTCCTATCTGAACGACAGCCTGCTGATCATCCGCGTGATGCGCCAGCAACGGCTGACCGTGCCCGTGGTGGGCGGCGCGGCGGGCTACGTGATTCCTGACTTCGCCAAGGCACTGGGCCAGTACGCCCAGGCGGTGCTGTCGATTGCCCCGGCCAACTACGACCAGGCGCCCGAATACACCGAGCGCTATCGCAAGCGTTTCGGCACCTTCATGCCGCACGAAGCGCTGGAACACGCCGTGTGCGCGGGGGTGCTGGCCCAAGCGCTGGAGGTGGCGGCGTCCGACAAGCCCGAGGCCGTCACCCAAGCCCTGCGCGCCAAGAAGTACGACCAGGGTTGGGCGGGCGTGATGTCGGGCGGCGGCGTGCATTTCGACGCCAAGGGCCTGAACACGCTGGCCCAGCCCGTCATGGTGCAGTGGCAGAACAACGAGCTGGTGTCGGTGTGGCCACAGGCGCTGGCCAAGGGCCGCGTCATCAGCGCCGGCTGAATCCAGAGCGCAAGACAGAGGGGGACGGTCATGCAATTCTTGCAGGCGCTGGTGGACGGCATTTTGCTGGGCGGCGTTTACGCGGTGATCTCGATCGGGCTGACGCTCGTCTTCGGGGTGGTGTCCATCGTCAACTTCGCCCAGGCAGAGTTCCTGATGGTGGGCATGTTCGTGGCGTACTTCGCCTGGAAGCTGCTTGGGCTGGACCCGTTGGTGGGGTCGCTGCTGTCATTCGCCGTAGCCTTCGTGCTGGGCGTGCTGACGCAAAAGTTCCTGATCAACCGGGTGATGAAGGCGCCGGCCGTGGCGCAGATTTTCCTGACGGTGGGCTTGCTGATCGTCATGGAAAACCTGGCGCTGATCCTGTTCGGATCGGAGTTCCGCTCGGTGCAGACGCCCTACCAGATGACCGCGCTGGCCGTGGGCCCCATTCTGTTCAGCGCGCCGTATCTGCTGGCCTTCGTGGTGGCGTCCGTGGCCGGGCTGACGCTGTGGTGGGTGTTGAAGAAAACCTGGTGGGGCATGGCCGTGCGAGCCACCGCGCAAGACCCGATGGCCGCCCGGCTGTCGGGCATCTCCACCCACCGCGTGCATCAGTTGGCCTTCGGCCTGGGCGGGGGGCTGACGGCCCTGGGCGGCGGCATCATCCTGCCGTATCTCACGGCATCCACCACCGTGGGCGCGCAATTCAGCGTGCTGATGTTCACGGCGGTGGTGTTGGGCGGCCTGGGCAGCGTGATGGGCGCGGTGGTGGGTGGCGTGGCGGTGGGCGTGATCCAGTCGCTGTCGTCGCTGGTGCTGCCCATGCAACTGCAAAACCTGGTGCTGTTCGCCATCTTCATTCTGGTCCTGGCCGTGCGCCCGGAAGGTCTTTTGAAAAGGGCAGCATGATGCGCATGAATCGACAAATCTTGCCCTGGGCGCTGCTGCTGGCGGTGGCGCTGGCGGCGCCCTGGTTGATGGAAGACCAGGGCTACGCCATGCGCGTCGTGACGCTGGTGCTGCTGTTCGCGGCCATGGGCCAGTCCTGGAATATCGTGGGCGGGTTGGCCAATCAGATCTCGTTGGGCCATGCGGCCTTCTTCGGCCTGGGTGCGTATACGTCCACGCTGTTGCTGATGC
Source organism: Achromobacter colocynthidis (assembly GCF_057334535.1). Classification (NCBI taxonomy): domain Bacteria; kingdom Pseudomonadati; phylum Pseudomonadota; class Betaproteobacteria; order Burkholderiales; family Alcaligenaceae; genus Achromobacter; species Achromobacter colocynthidis. The sequence continues at coordinate 47,957 of NZ_JBHFIZ010000038.1, forward strand.
GCTACGGCATTTCACCCTGGCTGGGCATCGTGGCCGCGATGGCGGTGGCGGCGATGGCGGGCGCGCTGCTCAGCCTGCCCACCATGCGGCTGCGCGGGCACTACTTCGCGCTGGCTACCTTGGCCTTTGGCGAAGTGCTGCGCGCCATCGCCAACACCTGGGCCTCGGTCACGGGCGGGCCGGTGGGCCTGTCCATTCCGTTTGCCGAAGGCTGGGCGCAGATGCAGTTCAAGTCCAGCATTCCGTACTACTACCTGATGCTGGGGGCCGCCATCATCACGTCCGTGGTCTTTGCGCTGATCAGCCGTTCGCGGCTGGGCTACCGCTTGCGCGCCGTGAAGGCCAACCCGCAAGCGGCGGAGGTCATCGGCGTGAACACCGCGAAAACCCGCATCCTGGCCGCCGTGGTGTCGGCTGCGCTGATGGGCGCCTGCGGCACGCTGTACGCGCAGTTCATCTACTTCTTCGACCCGGACACGGTGTTCTCGCTGGTAGGCGTGTCGGTGCGCGTGGCGCTCATCTGCATCATCGGCGGCGTGGGCACGGTGGCGGGGCCGCTGATCGGCGCGCTGGTCATCATTCCCTTGGAAGAGGTGTTCAACGATTGGCTGTCGGGCCACACGGCCGGCGTGTCGCAGTTGGCGTTCGGCCTGATCCTGATTGCCATCATCCTGATCGAGCCGCGCGGCCTGTCGGCGCTGTGGGCGCGGCTGCGCAACCTGAAGCGGGGCCAGCATGCCTGACATCCTGAAAGTCTCGAACATCCAGCGCCGCTTCGGCGGCCGGACGGCCGTGGACGACGTGTCGTTCAGCGTGGCGCGCGGCGACATCCTGGGCCTGATCGGCCCCAACGGCGCGGGCAAGACCACGCTGTTCAACCTGCTGATGGGTTTGTACGCCAGCCAGGGCGGGCGCATCGAACTGGAAGGCCGCGACGTCAACGGCCTGCGCCCCCACCAGATCGCCGCATTGGGCATGACGAAGACCTTCCAGAACGTCGCGCTGTTTCCCGAGATGACGGTGCTGGACAACGTGCTGGTGGGCGGCTTGCTGCGCCACGACGTGCCGCGTGCCCGCCAGGTGGCGCGCGACAGCCTGGACCGCGTGGGTCTGTCCGCCATTGCGGCCAAGCCCGCCGGCGAACTGTCGTTTCCCGAACAGGCGCGGGTGGAACTGGCGCGCGCGCTGTGCACCGACCCCCGGGTCTTTCTGCTGGACGAGGTGATGGCGGCGCTGAACGAAGCCGAGATGGACACGATGCTGGACCTGATCCGCACGCTGCGCGATGAATCCGGCATCACCTTCATCGTGGTGGAACACCACATGCGCGCCATCATGCGGCTATGCAACCGCATCCTGGTGCTGTCGTTCGGCCAGAAGATCGCCGAGGGCAGCCCGGCCGAGATCGCGGCGAACCCCACGGTCATCGAGGTGTACCTGGGCAAGTCGATGGAACACATGGAGGCCGGCGCATGAGCCTGTTGCAAATTCGGGGGCTGACCGCCTCCTACGACCGCAGCCCGGTCTTGCACGACGTGTCGCTGGAGGTGCCGGAAGGCGGCTTCATCGCGGTCGTGGGCGCCAACACCGCGGGCAAGAGCACGCTGCTGCGCTGCGTATCGGGCTTGCTGGACAAAGTCAGCGGCAGCATCGTCTTCGACGGGCAGGACATCCTGCGCCTGCCGCCGCACCGCATACCCGAACTGGGCATCGCCCATGTGCCGGAAGGCCGCCATGTTTTCCCCGAGATGACCGTGGAAGAAAACCTCTACCTGGGCGGCTACACCCGCCGCCGGGACGGCGCGGCGCTCAAGCGCGGCTGCGACGAGGTCTATGCCTTGTTTCCCCGCCTGTTGGAGCGCCGTCGGCAGGCCGCCGGAACCTTGTCGGGCGGCGAGCAGCAGATGGTGGCGTTCGGCCGCGCACTGATGCTCAAGCCCCGGTTGCTGCTGCTGGACGAACCCAGCCACGGTCTGGCGCCAAAAGTGGTCGAGGAAATGCACCAGGCCATGATCGACATCCACCGCAGCGGGCTGACCATTTTGCTGGTGGAGCAGAACACGCGGCTGGCGCTGTCGGTGGCTGAACACGCCTACGTGCTGCAATCCGGCGCCATGGTGCTGTCCGGGCCCAGCCACGCGCTGATGGAAGACAGCCGCGTGCGCGAAGCGTACCTGGGGCTGTAGCGATGGGGCCAAGGCGATGGGGCTCAAGCGATGAGGTTAAGGCTATGAGGTTAAGGCTATGACCCGCCGGCGGGATATATTGCGTCTTTACGTTGAATCGGCGGTGCGCGGCGCCCTGGCCAAAAGCCTGGATGACGCCTTGCCCCCGCCGCCACGCTAAGCGAGAGACAGCCATGCCCACCCCCACCGGTGCGATTTTCGAGAAGCCCACCACCCTGCGCACCCGCGTCGAGGAATATCTGCGCGGCGCCATCATGGATGGCCATATCAAAGGCGGTGAACGCCTGCGCGAAGTGGAGCTCTGTGAGCAACTGAGCATCAGCCGCAGCACGCTGCGCGAAGCCCTGCGCACCCTGGAGGCCGAACGGCTGATTTCCATCGAGCCCCATCGTGGCCCCACGGTGGTGCGCATCACTGAAAAAGCGGCGCACGACCTGTATGCCCTGCGCGCGCTGCTGGAAGGCTTTGCCGCGCATGAATTCGCGCGCCTGGCCAGCGATGCCGACGTCGAGCGGCTGCGCAAGGCCGTCGATGCGCTGCACCGCCAGGCCAAGGGCAGCAACAAGTCGGCGCTGCTGGCCGCCAAGCGCGATTTCTACGACGTGCTGCTGTCGGGCTGTGACAACGACCTGATCAAGGACATGCTGCCGGGGCTGCTGTCACGCATCAACCTGCTGCGCGCCACCTCGTTCGCGCGCCCCGACCGGCTGCCGGAAAGCATGGCCGAAATCGACGACATCTACGAGCGCATCCGTGCTCGGGACCCACAAGGCGCCCAAGCGGCCGCACAGAGCCATATCGTGAACGCGGAACGCACCGCGCTCGACGTGCTCCGGCGCCAACAAGAGGAGGCATCAACCCGTGAAGGCGACCGTCCAGGAACTGAGGGCCGTAACGGCCCTGGCGCAGCAGGATAGCGAATTCATCAGCGCAGCCAGGGCCCTGCCCTGCGCCATCTGGCTGCAAGTAGGCGCTGATCCGGAAGACCGGATTTGCGCCTGGGCCGGCCAGCCCGCCGCCCCCTCGCAGTGCATCGTCATCAGCGCCTTGCCGGACACCTGGCACAAGCTGATGACCCCCACCCCTCCCCCCGGCTACCACTCCTTCACCGCCGCGCACCGCTTGGTGCCGGGCTTGCGCGTCAAAGGCGATGCGCTGGCCATTGCGCAGGCGCTGCATCCCCTGGAACGGTTATTTGAAATCCTGCGCGGGCAGCAGGACGACGCCGCGCCCTCCGACCTGCTGGACCGCGGCAGCATCACCGGCCACTACGCCACGCTGGATCTGGGCGACACCCACACTTCCCTCTACGTCGAAACCAGCGGCCTGACGGACGGCCCGCCGCTCTTGATGCTGCACACCGCCGGCGCCGATTCCCGCCAATACCACGCGCTGATGGCCGACGCCGAGCTTCGCGCCCAATGGCGAATGATCGCCTTCGACATGCCCGGCCACGGCCGCAGCATGCCCCTGCCCGGCCGCGCCTGGACCGATACCGGCTTGACCCGCGACGCCTATCTGCACACCTGCCTGGCCGTGATCCGCCAACTGGCGGGCGCGCCCGTCGTGCTGCTTGGCTGCTCGATGGGCGCGGCGATGGCTTTAGTGATCGCCGCCCGCAGCCCGGCGGACGTGGCGGGCGTGGTGGCACTGGAAGCGCCGGACAAGGCCGTTGGGCGCCGCACACCCATGCTGTGCCATCCCCAGGTGAATCAGGCAGCGCACAACCCGGCCTATGTGCGCGGGCTGATGGGCCCCGCCGCCACCTTGCAGGCGCGCCGCGAGGCGGCCTGGATCTATGCGCAAGGCGGCTACAACGTCTACGCCAACGACCTCTGGTTCTACAGCGAAGACTTCGACGCGTCCCAGCACCTGGACGGCCTGGACACGCGCGCGTTCGGGGTGTCGCTACTGACGGGTGCCTACGACTATTCGGCCAGCCCGGAGGATTCGCGCCGCGTTGCCGCGCGGATACCCGGGGCGCGCTTTACCGCCATGCCGGACCTGGGCCACTTCCCCATGGTGGAAAGCCCGCAGCGCCTGATGCACTACCTGAAGCCCGAACTCGACCACATCCGAACCACCCGGGGAATCGCATGACGTTGCCGGAATACGAAGTCTATGCCCTGCGCTATGCCACCGTTGCCCGCCGACGCGCGCAGAACTTCATCACGCCGCCCGATCCCCACGACGGCCCGATGCCGATGGATTATTTCGTCTGGGTCATCCGCCGCGACCAGCGCGTCTGGCTGGTCGACACCGGCTTCAACCACGCCGCCGCCGACGCACGCGGCCGCGACTTCCTGCGCTGCCCGATCGATGCCTTGAAAACACTGGGGCTGGCGCCCGACGACATTCAGGACGTCATCGTCACGCACCTGCACTACGACCACGCCGGCAACCTCCGCAAATTACCGCATGCCCGCCTGCACTTGCAGGAAAGCGAGCTGCACTACGCCTGCGGCTGCAACATGCGCTTCGACATGCTGCGCCACGCCTATGCGGTGGAAGACGTGCTTGATGTGGTGCGGGGCGTTTACGACAAGCGGGTGGACTTCTACAACGGCCACGACGAGATTGCGCCGGGCCTGCAACTGCTGCACATCGGCGGCCACACGCAGGGGCTGCAAGCGGTGCGGGTGCATACGGCGCGCGGCTGGATCGTGCTGGCCTCGGATGCCAGCCACTACTACGACAACATGGGCCTGGATGCGCCGTTTCCCATCGTGCTGAACGTGGCCGACATGCTGGCTGGGTACGAGACCTTGCTACGCCACGCCGAGTCGCCGGACCACATCGTGCCGGGACACGACCCGCTGGTTCGAAGCCGCTACCCCAGCCTGGTGCAAGGCGACACCGAAGTCGTGGCGCTGCACCTGCCTTGCCTCCCTTCGGATTGAGCCCTTACAGCGAATACCGGTACTCGCAATTCAGCGTGGCGGTCAACGGCGTTGCCGTCTGCACGCCCGTGGCCGAGCGTGGCCGGGGCGCGGTCAATTTGGCCTGGAAGGTACCCGAGCGGTCGCCGCTGTCGCTCGTCTTTTCCACCGCCATGGTCGCGGGCAGCGCGTACAGCGTCAGCGCGGTGCCGGGGGATGGCACGCGCAGCAGGAACACCGATTGCGGAAAATCCGAGACCACGAAGCTGCCGTCGCTTGTGCTGTCGTTGAAGCTGAGCTGCGCGTCGAAGTAGCTCAGCGTCAGGTCCAGGTCTTCGGAGGACGGCGACGGGATGACGCCCTTCAAGCCCACCTTGCCGCTGTCCGACAGGCACGACAATTCGGCCGGGGCCGAGCCGGCGTGGGCCGCCCCGATCAATAACATGCAGGACAGAAACGAAATCGCGCGTGCGGGCATGTGGGCTTCCTTGCAGGGTCGGAGGGCGATAAAGCCGCCAAGTTTATGCGCAATTTCCGCCCTGCATTTTTCGGCCCTTGTTTTCCACCCCCCGCCCCGCGCCACCTTCAATAGCGCAGTTGCGCGTCCCGTCCGGCCGAGGCCGCCTGCGCCAGCGCCCGCGTGATGATGCTGGTGGACACGTTGGCGAAATAGCGGGCGCCCAAGGCGCCGTACTTCTCTTCGTCGGCCGGTGTCAGCGCAATGATGCCGGGGCATTTCCCGGCCGATGCGATGGCCTTCAAGCCCTGCTCGATGGCCTGCTGCACGGGCGCCGCCGTCCAGTCGCTGCCGTGGCCCATGGCGTGGGCCAGGTCGTTCGGGCCGATGAAGACGGCATCCACGCCCTCCACCGCCGCGATCTCCGCCGCCACGGCAATGGCTTCGGGGGTTTCGATCATGGCGATAAAGCCGATGCCGTCATTGCTGTGTTGCGTGTGCCCCGCCCCACCGAACGCGCCATAGCCCGCCGCGCGCGTGCTGAAGGCGCTGCCACGGCGACCCAGGGGCGGGTAATGCACCATGGCCGCCAGCCGCCGCGCCTGCTCGGCGCTTTCCACCATGGGCACCTGCACCGCGCTGGCCCCCATGTCCAGCACGCGCGGCAGGTCGTGTTCAAAGCAGCGCACCACCGGCACGATGCCCGCCGCGCGGGCGGCGCGCAGCATGTGTTCGGTGGTGCCGAGATCGGCGCTGCCGTGCTCGTTATCCAGAATGATGAAATCGAAACCGGCGTATGCGCACATCTCCACGATGGCCGGGCTGGGCAGCCCGTTGAACAAGCCGCGCAAGGGCTTGCCGCTGCGCAGCATGTCCGGCAGGCGGCCGTCCAGGGGATGGTGGGAATGGGTCATGGAAGTCTCCTGCGATGGCTGGGAAAGGCGATCAGTCTGCCTGGATACCGGCGTCCTTGATGACTTTGCCCCATTTATCGATTTCGCTGCGCTGAAATTGCGAGAACGCCGCCGAGCCGCGCCCATCCGGCGCCACGCCCAGCGTCAGCAGCTTGGCACGCACCTCGGGCGTCTTCACGATGCCCGCCAATTCGCGCGCCAGTCGGTCCACCACGGGCGCGGGCGTGCCGGCGGGCGCGAAGATGCCTTGCCAGGACTGCATTTCAAACCCGGGCAAGCCCAGCTCGGCCAAAGGCTTCACGCCCGGCAGATCGGCCAGCGGCGCGGCGGACGTCACGCCCAACACCTTGACGCGCTTGGAGTCGATCATCGGACGCGCGGCGGCAACGGTTTCGAAGACCATGTCGATCTGCCCGCCAATCAAATCCACCATGGATTGCGAGCCGCCCTTGTAGACGATCTGGCGCAACTGCGTGCCCGAGATGGACTGGAACAATTGGCCCGACAGATGTTGCGAGGTGCCCGCGCCCGCCGTGCCGTAGGTCAGCGTGTCCGGCTTGGCGCGCGCCGCATCGATCACCTGCTGCACCGTGTTGAAGGGGCTGTCGGCACGCACCACCAGCGCATTGCTGACCATGCCCACCAAGGCAATCGGCGTGAAGTCCTTGACCGGGTCGTAGCCCAGCTTCTTGATGAAGAACGGGTTGACCGCGTGCGTGGTGATGGTGCCGCCTTCGATCGTGTAGCCATCGGGTTCGGCGCGCGCCGCCAACTGCGTGCCCACGATGCCGGATACGCCCGGCTTGTTCTCAACGATCACCGATTGCCCCAGCCGGGCGCTCAACTGCTCGGCCATCAGGCGCGCCACGCCGTCAGACACGCCGCCGGGCGAGAACGGCACGATGTATCGGATGTTCTTGGTGGGCCAGGCGGCGGCGTCGCCTTGGGCGTGAGCCAGGGTGGCGGTCAGGCCGAACGCCGCGACGGCGCTCATGGTACGGATGAAAATGCTGCGCATGGGTGTGTCTCCTGCTGAGTGTGTTGAGCGCGTTCTGTGTGCGCTTTGTGTTGTTGCCGGTCAAAAAAGAAATCAGGGTCCTGCCCGCACGGTGGCGCGTTCAATCAGGCTGCATGGCACGACGATGTCGCGCGGTTGCAGTTCGGCGTGCATCTGTTCGCGCAGCAGGGCCACCGTGGCGTCCACCATGGGTTCGACCTGCTGGCGTATCGTCGTCAAGCGGTACGCGCCCCATGCCGCCTGCGGCACATCGTCAAAGCCCACCACGGCCACGTCTTGCGGCACGGACAGGCCCAGTTCCTGGCGCAGCACGTCCAAGGCCGCGATCGCCATGTGGTCGTTGCCGGCAAGAAGCGCGTCGGGCGCGGTGGGTCCAGGGTCGGCAAACAGCCTGCGCACCGCTTCTTGCGCGCGATCAAAGTCGTAATGGCCCACCTCGCGGCGATGCAGCGCGTGGCCCAGTTCATGCAGGCCGTCCACAAAGCCGCGTTCGCGTTCGATGCTGGTCGATGAATCTTCCAGGCCCGCCAGATAGGCAAAGCGCCGGTAGCCGCGTTCCACCAACAAGCGCGCCGCCATCTGGCCGCCCGCGTAGTTGTCGGACGTGACCGAACTGCTGGCGTGCCGCGCCAGCCCGCCCAGGATGGACACGCGGTTGAATTGCACCACCGGCACGCCGACCTCGGCGCAACTGCGCGCCACGTTCGAGGACAGCATGGCGGATGCCATGACGATGCCGTCCACCTGGTATTGCAGAATTTCCGCCAGCACGCCGTCGGCCGCTTCATCGACTTCCGCGATGAACATCAGCACGTGATAGCCCTCTTTCTGTAGCTTCTGCGACAGCTTCTCGATGACCAGCGGATAGAACTGGTTTTCCAGATAGCTCATCACCAGCGCCACGATGCGGCTGCGCCGCGTGATCAGGCTGCGGGCCAACGCGTTGGGCCGGTAGCCCAGCTTCTGCGCCGCCGCCAGCACCTTGCGACGTGTCGCTTCCGACACGCTGGCACCCGGCGTGAACGTGCGGCTGACGGCGGACTGGGACACGTCCGCCAGGTCCGCCACGTCTTGTGCGCGCGGCGCGGCCTTCATGCGGCTGTCCATCCCGCATCCAGCATCAGCGCGCTGCCCGTCATCAGGCTGGACGCGTCGCTGGCCAGGAACACGATGGCGCCCATCACTTCTTCCAGCCGCCCGACGCGGCCCAGCGCGTTGCGCGCGCAGACCCAATCGCGAAAGCCGGGCTGCTCCAGCATGCCGGCGGTCATGGGGGTTTCGATGAAGGTCGGGCACACGGTATTGACGCGGATGCCCGCGCCCCCCACTTCCCAGGCCAGCGCGCGCGTCATGCCTTCCAGCGCGTGCTTGCTGGCGCAGTACAAGGTGCGCCGGGGGCTGCCCACATGCCCCATCTGCGACGACACGTTGATGATCGACCCCGGCAGACCTTCCTTTAGCAGGCGGCGCGCCGCCGCGCGGCTGGTGTAGAACGCCGCCTTGACGTTCAGGTCCAGTACCGCGTCGATGTCCTCGTCGGACTGCTCCACCAAGGGCTTAGGGCGATTCATGCCGGCGTTGTTCACCAGGATGTCGAAGGGGGCGGCTTGCGCGACCGCGGCATCCACAGCGGCAGAGTCCGTCACGTCCAGCACTAGCGCGGCGCAGTCGATGCCTTCGGCGCGCAAGGCCTCACAGACTTGCAGCAATTCAGGTTCGCGGCGCGCCGCCACCGTCACGTGTGCACCCGCGCGCCCCAGCGCGGCGGCGGCGGCCAGGCCGATGCCGCCGCTGCCGCCCGTCACCAGGGCACGGCGTCCGTCCAGACGGAAGTCGGGTCCTTTGGGCAGCGCAATCATGCCTGCGCCTCAACCGGCTGATACCAGGGCAGGTCGGGCCGGTCGCCATAGCGGCGCACGCGGATGTTGGCCTGTTCGCCGTGGCCCGCGAAGTTCTCCATATGGCACAGGCGCGAGCAGTACTCGCCCATCGTCGCGCTGGCCGCGTCGGTCAGCACGCGCTGATAGGTGCAGGTCTTCAAGAACTTGCCCACCCACAAGCCGCCCGTGTAGCGCGCGTTGCGGTTGGTCGGCAGCGTGTGGTTGGTGCCGATCACCTTGTCGCCGAAGCTGACGTTGGTGCGCGGCCCCAGGAACAACGCGCCGTAGTTGGTCATGTTGTGCAGGAAGTAGTCGGGGTCGCGGGTCATGACCTGTACGTGCTCGAAAGCCAGCTCATCGGCCACTTGCAGCATTTCCTCGATCGTGTCGCAGACGATGACTTCGCCGCAATCCGCCCAGGCCTTGGACGCGATGCCGGCGGTGGGCAGGATGGCCAGTTGGCGTTCGACTTCGGCCAGGGTGTCCTGCGCCAGTTGTTCACTGTTGGTCAGCAGCACGGCGGGTGAGGTGGGGCCGTGTTCGGCTTGGCCCAGCAGGTCCACCGCGCACAATTCGCCGTCCACGCTGTCGTCCGCGATCACCAACGTTTCGGGGGGGCCGGCGAACAGGTCGATACCCACGCGCCCGTACAGTTGGCGCTTGGCTTCGGCCACGAACATATTGCCCGGCCCGACCAGCATGTCCACGGGCGCCACGCTGGGCGTACCCACCGCCATGGCGACCACGGCCTGCACGCCGCCCAGCACCAGGATCTCGTCGGCACCGGCCATGTCCATGGCGGTCACGATGGCCGGATGCGGCTTGCCTTGATACGGCGGCGCGGTCGACACAATGCGCTTCACCCCCGCCACCTTGGCGGTCAGCACGCTCATGTGCGCCGAAGCCAACAGCGGGTATTTCCCGCCGGGGATGTAGCAGCCCACGGCGTTCATCGGCACGTGCTTGTGGCCCAGCACCACGCCGGGATACGTTTCCACTTCCACGTCACGCATCGAATCGCGCTGGATCTGGGCAAAGTTGCGCACCTGGGATTGGGCGAACGCAATGTCCTCGATCTCACGCGCCGACAATTGCTTGCGGGCCGCTTCGATTTCCGCGCGCGACAGGCGAAAGTCCGCCGGGTCCCAGTTGTCGAACTTGCGGCTGTAGTCGCGCACGGCGTCATCGCCGCGTGTCTCGATGTCGCGGATGATGGCTTCGACGGTGGCGCGTACCTTGGCGTCATCGTCGGTTTTTACGGCGGCGGTACGGCCGCGCTTCAGATAGCGAATCATGGTTTTCTGGCCCTGCAATCGTGAGTGGTTCAACAAAGTGAGGCCACTTTCGAAGGCTTGCATACGTATGCAAATAGGGAGAAACCCGGATAAGGAACGTCGCCGCTTAGCCGCCCATCGCCTTGCAGAACGCCTGCGCCTCGCCGTCGATGATGACGCCCGACGGCAGATAGCCTTCGCGCTGCCGGGTCGCGCGCAGTTGCTGCGCCAAGGCCGCATCGCCGCCCACCGCGTACACAAAGACGCGCACCGATTGCGCCGCCGCGTCGCGCAGCAGTTGCGGGTTGGCGGCAAGCGTCATGGCGTCCACATGCACGCCCACAGGCGCGCCGACCGTGGCGGCCAGGTTGGCCAGCCAGGGTCGGGTCAGCTTGGGCGCCGTGGCACGCTGCGACACGTACTTGCCCAGCGGATTCGCGCTGACGGATTCCGCATGGCGGGGGTCGAACACGATCAAGCCCAGATAGCCCTGCGGGTCCGTGCCACGCACGCAGCGCAGCGCTTCGGGAAACGCCGACGTGATCATCCAGTTGCCATGCGGCAGCGCCTGCTGCAGGTTGGCGACCAGCTTGCCCACCGGCGCGCAGTCGCGATAGACGACCTTGAGTTCGGCGTTGAACGTCTTGGCCGGCTGCGCGGCCGCGACTTGCAGAGCGTCGTCCAGAAACGGTGGCGGCTGCCCGCCGCCCTGCCCCGTCAGCTTGGCGCCGCGCCAGTCCGCGCTGCTCAGTTGCAGCACGGCGCGGCGGCCGACGCCGCTTACCGTCCTGCCCGTCAGCAGGTCGTGATGCAGGACCCAGCGGCCGTCTTTCAGGCGCTGCATGTCGATTTCCACGCCGTCCCAGCCGCCCGCATACGCGGCGCGGATAGACGCCAGCGAATTCTCGGGCAGCGTGGGCGCGCCGCGATGCGCGTGCACCTGCATGCCCAGGCAAGCGGCGCCGGCGTCGGCCCAGGGCAATATCGCGGCCAGCGCCGCGACCATCAAGCGCCTAGCTTGCATCGCCGTGGTACCCGTATTTGATGCCGCCCAAGACGCGCGTGCGCACGGCTTCGTTGAACGGGTAGGTATAGGCCTGGCCCACCACCACCACGTGCGCCACATTGGCCAGCACGCGGCGGCGCAGCGCCTGGCCAAGGGATTCATCGTCGCGCCCGGACTCCGCTCGCGACATCTGCTGGAACAGCTCGCTTTGCGTGACGCCGTTCTGCATGAAGGAAAACGCCGTCCACACGCAGACCAGCGTCAACACCAAGGCCGCGCCCGCCGCGCGCGGCGCGGTGCGGCCCGGTTCCTGGCCAGCAGGCGTGCGCAACCAGACGACCAGCTTGGCGATCAGGTACAGGAGCTTGGCGAAGTGGCCCACCGCGCCCAGCAGCGAGCACAGCAGCGCCACCGGCGGCACGATGGCCGCGCGGGCCGCGTCCTGGCCCAACTGCTGATGCTGTCCACCGCGTTGAAAGTCCGCGGTTTGCGCGGAAAAGCGCGGCATGGCCTCGTCCACCGCGTGGTCCAGCATGCCGTCGTACAGCCGCTTGAAGCTGGCGGCATCGGTGTAGTTGGCCGCCACGTTCATGTTGGCCGGCACCAACAGCGCCTGGCGCAACAGCTTCTGCACACCGGGGCGGGCCACAAAATCTTCATACGACAGGCCGGGCGGAATCGCATCGCCTTCAACATGTACGGTACGGCTGCGCAGAGTCTTCCAATACTGCTGCGCAACCGCCTCATTGAAGGTCGCACGGTCATACGGCTGCCAGTCGGCCGGCACCGGCACGCGCTTGCGCACGTCGCGCACCACGCGGCTCTCGTAGCGCGCGGGCACGGTTTCCGGGGTCCAACCGCGTCGCGACAGATTCTTGCGGTAATCACTCCAGGCGCGGTCCTGCTCGCGCGCCAGGCCGATATCTGACGCCACCGGCACACCGGCGTATTTCTTCCAGCGGTCGGCCACGGACTGCATCACCGTGGTGTAGACCTGGTGATAGCCGCGTATGCCCGGTGCCGTCATGCGCACGTCGCGGCCATCGAACGTAAACGTCTTCATCTGGCGCTGCAGGTCGGCGCGGATGACCTGACGCTTCTTGGGTTCGACCTTCTCGTCCAGGTTATCGATGTTGGACAGCAGCACCTGGAACACCGCCAGGAACGCCTTGCCCTCGGGGCGCGCATAGACCGCGTCGTCCACCAGGCCGTCCAGATGCAGATCGCCCTGCACCAGCGAGCGTTGTAGCAAGCCGGCATTGGTGGCGATGCGGCGGAAGTCGCCGTCGCGCGTATCCACCAACACATTCACCAAGGTCTTGATGGCGCCGAACACCACGAACGCAGTCACGGCGCAGGCGACGGCGATCTTCAGAAACGAAGGCTTGCCGGTACGCAAGCGCCGCGTCCACAGCACTTGCAACACCACCAGCGCGGCGGCAATGCCTGACAGGCTGCGGCCGAAGAACTCCAGCTCTTCGATGTCGTGCGGCGTGGCGCGGCTGCCCACCACGTCAAGCAGGCGCGCGTTGAAACCAAGTTCAAAGCTCAGGTAGACGACCGTCAGCGCGATCAGGATAAGAATCTGGCGAATCTGGGCTTGCCGCACGTCAATCTCTCAGGTCGATTCGGGTCGAGGTGATTTCCTCGTCGGGCAGGTCCAGCTGGGCGGGCGTGCGCGAGGCGCCGGCGCGCGGCGACGACACGCTGGCGCTGGCCGCCGTCGCGTTGCCGGCCGACACGGGGGCAGGCGGCGCGGGCACGACGCGACCCGCGCTCTGGGATGGCGCGGTGGCCGGGGTTGCCGGCATCGGCGCGGGGGATTTATTGGGCCGACCGGACTTGCCCGATTTGCCCGGCTTGCCCTTGGCGGTCGGCGCGGCCGGTGGCGGATACACGCCGTACTGGCGTATCGACTCCATGTAGCCCGAGGGGTACAGCGATTCGTCGGCGAAGGGTTTGGCGCGCGGATTCATACCGGCCACCGACTTCACGTCGCCACGACGCATGCGGCCGTCCTGCGTGTAGACAAAGCGCTCAATCGCGCTGCCTTTGGGAAAATCCAGCGTCATCGCGCTGCGGTCGTCCTGCACCAACACGGCCGGGCGGTCGCGGCAATTGCCCAGGTCCCAGGACAGCACGTCCGAACCCTCGATGGCCAGCACCGTGTAGCGGTAGTCACAACGGCGGGTTTGCGTCTCGATGACCACCACCGTGCGCGGGCCCACGTTCTCGGTGCGCGCAACCCGGGCCGATTCCACATTGTTCAAGGGCACCACGCGCTGGTTGCCCGAGAGCTTGACCGAGAAGTTCTTGCCTTCGCGCCGCAACGTGCCCAAGCCCCCGTCTTGCAAGGGGAACTGGCCGATCTCGGTGCCGAACAAGGCCGCGGTATCGACGCTATAGACGTAGCCGCCACGGGAATTGGTCTTGACCGCGCAAGCGCTCAAGCCTCCCAGCAACAGCAGCGCGGCCGCCAGGCGCAGGGTCAACGAACGGAACAAGAACGGGTGCATCGAAATCATCGTGGTGTCGGGAACGGCCCCGCAATGTATCTCAAAGTTACAAGGCGAGGCCAGGCTTGTTTCAATTCCGCGAACGCAGCAGCGCCCGCATTTTTTAATCAGCTTGCGCTGACGCCGCCTTGCTTGCTTTCCAGCGCGTCCTTGACCAGTTCGCCCGCGCTATGGCGGATAACCGACACGCAACGCGCCATGATGGCGCGCAGCAAGGCTTCGGCCGGCAGCGTATCGGCGGCGGCCACAAAGCTCTCGAGCGATGCCGTCACGCGCCCGGGCTTGCCGTCGCGGTCTTGCTGCAAGCTGAGCTTGACCGCCTTGCAGCGGTGGTTGACCCCGTTGATGACTTCCAGCAGTTGCACACGGCTCAGGCCCAGTTCCCCAGCGTCCACGAAGCTCGGGTACACCAGGCGCAAGAACTCCGGGTCCGACTCGCTCAGGCTGAAGAACATGGTGCCCAGGTCCGGGTGGCGAAACAGCACGTCCCCGTCTTCGTCAATGCGGGCGACCAGGCCCAGTTCTTCCTGGACCACGTTCTGGTACAGGGCGGTCAGCGGGGTGGGGTTGGACATGAGGGGACTCTCCGTGGGGTGTGGCAAAGGGGGTATGGCGGCGCGAAAACCGCGCCCTTGCCCTCTGCTACGCACCCGGCGCGGAAAGGTTCGAAAAATATGTTCGACGAACTTCAAGAAAAATAAATCGAACCTTTCCGCGCGCCGCGCATAGCGATGGGTACAGGCACACATTTGCCGCCACCCACAAGGAAAGACCATGCAAGAGAAAGCGCTGCGCGACGCCCTGACCCAGGCCAAGACCCTTGGCGGCCGTTTGGTAGCCATGGCGGCCCCCGCCGCCGCCCGCGTCAACCGTGGCGACGCGGTGGGCGCATTGCTGTTCCTGCTGGCCACGACCGTGTTCTCGGTGATCACCGTGCGCATGATGGGGTCCAACGCCAGCCTGAGCTTCTATGACCTCTTGCGCCTGCAAAACGGCGGTAGCGCGCAGGGCGCGATGGCGGGCGAAGCGTCGGGCGCGGGCATCTACGCGCTGCTGTGGCTGCTGGCCGTGGTGGGCCCCTTGCTGCCGTCGCTGATGCCGCAGCGCGCCGCCCGCCTGGGCTACTTCCTGCCGCTGGTCTTGTGGGGCATTGCGCTGGCCGGTGTGGTCTCGCAAGTACGCGAACTGATGGAGGCCACGCGGCAATTCGCGGGTTTCATGGGTAATTCGCGCGCCAGCCGCAACATGGCGGGCGACATGGCCTCGACGCTGTGGAGCAGCCTGAGCTTTGGTTTCGGCTTCTATCTGTCGTTGGCGATTGTGGCGGGCTTCACCATTCGCGGCATCGCCGTGCTGCGCCGCCGCGCTTGATTTTCCTGGCTTGCACGGCTAAGGTGCCGCTGCCCTCGCCTTGCAGGGCGGCGGCGTCCCGCGCCGATGGGCTGACGTCACGCGCGTCCAGTTCGCCAACAACAAGCTGAACCATGAACACGCTCGAACCCAAGCGCTACGTCATCACCAACGTCGACGCGCTGTTGCGCATCATGCATGCCGACCCGCGCTACGCGCTGGAGTTCCGCAACAAGGCCGAACAGCACATCACGCTGAAGCTGCGCAAGAAGTTCTTCAATACCTCGCCGGAAGGCGTGGTGGACGCGTTCAACAACGCGCTGATGAAGTTCCTGCAAACCCGCACGTTCAAGGACGAAGGCTTTCAGCACGGCCAGCCGCCGGGCGGTTGGGCGGCGCATGAATTGGCGGTCAGCAAGCTGGGCGGCTACCTGTACCGGGGTTCATTGCACGAGCTGATTCAGATGCATCGGCGCACGCGGCACGAAGTGCGCTGGAGCGGACCGAACGCTGACGGCGATGCGGACGACAACGTCTTTGACGACGCCGAAGACGTTGGCGACCCCTCGCCGTTTGCCGACCCGGCGCATGCCTACGAGCACCTGTCGGTCGTGCAGCGCATGCGCGACTGCCTCAACAAACTAAGCGATACCTTGCGCGCCACGATGTTCCTGTATCTGGACGAAGTGCCAATGGAACAGATCGCCAAGCAGCAAGACCTGCACGTGCCCACCGTCAAGAGCCGCCTGCACGCGGCGCGCAAGCTTGTGACGGACTGCACGCGCAAAGGAATGGACTGATCATGTCTGAAGACCGCATACTGTCCTACTTGTCGGGCGAGCTCGACGACGACGCGCGCCGCGCGTTCGAGGCCGACCTGGCGCGCGACCCCGCGCTACAGGCCGAGGTCGACGACTGGCGCACGCTGGCGCAAGCGCGCCAGATGGCGCACAACGACATCGGCCAGGCCGAGCGCGACACCGGCTTTTTGCGCGCGCTGGCCGAGCAGGCACGGATAGCGTCCGCGCCGAAGCCAGAGATCAAAACCACCCGCGCGCGCTTGTGGCAATGGTTGTGGCCCACGCCCGCCAGCCCGCTCATGCCCTTGGGCTGGGCGCTGGCTATCGCGCTGTCGGTCGTCGTCGTACTGCAAGCGCCGCAAGACGGCAAGGTGCCAGGCGCAGGATCGGGTGCGGCATCAAGCGCAGTGCCGGGGACCATGTCCGACGGTGTGCCACTGTCGGGTGGCACGCTGACCCGGGGCGGCGGCGCTTGCCCGCGCCTGGTGGTGGATTTGCCCGACGGCGTCACCGCCAAGCAACTGCGCAACACCTTGTCCCAATACGCCGTGTCCGTCGTGGCGGGCCCTGACGAAGACGGCCGCTTCGTATTGAGCGCCGCGCGCGAGTCCTCCTTGCATGACGCCGCGCAGGCGCTAGGCGCGCGGTCCGTGTCCGTGGCGCCGGCCGGCGCCGGCCCC
>NZ_JBHFIZ010000038.1:64975-91564 GCF_057334535.1 Achromobacter colocynthidis
GCGCCGGCCGGCCCCTGCCCCAAACCATGAAAGCGCCCGTGAACGTCATACCCTCGTTGTCTCGCCAGTCCGCGCGGCGGCGCCTGCTGGCAGCCTCCCTTGGCGTCGGCCTGCTGGCTTTGCACGGCACCGGCTTGACCAGCCCCACGCCAATCCCGGCACCAATCCCCACACCAACCCCGGTGCCGGCCAAGCGCCGCTTTGCCCTGGTGATCGGCAACGCCCGCTACGCGCTGCCCACCAACGCCTTGGCTAACCCCGTCAACGATGCGCGCCTGGTCGCCGACACGCTGCGCAAGCGCAACCTGGACGTCACCTTGCTGACCGACCTGACCACCGCGCAGATGGAAGCGGCGGTGGACGAGTTCGCCACCCGCGCCACGGGCGCCGACCTGGCGCTGGTGTACTTCGCGGGCCACGCGGTGGCGGTGGACGATGTGAACTACCTGTTCGGCGTGGAACTGCCCGTGCCGCTGGCCGAGGTGCGCATCCGCACCGCGCAGCAAGGCTCGCTGAGCTTGAAGCGCGTGTCACAGGCCCTGCGCCGCGCGCAGGTACGCGCCCGCCTGCTGGTGCTGGACGCTTGCCGCACCAACCTGACGCGCGGTGCGCCGTGGGGGGGGGGGGGGTCCATACCGTGCCCGCCGGTGGCGAACTGATTGCGTTCTCTACCCAGCCCGGCGCCACGGCCGAAGACGGCTTTGGCAACGAAGGGCCGCGCCACAGCCCCTATGCGTTCTACTTCGCGCAAGGCCTGGCCGACTTGCCGGCATCCGCACCGGTCGAAACGTTCTTCAAGCAATTGACGGGCGACGTGCAGGTGGCCACCGCCTATCGGCAGATTCCGCACTACGCCAGCAGCCTGGTCGGCACCATCACCTTCACCAGCCTGGCGGACGGCCAGACGCCTGCCGTGCCGGGTGCTAACCCCGCCAACCCCGCCAATCCGGCCAACGCTGGGATCCCCGGCAGAGGCCCGTCGCCCACGCTGGGCCGCGATTTGATCAAGGCGCGCATCAGCGCCTGGGAATACGAAATCGAACGCGGCGCGCAGTACCTGGACGAGCCACGCCTGGCTTCGCTACAGGCGCGCGCGCAAGCGGGCGACGTGGTGGCCATGACCACGCTGGGCCTGATCGCCGAAAACGGCGAGCACGTCACGCAGGACTACAAGGCCGCCGCCCGCTGGTATCAACGCGCCGCCGACCAGGGCTTCGCGCCCGCGCAGACCTATCTGGGTGAACTGGCCGGCATGGGGCGCGGCGTGCCGAAGAACTACAACGTGGCGGAGCGACTGTTCCGCGATGCCGCCGAAGCCGGCCACCGCCGCGCCGCGCTGGACCTGCTGGACCTGCGCGTGCGCATGGGCGAACCCCTGGACCCGCGCGAATGGGCCGAGGTGCTGCAAGATGCGCTACGCAACCCCCCTGGCCTGCCGCAGCCGGGCATGCCGCCCATCCAGGGACTGCCCGACATGCCATGGATGCGCGCACTGGGCGTGCGACCGCCCGGGCAGCCTTGAAGTGAACGGCAGGCGCCACTTCGGCTAGGATAATGGCGTCGTCCAACAGCAGGAGTTTGCGATGCCCTCACTGAGACACGTCATTCTGGCGGCCGCCGCCGCCCTGGCCATGCCGCTAGCCGCGCACGCCGACAGCGTCACCTTGCACGCTGAACGCGCCACCGCGGGCGCCGACAACACCGGCGCCCGCGTGGTCGATGTTGAACTCAAGCCCGACAGCCGCAAGGCGCTGGCCGACTTCACCCGCGAGCGCGTCGGCAAGCGCATTCAACTGCGGTCCAACGGCATCTTGCTGTCGTCGGCCACCTTGATGAGCCCGCTGGAAGGTGACAGCTTTCGCATCACGGCCGGCGAACACGGCTTTGCCGGCAAATCCGCCGAAGAGATTGCCCAAGGCATCATGAAAGACGGCGGCCTGACGGTGGACGACGAGAACACGGCCAAGTAGCGGCTGGCTGGCGTCACGCGCCAAGCGTTACGCGCCAACGTGCCGGTGGCCATCTTCGGCGAACAGGACTCGCACGCCGTGCATCACCCCTCAAACCCGCGCGGGCCGGTTCAGCCCGCGATTTCAAACAGGCCGGCCGCGCCCATGCCTCCGCCCACGCACATCGTGACGACGGCATAGCGCACGCCGCGCCGTCGGCCTTCTATCAACGCATGCCCCGCCATGCGCGCGCCCGACATGCCGTAAGGGTGGCCGATAGAGATGGCGCCGCCGTTGACGTTCAGGCGGTCATCCGGAATGCCCAACTGATCGCGGCAATACAGCACCTGGCAGGCGAAGGCTTCGTTCAGTTCCCACAAGCCGATGTCATCGACCTTCAAGCCGTGCCGCGCCAGCAAACGCGGCACGGCATGCACCGGCCCGACGCCCATCTCTTCCGGGCCGCAGCCTGCCACGGCCATGCCCCGATAGATGCCCAGCGGTGTCAGCCCACGACGGCGCGCCTGCGCCGCTTCCATCACCACGCAGGCCGAGGCCCCGTCCGACAGTTGCGAGGAATTGCCGGCGGTGATGTGTTGCCCAACTTCCAAGCGCTGACCGTTCTTGAATACAGGTTGCAGCGCGGCCAGGCTCTCCAGCGAGGTGTCGGGCCGGTTGCCCTCGTCGCGGGTCAGCGTCACGGCTTGCGCGGAGGTCTCGCCGGTGGCGCGGTCCGTCACCTGCTTGATGGCGGCGAGCGGCACGATCTCTTCATCGAAGCGGCCCGCGGCCTGGGCGGCGGCCGTGCGTTGTTGTGAGCGCAGCGCATAGGCGTCTTGCGCGGCGCGCGGAATGCCGTAGCGGCTGGCTACGATCTCGGCCGTTTCCAGCATGCTCATGAATATTTCCGGCTGCTCGCGCATCAAGGCATCGTCGAACCAACGGCTGCGGTTCATGCGGTCGTTCTGCACCAGGGAAATTGACTCCAGGCCACCCGCCACCACGATGTCCATGCCTTCCTGTGTGACCTGGCGCGCGGCCGTGGCAATGGCCATCAGGCCCGAGGCGCACTGGCGATCCAGCGTCATTGCGGCCACGTGCACGGGCAGGCCGGCCCGCAGTGCCGCCTGCCGCGCCACGTTCATGTGGGTGGTGCCTTGCTGCAAGGCGGCGCCCAGGATCACGTCTTCCACCTCGCGGGGGTCGATGCCCGCGCGCGCCACCGCATGCGATATCGCATGGCCGCCCAGCGTGGGCGCGGTGGTGTCGTTGAACGCCCCGCGATAGGCCCGGCCGATCGGTGTGCGGGCGGTCGAAACGATGACGGCTTCTCTCATGATGAAATCCCAGGTCTTGATCGCATTGACCGTGCTGGTCGTGTTGATCGTGTTGATCTTGCTGATCGGGCTGTTTTTGCCTGATCGTGTTGATTTTTCTGATCGTGTTATCGGCGCCAGACCGTATGGCTTTGCTCACGTGCGAATTGCGTCACGTAGTACGGCCCCAGGCCGCCCTTGCCGGTCATGCCCGACCCCTTCCAGCCGCAGAAGGTTTGAATACCCGGCCAGGCGCCGGTGGTCGCGCCGCTGGCGCGGTTCACGTACAAGGCGCCGGCATGCGCCTGGTTCAGGAACAGGTCGATCTCGTCTTGCTCTTGGGCGTAGCAGCCGGCGGTGAGACCGTAGTCGACCGCGTTGCCGTCATCGATGGCCGCTTGCAGGTCGTTAAACGGCTGCACCGAGACGAACGGCAGGAACAGTTCCTTGCGGTTCAAGCGGTGGTCGGCGGGCAGACCTGCCGCCACGGCCGGGCGCACGTAATGGCCATAAGCCAGCTCGCCCGCGCTCAAGCGACGCCCGCCCGACAGCAGCCGGCCCGAGGCGTCCACGTCTTCGCAAGCCGTGCGATAGCGCCGCCACGCCGCTTCGTCAATCAGCGGCCCCATGAACACGCCACGCTCACGCGGATCACCCACCGTGACGGCCTCGGTGGCCGCGCACAGCCGTTCCAGAAAAGCGTCGTGCACCGCCGCGTGCGCGTATACCTTCGACCCCGCCGAACACTTCTGCCCTTGCAGCCCGAATGCGGAACGCAGCACGCCTTGCACGGCCACGTCCAGGTCCGCGCTGGCGGTGATGTAGGTGGGGTTCTTGCCGCCCATCTCGGCGATGACGGGCCGCGCGTGGCGGCCCGCCGCCACCGTTTGCAGCAGCTCCATGCCCACGTCCAGGCTGCCGGTGAAGGCGTAGCCGTCGATGCCGGTGTGATGCGCCAACAGCGCGCCCGTCTTGGCGCCACCGTACACGCCGTTCACACAGCCCGACGGCACGCCCGCCGCGTCGCAAGCGCCCAGCAGCAGCGCGCCTGTCAACGCGGCGCGGGGTGACGGCTTATAGACCACAGCGTTGCCCGCCAGCAAGGCGGCGCACATCATGTTCGCCGATAAGGCCAAGGGAAAATTGAAGGGCGCAATCACCGCGAACACGCCATACGGGCGCAGCACATCGTGGGTGCTTTCGTTATCGAAGGCGCGCGCCAGCGGCTGCCGATAGCCCTCGCTGCGTTCGGCTTGATCGCAGTAGTAACGAATCAGGTCCACCGCTTCCTCGGCCTCGCCCAGCGCTTCCAGGCGCGACTTGCCGATCTCGACAATCGTCGCCATGGCGAAGTCGTACTTGCGTTCGGACAGCACCATCGCCAGACGCCGCAGCACCGCGATGCGCGCCGCCCAACCCTGCGCGGCCCAAGCCGGTTGCGCATGCCGGGCGCAAGCGATGGCGCGGTCCACGGTATCGGCATCCGCGCAGGGAAAGCGGCCGATCAACAACCAATGGTCGATCGGCGAATAGCACGCTTGCAGGTCTTCGCCCGCCACCGCCTGGCCGTCGAAACGGTGACGATGGTCGTGGCCCAGCATGCGCGATTCGAAGTCGGGCAGGCGCTGGTCCAGCAGATCGTGCACCGCGGAAAAATCGGTGTGGATGTTCGAGTAGGTGACGCGAGGCAGGTTGTGGTCGATCACAGCAGCTCCCGGGGCGGCGTTTGGGTCAGTGCGGCCGGCTAGGCGCGGCCGGCTGAGGCGCGGCTGGCTGAGGCGCGGCCGGCCAGGCGCCCCCAGCTAGGCGCCCCCAGCTAGGCGCCCCCAGCCGACGCGCTCAGGCCGCGCGCAACAACGGTTCCAACGCGCGGCGCAAGGCCGGCGGCAATTCGACGGGCTTGCTGGATTCACGGTCCACATAGGCGTGGGTGTAGCTGCCCTGGGCGGCCGCCGTCTCGTCATCCTCGCGAAACATCGCGAACTCGTAGGTGACGCTGCTGCGGCCCAAGCGCCCCACGCGCATGCCCAGCACCACGCGGTCGGGAAACGTGACCGGGCGAAAGTACGAGGTCTGGCTGTGGACCACCAGGCCGATCACGGCGCTGGCGCGCAGGTCCAGCACGCCCAGCTCGATCAGCGTCTGGTTGACCGCCGTGTCGAAATACTCGTTGTAGACCACGTTGTTCATGTGGCCGTAGACGTCGGTGTCGCGCAGCCGTGTCGTCATCGGCAGCAGGCGCGGGTAGTCGCCACGCGCGTGCGGGGCGGCGCGCTGGGGTTGCTGCGGCGGCTGATTCGCTTGCTGATCCTGATGCGGTTGCGGTTGTTCTGCGCTGGCGTTCATGCGGCCTCCTGTGCGCGCTTCAAGATACGGGCAACGTGGGCCAGCCCCTCGGGCGGTTCGATCAGCGTGTCCAGGCTGGCGATCTCATCAAAATGCGCGGCGATGCTTTCCGGCGTGCGCGCGTCTTCCGGAAAATACACACCCGCGCTTTCCACGATGGCCAGCCTCGCGTAGGTGCCCGCGCCCGCCAGCAATGCCGTGCGGCTGGGCGCGCCCTCGGCCACCAGGAACAAGGCCGCGGGCGTCACATAGGCGGGGTCCAGCGCGCGCAGCGCGTCGGCGTCGAACATCTCGGCGGTCATGCGGGTGGCGGCGGTGGGCACCAGCGCGTTCACATGGATGCCGTGCTTCTGGCCTTCCAGGTGCAGCACGTTCATCAGGCCGACCACGCCCGCCTTCGCGGCGCCGTAGTTCGATTGGCCGAAGTTTCCATACATGCCCGAGGTGGACGTGGTCATCAGGATGCGGCCATAACGTTGCTCGCGCATGATCGGCCACACGGCGCGCGCGCAGTTGGCCGAGCCCAGCAGATGCACGTCGATGACGGCGTTGAAGTCGTCGGCGCTCATCTTGGCGAACGTCTTGTCGCGCAGGATGCCGGCATTGTTGATCAGGATGTCCACGCGCCCCCAGGCGTCCATGGCGCGCGCCACCATGGCATCCACGGCCGAGGTATCGCAAACGTTGCCGCCGTCGGCAACGGCCTGCCCACCCGCCGCCTGGATCTCGTCGACTACAGCTTGCGCCGCGCCGCCAAAATCATTCACCACCACCCGGCAGCCGCGCGCGGCCAGTTGCAGCGCGTGGCTGCGGCCCAGCCCTTGTCCGGCGCCTGTCACGATGGCGACGCGTTCGTCAAAGCGTATGGTCATGGCGGTCATCCTTGAAGCACGGTCATGGTGATCCAGTCGGCCACCAAGGCGGGGCGCGCGGCGCCCTCGATCTCGACGGTGACGGCGTAGCGGGTGGTGAATTCACGGTCGTTGCGGGACGTGAATTCGCTAAGGACAAAGCGGCCGCGAATCCGTGCCCCCACGGGCACTGGGGTCAGAAAGCGGACTTTGTCGAAACCGTAGTTGATGCCGATGGCCCCTTCGAATACCGGCAGCACCTGCAAGCTGAATCGGGTCAGCAGCGACAACGATAGAAAGCCATGAGCGATCGGCCCGCCAAACGCGCTTTCACGCGTGGCGCGCGCCGGGTCCACATGAATGAACTGGTGGTCGCCAGTGGCATCGGCAAACAGGTCCACCTGCGCCTGCGTGACGGTGAGCCAGTCCGACACGCCGATTTCTTGCGATACCTGGGCAGCCAGGGTTTGCGGAGAGGTGAGGGGTTGGGCAAGGTCTGTCGTCATGGATGGCCATTGAAAGCTGCGTGAGCGGGCTTGGTCATGCAATTAAGCACGAAAACATACCGAGTAGTATAAACTTCGATTTTGCGATTTGCATAGGGCGCCGATCAAGGCCGCGCGTCCTGATGCAAAAGTGCCCCGCCACCCGGCGGGGCATCAGGCGAATGGCTAAACTGGCGCTTTGCCACGACGCATGGATGGAGAAAGGCGCAATGAATGGGGAACCTACGGTGACGGCTGCACGCGATGACGGCATGGGCAACATTGAACTGCTGACCGCGGCGGCCGAGTGCTTCATGGAGCAGGGGTTCCACGCATCCAGCATCGACGACGTGGCGCGCCGGCTGGGCGCCACCAAGGGCCGCGTCTACCACTACTACCGATCAAAAACCGACCTGTTCTTCGACGTGCACCGCGAAGGGATGCGGCGCAACTTCGAGGCCGTGCGTCCGGTCATGAAGGAACCGGGCACCGCCGCCCATCGGCTGGCGCTGATGCTCAAGCACCATGCGCTGTCCATGATGGAAAACCTGGCGTTTGAAACGGTGGTGGTGCAAGGCGTACACATGCATCGCCTGGGCGCGACCACCCCCGCGCAGCGCCAGACCCTGGCCGACCTGATGACCATCCGCGACGATTTCGAAGCGCTGTTCAAGCGCGTGGCCTACGAAGGCGTGGAAGACGGCTCGCTGGCCATTGACGACGTGTCAGTCGCCATCAAGGCGGCGCTGGGCGCCATCAACTGGCTGGCCGTCTGGTATCGCCCACGCCTGGGCGAAACCCGCGACGACCGCGAAATCCTGGCCAACAAAGTCGTCCACACCATCATCGCCGGCCTGGGCACCCGCCCCTGACGGCGAACGTCGCGCCCCCCTCACCCCAACCTCTCCCTCCGCAACCTAACCCCCGCCCGTTCCCGATCCCACGTCCCCTGCGCCAAGCCCTCGCTGCGCAGCACATGCTTCTGCAGCTTGCCGCTAGCCGTCTTAGGCAATTCCTCCACCACCCTTACATACCTCGGCACCATGTAATGCGGCACCCGCTCGGCCAGCCAAGCAATCAACTCGGCCGGCTCCACCTGCGCGCCCTCCACCGCCGTCACCACCGCCAGCACATCATCCTCACCGTGCTCACTCGGCACCGCCACGGCCACCGCTTCCCGCACCGCCGGGTAAGCGCAAATCTCCCCCTCAAGCTCAAACGACGAGATGTTCTCGCCGCGCCGCCGAATCACGTCCTTCAACCGGTCAACAAAGAAAAACGTGCCATCCGCCTCGCGCCGAAACGCATCCCCCGTGTGGAACCAGCCGTTGCGCATCGACGCGGCCGTGGCTTCGGCATTGCGGTAGTAACCCGAGAACAATGCCCAGGGGCGATGCGAACGGATCAGCAACTCGCCCACCTGGCCGTCCGGCAGCGCGCGGTCCTGCGCATCGCCCACGCGCAGCTCGAACCAGGGCCTGGGCTTGCCGCAGTGCCCGGCCTCGGTCAGGCCCGGCCCCGCGCTTAGTGGGCTGGCGATCTCGGTCATGTTGTAGACCGTGTATAGGTCCACGCCAAAGCGCGCCTGAAACGCCGGCGCGTCTTCACCAAACGGCACGATGAACGCGCTGCGCAGCGTGTGCTCGCGGTCGCGCGGCGACGGCGGTTGCTTGAGCAGAAAGTTGGCCATCACGCCCAGAAGCAGCACGACCGTGCTTTCGGTGTCGCGGATGGCGTCCCAGAATTCGGCGGTGCGAAACTCCGGCACCATCGCGATCGACCCGCCATAAGCCAGCATGGCGTACACATACAAGGTGCTGCCGCAGTGGAAGATGGGGCCCGCGATCATGCAGCGGTCTTCCGGCGTGATGCTGTCGAAGGCGTCCGGCCCCATGGTGTAGATCTGCACGTAGGACGTCACCACGCCCTTGGACAGCCCGGTCGTGCCGGACGTGTACATGATGGACTGCGTATCCCAGGGCTCGATGGGCGTATCGGTAGCCAGCAGATCCGGCGCGGGGTCGCCCGGTTCATCCACCAGCGGCGCGAACGACACGCCGGCCGGCGGCTCGGTCGGGTTGATCAACGTGCCGCCATCGCCTTCGCCCGTTAGCAGCACGTGACGCAGCGCCCCCGGCTGCAATTCCTGCAAGCGCCCTACCAGCGCGCGGTGCGCCAGCATCAGCGAGGCCTGGGCGTTTTCCAGCACATGCGCCAGGGGGCGGCCACGCAGCGCGGTGTTCAGCGGCACGTACACCGCGCCCAGATAGTTGATGGCGAACCAACTGACCAGCAGCTCAGGCCCATTGCCCATCCAGCACAGCACGCGATCACCCTGCTTGACGCCCGCACGACGCAGCGTCGCTGCCCGTCGGCGTACCTGCGCCAGCGTCTGGGCATAGGTCCAACCCGGACCCTTATGGAAT
This sequence comes from Achromobacter colocynthidis, assembly GCF_057334535.1. Taxonomy (NCBI): domain Bacteria; kingdom Pseudomonadati; phylum Pseudomonadota; class Betaproteobacteria; order Burkholderiales; family Alcaligenaceae; genus Achromobacter; species Achromobacter colocynthidis. Next base: position 74,349 of record NZ_JBHFIZ010000038.1, read on the forward strand.
TGAACAAAGATACCGTCTGGTATCTTTTTCGCTTGCGCTTCCAGCAGATAGCGCAGCACGCATGCCTCGCGCTCGGGAACGGCTGCCCCAGCCTCGTCATTCATCAACAGTCTCCTCATCTTGTGGTTTCGCCTTATTTTTCATGACTTCCCGGCGGCCATCCAGCGTTGATGGATACGGACTTACCCGCACCCGCAATGAAGAACCGTCCAGGAAGCCTTGCGGCTTTCAACATACTTGGTAGTATATCCACCAAATTCCTCAAAACAAGAGCGGAAAAATCCCATGAGCATGGTTTCAATCGAGCGTGACGATGGCGTGGCGGTGGTGCGTTACGACCGTGGCGGCAAGGCCAATGCATTGAACCTGGCCGCCATGGACGCATTGATAGCTGCCGCCGCCGAGCTTGCGCGCGACGAACACATCCGCGCCGTGGTGCTGACCGGCACGGCGGCCGTCTTCAGCGCCGGTATCGATCTAAAAGACCCCGCCTTGTGGACCCACGACGATCCCTTGACCACGCAGCGCGCCTTGGCGCGCGGCGAAGCGCTGTGCCGCGCGTGGGCAGAGTTGCCGCAAGCCACCATCGCCGCCATTGAAGGCGCGGCCGTGGGCGGCGGCGCCGTCTTGGCGCTGGCATGCGACTGGCGCGTGCTGTCCAACAGCGCCTTTCTGCGCCTGCCCGAAGTGCGGCTGGGCCTACCCTTGGCCTGGGGCGGCCTGCCCCGCTTGGCCAGCCTGGTGGGGCCCGCGCGCGCCAAGCGGGCGCTTTTCACCGACCTGCAACTGGACGCCGACACCGCCCAAGCCTGGGGCCTGGCGGACGTAGTGGCTCCCGCCGGCGAAGCGCTGCACGCCGCGCGGGCCTTGGCGCGCGACGCCGCCGCCTGCCCACCCTTGGCGCTGCGCCTGAGCAAACGCGCCATCGACGCGCAATTCGACGCGAGCCACCTGGCGCACGCGCAGACCGATCAGTTCCTGTTGTGCCATCTGCTGTCCCAACCCACCGCCGTATCACCAATGCCGCAAAGATCCGCGTAAACAGCGGACGCCCCCCCCTTGGAGGAAGACATGAACCATTACCTACGCGCCCTGCTCGTTGCCGGCGCATTCGCCATGCCGGCCGCGCACGCGCAGCCCGACAAGCCCATCCGCATCGGCGTCCTGACCGATCTATCCGCCATGAACGCCGACCTGTCCGGGCAAGGCTCGGTGGAAGCCGCCCGCATGGCGGTGGAAGACTTCGGGCCGACCGTGCTGGGCCGCAAGATTGAAGTCATTGCCGCCGACCACCAGAACAAGGCGGACGTGGGTTCGGCCACCGCGCGCCGCTGGATCGATCAGGAAAACGTGAAGGCCATCGTCGACGTGCCCACCTCGTCCGTGGCGCTGGCGGTGCAGGAAATCACGCGCACGGCCAACATCGCCTTCCTGGCGTCCACCGCCGGCACCTCGGACCTGACGGGCAAGGCCTGCTCGGCCTCCACCGCGCAATGGACCTACGACACCTATGCGCTGGCCAACGGCACCGGGCGCGCGCTGACCGAGTCCGGCATGAAAAAGTGGTACTTCCTGACGGCCGACTACGCCTTCGGCCACGCCTTGCAGGCCGATACCGAAAACGCCGTCAAACAAGCGGGCGGCCAGATCTTGGGCTCGGTCAAGCATCCGCGCGCATCGAACGATTTTTCGTCGTTCCTCTTGCAAGCACAGGCCTCCAAGGCCGAGATCGTGGCGCTGGCCAATTCGTCGGGCGACACCACCATGGCGATCAAGCAGGCCAATGAATTCGGCCTGATCCAGGGTGGGCAAAAGCTGGCTGGCTTGCTCATGTTCATTACCGACGTGGACGGCGTGGGGCTGGAGCAGGCGCAAGGCCTGGTCCTGACCAGCGGCTTTTACTGGGATATGGACGCGCGCACGCGCGACTGGTCCAAGCGCTACGCCGAACGGATGAAGGGCCGCGTGCCAACGATGGCGCAAGCAGGCGTCTATTCCGCCGTGCTGACGTTCCTGAAGGGCGTGAAGGAAAGCGGCAAGCTGGAAGGTGACGCGGTGATGACGCAAATTCGCGGCATGAAGATCGACGACATGTTCGCGCGCAATGCCTATCTGCGCGAAGACGGCCGCCTGGTGCACGACATGTACCTGGTGGAAGTGAAGAAGCCGTCTGAGTCCAAGGCGCGCTGGGACTACTTCAAGATCCTGCGCACCATTCCGGGCGACAACGCTTTCCGGCCGCTGGACCAGGGCGGGTGTCCCTTGGTTGCGTCGAAATCGGTGGCGTCGAAATCCGCCGCCAGCACATCAAAGTAATCGCGCTTGCTTGCGTTTGGCCGGCCCCGTGCAAACGGCGCCGGCATTTTTTTTGCGCGCCGATCACCCATCAACACTTTCAGCGTGGTGTCATTAACCTTTCATTTGCGGCTTCTAGTATTGCTCGTCCATTCAGGCACAGCCCATCAACGCCAGGAAGCCACATGAGCAAATCCATCTCCGACAAGATCGTCCGCAACCCCAGCCAGAGCAGCCCTTTTTCCGAGATTCTGGAAAAGAACCTGTCGCGCCGCATGGTGATGCGCGGCGGTCTTGCCGCCGCCTTCGCCACGATGACCAGCCTTGGCCTGGCCGGCTGTAACAGCAGCGATGACGATGATGACGACAATGTCGGCGGCGAACCGAACCCCGCGCCCGAAGTCCCCGGCGGCGAAACGCCTGCCCCGACCCCGCTGAAGCTCGGCTTCGATTCCCTGCCCACGTCGATGACGGACGCTTGCGTCGTGCCGCAAGGCTATGTGGCCCACGTGTTCGCGCCGTGGGGCACGCCGTTGAACGACAACGCGCAGGCCTGGGACCAGAACGGCAACAACACGTCCAACGACCTGCTCAACTCCATGGGCATGCATCACGACGGCATGCACTTCTTCCCCATCGAAGGCAGCTCCACCGAAGGCCTGCTCGCGATCAACCACGAATACATCGACCAGGGCGCCCTGCACCCCGCCGGCCCCACGTCGGTGGCCGGCAAGCGCCCCGCTGAAGAAGTGCGCAAGGAAATCAACGCGCACGGCGTGGCCATTGTCCACGTGCGCCGTGAGAACGGCCGCTGGAACATCGTCAACAACTCGCGCTACAACCGCCGCTTCACGTCGGCCACCGCGATGAAGCTGGCCGGCCCCGTCGGCGGCACGGACTGGGTCAAGACGCCCTTCTCGCCCAACGGCATGCAAGTGCGCGGCACCAACAACAACTGCGGCAACGGCTACACGCCGTGGGGCACCTACATCACCGCCGAAGAAAACTGGGCGGCCTGCTTTGTGAACACCGGCACGCGCCCCGCGCACCAGCTTCGCGTTGGCGTCTCCGGCGGCCCCGCCGGCCGCTACCAGTGGGAAACCGCCGCGGGCGACGCCACCGAGGTGCTGGGTGAATTCGCGCGCTTCAACGTCACCGAAACCGGCATCGACGCCACGCAAGATTGGCGCAACGAAGTCAACGGCTTCGGCTACCTGGTTGAGATCGACCCCTACGACCCGACCAGCATCGCCACCAAGCGCACCGCCATGGGCCGCTTCGCCCACGAAGGCTCCGCCTACAGCAAGCCCGAAGCCGGCAAGCCGCTGGCCTTCTACAGCGGCGACGATTCGCGCTTTGAATACATCTACCGCTTCGTGTCGGAAGCCGTGTGGGATCCGAAGGACGCCGAGCGCACCGACCGCCTGGCCGTGGGCGCCAAGTACCTGGACAAGGGCACGCTGTACGTGGCCCGCTTCAATGCGGACGGCACGGGCGAATGGCTGGCATTGACGGGCACCACCGTCGGCGCCGGCGGCCGCACGCTGGCCGACGAATTCGGCAGCCTGGACGCCATTCTGATCAACACGCGCGGCGCGGCCGACTTCGTGGGCGCCACCCCGATGGACCGCCCGGAGTGGACCGCCACGCACCCCACCAACGGCGACATCTACCTGACGCTGACGAACAACAGCAGCCGCAACGCCGGCACGGGCACCAACCCGCCCAACCCGCGCCTGAACAACGTCAACGGCCACATCATCCGCTGGCACGATGAAGCCGGCTCGACCAAGTTCGAGTGGGATATTTTCGTGTTCGGTTCGGATGCCGGCGCCGACGCCGACACCAACCGTTCGGGCCTGACCGCGCTGAACCAACTGGCCAGCCCCGACGGTATCGGCTTCGACACCCGCGGCATCCTGTGGATTCAGACTGACAACGGCATCGACGGCGGCCGCAACAACAACGTGGCCCGCGCCACCAACGACCAGATGCTGGCCGTCATTCCCGGCGCGCTGGCCGACAGCACCGGCACGGGCCCAGCCATCAACGCGTCCAACCAGGCCGACCTGCGCCGCTTCTTCGTCGGCCCCAATGAAGCCGAAGTCACGGGCTTCGCGTTCACGCCGGACTACACCAGCATCTTCCTGAACATCCAGCACCCGGCCAACTGGCCGGCCTACAGCACGGATGATGCGACGATTGCGGCCAGCGGCACGGTACGCCCGCGCGCGTCGACGGTGGTGATCCAACGCGCCGATGGTGGACCGATCGGGGTGTGATTGACAGCGCCGCCCCCGTGCGGGGCGGCGCGGTTAACCGGCTGGCCAGCGAGCTGAATAATGGGCTGACCAACGATTTAACCAACGGGCCGCCCGGGCGACTTTCCCCGGTCCCCCCGAACCCGTTTTGAGCACGTGCATTCCATGCCGAATGCCCATGGCTGCGCCCGCGCTCAACCGGCCAACGGCCATATGCCTTCCGATTGCAGCAGACGCCCCATGGCGGCTTCCAGAATGCCGCGCGCCTGGCCCGCGGCCTGCTCCAGCGCCAGATGCAATTGCGCGTCGGCGTCATTGCGTGAGGCGCACTGGGCACTGTAGCGCTCGAAGCTGCCCACCATCATGAGCAACTCGGCCAGATGCCTGGGACACTCGCAGGCGATGGGGTTGCGCAGCGCCATGATCTTGGCCAAGGCTTCTTCGTTGAACGTGATGGCCGAAGCCGGGGCAAGCGCGGCAAGGTTCGACCCGGCGACCGCCGAGCGGCACAGCGGCGCAAGTTCCGTCAACTGCGCCGGAATGCGCGCAACCAGGCATCCTTGCGCGCGCAGGTTGCGTATGGTGGCGTTGGCGCAAAAGCGGTAGAGCACGACCACGGCGCCGGTTTCGGTCGCGTCGCGCGCGCGCTGAATGGGCGCGAGCGCATCGGCATCCAGCTCGGAAATTTCAATGATGAGCACGTCGGCATGACGCGGCAGCGACCCGGCGTCTTCCAGGTGCGCGCACGCGCCGACCACATGGACGTCAGGCCCTGCCATGTAGCCAGAGCCCCCGTCGTGGCCCGTGCCCCCCGCCAAGAGGCGAGGCGCAAGAGTCGCGCCGACCGCCACGGCGCGCAACGGGGGGCCGGCCAAGCTGGGCTGCGCGCCGAGCATGGCTTGCAACTGCGCAAGCGTCAGCAGCGCAAGCGTACCGATGCCGTGCCCCTGATCCACAAGCTGCTTCAACAGGCTGAGCCGGCGGACCTGCTCGGCCGAGTACAGCCGCTGGCCGCGTGGCGAACGGGCCGGCGAGGACAACTGATAGCGCCGCTCCCAGACGCGCAGGGTTTCCACGGGCAAGCCGGCCAGCTTGGCGGCGACCCCCGTGCGGTAGGCCGCGGTTGAACCGGATTCGTCTAGGACAGTATTCGGAGTATTTGGCATTTTTGACCCGCCTATGAACCGATAAAGATTGAATTTACAGGTTCAAAATATGGACGAAGGAAAAGATGCCGCCTACTCTACCCTCACGCATCGCGTTTTCCAAGTTGCGACGCGATATTGAGGGCACCCCAGGACGCGGGCGCCTGATTCCCTCACTTTCTGGAGCACAACATGAAGCGATTTTTGATTGGCACGACGATTGCCCTGGCTTGCGGCTGGGCCAATGCCGCCGACATCGTGGACACGGCCAAATCGGCGGGCGGGTTCAATACCTTGACGACCGCGGTGCAAGCCGCCGGCCTGACCGACACGCTGAAGGGACCGGGCCCCTACACCGTTTTTGCGCCGACAGACGCGGCATTCGCCAAGGTGCCGAAGGACAAGCTGGACGCGCTGCTGAAGGACAAGGCCGCGCTGACCAAGGTGCTGACGTATCACGTCGTGCCGGGCAAGGTCATGGCCAAGGACGTCAAGGCGGGCAAGGTCAAGACCGTTGAAGGCAGCGAAGTCACCGTGACCGTCGCCGACGGCAAGGTCAAGGTGAATGACGCCAACGTGGTCAAGACGGATATTGCCGCCGACAATGGGGTCATCCACGTCATCGACACGGTTCTGATGCCGATGTAAACCGGGACAGTTGCGGGTCAACCCGTAGCCACCTCGATGCAAGGAGTGCATGGCCGCCGCAAGGCGGCTTTGCGCTTAGCGCTTAGCGCTTGGCGCTTGGCGCTTGGCGCTTGGCGCTTGGCGCGTGGCGCAAGCAATCGGAATGCGAGAGGGAACGCGCCAGGGGACGCAGACGAAGGGAGACAGCAGGAGATTCTTATGGATACGCAAGAATTGGTAGCCCAGATGATCACCAGAACATCAGGCATGCGGCGCTTCGAAGACTGGCCCGAAGTCCTGGCCGCCTACGCCGCCTGCCTGGATACGGTGCAACACAAGCTCACCCGGCAGGAGATGGAAGATTTCATCAATCTGGGTGCGGACTTCTATCGGACCTTGGCTCGGGCCGAGGACTATCGGCGAGGATGCAGCTTTGGGGCAGGAAGCTGATTCGTGTAGCGCAGGTTTGCACGAGCGGGGAATGGCCATAGGCGTCCGTGACCAGCAAGGCTGCGGAGCCGTCGGCAACGACAATGTAGGATGGGTGGAGCGCGCCAGATCCGGAAAAAGAATACCGGTGCGTATCGCGCGAAACCCATCAACCGGCGCCTGACGAAACGTAGACCGCCAAAAGCAAAAACAGCCAGCAGATTGGATAGACCTGGTCCATCATCTAGCGGCTGTTTTCCTGCGGTAAGCCTTAGCCTGCGTTCACCGCTGCTTGATGGGTTCCGCGCGTTCGGCGTTAGTGTTCTTGCCTACACCATGCCGCGCTCCACCCATCCTACAAGGCAAAGTCGCTGGGCGCGCCGCGGTTTTTCGCTACATCCGGGCATCCAGGCATCCAGGCATCCAGGCATCCAGGCATCCAGGCATCCAGGCATCCAAGTATTTTCGACCTGTTGTCTCCTTAGTGCCCCGCCGACTGGGCGTGGGCGCCCGCTTTGTCGTGAACCGCAAAGCGGCCAATCATCGTGGCGCTGGCGGCGTTCAGGCCAACCACATCCACGGCCTTGCCTTCGCGGCGCAGCTTGATCACAACCTTGTCCAGCGCCCCCACGGCAGAGATGTCCCAGAAGTGCGCGGCGGAGACGTCCAGCACGACATGGTCGACGAGCTCTTTGAAATCAATGGCTTCGGCAAACCGTTCGGTGGACCCGAAAAACACCTGGCCCGCGTAGTAATAGGTACGGGTGCGTCCGTCTTCCGACAACGCTGAAGTCACCGCGAAAAGCCGCTTGACCTTGCCCGCGAAGAACACGCCGCTCAACAGCACGCCCGCCAACACGCCCCGGGCCAGATCATGCGTCCAGACCACCACCACCACGGTCGCCAGCATGACCACGGAAGACTGCCAAGGATGTGTACGCAGGTTGCGGATCGAACCCCAACTGAACGTGCCGATGGACACCATGATCATGACCGCGACCAGTGCCGGCATCGGAATCCTGGCCACCAAGGGACCCAGCACCACGATCAGGAACAGCAGGAAGGAACCCGCCACGAACGTGGAGAGCCGCGTCGACCCGCCCGACTTCACGTTGATGACGGACTGGCCGATCATGGCGCAACCGCCCATGCCGCCAAAAAAACCCGTCACGAAATTCGCGATGCCCTGGCCCTTGCATTCACGCCGCTTGTTGCTGGGCGTGTCGGTCATGTCGTCCACGATCTGCGCGGTCATCATCGATTCCAACAAACCCACCGCCGCCATGGTCAGCGAATACGGAAAAATGATCTGCAAGGTTTCAAGGGTGAAGGGCACGTTCGGAATCAGGAACGAAGGCAGCGACGACGGCAGCTTGCCCATGTCGCCCACCATGTTGACGGGCAGGCCCCAGTAAATAGAAATGACCGTCAGCACGATGATGGCAATCAAGGGCGACGGCACGGCCCGGGTCAGGCGAGGAAACAGATAGATGATCGCCAACCCGCCCGCCACCATCACGTAGGTGACCCACGTGACGTTGATCAACTGCGGCAACTGGGCAATGAAAATCAGGATGGCCAGCGCATTCACGAACCCGGTGACGACCGACCGCGACACGTATTGCATCAGCAGATCAAGCCGCAGGAATCCGGCGATGACCTGGAAGACGCCCATCAGGATGGTGGCGGCGAACAGATATTCGACGCCATGCTGCTTGACCAGGGGACCCACCAGCACCGCAACGGCGGCCGTCGCCGCCGAGATCATGCCCGGCCGGCCACCCACCAACGAGATGATCACGGCAATGGAGAACGAGGCGTAAAGGCCCAGTCGCGGGTCGACGCCCGCGATGATGGAAAAGCCGATGGCTTCAGGGATAAGCGCAAGGGCAACGACGATGCCCGCAAGAATGTCGTTGCGAGGATTGGACATCCATTCGCGACGAAAAGAAGAAAGAAAAGACATTGATTGGCTAACCTGACGTTAGCAAGCGATGCCTCACACCGAGGAGGGTTTGTTTTGGTCCCGGAGCGAGCCGAAATTCGCTTGGAGTTGTCCGAGGGATAGGCGCCCGGCCGAGCCACCCGGCCAAGCCGAGTCCACTGGTATCGCTGTCGAGGCGATGCGCATCCATTGCAGATGCTGCGGGGGTGGATTTTACACGGGTTGCGGGGCATGCTTATTTTGCAGAGTCCACCACCAAGTGCGCCGCAAAAAAAAGGCGGCCCGCTAGGCCGCCTGTGGTGCGCCATCCCATATTCGGGATTCCGCCTTCCTGGCCGACAAGGACAGGCCCAGGCGGCGGCTTTCCGTCAAGGCTTGCCGCCAGCACGCCACGGCCCGCACTCCATCGCCCCGTTTTTCCCAGGTATCACCCAGCAAACGAAGATATTCGCCGCGCAGGGACTCGGTGCCGAACTTTTCTATCAGCCCCCCCGCACGTTCAATGGCCGCCGTGGCCGCGTCTGTCTGGTTCCAGGCCAGGTGCGCCTGCGCCAGCATCAGTTCCATCGTGGACTGCATGACCGGCAGGTCCTTACCGCATACTCCAACCGCGCGTTCGATGTCGGCTACGGCCGACCTGTCGCCATTGCGGGCATTCACCCATCCTGTCCAGCCCAGGGCAAGTTCCTTCCAGATGGAAAAGTCTGCTTGCCCGGTCAGGAATGACAAGCGAGCCGCCGCCTCGCGCGTCGCGTCCTCGTCACCCCGCAGCCAATGCAGCCTGACCACCAGGCTAAGGCACAGCACGCGACTGGCCAGGTGGTCGAGCGCATCGGCGCTTTCCAGGGCGGCCCGCGCGCAGGCTTGCCCTTCCCCGTCGCGCCCCTGAAGCGTCAAGGCGACGCCCAGCATCGCCTTGGCCAGGCTGGCGCCATCCGCTCCGCAGCAGGCAAAGCGCAGGCTGTGATCCGACTGGCTGCTTAGCGTAAGAATGGACGAGCGCAGCCAACGCTCCGCATTGGCGGCATCGCCCATCCACAGACGACTGTCGCCGTAGGCGTATTGCGCCCAGCCCAGGTGCAGTCCATCGCCTGTCAGCTCAGCGTGGCGGTGTATGCGTTCGGCGAATTGCACGCTTTCCGCATGCGGGCGCGTGCACAGCGCCACGACCCAGTCGCCCCACATCTGGCGAAACTGGATATGAGGGCTATCGTCGCTGACGCGCAATTTGGCGGTACGGACATAGGCTTGCGAGGTTTCGCGCGCGCCCCCGCCCTTGATCGCCGTGAACAACGTCCCCCGCAGAAGCTGGCAGTCGAGTTCGGCCTTGCGGCGCAGATCCGCATCCGCGATCAGCGGCAGCGCTCCTAGCGCGCGCTCGCTCAAGGCCTGCGCTTCTCCCACGGCCGACTGCGCCAACGCGTCCCGCATGGCCAGGCACCACCAATGCGCGGCATCCGCGTGCCGCGCATGATCAAGGTGCAGGGCGATATGCGCGGGCTCCGGCGCATTGGTGCGCGGATCCAGGCTCATCAGGTACTGCGCAACCTGCTCATGCTGGCGCTGGCGCTCTTGCGGGCCAAGGGATCGGTAAATGGCGGTGCGGATCAGTTCATGCCGGAAGTTGGCCGGGATGCCGTCGTCGATCAGACCGTGGCGGTGCAAGTCACCCAGCAAGCGCGGAATATCGCGCCGGTTCAATCCGGCGGCAAGGGCCGCGCGGGCGAGCAAGGCATCGTCCAGCCGGCCGGCCACGGCGGCGAACTGGATCAGGTGGCGTGCCGCGGTATCCAGCGCGGACAGCCGCGATGCGACCAGGTCGGCAATGACGGGAGTCACACCGATATCGGTGCCAAGCGCGACCTGACGCACCATTTCTTCCGCGTACAAGGGAACGCCCTCGGCGCCCTCAACGATCCTGGCGCGCAGCGCGGGCGCCAGGCGCTGCCCCCGCGAGCGGTGGGCCACAAGTTCCCCCATGGCTTGGCGGTCCAGGGGGCTAAGGCGCAGATCGTGGGCTTCCCATGTGCGAACGAATTCCTCGCGCGCCGTGGTCAGGAGCATCATCGGCCCCCGTACGGTCCGGCGCATCAACGCCTCGATAAGAGACAGGCTGGATCGATCCGCCCAATGCAGGTCTTCCCATATGAGCAGGCGCGGCCCTTCGCCCTTTTCGTGATGCGCCAGAATGGCGGCCAACGCATCGACCAGCGCGCCATGCGGGGTGTGGCCTGACACCGGGACACCGGCTTCGCCGCGGCTATTCTCAGGAAACAGCACCCGCTTGAGCGCCGACCGCAAGCTGGGATCCAGCCCCGCGCGCTTGCATAAGATATCGACCGAGCGCGTCGGCAGGTCGGCCGACCCCGGTTCGGCACTATCGACCGTGCCCCATTCCAGCGACAGGCGTTGCAGCAAATGCTCGCGCACCGGATGGAAAGGCGTTTCGCTATGACCTTCGTAACAGGCAAGCACGCACACTTCACCGCCCGTGCGGCGCACATATTCGGCCGTCACGCCGGCAAGCAGCGACTTGCCTATGCCGGGCTCGCCACGCACCATCATGGCCGTCGGCGGCTGCGCCATGGGCAGGCGCGCCCACATGCGCACCAGGCTGTCGAATTCACGCACCCGACCGAACATGCGATGCACCGCCGCGGCCTCGAGTTGCGCATCCAGCAAGCACAGCTCGCGCCCATGCCGCTTTTCACGACGCACGGCGAACTGATCCATCAGGCGTTCACGAACCGCCGACCCAATCAGTATCTCGCCCGCCTCGGCAAGGTAGCTTAGCCGCATGGCCTCTTGCGTGACGAGCGCGCCACCATCCGGCCGCTCGTCGGCGTGCACCAGCGCGATATCCGCGTGCAGGCCCATGCCGACACGCATGCCCGGCGGCAAGGCCAGATCGCGAATGGCGCACGCCAGCCGAGCAGCGGCGTGCGCGGGCCGCTCGGTCAGAACCGGGTGGCCAAAAACGATCGCCATATTGCTGGCCAGACCGAGCAGCACCTGCCCCCCTTCCTTGCGCGCCAGATCCTGCAAGTGCCTGCGTGCCATCTGCATGCCATGCAGCGTTTGCTCGGGCTGCAGGGTGGGATCGTCGGCCGATACGGTCACGGCCAGCACCGCCAGCGGGCGGTAGTGCCTTTGCTCGCGCAAGGTCACGCCGCCAAGCTCCGCCGGCGGTACGACGTTTTCCATCAGCGCGCGGGTTTCTTCAGAGGGTTCGGTGTCGAAGCGATCGCGCATCAGGCTGACGCAATCGCGGAAAGCCAACATGGCGGCATCGCGATTGCCGCTGTCCAGCAGCAGGCGTATCAGCTGGCGATGCGCGCCTTCATCCTCCGGGTGAGTCTGCACCCATTGCTTGGCATGCTCCATCGCCTCGGCTTGCCTGCCCTCCCGGCCCAGACGCGTCAACAACGCCTTGCGGCATTCCGAGATCTCGCGCTCGATACGCGATTGCCAACTGGTGTGCCAGCTGCTGAACGCCGCGCTTTCGGGTAGCTCCGAATATTCCAGCAGTCGGCCCCTGTCATAGGACAAGCGCTCTTCCAGGCCAAGCGCCTCGTAGCCGGCACTGCCGGTAACGGCCAGGACGTCCACCATGATGACCTGGGGATTGAGCGCCAGGGTGCTGTTCGTGCCCGACCACACGTCCGGCACGTTTTCGAACAGACGCCGCAGCACGAACAAGGCGTGCCGGAGGTTGGCACGCCCATTGCCCAATTCATCCGGCCACAGCATGTCGGCCAGATCCGCCCGTGCATATGGCTTGCCTTGCGCAAGCGCGAGCAATGCGAGCAATAGCTTCGGTTTGTTGTAAGTGATGGCGCGCGCACCGCTAACGTCCCCCACGGCGACATCGAATTCGCCCAACAGACGTAGTTGCACGGGCCTCAGCAGACTGGGATGCATGGGACCCTGATAGACCAAGCGGCCGCGCCTAAAGGGTTTGCCCTAGGCGCCTTGTACTGATGAGCATTCTTTCTTTTCCCCGTGACAGTTGTTGTGTCTTCTGGCGGTTGTCCCCCCAATCTTGCGGAAGGTAACACCGGCCCGTTTTACTTTGCAAACGTTTAATAAACGTTTAATTGCTGCCGCAATGTAACAACAGGGCGAGCAATTGCTTCAACGGTTTCTCAACGGGGAGTCGATAGCATCATTTCCAAAGCGGAAGTAACAACGGTTACGCCATCAGGATAAGAGGGTGGGCCGACATCCGAGTCAGGGAAACCCCGCTCGTATCGGTTTATTACAGGTGAGACATTGTGTCTGCAGTGCTTTTCGACCGTGACGTAGGGCAGCAACCCATACAGGCCGACCACCCCGCCGGCGTTAGCCCGCGCGATGGTGAAGCATTCGCGGCACTGAAGGCGCACATCGACCAGTTGACCGACATCCACGCAAGCACCGCCGTGGACTGGACATCGGTTGTCGCGCTGGCCAACGGCATCCTCAAGCAGGAAGGCAAGGATCTGGCGGTCGGCACCTGGCTCGCCGCCGGCCTGCTTGAAACGGCAGGCCTGACGGGCCTGGGCGAAGGCATCCGTGTCTTGCGCGACCTGGTCGCGACCTACTGGGAAGACATGTCGCCCGCCGTCACCCGCATGCGCGGCCGACGCAATCAGATCCAGTGGTTGCTGGACCATTTGAACGAGCGCCTGCAGGCGGGGCGCGACAGCTACCCCGCAATGCCGGCCGCCGCGCACGCGGCCATGCTTGAAGATTGGGAAGCGCTGGACAGCGAATGGCAGCGTCACGATGACGAAGCCCCTGCCTTCTACGGCTTGCGTTCCGCCCTGCGGAATTTGCCGGTCGAGGCGCCTGCGCAACCTGAGCCCGTCGTTGACGCCGCGCCACAGCAGGCGCCCGCTATCGCGCCCGCCGCCGCGCAAGCCGCGGTCAGCCGGTCCGCCGCGCCGCCCCCTGCCGCCAGCATCGCGGCGCCCCCTGCCGCAGGGGCTGATCCAGGGGCTGCCGCCGATGCGGCACTGACGGGCCTGCGCCCGCTGGTTGACTGGTATCTGCAGACGCAGCCCACGCTGCCTTTGTTGTTTCGCCTGAATCGTGTGTGCGCCTGGGCCACGCTGGAACAGACACCGCCTGCGCAAGGCGGCGTCACCTTGCTGATGCCGCCGCCCTTGCAAATCGTCAGCAGCTTCGAGCAGATCGCGCAGACCGGCGAACCGCAGGCCGTCGTGCAGTTCGCGGAGTCGCACCTGATCACGCATCGCTATTGGCTGGACCTGAACCGCGCAAGCCATGCCGCGCTGACCCGCCTGGGCGCCGCCGATGCCGCGGCCTGCGTCGGGTTCGAGACTGGCCGCCTGGTCGCCCGACTGCCCCAACTGGCCGGCATGAAATTCAACGATGGCCAGCCTTTCGCTGACGCCCAGACGCTTGCCTGGCTGGAGAGCTTCACCGGTGCTGGTGAAGGCGCGTCCACCACGCACGACGACGCCGACGACCTGCAATCGCTTTCCTCGGCCGCCGAGGCCGATGCGGCTGCCGGACGCCTGGACGATGCCCTGGACCGCCTGCAAGAAGCTGCGCGCCGCACGGAAGGGCTGCGCAAGCGCTTTCGCCTGCGGCTGGCGCAATGCGCGCTGCTGCACCGCTTCGACGACCGTGCGGATATTCGCGCGCTGATGTCCCCCCTGATTGATGAACTCGACGCCCACCGCCTGCAGCAATGGGAACCGGAGCTTGCCCGGCAAGCCCTTGCACTGGCGGCGGCCGTCGAACTGCGATACGGCGCGGAAGACGCCGGGCCCTCCCATCCCTTGCTGGCCAAGCTGGCCAGCCTGGATTGCCGGGCCGCCTGGCAACTTTCGCAGTCAACCGCCGCCGCCTGACCCACCGGAACCTAGGAGAAAACCATGGCCAATGAAGGATCAGTAGCCCCCAAGGAACGCGTCAATATCGTCTACAAGCCGGCCACCGGCGACGCACAGGAACAAGTCGAACTGCCTCTGAAGCAACTGGTGTTGGGCGACTTCACGTTGCAAGAAACCGAAACCCCGCTGGACGAGCGCAAGCCCATCCAGGTGGACAAGGACAACTTCAACGATGTCCTGAAGGCGCAGAACCTGAACCTGACGTTGTCGGTGCCGAACCGACTTGCCGAAGGTGAATCCGACGAGGCGATTCCCGTGTCGCTCAAGTTCGAGAACCTGCGCGACTTCGAGCCTGATGCGCTGGTGGGCCAGGTGCCCGAACTGCGCCAGTTGATCGAACTGCGCGAAGCCCTGAAGGCGTTGAAGGGTCCGCTGGGCAATCTGCCCGAATTCCGCAAGAAATTGCAGGCATTGATCCAGGACGAAGGCGCCCGCGAACGGCTGCTGGGCGAACTGGGTGTACAGGAATCCGACGCTGAGTCGGGCAAGGCCAAGGAGTAAGTGATGAGCCAGGAATCCCCGCAGCAGCAAGAAGGCGCGCAAGGCGCGGCACAGGAAGGCGGTTCGCTGATCGACCAGCTGATCGAATCCACCCGCGTCAAGCCGGGCGACGAAGCCTATTCGATTACGCGCCAGGGCCTGGAGGCCTTTGTTGCCGAATTGCTGGAGCCCAGCCGCTCGCAGGAAAAGGTCAGCCAGGGCCTGATCGACGAGATGATTGCGGGACTGGACCGCAAGCTGTGCCGTCAGGTCGACGCCATCATGCACAACGAGCAATTCCAGAAGCTGGAATCCTCGTGGCGCTCCTTGAAATTCCTGATCGACCGCACGGACTTCCGCGAGAACAACCGTATCGAGATCCTGAACGTTTCCAAGCAGGCGCTGCTGGAAGATTTCGAGGATGCCTCCGACATCACGCGTTCCGGTCTGTACAAGGCGGTCTATACCGCCGAATACGGTCAGTTCGGCGGCGAGCCTTTCGGCACCATCATCGGCAACTACGCCTTCAGCCCCGGCGGCCAGGACGTCAAGCTGCTGCAATCGATCGCCAGCGTCGCCGCCATGGCGCACACGCCGTTCATTGCGTCGGCCGGCCCGCAGTTCTTCGGCATGGATTCGTTTGCCGACCTGCCGAACCTGAAGGATCTTTCGGCTGTTTTCGAAGGCCCGCAATACACCAAGTGGAATGCCTTCCGCCAAACGGAAGACGCGCGCTTCGTGGGCCTGACCATGCCCAACTTCCTGCTGCGCGTGCCCTACGGCGACGATACCGTGCCCAGCAAGAAGTTCCGCTACAACGAAGACGTGTCGGGCGGGAACAAGGATTTCCTGTGGGGCAACGCGGCGTTCACCTTCGCCAGCCGCCTGTCGGACAGCTTCGCGCAGTACCGCTGGTGCGCCAACATCATCGGGCCCCAGGGTGGCGGCACGGTGGGCGATCTGCCGGTCTACAACTACGAGGCCATGGGTGAAACCCAGAGCAAGATCCCGACCGAAGTGCTGATTTCGGAACGCCGGGAATTCGAACTGGCCGAGCAGGGATTCATCGCGCTGACCATGCGCAAGAACACCGACAACGCGGCGTTCTTCTCGGCCAACTCGGTGCAGAAACCCAAGTTCTTCGGCAACAACAAGGAAGGCAAGGACGCGGAGCTTAACTACAAGCTGGGCACGCAACTGCCCTACATCTTCATCGTCAGCCGCCTTGCGCACTACATCAAGGTGATCCAGCGCGAAAACATCGGTACCTGGAAGGAAAAGACCGACCTGGAATCGGAGTTGAACAACTGGATTCGCCAATACGTGGCCGATATGGACAACCCGGCGCCGGGCGTGCGTAGCCGCCGTCCGCTGCGTCAGGCGGAAATCACGGTATCGGACGTGGAGGGAGATCCCGGCTGGTATCGCGTGGGCCTGAAGGTTCGTCCCCATTTCAAGTACATGGGTGCGTCTTTCACGCTATCGCTGGTGGGCAAACTCGAAAAGAGCTAACCCGTTGATCCAGCGGAACCGGCGTGCCGGCTGCCACCGGCACGCCTCCGGTTTCGTCTGCAATTGCATTCAGACTCAACAACTGCAAGGAGAAATTTACCATGGCCATGCCGTGCTACCTCACGCTTGAAGGACAGAACCAGGGCAAGATCGAAGGATCCTGCGAAATCAGCGGGCATCAGGGAAAGATCCTGGTGCAAGCGGTCGAGCACAAGATCGAGATCCCCAAGAACCCGCAGTCCGGCCTGCCCTCGGGCAAGCGCCAGCATCTGGGCCTGACCTTCGTCAAGGAAATCGATAAGTCCTCGCCGAAGATCTACCAGGCGCTGTGCTCGGGCGAACAGCTCAAGGACGTCACGCTGGAGTTCTACCGCATCAGCCCCAAGGGCACGGAAGAGAAGTACTACACCATCCAGCTGACCAACGCGGTGGTCGTCGGTACCCGCCTGTGGGTGCCGAACTGCCTGCAACCCGACAATCGCCAACTGGGTCACATGGAAGATGTGGAGCTGACCTACGAGAAGATCGTCTGGACCTGGGAACCCGACGGCATCGAGTCCGAAGACTCCTGGCTCGCGCCGAAGGCGTAATGGCGAGCGGCGGGGGGATGCGCCCGCCC
>NZ_JBHFIZ010000038.1:91616-95349 GCF_057334535.1 Achromobacter colocynthidis
CCCCCCCCCCCCCCCCCCCCCGCCTGCATCCCCATGCGAGAACACCGCCTGCTTGAACGCATCGCCAGCCTGGGTTCGGACGTTGAACGTTCGCACATCACGCGGGCGGAGGTTCTTGTCGACTCGATCCTGGACCACTTGCGTCGCATCCTGAACACGCGTCAGGGCAGCGTGCCCATCGACCTGTCGTTTGGCGTGCCCGACTTCACCAATCTGGCGGGCTCGTTCAGCAGCGGCACGACTACGCAGATGATCGAGGACATCGGCCGCATGATCCAGCGTTACGAACCCCGTCTGCGCCAGCCGCAGATCACTTTCACCAATACGCAGGACGAAGTCCTTTCGCTGGGCTTCGCCATTTCAGGCTTCATCGCGGTGGACGACCGCGAAATTCCCGTGCGGCTGGCGTCGCACGTGGCGTCCAACGGCAAAGTTTCACTGCGAAGGCAATAAGGCATGTTGAACCGCTACTACGAACAGGAACTGGGCTATTTGCGCACGCTTGCGGCTGAATTCGCCGCGAGCAACCCTGCGCTGGCGCCGCTCTTGGGCGCGGATAGCGCAAGCGACCCCGACGTCGAGCGTCTGCTCGAGGGCGTCGCCTTCATGACCGGCCTGATTCGGCACCGCCTGGATGACGACTTCCCGGAATTCATCCAGAACCTGGCGCAATTGCTATTTCCGCACATGTTGCGGCCCTTGCCCTGCATGACGATCATGCGCTACGAGCCGCGCTCGACACTGGAAGGACCGGTCACGATTCCCGCGGGTACGGAATTCGCCTCGGTGCCCGTGGACGGACAGCGCACGATTTTCCGCGCCTCGTTTCCCGTCACGCTTGAACCCGTTGAACTGAAGTCCGCGCAGTGGGAAGGCGGCGGCACGCGGCCGCGCTCGCTGCGCCTGCAATTCACCATGTCAGGACCCGCGGCGGCCGACTGGAAAGGCGACCGGGTACGCATGTTCCTGGGAGACGCACCCGCCGATGCCGCGCGGCTGTTCCTGCTGCTGCAACGCTACGTGCGCGAAGTGCGCGTCAGCGCCGAGAACGGCCCCATCACCGTGCTGCCGCCGTCCAGCATCGAACCCGCGGGCCTGCGCCCCGATCTTGAACTGCTGCCGTGGCCGCCCGGCGCGCACCCGGCCTGGCGCGTCCTGCACGAGTACTTCGCGCTGCCGGAGAAGCTGCTGTTCCTGGATTTCACAGGCCTGTCGACATGGACCGCGCGCGGCGCCGCGAAAGGCTTTTCGATACAGCTTGTGTTCGACCAGGTGCCGGATTGGGCGCCCGCGGTCGGCCCGTCCAGCTTCATCATGAACGCGACGCCGGCCGCCAACCTGTTCAGCCAGGACGCGCACCCGATCAGGGTGGACCACCTGCAGCCGGACTACCGCATCCATCCCGTTGCCCGCACCAGCAAGGCCGCCGAGCGAATTTTTTCCGTCGATGCCGTCAGCGCGCGCGGCGCCGATGGGGTCGAGCGTGAATACCATCCCTTCTCCGCTTTCCGTGGCGGCGACCAGGCCTCGTACAACATCAGCATCCGGCCTTCCGCCCTGCATCGCGGCTACGACCACTACCTGAGCCTGCCCTATACCGAAGGCGGCATGCCGCAGATGCAAACGCTTTCCACGCGGCTCACCTGCACCCACGGCGACCTGCCCGAAGGCCTGCGCCTGGGCGATATCTGCGAGCCCACGGACAACTCGCCCCCCCGCGTGGGGTTTCGCAACATCCATGGCGTGACGCCGCATTGCCCCCCCGTCATTGACAGCGCCCTGCTATGGCGCGTGCTGTCGCACCTGAACGCCAACCATCTGGCGCTTGCCAGTGAAGGACAACTGCGCGATCTGCTGTCGCTCTACGTGCCACCACGCCAGGTGGACGCGCAGCGCAACGCGGCGGCGCGCCGCAGTATCGAATCCATTACCAGCGTAAGCGTCGAGTCGGCACGCCGCATCGTGCGCGGCATGCCGGTGCAAGGCAGCGAAGTGCGCATCGAATGCCGGGGGGACCATTTCCCCGGGCCGGGCAGCCTGTTCCTGTTCGGCACCGTGCTGGACGAATTCCTGGCCGGCACCATCGCCCTGAACACCTTCAGCGCCTTGACGCTGGTGGATACCGTCAACGGAGAGACCCTGACATGGCCCGCCAAGATCGGCCGCTATCGCCTGCTGTAGCGGTGTCGGGCACCGACCCACTGCTGGAAGAAGGCCATCGCTACGCCTTCTTCCAGGCGTTGCGTCTGCTGCGTTTGCGCAACCCCGACGAGGCGGTGTTCAACCGCGATGTGCGCGTGCGCCCGTCGGTTTCCCTGTCTTTTCCCGACCGCGATATCGAGACGATCGAACGCGACGACGCGGGCAAGTACCGCATCACGGCAAATTTCTTCGGGCTGTATGGGGTTACCTCGCCGCTGCCCACGTTCTATACCGAAGACCTGATCGACCAATATCTGCAGGGCAACTCCACCGCGCGCGACTTTCTCGATATTTTTCACGCCGCGCTGTATCCGCTGCTGTTCCGCGCATGGGAAAAGAACCGGCTGTGGCTGGCCGTCGCCGAAAGGCGCGACTCCTCGCGCCTGGACCAGTTGTTCGCGCTGGTCGGGCTGGGCGGCAAACGCGGTACGCGCTGGCAGGCCGCGCGCGCCCTGCTTCCGCATGCGGGCAACTTCAACCAGTTCCCGCGTTCCGCGCTGGGCCTGCAGTCGCTCGTGTCGGGGCTGCTGGACAACCTGCCGGTGGAAGTCGAGCCGTGCGTCACGGAAACGGTGTCCATCCCAGAGGCCGCGCAGTGCCTGCTGGGCGAACAGGCATGCCGCCTGGGAGAAGACACCCTGCTGGGCAGTCGCATCGACGAACGCGCGGGCGCCCTGCGGGTGCATGTCGGCCCCATATCGGCCGAGCGCCTGGCCGGTCTGCTGCCAGGCACGGAGCGTTACACCGAACTGGTGAATGCGATCGCGCTGTATCTGAAAACGCCTTTGCGCTGCGAGCTGGCGCTGAATGTAGACCCCCAGCGGCCCGGCGCAAGCCTGGGCGAAGGCTGGCACACGTTGGGACTGAACACGTGGTTGCCGGAGCAGGTACCCGGCGACACCACAGGGCCGTGGCCACGCTACGACCAGATCTTCCTGCCGATTGAAACCGAATCAACACGAATCTCCGAGAGGCCTTTGCAATGATGCTGGTGGAACTGAAACCCCTGTTCGCACGCCTGAATCCCACTTGCTCGGCCGCGCTTGAAGGCGCCGCCGGCTTGACGTTGGCCCGCAACCATTACGAAATTGCCGTTGAACACATGCTGCGCAGGCTGGTTGAAGAGCCCGGCGGCGACGTGCATTGCATCCTGGCCCACTTTGATATCGACCCCTTGCGCCTGACCGCGCAACTCGACGAAAGCCTGGCCCAGTTGAAGAACGGCAACCCTGGCCGGCCGGTGTTCGCGGGCCTGCTCACCGAGTGGGCGCAAGAGTCCTGGCTGACCGCCTCGATCACCCTGGGTGAAAGCCGCGTGCGCAGTGGCGCGATGCTGCTGGCGCTGGTCTCGCGCCTTAGCTACTACGGCGCCGGCACCCGCTACGCCGAAACGCTGCGCGCCATCTCGCGCGACAAGCTGACCAGCGACTTCGACACAATTGTCAACGGCTCGAACGAGGCCAGCACGCAGATCGCAGACTCGGCCTCGGGCGGCTCGGCCCGGCCCGCCGCGGCGGGCGCCGCCGCCAGC
>NZ_JBHFIZ010000038.1:95385-132861 GCF_057334535.1 Achromobacter colocynthidis
GCGGGGGGGGGCGACGCCGCCATCAACCGCTTCTGCGAAGACTTCACGGCCAAGGCCGCCGCCGGCAAGATCGACCCGGTGTTCGGGCGCGACAGCGAAATCCGCCAGATGATCGACATCCTGGCGCGCCGCCGCAAGAACAACCCCATCTGCGTGGGCGAGCCAGGCGTGGGCAAGACCGCGGTGGTGGAAGGCCTGGCGCTGCGCATCATCAATGGCGACGTGCCCGAGTTCCTGCGCGACACGCGCCTGCTGGGCCTGGACCTGGGCTTGCTGGAAGCGGGCGCCAGCGTCAAGGGCGAATTCGAGAATCGCCTGCGCGGCGTGATCGACGAGATCAAGGGTGCGTCGCGCCCAACCATCCTGTTCATCGACGAAGCCCACATGCTGATCGGCGCGGGCGGCCAGACCGGTGGCTCCGATGCCGCCAACCTGCTCAAACCGGCGCTGGCGCGCGGCGAGTTGCGCACCATTGCCGCCACCACCTGGAGCGAATACAAAAAGTACTTCGAGAAAGATCCGGCGTTGGCGCGCCGCTTCCAGGTCGTCAAGCTGGATGAGCCGGACGTGCCGACCGCAGTGCAGATCCTGCGTGGTCTGAAAGACCGCTACGAGGCGGCACACGGCGTCACGGTGCGCGACGACGCCATCGTGGCCGCGGCCGAACTTTCCAACCGCTACATCACCGGCCGCCTGTTGCCCGACAAGGCGGTCGACCTGCTGGACACGGCGGCCGCGCGCGTGCGCATAGGCTTGGGCATCAAGCCCGCCGAACTTGAAAACCTGGAAAGCCGCCTGGCGGGCCTGGAGCGCGAGCGCCAGGCGCTGGCGCGCGATGTCCGCTACGAACCCGGCAGCCACAGCGAGCGGCTGGAAGCCATTACCGCCGAGCGCGCCGAACTGGAAAGCAGCCGTGACGCGCTGCACGCGCGCTGGACCGAAGAGCGCGACGCCGCGCAAGCCGTACTCGACCTGCGCCGGAAGGTGGGCGAGGCCGAGGCAGCCGCCGAGGCAAAGGCTCAGCAAAACGACAGCTCGGCGACCGATGACGCCGCGCAGGCTGCCGCGGGCGTGGATGCCGCGGATGCCGCCTCCCTCAACGCGCAGCTCGAAGCGGCGCGTGCCAAATTGAAAGCACTGCAACGCCACGAGCCTCTGGTGTTCATCGAGACCGACCCCGACGCCGTGGCGCGGGTGGTTTCCGATTGGACCGGCGTGCCGCTAGGCAAGATGCAGCGCGACGCGGTCAACGGCGTGCTGGCCCTGGCGGACCACATCAAGGAACGCATTCGCGGGCAGGACCACGCCGTGGACCAGATCGCCGCCACCGTGAAGGCCGCGCAATCGGGCCTGCGCGATCCGCAGCAGCCCATGGGGGTGTTCCTGCTGGTCGGCCCGTCCGGGGTCGGTAAAACCGAAACCGCGCTGGCCATTGCCGACCAACTGTTCGGCGGCGACCAGGCCCTGGTCTCGATCAACATGAGCGAGTTCCAGGAAAAGCACACGGTCAGCCGGCTGGTGGGCGCGCCCCCGGGCTACGTCGGCTACGGCGAAGGCGGCGTGCTGACCGAGGCCGTGCGCAAACGGCCCTACTCGGTCGTGCTGCTCGACGAAGTGGAAAAGGCGCACCTGGACGTCGTCAACCTGTTCTACCAGGTCTTCGACAAGGGCACGCTGGCCGATGGCGAAGGCCGCATCATCGACTTCAGCAACACGGTGGTGTTCCTGACCAGCAACCTGGCCACCGAGGAAATCACGCGCCTGGCGCAGGACGGGCGTCCGGATCCGGACACGCTGGCAAGCGCGATACACCCGGTGCTGGCGCGGCACTTCAAGCCGGCCTTGCTGGCCCGCATGACCGTCGTGCCCTACTACACGCTGCCCGCGTCCGAACTGGCGGGCATCGTCAAGCTGAAGCTGGCCAAGCTGCAGCAGCGGCTTGCCGCCGCCAACCGGATAGCGCTGACGTTCGAGGCAACCGTGGCCGACACCATCGCCGCGCGTTGCACGGAAGTCGACAGCGGCGCGCGCAACATTGACTTCATCCTGCGCAAGAGCCTGACACCGGTGCTGTCCGACACGGTCCTGTCCGCCTTGGCCGAGGGCCGCTCGCTTAGCGCGCTGCACGTCGAGGCAGACACGGACGGCGGCTGGAAGATCACGCCGACGGAGGCCACGGCATAATGTCCAACGCCTACGACTATGCCTTCGATTGCGCCGCGCTGAGTTCAATGCTGCACGGCCAGGCGATGCCCGCCGCCAACGTCATCGTGACGCATTGGCAGGGCACCGAGGCAGTGTCGCGGCCGTATCGTTTCGATATCACCTTCGCGGTCGCGCAAGGCGACCTGGCCCTGGAGAAACTGCTGGACCAGCCCGCGACGCTGACGGCGAAGGCGCCGGACGGCACGTTGCGCCAATGGCACGGCATCATTACCCAAGGCGCGGAGCAAGGGCGCGACGAGACCCATTACTACTACCAGGTGGCGCTGGAGCCACGGCTTGCGCGCCTGCGTTCCATGCGCTGGTCGGACATCTACCTGAAGCGCGACCTGGCCGACCTGATCAAGCAGCTGCTCGGTTATGCCGGCCTGACAGAGCCCTACAGCAACGACGACACGGCCTACGACTACCGGATCGCCGCGACGCAGCTGACGCAGACGCAGGCCGATTTCACCTGCCAGTTCGAGGAAACCTGCCTGGATTTCCTGATGCGAAAACTGGAATACTACGGCGTCTATTTCTGGTTCGAGCAGGGTTCCGAACAGGAGTCCGTGGTGTTTGCCAACAGCGTCGAGCAGCAGCCTGCCGACCCGGACACCGCCGTGTATTACCCCCGGGGCATGATCGACCCCGACGTGCGCGAAATCGCCATCATGCAGTTGAACCGGCGTGTTGGCCTGACGCCGAACATGGTGGTGCTGCACGATTCGCAAGAACAGGGCAACACCACCATTACCCTGTCGAGCCAGGCCAGCGTGCCGAAGCCCGCCACGGTCCTGGGCCTGGGCGAGGTCCATCAGTCGGACGATCATTTCGAGCAACTAGAAAGCACCTCGGCCATCTCGGGCTCGGCGCTTGCCTCCTGGCGCGCCCAGGAACTTTCCTGCCAGCGCGTGCGCCTGGAGGGCGAAGCGCACACGCCCGGCATCCGCGCGGCCAGGCTGCTTGCCGTCTCGGAATATCTGCGCGGTGTGGACGCGCGGCAGTACTACGTGATCGAAGTCACGCACGAAGGCACGCAAACGGTCGAAACCTCGCCTCAAACCGATATTCCGGCCTACCGGGCGACCTTCGTGGCGCTGCCACGCTGGCTAGACGTTGACGATCCCTCGTCGCCTCCCCTGCAGTACCGCGCACCGCGCATTACTCCCGTGCCGCAGGTCAGCCGCCTGGTCAACGGTTTCGTCGACGTTGCCACGCCCGGACAACCCCGGCGGTTCGCCCAACCGGACACCAACGGCCTGTACAAGATCCGCTTCCTGTTCACCAAGCAGCGTTACGACGGTGAACAGAATTCCGCCTTCGTGCGCATGGCCACGCCCTATGCGGGTGGGGCGTCGTCGCAAGGCCTGTCGGATGCAGGCATGCACTTTCCGTTGCGCGAAGGCACGGAAGTCCTGATCGCGTTCCTGAACGGCAATCCGGATCGCCCTGTGATCGTCTCGTCACTGCCCAATACCGAGGCGCCCAGCGTGGTCAACGCGCAGAATTCAGCGCACCACAGAATCGGCACGCCCGGCGGCAACACCATGGTGCTGGCCGACGCGCAGCCGGGCGGCGACGGCGCACCGGCCATCCGGCTGTACAGCCCCACGCAGGATTCCTCGATGAATCTGGGCCAGTCGGACGAGGAAGGTGTGAACGACGGGTTCCACTTGAAGACGAACTTGCACGGCGAACTGTATGCCGGCAGCAGCATGCTGATTGAAGTGCCGGGCCATTACCGCGTATGCGCGGGGTCCGACTCCGATGAAACCCAGGCCAACTTCCTGGGATCGGAGGCGCAGGACATGCCGTCCGGCATTACGGTGGGCCAGAGTGGCGGGATTGTGGTCGAGAACTTCATGGGCATGAAAATCGAAAGCGTGGAAGCCCTGACGCTGGGGCACTTCTTCGGCGGCAAAGTGGAATTCAACGAAGCCGCCACCTTCGAATCGACGCTGGGCGTGAAGCTCAGCATGGAGTGCGTGGCCGCCAAGGAGATCAACCTCCTGGAAAAGAACATCGTGCGCGACAACGCCAATTACGCCAACGCCTTCACCAAGTGGGTCGCCGGGAAATGGAACGGCATCCTGGCGGAGAAGACCGAGGAAATCGGCATGATGAAGACCACGGCGCTGGAATCCTACCGGCTCTTCACGCCTGACGCCTGGATAGGTTCGGTAGCGTCGTCACTGTCGCTGGAACCGGCCGGCGCGAAACTTACGAGCTCGATCGCCACGATCGACGGCTGGACCAAGACCACCGTGACCAGCCTGACGGAAACGATGGTCGAAGGCGGCATATCGAACGTCAACCTCACCAATGCCAGCGCGTCGATCACCAGCCCGTCGATCGAACTCACCGCCACCGCGGACGTGGCGGTGACGACGGGCGGCGACGTCACGATCAACGGCACTGTCGTCATGCTCGGGTAACGCCATGCACGTGCACAAACCCGCCGACGCCATGCTGCTGCTGGGATATCAATCCCGGGGGGGCCAGTCGTCCCTGACCGTCACGGTAGGCTACTGTTGCGGCGCGGACGGCACGCGCGTGTCCGAACAGGACGCCTGGAAAACGCTGACGGCGCTTTTCACCGACGAACCCTTCGACCTGGCGCAGAAAAAAACGCGCGGCGGCTTTGGCGTGGCCGGCGCGGCCAAGGCGCCGCAAGGCCGGCCCGTTACCGGGCTGACCGTGCGCGCCGGCGTGGGCGAGCTGCAAAAATCGGTGCTAGTGCTGGGCGACCGCTACTGGTCGCGCGGCATTGCCGGCTGGCAGCCCAGCGCGCCGCAGCCTTACACCGACATGCCCATCGGCCTGGCACGCGCCTACGGCGCCAAGGGCTGGGCGGCCAATCCGCACGGCCGTGGCCATTGTGCCCAGGCGGACCAGGCCGTCGGCGTTGCCCTGCCCAATATCGAAGACCCCAGCGCGCCGGTGTTGCGGCCAGGCGATGTGCCGCGCCCGGCCAGCCTGGGCGTGCTGGCCCAGGGCGCGCCTGAACAGATCCGCTGGCTAGGCACGCTGGACAAGCGCTGGCAGCGCGCACGGCTGCCCTGGTTGCCCGACGATACCGACCCGCGTTGGTTCGACCGTTTCGCGCAAGACCAATGCCAGGAAGGCTATTGGCGCGGCGACGAAAGCTGGTTCGCCGAGAACATGCACGCCGATCATCCGCTGCAACGCGGCACTTTGCCCGGCTTGCGGCCGCGTGTGCTGGTGCGCACCGATGCGGCGCCCGAGCGGCGCGTGGAATTGCCGCTGGACCTGGACACCGTCTGGCTGCTGCCGAACGACGAGCGCGTGCTGGTGCTGTACCGGGGCGAGCTCGCCACGCGGCGCGAGGATGCGGAGGACGTGCTCGGCCTGGGCATCTTCACCGAACGCATGAGCGAAGCGCCGCAATCCACCCAGCATTGGGCGCGGATATGGCAAGAGGCCGGCGAGACCGCAACGCCGGCGCAAACACAAACGCTGGCCGCGCCCGAGCCCGGTCCCGAGGCCGCCGCGAAAACGGCCGAGGCAGGCAAGGCAATCGAAGAGATGGGCAAGGCGGCAGTCGCGCATCGCGCGACGGTCGCCAAGACCCTGGCCGACACCCGCCAGTCGGCCATTGCCGAGACCGACCAGACCATGCAGCGCTATGGCCTGGGATCGTTGCAGGCCAAGATGGCGCAAAGCGGCGCTCCGCTCAACCCGTCGGCGCTGCCGACCCCCGAATGGCCCAAGGAACCGACGGCGTTCAAGGCTGCCGTGCGCCAATACGTGGCCGACGCCTTGGCCGCTGGCGAAGCCGAGACGCGCGAACAATGGCGCGCCCACGGATTGGACTACGACGCTGCGCTGGCGCGTTCGCGTGCCCGGCCGCCCGTCGTGCTGGACCCGGCCGATGCGGTCTCAAAAATGAAGCTGCCGCCCGACGCCAAGGCCGCGCTGATGGAACGGTACCAGGCATTCCAGATCAAGATGGACGCGCTGCAACTGAACGCCAAGAAAATCTCCAAGCAGGCGGAAGCGCTACAGGCCCAGGAACCGCCGTCACTGCCCTTGCCGGATGAAGCCCTGCCGCGCGGCCCGCGCACCGCGCTGGACCGCGAGGCCCTGCTTGGGCGCCACGCGCGGCGCGCCTCGGCGCAATGGTGCGAACTGCAAGGGCTGGACCTGAGCGGCGTGGACTTGGCCGGCTTGGACCTCAGCACCTCGCTGCTACGGGGTTGCGTGCTGCGCGGCGCCAATCTGGAAAGCGTCAATTTCACCGACTGCCAATTAGAGGACTGCGACCTTGGGGATGCCCAACTAGGCCGCGCCCGTTTCCCCCGCGCCCTGCTGAAGGGGTGCCAGGTGGCTGGGGCGAAGCTGCCCGGCGCGGACTTTTCACAAGCCCGCCTGGAGAAATGCGTGTTCACCCAGGCCGATCTGTCGGCCACCGAGTGGGCAACGGCGCAGGCCAAGGAATGCGACTTCAACAAGGCGGTTCTGCGCCACGCCCAGGGCCAGGAGGCGCGCTTTACGGCGTGCGGGTTTGCTGGCATCGACGCGGCATCAAGCCGCTTCCCCAAGGCCATGTTCAGCAAGTGCATGCTGGAGGACGCCACCCTGGATGGCGCCGACCTGCAAGGCGCGACCCTGATGACCTGCCAGGCCGCGGGTTCGCGTTACGACGGTGCCAGCATGGCTCAACTGCGCACGCTGAAGGGCACCGATCTACGCCGCGCCAACCTGAACCGCGCGCTGTTGGACAGGGCCAGCCTGCAGGATACGAACCTGGGCAAGGCCACGCTGCGCGAGACGCACATGGACCGCGGATTCCTGAAGAATTGCGACCTGTCGGGCACCGACGCCTGGCATCTGGTGGCGCGCGTCTGCGACTTCACGGGCAGCCGCATCGAGCAGGCCAGCTGGCGCGGAGCGAACCTGATGAAGGCCCGGCTGCGCCAGGTGGTGCTGCAGGACGTGGACCTGACCGGCGCCAACCTGCACGCGGCCGACACCCGCACCGCGACCGCGCAAGGCGTGCAACTGGACCAGGCCCTGCTGACGCGCTGCCGCCTGCTGGAGGATTACGGCCGTGAGTGACGCGACCCAGAATCGCGAGGCGCTGCTGCAAGCGCTGCGCGCGGGCGAACGGCTGGCGCCCGACGCGCTGGCCGGCGTCGATTTCCGCAATGCCGACCTGTCCGGTCTGCGCCTGGCCAACCTGGACGCGCGTGGCGCTCGCTTCGATAGCGCCGACATGCGCAAGACGGTCTGGAACCGTTGCCGGCTTGACGAGGTGAGCCTGGACGGCGTGGCGCTGGATGGGGCGTCCTTCACCGCCTGCAGCGGCCATGCGGTGTCGTGGCGCGAAACCAAGGCCATCAAGGTCTGGATGATGGACTGCGTGTGGCAGGACGCGGATTTCCACCTTGCTGAACTGACCCGCTTGGCCGCCCAGAACACGGCCTTCCCGGGCGCCCGGATGAGAACGGCCAAGGTGGACAAGGCATGGCTGTCGCGCTGCGACCTGTCCGGCCTGGATCTTTCGGGCGCGGTCTGGCGGCAAAGCCACCTGCCGGACAGCAAACTGACGGGCTCCACGCTGGCTGGCGCCGTGCTGGCGCAATGTTCCTTCAACCGCGTTCAGGCCGCCGATGTCGATTTCAGCGGGCTGGTGGCGCCGGGTGTGTCTTTCTACCAAGCCGCGCTGCAGAACGCCCGCTTTGATGGCGCGATGCTGGATGGCGCCATCTTCGACCAGGCACGTCTGGACAAAGCCAGCTTCGCGCGAGCGTCGTTGCAGGGCGCCCGCTTTCAGGCCGCCAATTCCACGGGAATTTCGTTCGGCGAATCGAAGTTGATGGACGCCGACCTGTCGCACCTGCGGGTCGCGCATGCGGATTTTGCGCGCGCGGACCTGACGGGCGCGCGCCTGCACGCCGTCGAACTGCCCGATGCCTCATGGCGCGAAACCGTGCTTGAAAACGTCCGTCGCGATGACCCCGAATTGCGGGCCGCCGAATTGTGGCGCCCCCCCGTCTAACCCGATGCCATTGGACACTCGATGAACCATCCTAATCCCGCATTGGACCCGGCCGTTAGCCAGCCTGACGCCCCGCCTGCCTATTCGCCGAACCAGGGCGCCCGTCTGCACCACGCGCGGCTGGTCATGCGCGACGGTCGCCGCTACGCCGCGCTGACCGGGGCCGGCGCCATCTGGGTCACCCCCGCCGCCGGCTGCCTGCTGCAACCCGAAGTCGGTGACATCGCGCTTGTCAGCCTGGCCGCGGGCCAGGGCTACATCCTGACCGTACTCGAGCGCGGCGCGCCGGCATCCGCCGCCCGAGTGGAAGTGCCGGGCGATTTGCAGTTGTCGCTGCCCGAAGGAAAGTTGTCGATCCAGGCGGCCGATGGCGGGGCGCTGGACGCCGGCCCCGCCCTGGAAGTCAATGCGGCGCACGCCACGGTGACCTTGGACGAAGCCGACCTGCGTTGCCAGACCTTGCGCGTGGCGGGCGACAACGCGCACACGCACTGGAACACACGCAATGACGTCAGCGTCGAGCGCATGGAAATCTCTGGCCGCGCCGAAGTGCATCTGGGGCAAAGCGTACGCCGCGTCGCCGGACATGATGACGTCACGACCGGGTCGCAGCGCACCGTCGTCAACGAGGACTGGTCGGTGCATGCCGCAACGGCCGACCTGAAAGCCCGCGACCGGGTGGCGGTGGATGCCGACTCGGTACAGATAGGTTGAAAGGAGAACGCCATGTTCATGCTGAATAACGCCGGCGCGATGACCACGGCAACCGTGCCCGACGTTTGTCTGACGCCCGCGGTGCCTTCGCCGATTCCGATGCCCTACCCCAACATCGCCATGAGCGACATGGCCGACCCGGGAGGCATCGTCGAGAACGTGCTGGTCGGCGGCATGCCGGCGCTGAACCAGGCCAGCACCATCATGCTCAGCAACGGCGACCAGGGCGGCGTGGCGGGCGGCGGTGTGGCCTGCGGCGAAATCATGGGCGAGGCCGCGTTCGTGACCGGCAGCATGAAGGTCATGGTGGGCGGGCCGCCGGGCGTGCGCCTGACCTGCATGACCACGCAGAACGCCAACAACACGGTCGGTATCGTGGCTGCCCCCAGCCAGGTGATCGTGATGCTGGTCAGTTGAGGAAAGCCGCCATGCTCAAGCTCCAGGCTTCGATTCCGCGTTTGTTGTCCATCGTGCTGTGCAGCGCTGCGCTGGCGTCGTGCAGTTCCTTGAACAGCATGATGGGCGGCACGTCGGAAGAGGATGCGCTCAAGGCGCTGAAGTGGACGTATGCGGCCGACGGCGTGCAGCTTGCCATTGAAGCGGACCCGAAGTTGAATCAGTCGACCGACCAGCCGCATACGCTGGCGCTGTCGGTGGTGCAGATGGAAGATCCCAGCGCGTTCGCCCCCTACGCCGCCAATTCCGCCAAGATGTCCACGCTGCTGCTGGCCGACACCCCGCCCAAGGGCCTGCTGTCGCTCGACCGCGTGTTCGTGTCGCCCGGCGAGAACCGCACGGTCACGCTACCGCGTGTCGAAAAGGCCAAGTACGTGGGGCTGGTGGCCGGTTACTTCCACCTGGACCCGACGCGCAGCGCACGGCTGTACCGCATCGGCGTCGAAGTGGATTCCAGCGGCATCGTGGTCAAGACACGCAACGCCTCGCCCGAGCCCTTGAAGATCGAACTACTCCTGGGCGCCGACGGCATTCTCCAAGCAGTCGGCACCCGTACGCCGCCCGTCACGCCCACCCGCCCCGTCGGCGGACTGGTGACGCCCCCCGCGACGACGCCCGCCGCCGGCAATACGCCGGCCAAACAATGAACCGGCCCCGCAAAGCATGAGCACGCATCTGAAACAACCACTGTTCTGGCATCAGGGCCTGTTCCTGCAGCCCCATCATTTCCAGTACCAGGACGCCTGGACCGAACGACTCCTGGCACGGCAGGTCGAGCTGACCGCGCCGTGGTGCTGGGGTTTTGGCGCGCTGGAAATCAATGAAGCCGCCCTGGCCGCGCGGCAGGTGGTGGTGGACCACATGGCCCTGCGCTGGCAGGACGGAACGCTGACCGAAATCCCCGGCAATGCCCGCATCGAATCGCGGCGCTTCGAGCTGGCCGAATTCTCGCAAGGCCCGCGCACGCTGTACGTGGGCCTGCGCCGTCATGTGGTGGACCAGCCCAGCGTACAGAAATACGAGAACCTGGACGACGCGGCGCGGGCCGAAGCGCGGCTGGTGGCGCCGGCCGATCCGCAACAGGTGCCCGACCGTTATGCGAGCGGCCCGTCGGGACGCGTGACGCTGATGACGTATGTGCTGCGCCTGTTCTGGGAAGAAGAGATCGGCGCGCTGGGCGATTACGACCTGATGCCCCTGGCGCGCCTGGAACAGGATGGCGAGGTCGTCAGGCTGGCACCCCGCTTCGTGCCGCCCTGCCTGAACCTGGCCGCGTCCACGTCGCTGCAACACATGCTGATGGAATTGCGCGACGAAGTCATCGGACGCGCCCGGCAGCTTGAAGTCTTCAAGCAACCCATTGCCAACCGCTCCGGCGAGGACGGCCAGTTCGGTCCGGTCCTGGCCCTGTCCGTCTTGAACCGCTACGGACCGCAGATTACGCACCTGGTCGAAGCCGCGCAGACCCATCCCTGGGCCGTCTATGGCGTGCTGCGCCAGTTGGCGGGCGAGCTGAGCACGTTCTCGGACTATTGCGACCTGCTGGGCGAAACGCGGGACAACCGGCAATTGGTGGCCCCCTACAAGCACACCGATATCGGATCCGTGTTCATGGGCGTGCTGGACCTGGTGCGCCGCCTGCTGAACGAAATCACGATCGGCCCCGAGATGCTGGTGCATTTCGAGCAGGACGGCGCCGCGGGCAATCTCTACCGCGCCGACATGCCGGCCGCGTTCTTCGGCCCTCGCCATCGCTATTACCTGATGGCGCGCAGCGGCCTGGAGCCTAAGGAATTGGCCGAACACATGGTGCTGGAAGCCAAGCTGGGAATCCCCGACGAGATTGAAACACTGGTGACGCGGTCGCTGCCCGGCATCGAGATCATTCCGCTGCAGACGCTGCCGCTGGGCATGCCCCGCCGTGCCGGCAGCGCGTATTTCCGTATCGAAAGCCTGTCGGACGGCTGGGATGCCGTCGTTCGTGATGGACGCCTGTCCCTGTCGCTGCCGGAGCCGCCGCCGGACCTGCGGCTTGAACTGATCGTGATCAAAGGATAGCAACGTGCGCCTGAGCAATATCTGGATTGCCTCCATGGAGTTGGCCCGCACGGCGATCACCGGCGCGGGCACCGACGCAACACCTGACGCCGAAGTGGTGCGCGGGCAACTGAAGGCGTCTTTGGACGCCGCGGTCGAACGCGTGCAGGCCCATGGTTTCACCGCCGCCGACGCGCAGGCCAGCCTGTTCGCCGTGGTTGCCTGGATCGACGAACTGGCGATGTCGCGCGACTGGGCGGCCAGTTCGTCCTGGCGGCTGGCGCCCTTGCAGCGCCATTACTTCTCGACGACACGAGCGGGTGTGGCGTTCTTCGAAAAGCTCGAGGCCCTGCCCGATGACGCCGTCGAAGTGCGCGAGGTCTACGGCCTGGCTTTGCTGGCCGGCTTCAGCGGCCGCTACACGCATCGTCCGCCCGCCGAACTCGCTGAGTACCGCGCGGCCCTGCTGGCACGCATTGCCGAAGAACGCCGCATGTCGCCGCTGGATCCCAGCCTGCCGCTGTTTCCGCAGGCGGGTGGCCGCGCACGAAAAATGGCGCCCTACCGCCGCGGTATCGGGCCGTCGCTGGCGACCTTTTTCCTGGTGGTCGTGCCCTTGTGCCTACTGCTGGGCTTGTACCTGTACCTGGACTATCGCGTTGCGGGCGAGGCGGCGCAGGTAGCCGTGCCCACCGCCACCCGCTCCTGACCTGACCTGACCTGACTCGAAATGCTAACGCTGCTGTCTGTGCAATGATTAAAAAACTGCTTGTCGCGATCGCCTGGCTGTTGGGGCTGCTACTGCTGGCACTGGGGTGCTGGGTGCTGGGCCTGTACCTGGGCTGGCCTCTCTGGCGCTCCATCGCCCTGTTCCTGGGCGTACTGATCGGCCTTGTGCTGCTGCGCTGGCTGCGCGGCCTATGGCTGGCCTGGCGGCTAAGGCGGCGCCTGGCGCGCCCCGTCGGCAGCGTCACCGTCAACACCGAACGGCTGGACATGGACTGGCGCGCGGGCTTGAGCGCGCTGAAGCAATCGCGCCTGTCGCGATTCGGATCGCCGCTGTATGTGCTGCCCTGGTACATGGTGCTGGGCCCCCACGACGCAGCCAGAACCGAACTGCTGCGCCGCGCGGCGGGCGCGGCACCGGTACAGGCCCGAGGCGACGACCCGGCCGAACTGCAATGGTGGCTGCTGCGCAACGGCGTCGTGCTGGATCCCACCGAAACGATGGGCGAAGAGCACAAGGCGCCTGATTCGCCGAAATGGCGCCGTTTGCTGCACTGGATGATGCGCACGCGCCGCCGCGAACCCTTGAACGGCCTGATCCTGGCCTTCAACGCGGCGTGGCTGACCAGCGGCAGCGATGCCGATCTGAACGAGACGGGCCAGGGACTGCGCAAGCGCCTTGATGAGCTGACCCGCATCTACGATGCGCGCATTCCCGTGTATGTCGTCTTGACCGACTGCCAACTGCTGCCGGGCTTCGCCGCCTGGGCAAAAAGCCTGGGGCCCGACCTGACCAACCAGGCGATGGGCTTCGTGAACCCCGTGCCTGCCGCCAGCGTCGGACAGTTCATCAACGATGCCTTCAACAACATCGTGCACCGGATGTTCGATCTGCGTGTGCTGCAAGGCGTGCACGGCCGGCCCGCGCCAGAAGTCTTCGGCCTGCCGGAGCGGCTGGTGCCGTTGGCACGGCAGCTTGCCAAGGTGATGCGGCCGGCGTTCCAGGCAACGCCCTATGCCGAAACGCCGTTGATGCAGGGCTTGTTCCTGACCGGCCAGCCGGCCGGCAACGACCGCAGCCAGCCCGACTGGTTCAGCGCCGGCCTGTTCAACCATGCCTTGCCCGCGCAGCGGCACGCGTGGAAGCCCGTTGAGCGGGGGCGCCACTGGCGCCGCTTCCTGCGCCATGCCGCCGTGGTGGCGTGGCTGGGCCTGTGTGTGGGTATCGGATTGCTGCTGGTGCACTCGAGCAATACCGCGCAGGACGAACTGCGCGCCGCCGCGGCCGGCACGTCGGACAAGCCTGACTTCTCGGGGCCGATGTCCACGGATCTGCACGCCCTGCAAGACGAACGCAACGCAATCCACACGCTGCTGAAGCGGCCGACATGGCAGCGCCACTGGATGCCGTTTCAGCGCCGTGTAAATCAGGTCGAGCGCCGCATGATGGACCACTACACGCGTGAATTCCATCGCGAGGTCATCGCCGCCAATCTGGATCCCCTGCTTATCAGCAGCCTGCCGCAGTTGGCCAAGGGCAACAACGACATGCTGCTTGCCGCCTGGGCGCAGACCCTGGTGAGGCGCATCAACCTGATCGATGCCGCCACCGCGGGCCGTAGCGTGTATGCGCTGCCCGCGCCCGGCAGCGAGCTGCCCTTACTGCTTGCCAGCGTCCACCAGACGCTGCGCGATTCCATGGATGCCATCCTGCTTGGCGACATGTACCGGGATTACCTGACATGGCAAGACGACCACACGACGCTTGATGACGAGCGGCGCGCGCTGCGCCAGGTTCTGGCGGGACTCAACCTGACCAACCGCCCCATCCCCTGGCTTTACTCCTGGGTGGACCTGCAGGGCACCATCAAGCCGGTGCGCCTGACGGACTTCTGGAACATTCCGGACAAGCCGAACCTGCCGTTTATTCCCGCCGGGCTGACTCCCGACGGCGAGCGTGCCGCGATTGGCTTCCTCGACGAACTGGGACGCGCCACGGACAACACGCAGGAATGGTCAGCGCGGCGCAGTGAGTTCCAGCAGCATTACCAAAGCGACGGACTGGATGCGTGGTACCAATTCACCGACATCTTCCCGCACGTGCCCGACCTGCTGGCCGACGGCACGGCCCGGCGCGCCGTGCTGTCGTCGCTGTTGACGGCTGACGATCCCTACCAACGCCTGATACACATGCTGGCGGCCGTCGGCGAGCGCCTCCCCGAGGCATCCCGGCCGGACTGGATCGTGCAGGCCGGTCGCCTGGACGCGCTGGACGGACTTGCGCATTCCAGCCAGCAAAACACGGCAGGCAGCGCGCTGCAGAAGATCGACGTCGTGCAGCGCTTTGGCGGCGACGTCATCAAGAACCTGCCGCAAGGCGGTTCGCTGGGACAGGGCATTTCCCGCCTGCGCAATGAAGGCAGCTCGCTGCAATTGCTGCAAGCCTATCGCCAGGGCGTGCGCGACACCATCGTTCCGCTGCAACAGGGCGATGGCACGGCAATGAAGGCCGCCATCGAGATCTGGTCGTTCGGGCACGACCCCAATGTGAAAAGCGTGCCCCTGGTCAATGCACGCACAGCGATTGGCACGCTGCGCCAACAACAGGGCACGACGGGCCCGCGCACCAGCGTCATCTGGGACGTCGCCGAAGGGCCGATGAATTTCGTCCTGGATTACGCCGGCCGCAACGCCGGTTGCCGCTTGCAGCAACAATGGGAGAACACGGTTCTTAGCGCCATCCAGGGCGTCACCGACGGCGAGCTGGCCGATCAACTGCTCTATGGCGACCGCGGCCAGGTCAAATCCTTCCTGGACGGTGACATCAAGAACTTCGTGGATCACGATAGTGTCCGTTACGAAGCCCGCCCGGCGATGGACAGCAAGATTCCCCTGAATGGCCAGTTCTATGCCTTTGCCAGCATGACGCAGTTGCGCCAAGTGACGCTGGCAACCCAGCAACTGCACTCCAAGCGCTCGTCCACTGAAGTCCAGGCGCTGACGCAGCAACAGGCCGAGTTGGAGAAGCAGATCACCAAGCTGGAGACCACGACCGGCACGGTGACGCTGAATACGGTCCCTCCGCAAACCAACGCCGATGCCCGCGCGCTGCCGGAAAGCGTAAACCTGACCCTGCAATGCGCCAGCGGCGCGATCACGCTGGAAAACCTCAACTTTCCCAACAGCGCGGTTTTCCCCTGGTCCCTGGCCACCTGCGGCGACACCACGCTACGCATCCGCTATTCGGATTTCGAGCTGACTCGCCAATGGACCGGTGCACGCGGCTTCATCGACTTCCTCAAGGAGTTCGCCAGCGGCCGCCACCGCTACACGCCCGCCGACTTCCCTGACCAGAAGACGCTGCTGTCGGTGGCCGACGTCCAATGGATCGTGGTCACCTATCGCCAGCAGGGCCAGGCACCGCTGCAGAACGCGTTCGCCGAGGCAGACCGCCTGGCGGCCCAGGCGGAAGAGATCAAGGCGCGGCTTGCTGAACTGCAACCCGGCACCGCCCCCGGATCGACCATGCCGACGCCGGCCCCGGCAAGCCCGGTGCCGCAGCGTATCGTGTCCTATTGCATGGGCCCCATCGACAGCGCGGCTCTCCATCTGCCGGAACCGCAGGCGGCGCCCGAGCCCAGCCCGGCGCCCGTCGCCAAACCGCCTGCCACCAAACGGGCGCCCGCAGCGGTGCCGGCAAAGCCCGCGAGCCGCGCGGCAGGGCCCTACGCGGTACAGGTCGGCATCTTCTCCCATCCGGAATCCGTGCGCGCCACGCTGAAAAAGAACGGCTATACCGCCCAGGAATCCGACATCACGCTCCGAGGCGTGAAATACCGCAAGATCTGGGTAGACGGCTACGCCACCCGGGAAGCCGCCCAGACGGCGGCGAGCAAGATAGGCGCCCTGCTCAAGCTGAAGCCGGAGGTCCTGCGGCAGGAGGCCGAGCGCTAGATGGGTGGCAAAGGTGCGTGGGCTGAAGCAACAGGCCACGCACCGCGCTCGAAGGATGCGTGACCTGCCGGGTTACCCGGCGGCACTGCTGATGGCTTACAAAGCCTCCAAACGCAAAAAAGCCGGCCCGCTTTCGCGATACCGGCTTTCAGCTAAAAGTGTCGGGAAACACTTTCAAGAATTCGACCACC
Source organism: Achromobacter colocynthidis (assembly GCF_057334535.1). Lineage (NCBI taxonomy): Bacteria > Pseudomonadati > Pseudomonadota > Betaproteobacteria > Burkholderiales > Alcaligenaceae > Achromobacter > Achromobacter colocynthidis. Next base: position 111,691 of record NZ_JBHFIZ010000038.1, read on the forward strand.
AATCAGTGGTCGGGGCGAGAGGATTCGAACCTCCGACTCCTGCGTCCCGAACGCAGTACTCTACCAGGCTGAGCTACGCCCCGAGTGTGTGAGTTGGACAACTTACCAAACTCGTACTACCAACTTAGCGGCGCTCAGTGCTACCAAGTTTCTACTACTTTTTCCGCTGCGAATTAAACAGCGACCGCTATTAGAACCTATATTCCGTTTTTTTGAAAATCAGGTTTGCTTCCCTGTCGGTTTGCATCCCTGCCTTTCTTCAATCCGGAACATCAAGCTCGCTGCTCAGCGATCTCTATTCACCGCGAAAGCGCAGAATTCTAGCAGAGAATCCAGAAAAGGCGAAACGGGGTAGATCGACAGCGCGTCGCGCGCCCGATCTGCCTCGGCCACGGCGGCCAGGCGGGCGTGTTCCAGCGCGTCAGTCGCTTGAATCGCGGCGGCCACCGCGGCGAAATCCGCGTCGCCGGTTTTGATGGCGTCGCGGATCAACTGTTGCTGTTCCGGCGTTCCCACTTCCATTACGCGGATCAGCGGCAGCGTCGGCTTGCCTTCGCGCAAGTCGTCGCCCACGTTCTTGCCCAAGGCCGCCGCATCGCCGCTGTAGTCCAGCACGTCGTCAACCAGTTGGAACGCGGTGCCGACGTGGCGGCCGTAGGCAGCGGCGGCGGCTTCTTGTTCGGGCGTGGCGCCCGCCAGCACGGCGCCCACCTGGGCGGCGGCTTCAAACAGCTTGGCGGTCTTGTAGCGCACCACTTGCAGGTAACGTTCCTGCGAGACATCGGGATCGTGCACGTTCAGAAGCTGCAGCACCTCGCCTTCGGCGATCACGGTCGTGGCCTCGGACAGGATGCTCATGATGCGCATCGAGTCGGCCTCGACCATCATTTCGAACGAACGGGAATACAGGTAGTCGCCCACCAACACGCTGGCGGCGTTGCCGAATACGGCGTTGGCGGTTTCGCGGCCACGGCGCAGGTCGGACTCGTCCACCACGTCGTCGTGCAGCAGCGTCGCGGTGTGAATGAATTCCACCACGGCGGCCAGCAGTTGATGATGCGTGCCTTCGTAGCCCAGGGCGCGCGCCACCATCAGCACCATGGCCGGGCGCATGCGCTTGCCGCCCGCGCCAATGATGTAGTCGCCAATCGTGCGGATCAGAACGACGTCCGAATTCAGCCGATCGCGAATGACTGCATCGACAGCCTTCATATCGTCAGCAATGGGGGCAATAAGCGCGGGGAGATTCAAGACGTATCCGACAAGTGAAACGAGCCGCAAGGGGGCTCTTACCGCTGGGCCCACCAGGGATGGCGGGGGATTCGACCAGCGATTATACGGGGTGTGACAGGCGGGGCGGCCCGCTGCCGCCCCTCTTGTCAGCGCAAACGGCGCAGGCCGCCGCCCTAGCTGACCAGGCCGCGCTTGGCCAGGTTGGCGTACAAGGCACGCACGCCGAACGTCCACGGCGTGATCTCGGTGGACAAGCGCACCTCGTTGACCAACGCCCCGATACGCTCGGAGGCGATCTGCACGCGGTCACCCAGTTTGTGCGTGAAGCCCGTGCCCGGACCCTTGCGGTCCTGGCTGGGCGAGAACATCGTGCCCAAAAACAGCATGAAACCGTCGGGATACTGGTGATGCGCGCCGAACGCCTGGCGCACCAGGTCTTGCGGGTCGCGGCTGATTTCGCGCATGTAGCTCACGCCATCCAATTGGAAGCCGTCGGTGCCGTCGATGCGCAGCGAGACGTCGGCCTGGCGCACGCTGTCCAGATCGAAGTCGCCGTCGAACAAGCGTATGAAGGGGCCGATGGCGCAAGAGCCGTTGTTGTCCTTGGCCTTGGTCAACAGCAAGGCGCTGCGGCCTTCGATGTCGCGCAGGTTGACGTCGTTGCCCAGCGTGGCGCCCACGATCTCGCCGCGGCTGTCCACGGCCAGCACGATCTCGGGTTCCGGGTTGTTCCATTGCGATTCGGGCAGCACGCCGATCTGCGCGCCGAATCCCACGGAAGCCATCGGCGGCGTCTTGGAGAAGATCTCGGCGTCGGGCCCGATGCCCACTTCCAGGTATTGCGACCACTGGCCGCGTTCGACCAATTCCGCTTTCAGCTTGGCCGCCTGGTCCGACCCCGGCCGCAAGCGCGACAGATCCGAGCCGATCAAGGCCTGCATGCGCACGCGGATCTCGTCGGCGCGGCTGGCGTCGCCGCCCGCCTCTTCTTCGATCATCCGTTCCAACAGGCTGATGGCGAAGGTGACGCCGGCCGCCTTGATGGGTTGCAGGTCGCAAGGGGCCAAGAGGCGTACCCCACCCTGGTTTTGCAAGGTGGCGTCCATCAAGGCGCGCACGTCGCCCAACGATTCCCCCTTGGCGCTTTTCGCCAGCGCCACGCGGTCAGGGCGGTCAAGCAGGTCTGAAACGGTGGGGGCCACGGCCGTGATGTCGATGACCTCGCCGTTGCGCACCACCACCACGCTGGGGCCATCAATGGGCGCCGGGCGCCACACCCGGCCCACCAGCAGCGCACCCGCCAGGTCGGCGGGCAGTGAGTTTTCTTGGTTCATGAGTCTCCACGCTTTATGCCTTGTCGGCGGCATTCGAATAAGGAGTCACGAGTCTAGAAGAAGGCCGTTATGATGTCCAACATAGTGAATAATCGTCCAATATATTGGAAACAAGCGCATTGGAAACAAACTCGGTGACCAAGGAATACGATGTGCCCGCCATCCGGCGCACCCACGACATCCTGCGCGTGCTGGCCAGCCGCCGCACGCCGGTCAAGGCGGCCGAATTGGCGCAGTCGTGTCAGCTTGCCAAGAGCACGCTGTACCTGCTGCTGGACTGCCTGGAGCACCGCCGCTGGATCGAACGCAAGGACGGCGGCTACATCATTGGCATTGAATTGATGTCGCTGGGCTTCGCCTACCTGCGCCACGACGGTTTGCAAGCGGCCTTCCACGAGGCGGCCAGCGCCTTCGTGTCCCGCTGCAACGAGGTCGTGCAACTGGCGGCGCTGGACGGGTTCGACGTGGTCTACATCGCGCGCGAAGACGCCCGGCGCCCGGTGCGGCTGGTGTCGGAACTGGGCATGCGGCTGCCGGCCCACGCCTGCGCCTTGGGCAAGGCGCTGCTGGCCAGCCTTGAACCGGACGCCTTGGCCGCGTGCGTGCCCGATACGCTGCCCCGCGTGACCGAGCGCACCTTGGCCACCCGCCAGGCGCTGTACGAAGAACTGGACCGGGTACGCCAGACGGGCCTGGGCCAGGATCAGGAAGAGGTGGCCACGGGCCTCGTCTGCTACGCCGCCTATGTGGGCGTGACGCCGCTGGGCAAGCGGGTGGCGGTCAGCACGTCTATCCCGACCGACCGGCTGGACGACGCCCACCGGCGCGACGTCATGGAAGGCATCCGCCAGGTGGCCCGCCACGTCGCGCTGCGCGTGCTTCCCCCGGTCTGAAGCGCGCGCGCCACACCTAAGCCCTTAGCCCACAACGGCTTTTTGACTTTTGAAAAGCCCCACGCTAATATTGCGGATTCGGTCAGCAATGCCCGAATTACGTCGGTTGTTCGCGTAAACCCTTTGGGTGTTTGGTCAGCGCATTTAAGCTAAATGGCTAAATGCATTCGGCTAAATACTTAGGCTCCCTTCCTTCTTGCCAGATTCTGGCGCCCAGACAGGAATTCAGCCTTTCCAAAGCGGCAATCCCACCCAGCAGGGCGGGGCCTCGCGAATGAACCCATTTACCTATTTAAGGAACACCCCATGTACGCGGTCGTAAAAACCGGTGGCAAGCAGTATCGCGTTGCCGCTGGCGAAAAACTCAAGATAGAACAGATACCGGCAGACATTGGGCAAGAAATCACCCTGGACCAAGTGCTGTCCGTGGGCGAAGGCGACCAACTCAAAGTTGGCACGCCCCTCGTCTCCGGCGCTGTGGTCAAGGCAACGGTTCTTGCGCAAGGCCGCCACGACAAGGTCAAGATCTTCAAGATGCGCCGTCGCAAGCACTATCAGAAGCGTCAGGGCCACCGTCAGAACTACACCGAAATCCGCATCGAAGCCATCACGGCTTAAGACGCGACTCGGTACCACTTAGCAGGAGCTAAACATGGCACAGAAAAAGGGCGGCGGCTCTACGCGAAACGGACGCGACTCAGAATCAAAGCGTCTGGGCGTCAAGACTTTCGGCGGTGAACTGATTCCCGCTGGTTCGATCATCGTGCGTCAGCGCGGTACTCGCTTCCACGCTGGCGTGAACGTCGGCATGGGCAAGGACCACACCCTGTACGCGCTGATCGACGGCAAGGTTCAATTCGGCTTCAAGGGCGCGTTGAACAAGCAGACCGTTTCGATCGTCGCTGCCGAGTAATCGGACAAGCACGTCAGTAACGCGGTTCGCCGCGTTCTCGAACGGCAAAAGCCCTGTCGCATGCGGCAGGGCTTTTTTGTTTTAAGCTTTTTTGTTCTCAGGCAATTGGCGAGTAAAGTTTCCAATGCCACCTGGCAGCGCCCCGTGGCGGGCGGCTGTCCTTATTACCCACTACACGCGCAAACACCATGAAATTCGTAGACGAAGCCACCATTGAAGTGGTCGCCGGCAAAGGCGGCAATGGCGTGGCGAGCTTTCGCCGCGAAAAGTTCATCCCCAAAGGGGGCCCGGACGGCGGCGACGGCGGACGCGGCGGCACCATCTATGCCGTTGCCGATCGCAACATCAACACGCTGATCGACTTCCGCTACGCGCGCCTGCACCGCGCCAAGGGCGGCGAAAACGGCCGTGGCTCGGACCAGTACGGCGCAGCCGCCCCGGACATCACCTTGCGCGTGCCCGTGGGCACGGTCATCCATGACGCCGAAACCGGCGAAGTCCTGTTCGACATGGACACGCACGAGCAGAAAGTCGTGCTGGCCGCCGGCGGCCAGGGCGGCATGGGCAACATCCACTTCAAGTCCAGCTTGAACCGCGCGCCGCGCCAGTGGACGCCCGGCAAGGAAGGCGAACACCGCTACCTGCGCATGGAACTGAAGGTGCTGGCGGACGTGGGCCTGCTGGGCCTGCCCAACGCCGGCAAGTCGACGCTGATCACGCGCATCTCGAATGCCAAGCCGAAGATCGCCGACTACCCGTTCACCACCCTGCACCCCAACCTGGGCGTCGTGCGTACGTCGCCGTCGCGCAGCTTCGTCGTGGCCGATATTCCCGGCCTGATCGAAGGCGCGTCCGAAGGCGCCGGCCTGGGCCACCTGTTCCTGCGCCACCTGGCGCGTACCCGCGTGCTGCTGCATCTGGTGGACGTGTCCACGCCCGATCCCGACGCGGATCCGGTCGAGCAAGCCGTGATCGACGCGCGCGCCATCGTTGAAGAACTGCGCCGCTACGACCAGGAACTGGCCGACAAGCCGCGCTGGCTGGTCCTGAACAAGCTGGACATGGTGCCCGACCCCGAAGACACCAAGCGCCGCTTCCTGGAACTGTATGACTGGAAGGGCCCTGTGTTCGCCATTTCCGGCCTGACGGGCGAAGGCACGCAAGACCTGCTGTACGCGCTGCAAGACTACCTGGACGCCGAGCGCGAAAAGGAACACCTGTCGAGCGACCAGGCGGACGGCACCTATGTGGCGCCGGACCCCCGCTTTGACGACACGCGATCCGACGCCGACAAGCCGGCCGCGCCGCGCGGCGGTGACGAATAAGCCATAATCGCAGTCCTTTCGATTACGTCTTTTTTCGCCGCAGCCGGCGCCTACCATGTCTGCTGAAACACCCGCCGTTTCCGTCGTCACCCACGCCCAGCGCCTGGTCGCCAAAGTTGGCTCGTCGCTGGTCACCAACGAAGGCCGAGGCCTGGACCGCGCCGCCGTGGCGCACTGGGCCTCGCAGATCGCCGCCCTGCACAAGCAGGGCAAGCAGATCGTGCTGGTTTCCAGCGGCGCCATTGCCGAAGGCATGGCGCGGTTGGGCTGGCGCAAGCGCCCTTCCGTCATGCACGAACTGCAAGCCGCGGCCGCCGTCGGCCAGATGGGCCTGTGCCAGGCCTACGAAGCGGCGTTCGCCGAATACGGCCTGCGCACCGCGCAGATTCTGCTGACCCACGAAGACCTGGCCGACCGCCACCGCTACCTGAACGCCCGCAGCACGCTGTTTGCGCTGCTGCGCCTGGGCGTGGTGCCGATCGTGAACGAGAACGACACGGTCGTCACCGACGAAATCCGCCTGGGCGACAACGACACGCTGGGCGCGCTCGTCACCAACCTGATCGAAGCCGACACGCTGATCATCCTGACCGATCAGCGCGGCCTGTACGATTCCGACCCTCGCAAGAATCCCGGCGCCACCTTCATGTCGCATGCGCAAGCGGGCGACCCTGCCCTGGAAGCCATGGCTGGCGGCGCGGGCAGCGGCATCGGCACGGGCGGCATGCTGACCAAGGTGCTGGCGGCCAAGCGCGCGGCGCACAGCGGCGCGCACACCATCATCGCCTCGGGCCACGAGCGCAACGTGCTGACGCGGCTGGCGCAAGGCGAATGCATCGGCAGCGAGCTGCGCGCGGTGCTGCCCGTGTGGTCCGCCCGCAAGCAATGGCTGGCCGACCACCTGCGGCTGCGTGGGCGCGTGGTGCTGGACGACGGCGCCGTGCAAGCGCTGATGCGCGAAGGCAAGAGCCTCTTGCCCATCGGCGTGACCGATGTGGAAGGCGAGTTCGGCCGTGGCGACGTGGTGGCCTGCGTAGACAGCCAGGGCCGCGAATGCGCCCGTGGCCTGATCAACTATTCGTCGGTGGATACACGACGCATCCTGCGCCAGCCCTCGTCGCAAATCGCCCGCATCCTGGGCAGCATGACCGAACCCGAGCTCATGCACCGGGACAACCTGGTGGTGCTCTAGTCGCGCGGTTCCTGGGGCGGGCTGTGCTGCAGCAGGATGTAGCCCCATCCGCGCACGGCCAGCACCGGCAGTTCAATGTCAAAGCGGCGCGCCTTGGTGCGCAGCCGCGATACCAGCACATCCACGCTGCGCGCCCCTTCCCTGGGGTTGCAGGGAAAGAAGCGGTCGCGCCGCAGGCATTGCCCGGGCGCTCTCAACAAACGGATAAAAAAGTCGCGTTCGGTCAACGTCAATGGCAGCCGTTCGCCGGCGGGCCCTGACAGCACCCGTTTGTCCAGGCGCCAGGCTGGCCCATCGGTGGATGGCGGAAGCAAGCGGCGCCGCACGTTGCGCAGCAGCGCATCCCATTCCTCGGGCTCCATGCGGGCCGAACTATAGAAATGCACACCGGCCTCGAGGGCCTCGACCCGTTCACGCGCGGATGCCGCCGCCGACTGCCACACCACTGCCGCATCCGGCGCCGCGCGGCGCAACGCCGCAATCAGCTTCGGGACCTCGACGCCCTGCCCACGCAACACCATTGCGTCGACATGATCCGTGCGCAACCGTTCCAGAAGCTCATCGGCTGACTCACACGCGCTGACTTGCCATTGAAAATCCTGCAATGCAGCGACAAAATGATTGCTCGCCATTTCATCAAGTTGCACGACGAACACGTTGCCTCGTTCATGCATGTGCGCTCGCCTCCTAAAACTATCACCCAGGTAATGCTTATAACCACCAAAGTAAATCATGAGCAAGCTTCAATCGACGCGTGAAGACATTTTCAGACCGATTGAAGCAAGCCCGTCTTCTGCGTGGTCACACGCAGAAGACGCTCGCTCGTCTTGCGCGAATCTCGCAAAGTGCAATCGCCAGTTACGAAAGCGGGCTGCGGCATTCCAGCCGCTCCGTCCGTAAGCTTGCGCAGATTCTGAAGATTGAGCTGGAATGGCTGGAGACCGGCAAGGGTCCCATGGAAATGCCCATGGAAGGCTACGACCTGTCCGACACCTTGCCGCCCGTGGGCGTGGCCGAAACCATGCCCCGCGTGGCGCGACGACCGCGTCCACAAGCGCCCTGGCCGTTTCCCAACATTGCCCCGTCGCAGTTCGACGGCCTGACCATCGACGACCGCGCCATGCTCGAAGCGCTGACGCTGACCTTCATTGAAACAGCGCAGGCGCGCCGCACCGTCAAACCGCGCGGTCGCAAGATAGGCTGACCGCTTTAGCGCAACGCTAGTCGCTCAACCCATTACTGGCAGGCAAAAAAATATCCGCACCCTAGGGTGCGGATATTTTTTCTTATGCGCTGAAAGATCAGGGCTTGGGTGCGGGTGCCGTGCCGCCCGGGGCCGGAGCCGACGCCGGTGCAGGCGGAGCATCGCCACGAATCTTGGCGGCAATGGCGGAAGCCGCTTGGGCCGATGCCACACCGAAGGCCAGCACGCCACGGTTCAGCGGTTCGGCGATGCTCGGGGCGGCAACGAGTTCCTGGTCAATCACCAAAGCCAAACGGTTGCCGACGTTCTTCGTGCTGATTTCGGTCAGCTTGCGAGCGCCGGCTTCCGAGAAGCGCAGGCCCACGAAATTCTGACCCTGGCGGTCGACCAAAGCAGCAGCGTCGGTCAAGTCGGCGCGCGTCAGCACGGGGACTTCCTGCAAATAGAGCTTGCCGTCGGGCAGCGCGATTTCACGCAGGCCCGGGCCAGGTTGTTGGTGAGCCAGATAGAAGTCTACCGACGAGGCGGCGGCGGGTTGGGTCGTTTGTTGGCCGGCGTCGGGCGTGGTTGCCGCGCCAGGCGATTTGGTCGGAGCGGTTTTGCAACCCGCCAGCGCCAACGTCACGACAACCAGGGCGGGCGCCAATTTGCGTAGGGTCAGTTGCATGCTCGATTCCTTCTTCTAAGTTAGCTATGCCCAGCGAACAATAAGGCCCGCCGGGCGTTTGGTTGGAAAAAGTGTACAGAACCTGAATGACGGTGTCGCCGCAGACTGAATCCAAATGTAAAGCAGTAATACCAGCTCTCTAAGACGAGCGTTGTACGAATGATCTCATGCTGGCCAAGCATGAGTCGCACTGCGTCGTGACGTGCACAGGCTGGGCACGCTCTATACTTCGCTTTCGCGCAGGGGTACTCGTTCCACCTTTTGAGGTGGGACGTGTTGAGAGAGTCCCTTCGTACCAGTACGGATAATGCCGATGCTGGGAGCCGTATTTCCGCCTTGCGTCGCTGCACGCCTGGGGGAAGTCCATTCCCGATCGGCTCCAACCACTCGCTTGGAGCTTTCCATGAACGCCAATCCCAAATTCCTGGCCGCTACCGCCGAAGTCGACGCGGCGGCCGTCGCACCGTTGCCCAAATCGCGCCGCGTGTATGAGACGGGCTCGCGCCCCGACATCCGCGTACCGTTTCGCGAGATTGAGCAGGACGACACGCCGACCATGTTCGGCGGGGAAAAGAACCCACCACTGACCGTCTACGACTGCAGCGGACCCTACACCGACCCCGACGTCAAGATCGATATCCGCCGAGGCTTGCCCGCGCTGCGCCGCGCCTGGATTGAAGAACGCGGCGACACGGAAGTGCTGGCCGGCCCCACCAGTGAATACGGCAAAGAACGCCTGACCGACCCCAAGCTGACGGCGATGCGCTTTGACCTGCAACGCCCGCCTCGCCGCGCCAAGGCGGGCGCCAACGTGTCACAGATGCACTATGCGCGCCGTGGCATCATCACGCCCGAAATGGAATACGTGGCGATCCGCGAAAGCCTGCGCCGCGAGCACTATCTGCAAACGCTGCGCGACAGCGGTCCCGATGGCGAAAAGATGGTCAAGCGCCTGCTGCGCCAGCACCCGGGCCAGTCGTTCGGCGCGTCCATTCCCGCAGCGATCACGCCGGAATTCGTGCGTGATGAAATCGCGCGCGGCCGCGCCATCATCCCGGCCAACATCAACCACCCCGAAGTCGAGCCCATGGCGATCGGACGCAACTTCCTGGTGAAGATCAACGCCAACATCGGCAACTCGGCCGTGAGCTCGGGCATTGGCGAAGAAGTGGAAAAGATGACCTGGGCGATCCGCTGGGGTGGCGACACGGTGATGGATTTGTCCACGGGCAAGCACATCCACGAAACGCGCGAGTGGATCATCCGCAATTCACCCGTGCCAATTGGCACGGTGCCGATATACCAGGCGCTGGAAAAAGTGGATGGCAAGGCCGAAGACCTGACGTGGGAAATTTTCCGCGACACGTTGATCGAGCAGGCCGAGCAAGGCGTGGACTATTTCACGATCCATGCGGGAGTTCGACTGCCGTTCATTCCGATGACGGCCGACCGCATGACGGGCATCGTGTCGCGCGGCGGTTCTATCATGGCCAAATGGTGTCTGGCGCATCACAAGGAAAGCTTCCTGTACGAGCGCTTCGAAGACATCTGCGACATCATGAAAGCGTATGACGTGAGCTTCTCGCTGGGCGACGGGCTGCGTCCGGGCTCGGGCTACGACGCCAACGATGAAGCGCAGTTCGCGGAATTGAAGACGCTGGGCGAGCTGACGCAGGTGGCGTGGAAGCACGATGTGCAGGTCATGATCGAAGGCCCGGGCCATGTGCCGATGCAGATGATCAAGGAAAACATGGAGCTGCAGCTTGAACACTGCCACGAGGCGCCGTTCTACACGCTGGGGCCGCTGACCACCGACATCGCGCCCGGCTATGACCACATCACATCCGGCATCGGCGCGGCGCTGATCGGCTGGTACGGCACCGCGATGCTTTGCTACGTGACGCCCAAAGAGCACTTGGGCTTGCCGAACAAGAAGGACGTGAAGGACGGCATCATCACGTACAAGATCGCGGCACATGCGGCGGATTTGGCCAAGGGGCACCCGGGCGCGGCGATTCGCGACAACGCCTTGTCAAAGGCGCGGTTCGAGTTCCGCTGGGACGATCAGTTCAACCTGGGCCTGGACCCGGACACCGCGAAGGAATTCCACGACGAAACGCTGCCGAAGGATTCGATGAAGGTCGCGCATTTTTGTTCGATGTGCGGCCCGCATTTCTGCAGCATGAAGATCACGCAGGATGTGCGCGATTACGCGGCGGCACAAGGCGTCAGCGAGAAAGACGCCTTGCAGAAGGGCATGCAGGAAAAGTCGGTGGAATTCGTCAAGAAGGGCGCCGAGGTTTATCACCGGCAGTAGATGGGTTACGCGCGAGGCGCATCGTCGTTCTTGCGCGCACCGTGCCGCGCTCCACCCATCCTACGTAGGATGGGTGCCCCCCCCACAACCGGCATACGAGCACAGCCGCACACCGCGCGAAACCCATCAAGCAAATCGCGAAAATTCATCACCGTAGGATGGGTGGAGCGCGCCAAACTCGGCATAAGAACACAGCCACATGCCGCGCGAAACCCATCACAGCAGCCGCCTACAGCAACTTCCCAGGATTCATGATCCCCGCCGGGTCCATCACCTTCTTAATCTCTCGCATCAACCTCAGCTCCACCGCGTCCTTGCTGTGCAGAAAATGCTCGCGCTTGAGCTGCCCGATGCCGTGTTCAGCAGAAATACTTCCGCCATAGCGGTTCACCTCGTCCAGCACCGCATCAGTAATGGCCGCCCCGTTCACCGCCACCCAATCGCGCGCCGCGCCTGCCGGGCGGGACAGGTTGTAGTGCAGATTGCCGTCACCAAAGTGCCCGAAGATGAACGGCCGGATATCGGGGTACAGCGCCCGCACGCGCGCCTCGGCGGACACCATGAATTCCGGGATGCGTTCAATGGGCAGCGACACGTCGTGCTTCAAATGCGGACCATCAGCGCGCTGCGCCTCGGAGATTTCCTCGCGCAGTTTCCACAAGGTCTGCAACTGCGCCATCGACGCAGACACCGCGGCGTCCAGGCACAGGCCGCGTTCCAGCGCCGTGCCGCTCACATTTTCCAGCAGCGTCGTCAGGCCGGCCTCGTCCGCCGTGTCGGCAAGCTCCACCAGCACATACGCGGGATAGCGTTGGTCGAACGGCTCTTGCACGCCTTCGGCATGCGTCAGCACCAAGTCCAGACAATCACCCGAGAAGTACTCAAACGCCTGCAAGCGAGCGCCGCACTGCTCGAACAGAATCTCAAACAACTGCAAGGCCTGCGCGGGTGATTCAACGGCCGTCAGCACCACCGAACGCACGTCCGTGCGCGGAAACAGGCGCAGGGCCACCGCCGTGATCACGCCCAAAGTGCCTTCCGAACCGATCAGCAACTGCTTCAGGTCGTAGCCCGTGTTGTCTTTGCGCAGCGTGCGCAAGCCGTTGAAGATTTCGCCGGTGGGCAGCACGGCTTCCAGGCCGAGCACCAGCTCGCGCGCCATGCCGTAACGCACCACGTTCACGCCGCCGGCATTGGTGGCGACGTTGCCGCCGATCTGGCTGGAGTCTTCCGCTGCCAGGCTCAACGGCAGCAAGCGCCCCGCGTCCTGCGCGGCGCGGCGCAGGTTGCCCAGAATGGCGCCCGCCTCGGCGACCATGGTGTTGGCCACGGTATCAATCGAGCGCACGGCATTCATGCGGTCCAGGCTCAACACCACGTTTCGGGCCCCGGCGTCGGGCGTTGCGCCGCCACACAGCCCGGTATTGCCGCCACGCGGCACCACGGGCACGCCCTCTTGCTGGCACAACGCCAGGCAGGCGGCGACGTCCGCCGTGGTGCGCGGGCGCACGACCGCCTGCGCGTGGCCGTTGTACAGGCCGCGCCAGTCAGACAACCAGGGCGCGATGTCCGCCTCGGCGGTGTAGACGGTGTCGGGGCCCAGGGCTTGAACCAGGCGTTGCGTGAAGTCGGATGCGGTCATGATGTGGGCGTGCCTGCGGGAAAAAGATGATCGAGTTGCAGGCGGTTGGCCGCCTGCTGCAAATGGCGCACCGCCGCCTGGCGGGCGCGGTCGGGATTGCGGGCGCGGATGGCTTCAAACACCGCCACATGTTCCTGATGCACGGCGGCGCTCAGGCCGTCATGCAGGCGACTGTTCGCGCGAGCGGTGCTGACGGCCAGGCGCAACTGCCGGTTCAGGTACTGCAGCAGGTCCTGATAGCTGCGGTTGTGCGTGGCGGCGGCAATCGCGACGTGAAACGAGACGTCGTGCTCTACGCCTTGTTCGGGATGCTCAAGATGGGTTTCCAACAACGCCAGGGCTTGCGCCATGGCATTCAGGTCGGCGGCATTGCGCCGCATGGCCGCCAGCGCCGCCGCGCCCCCTTCCAGTTCCATCCGCAATTCATAGAGGTTGGCCAGCAGTTCGCGGTTGCCCGCGACCCCACTCGACACCTGGAAGCCTTGCCCCCCCGGGCGCGACACGACGGTGCTGCCCGAGCCCTGGCGGCTTTGGATCAGCCCTTGTGCGCGCAGGCGCTCGGTGACCTCGCGGATCACGGCGGCGCTCACGCCATATTGCTCGGCCAGCACACGGCCAGGGGGAAGCTTGGCGCCCACGGCGTGTACGCCGTCGGCAATATCCGTGGCGATCTGGTGCGCGACTTGTTCGGTCAGGGTCAGGCTTTTGGTCAGCATGGGGCGGATTATACTTAACTTTTCAGGTTATCTGATAAGTTAGAGCGGAAAAAATCCGGCCGATCAGTGGTCCGCGCGGGGCCGCAGCGCGTAGTGTTCCAAGCCATGGCGTCTCGGGCGTCTCGGGGCGTTCTCAAGCGGTCGCCGGCTCGCTGCTGCTGCCCGTCACCGGCTCCTGTTGCCCGTCGCCCGCCTCACCGTTATCCACTTCGCAGCAGCGCCCTCCTCTTGCCTTGGCGCGGTACAGCGCGGCGTCGGCGGAATCGAGGGCCGCCTGGGGGCTGCGGTTGGTGGCCGAAATAATCGAAATGCCGATCGACAGCCCGACAATGACCCGGGTGCCATCCGCCAGCGCAATAGGCTGCAAGGCGTCCAGCAGCAGATGTTCGCCCAGGCGCCGGGCGGACGTGGCATCGATACCCGTCACCAGCACGATGAATTCATCGCCCCCGATCCGCGCCGCCACGTCGTCCACCCGCAACATGGCCCGCATGCGCTGGGCAATCGTCACCAAGACCTGGTCACCGGCGGCATGGCCGTAGGTGTCGTTGATGCGCTTGAAATCGTCCATGTCCATGTAAAGCAGCGCGGCATCGCTATCCTGCCCGCGCGCGCTGGCGCATACGCGCTCAAGCGCCACCTGCAAGCCGGTACGGTTGGCCAGCCCGGTCAGCGCATCTTCGTTGGCGCGCCGTTTGCTGGCCCGTTCAGCCACCATGGTCGACACCAGGATGCGGTTCAGCCGGTGCGAGGCAATGGTCATGCTGACCAGGTAGAACGGGATCTGGATGAAGACGATGGCGGTGACGTATTCGCCCGTGAACAAGGCGCCCAGGCACATCGGGCCCAGGCTCAGGAAGATCATGACGCCCACCAGGCGCGGCGCGCCGTAGTTGCGAAAGCAGATACCGCCGGCCATTGCCCCGCAGGAGACGCCCGCCAGGGTGGCCGCCAGCCAATCGCCGTTCAGGAAGGTGATGAAGACGCCATACCCCACGCTGAAGGCCCAACCCAGCGCCAGCACGATATACAGGTCAGTGTGGGTGTTGCCGCCCTTGGGCGCGGCGCGCAAGGCCGCGCGCAGGACCATGACGCGGACAATGGCCAGCACCACCTCCAGCAGCAGCCATGACACGTACAGGGGTTCGGGGCGTCGCCAGGCGCCCACGCCGGAAATCATGAGTGTGTTGATGACGCCGCCCGCAAAAATGGGCAGCGTGCCGAATAGGCTGGCAATCAGCGCCGCCCGGATGTCCGCGGGCGTGTCCGGCCCCGAATGGGTCAGCCAGCGCGTCAGGCGCCACTTGGGCGAGCTGAACTTCAGTCCTGTATCCACGCGGTCACGTCCATATCGCCACCTTTGATTTCAGTAGGCTGGCTGGCGTTATAGCAGGTATTTCAGGCCTTTAATATTGTCCGCGAGGGCAATACGGCGCCTGTAGAGGGGGCGGCGCCAAAGCGCGCGGGCCGCCGAAGCGAGGCTGCGACCTAGTGCCCGCGATGCCCGCAGACCGCGCATTCGGGGTCGCGCTGCACGTTGACGCTGCGCCATTGCATGGTGCGGACATCCAGCCACAGCAGGCGGCCAGACAGGCTTTCGCCCACGCCGGACAGAAGTTTCAGGGCCTCGGCGGCCTGCATGCTGCCGATGATGCCGACCACGGGGGCAAACACGCCCATCGTGGCGCAGTTGGCTTCCTCGACGTCGTCGGCTTCGGGAAACAGGCAGTGGTAACAGGGCGCGCTGTCGTCGCGCAGGTCGTACACGCTGACCTGCCCGTCAAAGCGGATGGCCGCGCCGGACACCAAGGGCTTGCGGTGTTGCACACAAGCGCGGTTGATGGCGTGGCGGGTAGCGAAGTTGTCGGTGCAGTCCAGCACCAGGTCCGCCGCCGCGACGGCATCAGAGAGCGCTTGCCCTTGCAGCCGTTCGACCCGGGCATGGACGCGCGCCTGCGGGTTGAACGCCGCGAGCATGTCGCGCCCGGACTCGGCCTTGTGGCGGCCGACGCTGGCGGTGGTGTGGAGGATCTGGCGTTGCAGGTTGCTGAGCTCGACGACGTCGTCGTCGGCCAGGGTGATGTCACCCACGCCGGCGGTGGCCAGGTACAGGGCGGCGGGGGAACCCAGCCCCCCCGCACCCACGATAAGCACACGCGCCGCCAGCAGTTTTTCCTGCCCTTCTATACCCAGCTCCTCAAGCAGGATGTGGCGGGCGTAGCGCAGCAATTGCTGGTCGTTCATTTGTCCTTGCTGGGCTCGACTCCGGTCGGCGTGATCTTCATGCGCGTGGGCGTACCGCCACCGGCCTTGGCGTCAGCCTTGGCCTGGGCTCGCGCCGAACCCTTCTGCACCGGCTTGCCGGCCAGCACGTTCAAGGCTTGCTGCAGTTGGAAATCATCCTTGCCGCCGAACTCGAACACCTTGGTGGGCAGGTCGACGTTGTCTTGCGCCGAGTTGGACTTCACCTCGTTGGCGGTCTCGGGGTTGGACAGGTGGCGCTGCAGGTCGGCTTCGCGCGGCAGACGGAACAGATCGCCGTCGGCCGTATCGGCAACGACGTAGTCCGGTTCAATGCCCGTGGCTTGAATGGAACGGCCGCTGGGCGTGAAGTAGCGCGAGGGCGTCAGCTTGACGGCGGTGGATTCGGACAGCGGCAGGATGACCTGCACCGAGCCCTTGCCGAACGTACGGTTGCCCAGCACCTTGGCGCGCTTGTGGTCTTGCAGCGCGCCGGCCACAATTTCGGACGCCGAGGCCGAGCCCACGTTCACCAGCACCACCATCGGCACCGTCTTGGTCCAGGCCGGCAGGCCCGACAGGTAGTTGCTTTCGCCGCGGGCATATTCCGACGGCGTGGCCAGGTACTTGTGGCGGGCGTCGGGCGTGCGGCCGTCGGTGGAGACCACCAGGGTGTCCGGCGGCAGGAATGCACCCGACACGCCGATGGCGCTGGTCAGCAGGCCGCCCGGGTCGTTACGCAAGTCCAGCACCAGGCCCTTAGGCGCTTCCTTCGCGCCCAGGTCCTTCAGTTGCTTGGCCAGATCAGCGCCGGTCTTTTCCTGGAACTGCGCAACACGGACATAGCCGATGCCGTTGTCCAGCATCTTGCTGCGCACGCTGCGCACCTTGATGACATCACGCACGATCTTCAGCACGATGGGCTGGGGACGATCGGCACGCATGATGGTCAGGGTGATGGGCGACTTGGGCGCGCCACGCATGAGCTTGACCGCGTCGTTCAGGGTCATGCCCTTGGTGGGCGTGTCGTCGATCTTGATGATGAGGTCACCGGCCATGACGCCAGCGCGCGCGGCGGGCGTGTCTTCGATGGGTGAAATCACCTTCACGAAGCCGTCTTCCGCGCCGACTTCGATGCCCAGGCCGCCGAACTCGCCTTGGGTCGCCGTCTGCATTTCGCGGAAGGCGTCGGCATCCAGGTAGGCCGAGTGCGGGTCAAGGTTCGAGACCATGCCCGAGATCGCGTTGTCGATCAGGGTTTTGTCGTCGACCGCTTCGACGTAGTTGTTTTTGATGGCGGCGAAAACATTGCTCAGTTGCCTGAGCTCGTCCAAAGGCAATGGACTGCCGCGCTGGGCAACGGCTGTTACCCCTACGCTAAGCAATACGCCAGCCACCGCACCGATGGCAATCAGACCGAAACCGCGAAACTTGCGAGTGCCCATGCACACTTCCCGAATTTTGTTTTCGCCGATGGCGGTTTGGTAATTTACCAACGACTTGTACCTACCAACCTATTGGGCCAGCCACTGGGCCGGGTCCACAGGAGCGCCACGATGGCGAATTTCAAAGTATAGGCCGGATTCCACTTGGCCGCCGGTTGCACCTACGGTAGCAATAGTATCGCCACCTGACACCGAATCCCCCACTCGTTTGAGCAGGCTTTGGTTGTAAGCATAGACAGTCAGGTACTGCTGGCCATGATCCACAATGATGAGATTGCCAAAACCACGCAGCCAGGCGGCGTAGACCACGGTGCCAGGGGCCACCACCTTGACGGGGGTGCCTTCCGGCGCGCGCAGCACCACGCCGCGCCAGACGCCGCCATCCGGGCGGTCAACCCCGAAACGGCCTTGCACCTGGCCGCGCACCGGCATGGCCAAGCCATGTTTCAAGCCGCTGCCACTTCCCAGCGGCGCGGCGCGGGCGCTTTGTTGCGCCGATGCACTGCGGGTTGGAGTGGTGTCGGCCTCTGCGGGTTCCGTATTTTTTGCGGGTTCCGGCGATTTGGCAGGCGTCTGCCGCGCCGATCCGGCTGGATCGGTCAGGCGGGTCTGCCCTTGTTCAGCCGGGCGTAATCCGGCGGCGTCGGGATCGGCCACGGCGACCGGGCCGCGGCTCTGGCGCGATGCCGCCTCGACTTGTTCACGGGCTTGGGCCGCGTCGCGGGCATCGCGACTATCGCGGTCGCGTCGGGCGGCGGATTCGGCGGCCAGCTTGCGGTCGGCCTCGGCCTTTTTGCGGGCTTCTTCCGCGCGGCGTTCGGCCTCAGCGCGTTTGCGGGATTCTTCAGCGGCGCGGCGCGCTTCTTCCACGCGGCGAGCCTCTTCGGCCTTCTTGCGCGCCTCTTCGGCCTTACGGGCTTCTTCAATCTGCTTGGCGATAGCCGCATCCAGATCGGTGATCAGGCGCGACAGGCGCTGGTCGTCGCGCCCCAGCTTGTTGGCTTCGGCGCGCTGGGCGGCAATCTGCCCTTCCAACTGCGCCAGGAGCGTGGCGCGCTCTTTCTGCTGCCCGACCAGCGCGGCCTTTTGCTCGGAGGTTTCAGCCACGACTTTTTCGATTTCATCGCGCCGGGCATCGGCACGCGCCTGCAAGGCCGCCAGGCGATCGATGTCCGCCCGAAGCGCCTTGACGGCATTGGCCCGGGCTTGCGACACGTAGTCCAGGTAGCCCAGGTTGCGGCCCAGCACTTGGGGGTCGTCGCCGGACAGCAGCGCCGTCCACGGCGACAGGCCGCTGGTGTACTGGGTGCGAAGCTGGTCGGCAAGTTCCACGCGGCGCTTGGCCAGCACGGCTTCCTGCTCGCCGATCTGCTTTTCCAGCCCGGTCAGTTCGGTCTGCGCCTGGCGACCGGCATCGGCCAGTTCGCGCAGGCGCAGGTTGATCTTGGAAATGGCCGATTCCGACTGCTTAAGCGCGTCGGCGGCTTCCTTGCGGGCGGTTTCCCGCCCGTCGATTTCCTTTTGCAGATTCTCGATGCGGTCGCGCAAGGCCGCCTGCTGACGCTCGGCGTCGGACTGGCGGCCTGCAAGGTCGTTGGGCGCGGCGCGAGCCGATAGCACCCCACTGGTCAACATGACCGCCAACAACAACCCTGCCGTGCGACGCATAGAGATATCAGTCCTTCTTAGCCTTGCCTTGGGCGGCAACCGCAGCCATGGCCGCCTCGATCTCGGCGGCATCGCCCAGATAATAGTGGCGGATCGGGCGCAGGTCATCATCCAATTCATAGACCAGCGGCTGGCCGGTCGGGATGTTCAGGTTGACGATGTCGTCGTCCGAGACGTTGTCCAGGTGCTTGATCAGCGCACGCAGGCTGTTGCCGTGGGCGGCGATCAGCACCTTGCGGCCGGCGCGGATGGCCGGGGCAATCGAATCGTTCCAGAACGGCAGCACGCGGTCCACGGTGTCTTTCAGGCATTCGGTGGCGGGCAGCTGGTCGGCCGGGATCTTGGCGTAGCGGCTGTCGAAACGCGGGTGGCGTTCGTCGTCCAGCGACAGCGGTTCCGGGGCGATGGCGTAGGCACGGCGCCAGATCAGCACTTGCTCGTCGCCATACTTGGCGGCGGTTTCGGCTTTGTTCAAGCCCTGCAGCGCGCCGTAGTGGCGTTCGTTCAGGCGCCAGTTCACGCCCACGGGGGTGTACATGGCGTCCATGGCGTCCAGCGCGATCCACAGCGTGCGGATGGCGCGCTTGAGCACCGACGAGTAGGCCAGGTCGAAGGTATAGCCTTCTTTTTTCAGCAGCTCGCCGGCTTTTCGGGCCTGTTCACGGCCGGTTTCGGTCAGGTCGACGTCGGTCCAGCCGGTGAAGCGGTTTTCCAGATTCCACTGGCTTTCGCCGTGGCGCATGAGAACAAGTTTATGCATGGTTTGGCACGCTTTCCGCGCGGGTTAAAGTTAAAGGATGGTTAAAGAATGCGCTCATTTTATAATTGAGTGATTTTGCCCTTGATTTTGCCCCGGCGCACTCGTCCAATTCCCTGGCGCGGCGCCCGCGGGTTGGCCGAGGGTTCGCCCATATCCGGCTCGCTGCCGCCCTTCAGGATGACCCGTGGATCTTTTGCAATTCTTGCTCGATAAAAATAACGTCTTCATCGTCGCCGTCACCGTGATCTCTGGCGTGATGCTGGCTATTCCCGCCCTGCGCAAGGGCCGCAAGGGCTCGGCCGTCAGCACCGGCGAGGCCATCCAGATGGTGAACCAGCGCAACGCCGTGTGGATCGACGTGCGCCCCGCCGAACAATTCCAGGCCGGCCACATCGCCCAGGCACGAAATGTGCCGGCGGCCGACATCGAACAAAAGGCCGCGTCGCTGCCGAAGAACAAGCCGCTGGTTGTGGTTTGCGACAATGGCCGCGACTCGGCCCGCGCCGCCGCAAAGCTGCGTGCGCAAGGCTTCGCCGACGCGGTGCCGCTGGAAGGCGGCATGCGCGCCTGGTCGGCCGCCAGCCTGCCGGTCACCCAAAAGGGCTGACCCGGGCCGCCCCCGGGGC
Source organism: Achromobacter colocynthidis (assembly GCF_057334535.1). Taxonomy (NCBI): domain Bacteria; kingdom Pseudomonadati; phylum Pseudomonadota; class Betaproteobacteria; order Burkholderiales; family Alcaligenaceae; genus Achromobacter; species Achromobacter colocynthidis. The sequence goes on from NZ_JBHFIZ010000038.1 coordinate 131,867, forward strand.
TGCCCCCATCTCTTCAATCTTGAACTCGCAAGGAGCGCCTATGAATAAAGTCGTCATGTACAGCAAGGACTACTGTCCCTATTGCTCGCGCGCGAAGGCCCTGCTTGAGCAGCGTGGCGTGACCGACCTGGAAATCATCCAGATCGACCGCGACCCGTCACAACGCGATGTCATGATCGAACGTACCGGCCGACGCACCGTGCCGCAAATCTTCATCGGCGATAAACATGTCGGCGGTTGCGACGACCTGATGGCCCTGGACCGCTCGGGTGGCCTTGCCCCCTTGCTCAACGGCTAATCGCCTCTACTTTTGCCCCCCCACCAACGGAAATACTCATGGCTGATCAAGACCAAAACACCCAGCAAGAAGGCGGCAACGACGCGCCCTCGTTCAATCTGCAACGCGTCTACCTGAAAGACCTTTCGCTGGAAATGCCGAACGCGCCCCACGTCTTCCTGGAGCAAGAAGCGCCCCAGGTTGAAGTGAGCATCACCGTGGGCGGCCAACGTCTGGCCGAAACCGTGTTCGAAACCACGGTCACCGTCACCGTCACCACCCGCATCAACGACAAGGTTGTGTACCTGGTCGAAGGCACGCAAGCCGGCATCTTCGAAGCGGCCAACATCCCCGAAGAGCAGCTGGATCCGCTGCTGGGCATTGTTTGCCCGACGATGCTGTACCCGTACCTGCGCGCCAACGTGGCCGATGCGATCACCCGCACCTCGATGCCGCCGCTGCACCTGACCGAAGTCAACTTCCAAGCCCTGTACGAACAGCGCCTGGCCGAGTTGCAACAGCAGCAGCAAGGCGCCGCCAACGGCAACGGCAATACCAACGGCAGCGATTCGGGCATCATCCTGCCCGCCAGCGCCACCCGTCAGTAAGCACGCCGCGCCCCGATGAACCATCCCGCTCTGCCGCGCTTGCGCGTTGCCGTCCTGGGTGCGGGAAGTTGGGGCACCGCGTTGGGGGGGGGGGGGGGGGGGGGGGGGGG